>NZ_JBFUME010000002.1:0-687161 GCF_054049535.1 Aeromicrobium sp. P5_D10
AACCGACGCCACAGCTCCCACAATGTCTTTGAACTTGCCTACCGGAACCTTAGGAACTGGTGGCTTAGGTTTGGGCCTACCCAACGGATCGACCGGGTTGTACGCATGAGGATCACGCTGTCCCGTGCCCGGATTGACCCAATCCATCTSATCTGGATGACTCGTCCARCYTCCRSCRSTMRSCCAYAGTCCGGACGGATCACTTCGCGTAACAGGATCATTGTTCAGGTCGGTCAGGTTGTCGTCGTGGACGAAGACGTGCTCGACCCACTTGGCGGCTTGTTCGCCGGTCTCGGGGTCGGTCGCGATGACCTCGTCGCCGACCTCGATCTGGTCGATGGGCCTCTTGGTCCCGTCGGCCATCAGAACCAATGTTGCTCCGGAGAAAGAGCAGGCTCTGGCGGCGATCTCAGCCAGCTCATCGCCGTACGTTGCGGCAACGCCCGGGACCGGAAGCGGACGGGGCACTGCCTCGCGGCCTCCAGTGGCCGTCCGGGTTATACCGCCACCGCTGTCGACCTGCGCAAGCTGCACGGTGGGGTCGTAGGTGGTCTAGGTCAACGTCGCAGCGGATTCCAGGCGCGCGGACGCGCCGTCCGACCAATCGCTGACGGCGCGGTGCGAGACGGGAAGGCCGTACGCCGCCGGAGGACCCCGCTCCGACGCTGGTTCGAAGTCGACGCCAGCGTGGCCGAGGTCGTCGTAGACGAAGGCGGCAGCGGCGTGCGCCATCGGCATAGCTGCGATGGAGGCTGCTGGCAGGAATCCGAGCCAGACCAGCAGCAATCCGATCGCAAGTGACAGAGCTCGCCTCACGAGGACCCGCCTAACGCATCCGAGATCGGCGACTGCTGAATCGCAGCGCAGAGTTGCGAATGGTCGGTGTACGGACTTGCCATTGATGGTGCGTAGAGGGCAAGAGCCTCCAAGAGGTCCTCGAACTCTTCTTCGTATGGATGATGAGCGTGAAGCTCTTGTTCGAGTGCAGCAGCTGCAAGACCGGAGTCGTCTCCGTCAAGGATGCGACGGGCGGCCTCGGCGACCTCTGGTGCGACGCCGGTCATCGGACCATCACCGTCACAATGTGCATCTGCCCGTTGTCTCGGACGGCGACCCAGTCCTTTCCTTGGTAGACGCGGACCGTTCCGTTCGGTCGCATCATCGTCCTCGTCGGATTTTTGAGGATGTCGTCGACCCGGCTCAGTGTTGTCGGCGACCGGCCAGGGGCCCCATAGACAATTCGCTCGGCCGCGTGAGCACTCACCGTGTAGCCAGAAGGCGTGCGCGCGTACCCCTCTCCGACCTGGCCGAGCAGGTTTCGCGATGCCGCCGCGGGGTCGTACCTGACGAGAGCGCCGGCCTCATCAACGGTCTTTGCGGCAACACCGGCTGACCCGGATCTTGCGGCGCCGGCAGCTGTTCCGGCCTTGGTCGCAGAAAGCGTACCAAGTGACGTAAGAAGCATGCCTGCGTCCATCACGCTCCATAGGAACGAGAGCGGATCCAAGTCGAACTGCTTGATCATCCAATTGGTCGAGTAGGGGTTGTAATCACTACTGAACGGCGTACGCCCCTGAACACCGTTGGCAACGAGGTCAGCAGCACCCGTAGCAACCGACGCCACAGCTCCCACAATGTCTTTGAACTTGCCTACCGGAACCTTAGGAACTGGTGGCTTAGGTTTGGGCCTACCCAACGGATCGACCGGGTTGTACGCATGAGGATCACGCTGTCCCGTGCCCGGATTGACCCAATCCATCTAACCGACAAGAACCTGCCAAGCTTCGGGTCGTACTCGCGAGCCTCCAGATGAGTTGTACCCGTCGAGACATCCATCGTCTTATCGAGATAACCACGACCATTGGGCCACGGCCCCGCAGCCGACTTAAGCTCCAAACCAAACGGAGTGAACCGACGCTTCTGAACCGACAACGTCGCACCATTGATCGCGAGCTGACCAGAATTGTTGCGATCTCCGATCATCACCGTCAGACCAGAACCACTCCTGCTGGCAACTGGCTCCCCACCGAGACTGTAGTTGCGGACCAGACTCAGCACGCCGCCCGTGCTGGTGTACTCGCTGGCTCCCACATACGCCGTGATCGAGTCAGCAGCTGAATCACTCTTGAGCAGCCGGTTGCCGTCGGCGTCGTAGATGTAGGTGGTGGTCTCATGCGTTGCCTTGTCCTCCACCGACTTCTGGCGACCCTCACGGTCCCAGACGATGAGCTGTCCGCCAGCACCGGTCGAACGCTCAGTCGTGTTGCCGGTGCTGTCGTACTCGAACAATTCGGTCTGATCCACAGTGCCCGTCGACTCCACCTTCGTTGGGGCATGCGGCGCCGCCGTCAGTGATTGCGGATCTGGATAGGTCGACACATGCGTCGTGGATGAGACACCCGAACCCGTGCCGGTCTTCTGGATCCACTGGGTACGGTTGCCTGATTTGTCGTAGCTGTACTGATCCCAGTACGGATTCTCGGTCCCCAACGAAGTTTCCGAGGGTGCCTGGCAATCGCTGCTGCCAGTCGACCACGCCTGCTCAAGGCGTCTCAGGTGGTCATAGCTGAAGCACTGCTTGAGCGGGGCAGAGTCGGAAAGGTCATCGAGACTGATGATGTTGTCAGCTTTGTCGTAGCCGTAGCGCAGGTCGAGCTGAGTGGTCGCTGCCGACGGTTGAAGCGCTACCGACTGGCGGGTGAGCCGCCGTGTCGCCTCGTCATACTCTCGGCTGTCGTACACAGTCTTTCCGACCGTCGACCCCAAGGCACGCTGCGCCAGTTCACCGAACGGCGTGTAGGTCGTTCCGGCCACAAGAGCCCCAGCACCTGTGAGCGTCTTGACGTTGCCAAGATTGTCGTAGGTGTAGTTCAGATTCTCGTTGACGACGCCGGTGCCGCTGGTCGATGGCTGTTCAACCTGCTTGAGCAAGCCATTGTCGTAATACGACAGCTTCGTGACGTACCCGCCGGCCCGGTACAAGCCCGACGCCGATTCCGGCAGTTGGAGCCTCGTCGCCGCCGGACGACCTTCGCTGTCGTACGCCGTAGTCGACGTCGTGTACTCGTCTGATCCCACAATCCGGGTCGATGCCGACGGCATGCCCTTGAGAACAGAGTCATACGTCCACTTTGCCCTTAGGTTGCCGTTTTCGTCGCCATCGCGCAGTTCGGTCTTGCGACTGAGCCGGTCGTAGCCGGTCCACAAGCTGTGGCCCTCCGCGTCCGTCGTCGTGACAGTTCGCCCCAGGGCGTCGAATGTCGTCTGGGTAGCTCCCTTGTCAGGATCGACTGCCTCGATTCGGCGTCCACGAGCGTCGTAGCGGTACGACCACTTTGTTCCGTCGACATTCGTGACCGTCTTGAGTTGTCCAGCCAGCGTGTATGCGTAGGTCGTCTCGTCGAACGCTGCTCCCGATTGGAGCGGATCGCCCGTGGTGTACTGGCGCAGCGCCGTGGTCCGGCCGTGAGCATCACTGATCGTCGTCGTGGCCGTCCCACCGGTCGGCGGTTTGACGTGGACCCGGTCCCCCTCCTGCGTGGTCTCAGTGCGCGAGATCTCCTTGCTACCCGACATGAGAATCGCAGTCGTGCGACGAGAAATCGGGTCGAACTCGAAGTTGGTGTAACGCGGGATGCCATTGGTCATGGCTGTGACGAGTGTTTCGTCCACGGCGGCAGTGTTGAAGTATGGCCCGCGCTCTGACTCGACTCGACCCTGAGCGTCATACCGCGTCTCGGTGATCAACCGACCCCCGGTCGGATTGGCTGCGGGTGACTGAGTCTGCCTCGGTCGGACGAGACCGTCGAAGAACTGCACCGACTTGATGTAGCCGTTGTCGGTGCCGAGCGTTTGGGTCGTGATCCGGTTGGGCGCCGTGGCAGACATGAAGTAGCTGTACTTGGAGGTGGGAGTCTTCGTCGCCCGATCACGGCCAGGTGCCCACACATTGGTCACTCGACCCAGCGCGTCGCGGGCGAATTCCGTGGTCCGACCGCTCACGTCGACAGACTTGTCGACCGATCCCCACTCGCGATTGAGTGTCTGGGTCGTCTTGTGCGCCAGACCCCCTTCACCAGAATCGGCCGTCGTGGTGATCGTCGTAGGTATCCCGAAGGTGCTTCCATAGACCGTGCTGGACTTCGTGCCGACCGCATCGGTCACCGTCAAGGGACGTCCACTGGCGTCGTAGGTCGTGACCGCATCGGTCTGATAGGTCACGCCACTGTCGAAGCCGTCCATCGAGCGCGATGTCGTGGCGAGTCCACGTGTGGGGACTGCTGACGTGCTGCTTGCGCCGTCGAAGTATGTCTCGGTCGCGCTGATCACCGCGTCAGCGTTCGTAGGTTGGGCGCACGCCGACGAGGTCGTCGCGTAGGTGGTCTCCCGCTCCACCGCTGCCATCAACCAAGCCGTCGAACCCGTGGTCGGCGTCGCGTAGACGCGATCCGTGCATCGATCGTCGGACGCATCGCTCACGTCACCCTCGTCGAAGGCCCGAGTCTGACGGCCTTCGGCGTCGAAAGTGTTGGTGGTGCGGGTAACCCGGAATCCGCCACTCTTGAGCGCAGTCCTGAACTCGGTTTCACCCGTCAGTCGGATGTTCGCGTGGTAGTCCCCTCCGTCAGCGGTCTGTCTGAACGTAGGAGTAGTGACATCAATCGAGACAATACCGCCGCCCGACGTGGTCCTGGTTGTTGTGCGACGAGCCACACCGAGAAAGATGTTCTTGTCGCTGATGGCCGGACTGTTTGATCCATCGGTGATAGTCACCACCTTGCGAGCGTTGGGATTTATCGTGCCGTCAGCGTCTGCGATCCGATCTCCGTCCATGCCTCGCAAATACAGTGTCTCCGACCAGGTGCGGTCATCCGAGTAGCCCGATCG
Source organism: Aeromicrobium sp. P5_D10 (assembly GCF_054049535.1). NCBI lineage: Bacteria > Bacillati > Actinomycetota > Actinomycetes > Propionibacteriales > Nocardioidaceae > Aeromicrobium > Aeromicrobium sp. P5_D10. The sequence continues at coordinate 4,888 of NZ_JBFUME010000002.1, forward strand.
CCCCCCAACTTCGGTGATGACCTTTTGATAGCCGCGCCAGTCTGACCACGTGCGATGTTTCCACAAAGTGAGGTAAGAGCTGTCGAAGCGCCAAGCGGGATCACCGACGTACGTGTAGGTGGTCGTAATCGGCGGTGCTCCACCCGTCTGATCCGACTCCACGATGCTGTCAACCCGATACTTGTTGAAGAACTCCAGTCGAGGCGCGGTTGCGTACTTGGGCTGGTAGTAGCTCGGAAAACACCGGTGCGTGTTCTCGTCCAGCTCATACACTCCCGGCCGATTCGTCAGCGAGCAGGCCCTGGCCGAGTAGTTGACCGCTGTGACACCTCCGAGTCCATTGCGGATCGTCTTGACTCGCCACTTCACGAATGCGGCGACACCGTCGCCTGTGCCGTCGACACGGCTCTCCATCTGCTCGCCGGAGAAGACAATCTCAGGCAGGACGATCGCACTTCCGTTTGGCGCCCTGCCGGTCTGCTGGATCGTCGAGAGCCACAAAGTACGGTCGGTGTCGTCTCCCGACTGCGGGAACTTCTGTTCGAAATCCCATGAATTCACTGGGCGATAGACAGGGGATGTTCCCGTACTGCTGAGAACTGACGTGGTCACCTTCGTCATACGGAAGTTGGTGAAGAATGTCGGCGACGGCCGATTGGCGCACACCGTCGAAGCTATTGTGCAGATCCGGTCATACGGGACGTCTGGCCACGAACGCGCAGTCTCCTCACTCAAGTGGCCTGGGGCGCAATTCTCAGCCTCGGTCGGGATACATCTCTGCTCGTAGTCGAACGTCACGATGGCCGGAGCCGTGGACACAGGCTGGGTTCGGGTGCCGTATTCGATGCGATCGAGCCGCGAGCCCCGCGCATAAAGGGATTGATACGACTCGTCCTCCGCCCCATAGCGATTCTCCTCCTGCTCGTAGAAGTACGTCATGGTGTTGCCGTTGACGTCTTCGACGTAGTCGAGTGACCAGCGCCAGCCCTGCTGGCAGCGGGAGGTGTGGAACGTCGACCCCCGGCACGGCTCTCCGGGATTGTTGCCGAACACCTGAACGAACGACACCGAATCGGTCGTTCGTCCCGAGAACGGGACCCTGTTGATGCCGAAGTGGTACTTCGTGCCATCGGTCGTAGTGGCGATGAAGTACTCGCTGTCGTTGTCGCGGTTGTCACCTGCCGCGCCATGATCACGGACGATCCGAGTGCCGTCATCACTCTGCATCCGCCAGCTGTTGTTGGCCTTTCTGATGAGCCGGCTCGATTTGCCGTTGAGCACGATCGTCAGATCGTCATCGTGCCAACACAGGTCATTCTTGGGCTGGGTGTTCTCCGGAGATTCGTCATCCCCACATCGCACATAACTACGTTCGATGAAGTTGTCGTTGAAGCTGAACCCTTCACCGATCACCGAAGCCTGGTTGTTCGTCGATTCGGTGCGTCCATCCACCGAACCTGACGAGTAGTTGACCGACAGCTCAGGGGTCGGGCCACCTGCCCCGGGCGGAACAGCCAACGGATAGTTCCACGTGAAGTCACCGGACTGTCCGCCGGAGGACCAGGAAGAGTTTGCCGCCAGCGGAGACGCGCTGTAGCTACCCTGGTCACCTGAATCGCCCGCCACCAGAGCCATCGTCACCGCGCCGACGTTGTAAGACCCGGCGGGGAGCACAGCCGTCACCGTCTTGGCTTCGGAATCGTTGGTGGACTCCAACGGCGTCGTCTTCGTGCAACTCAGCTCATCGTCTACGGTCACACAGTCATCGAGCTTGACAGCCGATAGTCGACTGGCCCAGTTTCCGCCGAAGGCTCCCTCAAAATCCTGATATCCGAGCTGGATCTCCAGATCGGCGGTCGGCATGGTCGGCGTCTCCGCAGGCTCTTCCGACGGCGGGTCTACGGGCACCTCGGTTGGCGGGGTCTCTGCTTCCTCGTCATCCTGCAAAGATTCAGCAGAACTCTGCGGCTGCACCGGGGCTTCTGTCACTCCAGGCGCTTGCGACTGAGCCGCCGGCGTGACGGTGTACACCGGACCCTGGCCGGTCACATTTTTCGGCGCCAACTTGCCCAGCGACTCCACGGTCACCGTAGCCGGGGCAGTCTCGGGGTCCGATGATCGCACCGCGATCTCGTCGTCCTCGGCGAACTCATCGGAGACAGCGAGCTCGGTGGTCTCGCCTGCTGCCGGCCAATCAGGTTTCGGTAACCGGTCTGTGTCTGTTACGGCCAGATCCTGCTGTGCTGCCTTGGCGGCAGACTTTGTCACCTTCACCGACGCCGTTTGGTCGACGTCCGGCGTGCCTGCAGAGGCGGCGACCGACGGCGAGGCAGTCAGCATCCCTGCCGTCAATACGGTGCCGAGGGCGGCAACCAGAGCGACCCTTGGGGCCGTCCGGTTCGAGCTGAACGTCAGTTTGCGCACGATGTCGGTCCTTGATCGATACGGTCGTCGGCGTAGCAGCGGCCACCGTCGCTGGTATGAAGCTGCACCAAAGCAACGTCATCCAGCAAGCCCTGCTTGAGCATGATGTTGTCGAGGTCGCCCTTCCATTTCTGTGCGTACGCTGACGCCGATCGAGCACCCCCGATCAGAAGTGGTCCGTCGCTGACTTGGGAAGGAGCCGTCGAAGTTGCTCGGCTCTCCGTGACGACGCCGTCGACCATGACACGCAGACGGATCACGCCGCTCTTCGAGACATCACCCACCAGGTGCACCATCCGGGGCTTAGCGGGCGGCGCGACCGCCAAGTCCTCTGCCACAGTTCGGCTTGACTCGACGTAGATCATCGCGCCCGCCGAGTTGCGAACCCCAAACCGGTAACAGCCGGCAACCGGAGAGGTGCACGCAGTCGACGTCCCCAGAGTGAAATTGCTCTGGGCAGCCGTGCCCTGACTGACTGCGACACGATCGGCGACCTCATCCGGCCGCACCCATGCCGACACCGTGAAGCTCTCGTTGGTCGCGACCACTGGACCAGCACTTCGCGGCGGTGCCGGCTCAGAACCAGCGAGGCGGACCAGATAGTCATCCTTGTTCGCACTCGGAAGAGAACCATCTGCACGATACCCGCCGCGCTTGGTCCACACCTCGGTCATGCCCGACAAGTCGTGGGCACCCGCCTGATCGACCGAGGTTGTTCCATTGCCCTCATCGAAAAGGTACTGAGCCGAGTACCCCTCTCCGCCGCCTTGAGGCTCGAACTTATACGCCGTCGACTCGCTGACACTGCCAGCCGTGTTGTAGGCCCACACTCGAATAACGTTCGGTCCCGTCTTCGTGGGGGTGACAGCGATCGTGGCCCGCCTGTCGGTGGTAGTCGGGACGATGGCCGTCGATGTCGGGGTCTGTGAATTCACTGACCATCGGTAGTACGCGAACGACGACGGAGTCGGGTCATTGACGTTGGCCGTGGGATCGAGCGTCACCGCAACGGGAGCCGCGTCGATGCTCCACGCTGCGCCTCCCGGCACGATGATGCCCGGCGGTCCTACCAAACTCCCGTCGACCTTGAAGGTGCAAGTGACCCAATCCGTCGAAAGATCGGTGTAGTCCGGGTCGGGGTCGACGGCTCTGACTTGCCACGTGTAAGTGCCGTTCGGCAATGTACCGTCAGGCTTCTCCACACGAGTCGCGGACGTGAATCGCGAACCGTGCGAGCCGGCCGCTGAAACCGTCTCCGCCCAAATTGGTGAGCCGCTGACTGTCGATCCGGAGTAGGCGTAGAACTGCACCTTCAGATTGTCGTAGTCCGGGCTGGTCAGGTAGGTGCTCAGACGCGGCTTCACGCCGCCGATCGTGGGCACGGGCGAGGTTCCACACGCCAAGGTGGGATCGGCAAGGTGGAGATTGGTCGGCACGTCTGGCGGGAATTTGTAGATCACGTTGAGCGTCGCCTCGTGATCGAACCACTTCGCGCTCTCATCACTGGTCTCCGTATGCGCCCGCATGCCGAATGTCACGGAACTGTACGGCGCCGCCGCAACAGAAGCGACGGCACTCGTGACTGCGAACTCCGACCGTCGTCCGTAGAGGCCGCATCCCCCCGCAGCTTGATCAGTGTTCGTGTCGAGGTGGGACGACCACGACGGCTGGTTGTTCCACGTCGTGGTCGAACTGATGACCGATGTGCGCCACAACTGCATTCCGTGAGGTGCGCAGGCGTGAGTGCCCTTCAGGCGGCCAACAAAGGTTGCCCTCCTGATCGTGGCACCAGCCAATGACGAGGTACTGAACCGCCAAAACAGGCGCTGCAACTGAGTGCCTTGAAATCCCGCATGGAGACTCGCGTAAGTCCACTTGTAGTAGGAGGCCGTGGGATTCTCCTTGCGGATCCCGGTCCAGTCGACTGTGGACGGCGAAATCTGCGGATCGATGAAAACCGGATACGACACGTCTGGCCCGGTCAACGCCTCGACCTCTGGCCGCAGAACCACCGACTTCCTACTCACAGTGGTGCGGACCGCCGTGACGTCATCACTTTCTGAAGGACCCTCAAACACAGATGCAGACGCGCCCTCGGCCACCTTGTTCGCGTCACGTGCGGCTGGGGACTTCTTCGAGTCCCACATCAAAGGCTGGGGCGCCGCACCGACTTCGCGCCCCTTGGCGTCCACAATGGCAAACCCACCATTAGACGACCGCAGAATGCCCCCATCCACGTCCGTATCCAACACAATCCGGCGCAGGGCAGGATTCCGCGCGGCTTGGCGATTCTTCACCACGAGGATTTGCGAGGTCCCTGCGTCGGTCACCGTCATTCGCAGGTCCACGTCTGGGAAGACATCCGCATACGTCGCAGTAGCACCGTCAAGCACAGGCGCCGGCAGTTTCTCAGGCCAATCCGTCGAGATCTGGACGCCACCGACCTGCGTCACCAACAGCGCGGTGTCACCGCCGCCGGACAGGGCCGTCGGCTCTGGAGGGGCCTTCGGCCGCACTTTGCCGTCGGATCCACGTGTCAGGTCAAGGTCGATTGGCACCCAGGCTTTTCCGACTCGGGCCCGAACCGGCACCGTCGATATCTCACGGCGGAAGTATCCGTCCGGGTTGGCCCACACCGTCTCAGTCGTCGTACGTTCACCGACGACCTCGACCGGCTTGCCCGTGGCCTGTGCTTTTGCGGTCTCTGGGAGAACACCCAGATCGAGTCGCGGCGATCTGCCGGCGGCAGGCAGGATCACCAACAGCAACGCACCCATGACGATGACCACGACGAGTCTCCTGAGAGAGGCCTGTTGATCGCTCGCTGGTCGAACGGATTTGTGCATGGACCGATGTTCAGATGACACGGCAACTCTCAGGATCGATCCGCCCCGTACGTCGCCCCGTGAGTGCAACCAAGATCGGAATTCTTGGCATCGGCTGACCGCCGAGCCTGAACAACACTTGGAATACTCTCAGGTTGGACAGCCATTTGTCCGCGATATGACGAACTCCGAGAAGCTCACGGAATCAGTTTCGGGGCAGCTGCGCAATCAGTTGGAGCTCGTCGTGCCTCGAAAGACCCGCCTTGCGCTCGCGCTCGAGCCCGCGGGTGCGCTCTTCGACGAGCGTGTCCCGCAGGGTCGACGTGAGCGGCCGACGTTCAAGGCCCCACTCAAGGGCGCGCCGGTCGTCCATCATGCCCATCCCACGATGGCTGAACGGGAGCCACAACGGCAGGGAGCGCGGTCCCATCCACTCCTCGATGCCATGTGATCGCAGCCAGCCCGGATCGGCCTCGACCAGGCGGCCGGTGTAACCGGCGGCTTCTGCGGACAACCGCACGAGCTCGCCGACGGTCGTCGGTTCGCCGACACCGTGGACGAAACCGGTGGCTCCGGCCTCCGCGGCGTGCAGGATCCAAGCAGCGAGGTCCCGCACATCGATGACTTGCATGGGCTGCGCTCGGTCACCCGGCACCAGGACAGGTTCAGAGCCTGCGAGCGCGAACCGCGACACGTAATAGCCGAGGCGGTCGGACCGATCCCCAGGCCCGCCGATCAGACCCGCTCGGACGATCAGGTGGCGGCGCAGAGTAGCCACGGCCTCTTCGCACGCGACCTTTGCCTCTCCATAGTGCTCGGGATCGGCTTCGTCGTGGGTATGCGGCTTCAGAAGTGGCGAATCCTCGGTGAGCGCGACACTCTGATCGGCGTAGACCGAGCCGGTCGACACGAGCGTCCAGTGCGAGGTGACACCTCCGAGCGCCTCAACAGCCGACCTGACCTGGCCGGGTTGCCGCGCCACATCGATGACGAAGTCCCAGCGCTTGTCGAGGACTTCGTCATATGCCCCGTGCACAGAACGATCCGCACGAACGAACCTCGCCGCGCTCGGCGCATGCCCGGACTCCCCGCGCGCCAGACACGTGACGTCGTGGCCACGGGCCACTGCATCGTGGGCGATCAGCCCGCCGAGCCAGGACGTGCCGCCCAGAACCAGAACAGAACCCATAGGGCAAACCAACCACAACCCCCACAATCAGCAAGATGACGGCGGAATGCGCTGATGGACGCCATGGTTGTGCCTGACATGACTGTTGTCGCGTTGACCGGGTCCACCGGAGTTGTCGGAGGCGTTGCGGCGCATCTGCTCGCTGACGCCGAGATCCCGGTGCGCCTGCTGGTGCGCGATCCGGCGCGGGCACCGCACGTGACCGGTGCCGACGTGCGAACTGCCGCCTACGGCGATCCTGCTTGCGTCGATGCTCTGGTCGGAGTCGACACGGTCTTCATGGTTTCGGCCCACGAGAGCGCCGAGCGGATGGACCAGCACCGCTCATTCATCGATGCTGCCGTCGAGGCCGGCGTACGTCACGTCGTCTATCTGTCATTCGTCGGCGCTTCGGCGACATCCGGCTTCACGCTCGCCCGCGATCACGGAGCGACCGAGGCCTACCTTCGAGCGTCCGGCCTCGACTGGACGTTCCTGCGCGACAACTTCTACGCCGAGGTTCTGGTCGATTTCGCCGACGAGCACGGCGTCATCCGCGGACCGGCCGGCAATGGACGAGTCGCCCCCGTGTCACAACGTGATGTCGGCGCGGTTGTCGCACACGTCCTGACCGAACCGCGCGATCACATCTTCCAGACCTACGATCTGACCGGTCCAGAAGCGCTGACTCTGGCAGATATCGCGACGATCGCGAGCCACATCACCGGCCGGCAATTCTCCTTCGTCGACGAGACGATCGAGGAGGCCCATGCCAGTCGCGCACACTACGGCGCACCCGACTGGCAGGTCGAGGCCTGGATCAGTACCTACACCGCGATACGCGATGGCGAGCTGCAGCATGTCGACGACGACGTCAGCCGTCTCCTCGGACGACCCGCCACCTCGTTCGACGAGGCCATCGCCGAACGGGCATAGGGTTGTGACCATGTCATCTGAGCTGCTCACCGTCTCCGGCAATGTCTTCTTCCGCGAACGGCTGGCACTGCCGCCCGGCGCGATCGCCACGATCAAGCTGGTCGATGCCGAGGGCGAGGTGCACGCCGGTACCGCCGTCGCAGCTGATGCCATTCCGACCGAGTTCGCCCTGCACGCCGACCCGGAGTTCATCGCCAAACCCGATGAACTGTTCATCTGGGCCGCTCTGCGCTCCGACGTCGGAGTATGGGGAACCACCGATCTGGTGGCAGTCGAAGGCGAGACCGTCGAGGTGCTCCTCACCAAGATCGAGGACTAGCCAGTGCCCCGGGGCGATCGCGGATCCGGCGTCACACATTTGACCGACGCCGAGATCAAGTCAGGTGGCGCGCCGATCCTGGGGCGGATCGCCCACATGCTGAAGCCCTACCGGACCAAGATGATCTTCGTCGCGGTCGCGGTGGTGGCCTCCGCCGTGCTGACCTCGATCGTCCCGTTCCTGACCAAGGCCGCATTCGACAAGGCCTTGTTCCCGCCGAGCGGGGGCGTCGACCTGCACCTGCTCGCCTGGCTCGTGGCCGGCATGTGCGTGATACCGGTCGTCACAGCCTTGATCGGCATCGGCCAGAACTGGCTGACGTCGACGATCGGCAATTCGGCGATGGCCGATCTGCGCAGTGACTTGTTCGCCCACCTGCAGAAGATGGAACTCGCCTTCTTCACTGCGACCAAGACCGGCGCGATCCAGTCACGTCTGGCCAATGACGTCGCGGGGGTGCGGACTGTACTGACCGATACCGCGACCACGATCCTGCAGAACAGTGTCACCGTCACGGCGGCGTTCGTGTCGATGCTGATCCTGTCGTGGCAGCTGACGCTGCTGACTCTGGTCGTCATGCCGCTGTTCGTGTTCATCCAGTTGCAGGTCGGCAAGCGCCGTCAGCGCCTGGCCCGCAAGACTCAGGAATCGCTGTCGGAGATGACCGCGATCACCGAGGAGGCACTCAGCGTCTCGGGCATCTTGTTGTCGAAGGTCTTCAACCGGGCCGACTCCGAGGTGGCCCGCTACCGCGAGGCCAATCACAACCAGACCCGCCTCCAGGTCGAGCAAGCCATGACCGGCCGCGCCTTCTTCGCCACGGTGCAGACGTTCTTCGCCATCACCCCGGCGATCATCTACCTCGTCGCGGGCTACATGCTCGACGGCGGAACGGGCCTGACCGCCGGCACGCTCGTCGCGTTCACGACGCTGCAGGCCCGGCTGCAGATGCCGCTGCTGCAACTCATGCGCGTCACGCTCGACGTGCAGACCTCGCTCGCGCTGTTCCGTCGTCTGTTCGAATATCTCGATCTCGAGCCGGCCATCACCGAACGTCCCGGCGCCCAGGCCCTCGACGCCGAGAACCTCCGCGGTGAGATCGAGTTCCGCAATGTCTTCTTCCGCTACCCCGAACCCCGCAGTCTGACCGGAACGGTCAACCACGATCGCTTCGGTGATTCCGGTGTCCGCATCGACCGAGTCACGCCGGCGCCAGAACCCGGATGGGCGCTCGACGACATCTCGCTGATCGTCAAACCCGGCCAACTCGCGGCCATCGTCGGCCCGTCGGGATCGGGTAAGACAACCATGACCTATCTGGTGCCGCGGTTCTACGACGTCGATCGGGGAAGCGTGCTGATCGACGGCACCGATGTGCGTGACCTCACGATGGGTTCGGTGGCCGAAGCCGTCGGCATGGTCACCCAGGAGCCGTACTTGTTCCACGGCTCGATCCGCGACAACATCGCCTACGCCAAACCCGATGCCACTGCCGACGAGATCGAGCAGGCTGCCCGCGATGCCAATATCCATGACCGGATCCTCAGTTTCGCCGAAGGGTACGAGACCATCACCGGCGAGCGGGGCTACCGGCTCAGCGGCGGAGAGAAGCAACGTCTCGCGATCGCGCGGGTATTGCTGATGGATCCACGCATCCTGATCCTCGACGAGGCCACCTCGGCACTCGACACCGAGACCGAACGACTCGTGCAGGACGCCCTGGAGCGGGCAACCCACAACCGGACCACGATCGCGATCGCGCACCGGTTGTCGACGATCCACAATGCCGACGTCATCTTCGGGCTGGAGGACGGCCGCCTCGTCGAACAAGGCACCCACGATGAACTGCTCGAACTGGGCGGCCTCTACTCACGTCTGTACGTCGAACAGTTCGGCGCCGGCCAGATCGAGGCACGGTTCACCGACGGCGTGCGGTTCGTCAACGGGTCGACGTTCTGCGACCGGCCGCGCGACGACGAGCGCCGCGCCGACGTGTCGCTGTAGACCCCTCGGCGATCAGGCAGCTGCGGCCAGTGCACGCTTGTGCGCGGCCTTGAGCGCGGTCGCAACCCTTCGCTCGTACTTCTTGGACTGCTTGAGTTCTGGCGTCGAGAAGACCAGCGACGTCAGACGTCCACCCGTGCAGGTCTGCGACGAGATGCCGACGACGTCCTCGCTGATCGGCAGATAATTCAGGGTTGTACTTGTGCCCGCCTTGTCACCGCCGATCGCCGCGAGCCGCGAAAATGCACTGCACGCCTGCTTGCCGGTGAACGACTCAGCCTCCGCCAACAGCTTCTTGGCCTCGGCGAGCTGCGCCTTGTCCTCGGCCTTCTGCAGGTCGGCCGTCTGTTCCATCTGCGCGACGATGTCAGGCAGGGTCTTGGCCCAGTCCTCGGCGGCCAGATCCGTGACCTGGATCAATCCCATATCGCTGGACCATCGACACTGCACAGCACCTTCTTTGGCATCGGCGCCCACGACGGCGTCGAGCTCACTACCCAGGAGCGCTGCCCGCTCGGAACCGTTCAACAGTGCGCATCCGGCAGACTCGTCGACCTTGGGATCGACCTTCTCGTTCGAGGCCGTCGAGGTCGGATCGCTCGTGGGTTCATCTCCGGACGAGCTACAGGCCGCAACCGACACCGTTACCGTCACGGCGAGAACCACTGCCTTCCAGCTCACGGTCATGCGGCATCGGGACGACGGCGCAGCTCGCGCACCCGGACGAAGACGAAAACGCCGATGACGACCAGCACCGCCAGGATCACGAGCTTTTGGAACACATCGGCGTAGGGCTCGACCTTGTCCCAGTTCTCACCCAGTCGGTAGCCCGCGATGACGAAGATCGAATTCCAGATCAGACTGCCGAGGGTGGTCAGCACGAAGAACAGGCCGAAGTTCATCCGCTCCACGCCAGCCGGCAAGGAGATCAGACTCCGGAAGATCGGCACCATACGGCCGAAGAACACAGCCTTGCCGCCATGTTTGGCGAACCAGGCCTCAGTCTTCTCTAGGTCACTGACCTTGAGCAGGGGAACTTTCTCGAACACCGTGACGGCGCGGTCACGACCGAACACCGCGCCGAGGCCGTACAGGAGCACCGCACCGATGACCGAGCCGAGCGTTGTCGCGATCAGCGCACCGGTCAGGCTGAACGTGCCCTGACTCGCCGCGAAACCGGCCAACGGCAAGATGAGCTCGCTGGGGATCGGCGGAAAGATGTTGTCCATACCCACCGCCAGCGCCGCGCCGAGCAGGCCCAGCCGGTCCATCAGGTCGACGGCCCACCCGGCCAGCCCCGAATCGGGAGCGTTGGCGGCCTGGGTTGTGAGTGCGGTCAGTAAGGTCACGGGAGTGAGCGTATCCGTCAGGATCAATCCCATCGTCGTGGTCGGCTGTCTGGCTGCTGTGATTCTCGCGGCGGTTGTCGTCGTGACCAGCCGCGACGGCGAAGCCGACTCCGCCAAGTCACCCGATGCTCCAGCCGTCCACTCACCCGCCAAGGCCGTCGACGTCATCGACTCCGCTACGCCGGCGCAATCCGCGGTCGCGATCTCAGCGAGACTCTTCACCCGCTCACCGGTCGCAGTACTCCTGGACGGCCGCGATGCGGCGGCACAGAAGATCGCGATCCACACCGCCAAGAGCTTGGGCGCGCCGGCCCTGGTCGACGACTCTGCAGCCCGCGCGGAGATCACTCGACTCAAGGCCACCACCGTGCTGACGTTCGGTCAGACCCGTGACGTACCCGGCGCGGTACCGGTCCCCGTGGACGCCGAACGTGCCACCGCCGACGTCGCAGCGCTCAACCTCCCCGCACGAGCCCATCAGGTGGACGCCGTCGTCGTGACGCGATCGCTCACCGCGAATGCGGTCGCCGTCGCCACAGCTGAGATCGCCGGTGCCACGGTCATCGAGATTCCCGATGCCGATCCCCGGACCTCACCAGAAGTCTCCAAGCAATTGCGTGACAGACCGGGGAGTCCGGTCATCGCGCTGGGTCGACCGTTCGTGCGCGGATTCCCGTACGCCCTCGACGTGGTCCGACGCAACATCGAACAACCGTCCGGTGGATACCTCGCACTGCCAGGCAAGCACTACACCGCGATGTACGGACATCCCGGTGCGCCGCAACTCGGGGTGCTCGGTGAGCAAGGGGTCCGAGCCTCCATCAAGCGGGTCGAACAGCTCGCTGCCAAATACCGACGGGTCAGCAAAGCCGAGTTCGTACCGACGTTCGAGATCATCGCGACGGTGGCATCGGCCGGCCCCGGTAAGGACAAGGACTACTCCACCAAGGCCTCGCTCAGAACCCTCACTCCCCTGGTCGACGCCGCCGAGAAGGCCGGCGTCTACGTCATCTTGGATCTACAGCCTGGCCGCAGCGACTTCCTGACTCAGGCCAAGCGCTACCGAGCGCTGCTCGAGCGTCCCCACGTCGGCCTCGCCCTCGACCCCGAGTGGCGACTCAGGCCTAAGCAGAAGCATTTGGTCCAAATCGGTTCGGTCAACGTGAGCGAGATCAATCGCACCGCCGATTGGCTGGCAGATCTGACCCGTAAGAAGCGGCTGCCCCAGAAGCTTTTCGTCGTACACCAGTTCTCGCTGTCGATGATCAAGAAGCGCTCCCAGCTCGACACGGATCATGCCGAGCTCGCAACCGTGATCCACGTCGACGGCTCGGGTTCCCAGGACGCAAAACAGGGCACCTGGAAGGTGCTGCGCCAGGACGCCCCGCAGGTCGCCGGATGGGGCTGGAAGAACTTCGTCGACGAGGATGAGCCGATGCTGACGGTGCCGCAGACCTGGCGGTCGGTCCGTCCGCGGCCGGATCTGATCACGTACCAATGAGTCACTGACACCGTCTTGACCTTGACGCTACGTCAAGGTTGCAGGATTGGGCCATGCCACGTAGACCCCTCGCCGTGCCGCTGTACATCGGCGGCGCCTCGCTATCGCTGTTCGGCAACTCGGCCATTTCGATCGTCCTGCCCTGGCTCGTCCTGAGCACAACCGGAAGCCTGTCCTCGGCCGGTGTGATCGCAGCGGCTTCCGGTCTCGCAGCCGTTCCGGCGACGTTCGCCGGTGGACGTCTCATCGACCGGTTCGGCGCGCGCAATGTCGCCGTGGCCGCCGACCTCGGCAGCGCATCGGCTGTCCTCGGTCTCGTCATCGTCCATTCGACCGTCGGTCTGTCGGTGCCGTGGTTCATGATCTTGGGCGCAGCGGGCGCGATCTTCGACGTCCCCGGCATGACCGCCCGCCAAGCCATGCTGGCCGGGGTGTCGTCGGTTTCAGGAACGTCCGTCGACAAGGTCGCCGGACTGTTCCAGGCCGGTTTCTCGCTGGCATTCCTCGCCGGCCCCGGTATCGCCGGCCTCTTGTTGAGCGCGATGGATCCGATCGACGTCGTGTGGATCACCGCCGCCTGCTCGGCAGGTGCCGCTGCCGCGACGGCGCTCGTGCCCGTCATGGGGCAGTCATTCGATCAGGGCGTCCCCACCCCCGGCGGCGGACTCGACCTGATCCGGCGAACGCCTGCCCTGCGCGCGATGCTCATCATCGCGTTCTCGGCCAGCCTGGTCACCCCGCCCATGATCAGCCTGCTCCTCCCAGGTCATTTCAACCTGATCGGCGAACCGGGCCAGCTCGGATTCACAATGTCGGGATTCGCGGTCGGCACCCTGGTCGGATCGGTGCTGTTCGCCGTACTGGCCAAGTATTCTCGTCGCGCCGCGTACGTCGCCGGGATCCTGGCGATGTCGGCCGGCATGTGGCTGTTCGCCCCGCTCGGAGACTTCTGGCTCATCATCGCGGGCATGGTCGTGATGGGGATCGGCTCTGGCCTGTTCGGCCCGATCTGGAACGTCTACATCGCCGAGCAGGTTCCAGACGATGTACGCGGGCGCGTACTCGGCTGGCTCAATGCCGGCAGTCTGGTGGCCGGTCCGATCGGTCTGGGCTTGATGTCCCTCGTGCTGCTCGGCGGCGACCTGGCTCTGGGTGCGATCCTGGTCGCTGCGGGTTGGTCGGTCGTCGCGGCATATGCCGTCATGAGTCGCGGCGCGCATGATCTGACCGAGCCGTCCCACGACCCGGTCGTGGTTCCGGATTGATCAGGCACGATAGTCGGCATGCTGCGCATAGGAGAGCTCGCATCGTACGTCGGCATATCGACACGGACCGTGCGGTTCTACCACCAGCTGGGTCTGCTGCCCGAACCCGAGCGCAACGCTGCCGGCTATCGCTTGTACGGCGCTGACGACGTGCTCCGCCTGTCGCGGATCGTGGCCCTGGCGTCTGCGGGTGTACCGCTGGCCCGTATCCAGGAACTGCTGGGAGCGTCCGACACCACGTTCTCGGATGCACTGGAGGAGATCGACGCTGATCTACGCCATCGCATCCGTCAGCTCAAGGACGACCGCCTCCGCCTTCAACGGCTGCGCGCCGGAGATGCGCTGACCCTGCCCGATGTGATCGCGAGGCATCTGGCCTATCTTCGGTCGGCCGACATCGATCAGTCCAGGGTCGATCACTACCGCGACTCATGGGTGCTGACTCATGCGCTGTACGCCGACCGCTTCGATCCCTGGCTCCGAGAGTTCGGCGAACACATGTACGGAGATCCCGACTACCTCGACCTCATGGTCCGCATGTTCCAGGTCATCGACCATCCCCCGGACTCTCCCGACCTCGACAGTCTGGCCAACGACGCGGTCCAGTGGATGATCGACAACTGGCAGGCCAATAGCGCCGCGTGGGGACTCGACTTCGCCCTCGACGACCCGGTCGCCAATGACCTGCTGAACTCGCAATGGGTCGACACGCCCGCTTGGAGCCGGCTCAATGAGTTGCTCCTGGAAGGGCTCAGAGCGCACCGGCCCGATCACCCGGTACTGGATCGGTAACCGGCAGATCAGCCGAAGAAGTCGCCTGCGGCCGGAGCGCCCGGCGGCGGCTCGGCATCGCGGGCCATGGGGGTGAACCGCGAGTAGTGACCCTGGAAGCTGACCGCGATCTTATTGGTCGGACCAGAACGGTTTTTCGCGATGATGATGTCGGCTTCGCCCGGACGTTCGGACTCGCCGCCGCCGGTCGCGTCGGGCCGATTGAGCAGCAGCACGATATCGGCGTCCTGCTCGATCGAGCCGGATTCACGTAGATCGGAGATCTGCGGGGTCTTGTCGGTGCGCTGCTCGGAGCCACGGTTCAGCTGGCTGATCGCGATGACCGGGACTTCCATCTCCTTGGCCAACAGCTTGATATTTCGGGAGAACTCCGAGACCTCGACCTGACGGTTCTCGACCTTCTTGCCCGACGTCATGAGCTGCAGGTAGTCGATCACGACGAAGCCGAGACCGTGCTGCTTCTTGATCCGCCGGGCCTTGGAACGGATCTCCGGCATCGTCATATTGGGGCTGTCGTCGATGATGATCGGTGCGCTGTTGACCCGCGGCATCGCCTTGGTGATGGCATCCCAGTCACGCTGATGCATCCCGCCACCTCGCATATGCCCGATACTGACTCGCGCCTCGGCCGAGAGCATACGCATCGCGATCTCGGCGCCGGTCATTTCGAGCGAGAAGATCGCGCACGGTATCTGGTGACGGATCGCCGCCGAACGTACGAAGTCAAGGCCCAGCGTCGACTTGCCGACACCGGGCCGGGCGGCGACGACTATCATCTGGCCGGCCTTGAAGCCGGTCGTGAACTTGTCGAGATCGGGGAAGCCCGACGGAACGCCCGACATGCTGCCGTCTCGACCCTGGATCTCTTCGATCTCATCGATCGTGAGCGGCATGAGTTCGGAGACGAGTCGGTAGTCGTCGGCCTGGCTCGTGCCGTCGACGTCGAGCACCTCGGACTGGGCGCGATCGACGATCTCGGCGACCTCGCCCTCACCGGCCTGTCCGAGCTGGGCGATGCGTTGGCCGACCTCGACCAGCCGGCGCAGAATAGCCTTTTCGCGGACGATCTCGGCATAGAAGTCGACATTCGAGGCGATCGGAACAGCTTGAACCAGGTCGTGCAGGTAAGGAGCTCCACCGACTCGACCGATCTCGCCGCGACGGGTCAGTTCTGCCACGACCGTGATGGCGTCGGCGGGCTCGCCGCGATTGGCCAGGTCGGTGATGATGTCGAAGATCAGCTCGTGGGCGGGTCGATAGAAGTCACGACCCTGGAGGATGTCGGCGGCCGGATCGATCGCATTCTTGCTGATCAGCATGGCGCCGAGAACGCTCTGTTCGGCTGCCATGTCTTGTGGCGGAACTCGTCCCGAACCGGGATTGTCGCCCGGGCCGGGACCCGGTTCGTAGAGGTCCGTCACACTCACAGATGAGCACCTTCCATCGTCACGATTCACGTTAGACATCGGCACTGACACAACTGCCGACCCGTCACCTTATGCCTGTCACCAGCCCTCACCAAGACACAGCCTCACAGGGCCTGTGCGCAACTTGGTCATCGCTGTGGAAAACGCCGAGAGCGGTGTGCACAGCCGGTGGATGAACTTGTGGACAAACAAAAATCTTCTGCCCTCCGCAGGCCTCTGACCTGCTGAAATACACGTTTACCGGTGTGGAGACAAACTTTTTCGTGCCAGTCGGTCATCCACGGGTGCCTGTTCATAGACTTGTCGACAAAACCCGCCACTTTGCCCGTACGACACCCGCTGGTCACTTTCGGAAGGCCCTCATGGCTCTGCGTAACCCGTTCGACCGGCAGATCCTGGCGGTCGCCGTACCGGCCTTCTTCGCGTTGATCACCGAGCCACTGATGCTGCTCGCCGACACCGCGATCATCGGTCATCTCGGAACGCCGGAACTGGGCGGTCTCGCGTCCGCATCGGTCGTCCTCGGCAGTGTCGTGGGGTTGTGCGTCTTCCTTGCGTACGGCAGCACCGCGACCGTCGCCCGACACCACGGTGCCGGCGATGAGCGGGGTGCCTACGCGCTCGCGATCAGCAGTCTGTGGCTGGCCGTCTGCCTGGGCGGCGTTCTGGCCCTCGCCCTGGCCGCGACGAGCGACATTCTGTCCCGCGCGCTGTCGAGTTCGTCAGCGGTGGCTGTGTTCGCCCAGGACTATTTGCTTGTCTCGACGCTCGCGATCCCCGCGATGTTGTTGATCCTTGCCGCGACCGGAGCACTGCGCGGCAGCCTCGATCTGCGCACTCCGCTGCGGGTCATGATCGCGGCCAATATCGCCAACGTCCTCCTCAATGTCCTGTTCGTCTACGGTTTCGACTGGGGTGTCCGCGGGGCCGCCACCGGCACGGTCCTCGCGCAGTGGTTGGCCGCCGGATGGCTCGTGACCGTGATCGTCGGACGGGCCCGACGCGCCCGCGCCACGACCCGGCCCCAGGTCGGCGAGATCATCGACGCTGCTCGCCAAGGAGTTCCACTGTTGGTGCGAACTGCGACGCTGCGCGCCTCGATAGTTCTCGGCACCCTGGTCGCGGCGGACCTCGGCGATATCTCACTGGCGGCTCATCAGGTCGCGGGCACCATCGTGCTGTTCTTGGCGTTCGCCCTCGACGCCGTGGCCATCGCCGGTCAGACGTTGACAGGGCACTCCCTGGGCGCCGGCGATGCGGCCACGACGCGATCACTGACCCGTCGCATGATCCGGTGGGGACTGTGGACCGGCCTGCTCGCCGGTGTCGCGCTGGCCGTCTCAGCGCCATGGATCTCGCACCTGTTCACCTCCGACGCCGAAGTACGAGATGCCCTGGTCCCGGCGCTGCTCGTCGTCGCGGCGATCCAGCCGTTGTCCGGTGTCGTCTTCGTGCTCGACGGCGTGTTGATCGGCGCCGGTGACGGGGTCTACCTCGCAACTGCCGGCGTGATCGTCCTCATCGCCTACGTGCCGCTCGCGCTCGCGGTCGGTTGGACCGGTGCTGGTTTCACCTGGCTGTGGCTCGCCTACGGCGCCTTCATCGCCGCGCGCCTCGCAACACTGTGGCACCGGCAACGTCAGGACGCCTGGATGGTGCTCGGTGCCGCCAGCACGCCACACTGAAGTCATGACGCTGCACGATTACTCACCCGGTCGATCCCTTGAGGCGCTCGGACGTCCCGAGCACGGAATCGCGCTGTTGTGGCACGGACGCGGTGTCGACCACGGGGCGTCGATGCAACCCCTGGCCACGCGGATTGCCGGCTCGGGCGTTCTGGCCTTGAGCGTCGACTGGGACTCCGAGGCCGCCGACGCCGGCCGCGCGGACCTGTTGTCATCTGTGCGATTCGCCCGGGAACTGGCGACCTCGAATGGCCTGGATCCCGACTCTCTCGTCATCGCGGGCTGGTCGCTGGGTGGCAGTGCGGCGCTCAGCCTGGCTACCCATTCCAAACGCCTCGGCATCGGCCTGGGTGCCGTCGTGCTGATCGCGCCCGGCGATGGCGATCGTCTGGTCGAGCCGATTACGGCGGCGCCATTGCCTCAACGATTCCCGCCTGGTGCCGGCCGGTGCCGCGTCGATCTGGTCTACGGCGAACGTGACCCCTTGGCGACTCCGGACCTCGTGACCGGCTTGGAGCTTCGCCTACGCGCCTGTGGCTGGGACACCTCGATGCACTCAGTCGACGCCGATCACGCCGGCGTCGTCGGTACACGATATGAGGCGCGCACCGAGCGCTATCTGCCCTCTCGGGCAGCAGACGCACTCCACGCCGCCGACACCGTCGCCGAGCTGATCGTGACGGCGGTCAGTCGTTCTTCGCCGGCTTCTTCTCCTTGAGATAGCCGACCGACGTCCAATCGGGCTGCTCGAACTGTGCCGCACCATAGTTGACCAATCCATCGCGCACCGCCATGGCCAACGGCGTCACGGCCAACGGAATGACCGGTGCCTCGGCGAACAGCCACTCGTCGAGCTTGGCAATCCGTTTGCTGCGCTGCTTGTCGTCGAGCGTTCCGAGCACGGTATCGAAGCCGAGACCGAAGCGGCTGGGCCCGATTCCGGTGAAGTTCTGGGCCGAGTCCAATGGGTAGTAGGTCGGCGCAGCCGCAGTCAGTGGGAACGGCGAGGCCCGCCGCACGAACGTGACCAGATCGAAGTCGAGCGGGATCACGACTTGATCGTAGAAGTCGACCCCGGTCGGGGCGTCACGGAGTTCGACCGTGATCCCGACCTTGGCCAGATCGGCTGCGATGAGCTTGGAGCGGGCGGCATTGGTCGGCGTTTCACGGGGAACCGGCATCCGCAGCGTCAGGAGTTTGCCCTTGCGCTCCACCATCCCGGCGGCGTTCTTGGTGTATCCGGCCTTCGCCAGCAGCTTCTGCGCACCGCCGGGGTTGTAGGCGATCGACGCGGACGAATCCTGATAGCCCTTCTGCCCGGGCACCAGCAGCAGGCTGCCGAGCGGGGCCGGTGGCGCGTGGAGCCCCGTGGCCACCTGCTCCGCGATGGGCCGCCGATCGATCGCCATCGCGACGGCGCGGCGAACGTCCAGATCCGCCAGAGGACCGCGCCCGCCGTTGAGTGTCACCTGCGACCACTCGACGCCGAAAGCCTTCTGCACTGCTCCGACGCCCTTGACCGTGTCGTATGTCGCTGCTTCGAGGTCGACCGCGTCGAGCTCGCGGTTCGCGAAGGCTTTGGCCTGCGTCGTTGCGTCAGCGACGTTCCAGCTGATCTTGTCGAGTTTGGGCGGGGCGCCCCACCAGCGTGGATTGGGCACCTGTGTCACGACACCCTTGGTGGTGTCGATCGCGCTGACGATGTAGGGGCCGTTCGAGGAGATCGCGCGTTGGCGAAATCCTTTGTTGAAGAGCTTGGGCGATGCCGAGACGTTGGCGGCGAGACGTGGGTAGATGTACTGCGGCCAGTCGGCGGTCGGTTCCTTGAACGTCACGGTGTAGTCGAACCGGCTCTTGGCCGGTTCAACCGCTGAGATCGCGTCATAGCCATCGGTCGACGTCACCTCGAATGCACCGTTGCTGCCGTTCTGCGCCTTCCAGAACGCGATCATGTCTTTCGCGGTGATGGAGGTGCCACCCTGCCAGACGGCGTTCTTGTTGAGCTTGACCTCGACCGTCAGCGGGTTCTTGTCGACGACCTCGACCGAGCGGGCATAGTCGGGGTCGACGGTCCAACCGCCGTCCGCCGTGATCCGCACCGCACCGCCGGTCGTCGGCGCGAGGATGCGTGCGGCATCGGAGTTGGCGGCATCGGCCTGGAGCGGATTGAAATTGGGGGGCAGCATCGTGGCTGCCAGTCGCAGGGTGCCGCCTTGAGCGACATCGGCCGATGGCGATGTACGCCACGCGGTGCTCTGCGGGCCTTGCTTGGCGGGCTTCTTGGAGCTCGGGGCGGAAGCGGGCTTCTCGTCGTCGTTTCCGGACAGGACCGAGCAGCCGGAAAGCGCGAGGCTCCCGGCCAGGATGAAGGACGCGGCCGCTGCGACGGGGGAACGCATGAATGGCGGTGCCACCGATAACGGGCCGACACCCTGGCCTTGATGGCTCAGCGGTGTCGGCCCGTCAGTGGACTACTTCGCGGCAACCACGTTGAGCTTGACCTGCGCGCTCACTTCGGGGTGCACGCGCACGGAGACCGTGTGGGCTCCGAGCGACTTGATCGGGTTACCGACCTCGATGCGACGCTTGTCGACCTTGGCACCGGCGACAGCCAGAGCTTCGGCGATGTCGGAGACCGTCACGGCACCGAAGAGACGTCCGCCGACGCCGGCGCGAACCGGAACGTTGATCGGAGCGGCTTCAAGGTTGCCCTTGATGCTCTTGGCCTCTTCGAGATCGTGGATCGCGTGCGCAGCACGGGCAGCCTGGATCGACTCGACCTGCTTGGCAGCACCCTTCGACCAACGGATGGCGAAGTTGCGCGGCAGCAGGAAGTTACGGCCGTAGCCGCTCTTGACCTCGACGATATCGCCGGGGGCTCCGAGGTTCGTGACCTCGTGCGTCAGGATGAGCTTCATCTCAATACCCCTTAACGGCCGGTGGTCGTGTAGGGAAGCAGCGCCATCTCACGGGCGTTCTTGATCGCCTTGGCGATGAGACGCTGCTCCTGAACGGTGACACCCGTGACGCGGCGCGCGCGGATCTTGCCGCGGTCCGAGATGAACTTGCGCAGCAGCGCGGTGTCCTTGTAGTTGATTTCGGTGACCTTGGCCGCAGCGAGCGGATTGCTCTTCTTCTTCGGCTTACGGACGACTGGCTTAGCCATGTTGCTCCTGGTTTCGGTTCTGACCCGATGGATCAGTCTGACGTGAGTGGTTTAGAAAGGGGGCTCTTCGGACGCGCCGGAGTTGCCGCCCCAGCCAGCTCCACCCTGCGATCCACCCTGCGCGGGCTGCGTCGACCATGGGTCGTTGCCGCCTTGCTGGGGTGCGCCACCGCCGGAGTTGCCTCCGCCGTAGCCGCCGCCACCTGAGTTGCCTCCGCCGCCGAAGCCGCCACCGCCGCCACCGCCGGAGCGGTTGGCACGGGTGACCTTGGCAGTTGCGAAGCGCAGCGAAGGACCGATCTCGTCGACGTTGAGCTCAACGCTCGTGCCGCGGGATCCGTCCTGGCGCTCGTAGTTGCGAACCTTCAGGGCACCGGTGACGATGACCTGCTGACCCTTCTGCAACGACTCCGCGACATTCTCGGCGAGCTGGCGCCATGCGGCACAGCGAATGAACAGCGCGTCGCCGTCCTTCCACTCGTTCGTCTGACGATCAAACGTACGAGGCGTGGAAGCGACGGTGAAGTTGGCGACTGCGGCGCCCGAAGGAGTGAACTTCAGCTCCGGGTCGTCGGTCAGGTTGCCAATCAGCGTGATGTTTGTTTCGCCTGCCATGACTCAGCCTTTCAGGTGTGTGGGTGTCTGACTCGAGTGTTCCTCAGCCGTACGACATCTCGGAAGAGTTGTCCACAACTGGGAACGGATCAGGCCTACTTCACGTCGGGACGTGTGACCTTCGTACGCACGACGGACTCGTTGAGTCCGAGCTGGCGATCGAGCTCCTTGACCGTGGCCGGCGTGGCCTGGAGCTGGACGACGGCGTAGATGCCCTCGTTCTTCTTGTTGATTTCGTAGGCAAGACGACGCTTGCCCCACACGTCGACGTTGTCGACGGAGCCGCCATCTTGGCGCACGACGTTGAGGTACGTGTCCAGGCTGGGGGCGACGGTACGTTCTTCGAGATCACCGTCGAGGATGATCATGACTTCATACGGACGCAAAGACATTCAGTCTCCTTCGGACTAAACGGCTACAGGATCCCTGTAGCAGGAGAAAACGCTGCCGATTGGCAACCGCTGAAGTCTACGGGAGACCACCCGCCCGAGGGAAATCCCCTCCCGGAGATCCGCGAGCGGTGCGGTTTGGTCTTTCTGGGACGGCGTGTCTGTCCAGGGCGCACCGCTCGGGGCCCTGCATGCACCACTCGCGCTCATCCGTCTCACTTCCGCCGAGATCGCCGAGAGGTCGGCTGCTCCAACCGGCTGAGCCGCCGAGCCAGTGCACGTCGTCCTGCGGCGGTGACGCTGGCCAGCCTCGCCTCCGCGACCCAGAGGTCGGCCCGTCCGTGCAAATGAGCCAGACCTAGAGCATCCTCCGCATCGCGGACGATCTGGCGGGCCGAGTGGATGATCTCGGTGGCTATGTATCCGTATCGCTGCAATCCATATCGACTCAGAGCCTTCTCCCGACGAAGATCATCTTGATGCTGTGCGCGATCACGATGATCACTCCCGTCGTACTCGGCCACGCGAGCGCTGCCCCGGATGCGCAGATCGACGCGTGCGATCTCGACCCCGGCCGCGTTGACCACCTGCTCCTGCGGATCCACCGCGATGCCCGAGAGGACGTGCACGAGGCGCAGCATCGTCTCCCACCACGACTCGCTCCGACCATCCACGAGGTCGAGCGCCCGTCGAAGCACCCGCACTCCACGTCGTCCTTTGCGCATCGTCGCGCGGATCGCGGCGATCGTGGTGTGCTCGTTATGCAGCGCACAATCGATCACGGCGACAAGATCCAGCAGAGCTAGGTGCTCGGCCAGCTCGACGATCGTCCACTCCGGCGATGCCACCGCGAGGTCACCGAGCTGATGCCGATGCCCCGGCGGGATGTCACAGCGCCGGACGTAGACGCCGCGACGGTCGTGATGCGTCGTGTCGCCATTCGTGCACGCGACGACCGGAAACGAATCGATCATGGGCATCCACCACCCCCGCAGGAGCGCGCTCGTCACGTGCGTGAACACCGCGTCGTCCGGCAGTACGACCGCGATCGCGCGGCAGGTCGATGCCAAGTCATCGGCGGTCGCCGCGAGTTGGGCGACCCCCGCGACGGGATGGATGAAATGTGGCGACCGCCGGAGCGCCCTGGCGGTGTGACCCTGCGCCTCGGCATCTCGATGAAGGATGGGTTGCATCCGCCAACGCTCGGCACTGCCGGACACCCCCGAAAGACCGATCTGATGACCTGTGGACGCACAGGTACGTCCACAGGCTCGCCGAGTGGTGCAGAAGGTGCTCCGAGCGGTGCACCTTGGACAGACACGCCGTCCCAGAAAGACCAAACCGCACCACTCGCGGTTCACGCGGGCGGCGGGTGGGGTTAGGGGTTTTCGGGCCAGTTGTGTTTGGGGTAGCGACCGCGGAGTTCGGCGCGGACCTGGCGGTAGGGGCCGGCCCAGAACGACTCGAGGTCTGCGGTGACAGCGGCGGGACGCCTGGCCGGCGTCAGCAGGTGCAGCAGCAACGGCACCCGACCATCTGCGAGGCGGGGCGTCTGCGTCCAGCCGAAGGCGTCCTGGATTCGCAGTGACAGCACGGGCTGCTCGGTGCCGGAAGCGCCGTACTCGACGCGGATCGCCTGTCCCTTCGGGATGGTCACCCGTTCGGGGGCCAGCTCGTCGAGGCGGCCGGCGGCCGGCCAAGGCAGTAGCCGGCGCAGCGCTCCGAGGACGTCGATGCGCGCGAGGTCGCGACTACTGCGCACGCGGACCAGATCGTTGCCGAGCCAGGCGTCGATACCGGCCAGGAGCGCACCGTCGCCGACATCGGGCCACGGATCGCCGAGGGCATGGTGGAGGAATGCGAGCCGTCGCCGCAACGCGTCGGCGGCTTCGCTCCACGGCAGGACCGCGAGCCCGTCACGGGCAAGGCCCGCGGCAACTGCCTCCGCGACCGCCTCTGGAGACGGATCCGGGAGGGCGGCCGCCGACAGCTCGATCGCCCCGAGACGGGTCACCCGTTGGGCCACGATCCGGCCATTCGTCCAGCTGACCTCATCGACCTCATGCCACGCACCGCCGGCCGCGTCGAGTGCGATGTCCTCATCTATGGGCGCCGCCGAACGGATCGTGGCGTCACGGGCACCCGGCCGCCGCTCGGCGTCGGCGATCGCGATCCATGCCACACCGGCGAGGGCCGGATCGGCGGCACGGAACGATGCTCCAGTGCCCGACACCATGAGGTAGGAGTTACCTCCTGAGCGCCGTCGCGCGATGCGTCCCGGGTGAGCCAATGCCACGACAGTTCCCACCGCGAGGTCATCGGTGAGATCGGTTCGCGCCGGACGTGTCGGCAACAGCGACTCCAGCCGCTTCACGGTGTCCGACCACGATCGGCTGGTCGGGCCGCCCCGCCGCATCGCACGTAGCGCAGCGACCAGATCGCCGCCCGGTGCGCGAACATCGTCATCAAGCAATGCGACGACCTCGGCAGCGCGATGTGCACCCACCGCTCCCGCGCCGTCGAGCAGCGCGCGGGCGAGCCGCGGATCGGCCGGGACCTGCGCCATCGCCTTGCCGCGGGCAGTGATCGTCCCGGTCTCATCGACCGCACCGAGATCGGCCAATGTCTGCCGGGCCGCCTCGACCGCAGCCGGCGGCGGACGGTCGAGCAGCGCAAGATCCGCACTCTCGACGTCACCCCACGCGGCGAGCTCCAGGCAGAATCCCGTCAGATCGGCCACCCTGATCTCCGGGGCCGGGTGAGCGTCCAAGTGGACGTGATCGGCCCGGGCCCAGCACCGGTACACCGCACCAGCTGCCTCGCGGCCCGCGCGTCCGGCACGCTGCTCGGCAGCGGATCGACTGACTCGCACAGTCAGCAAAGAAGGAAGGCCGCGCGTCTGATCGGTGCGTGGTTCGCGCGAGAGTCCAGCGTCGACCACGACCCGCACCCCCGGAACCGTCAGCGACGACTCCGCGACCGCGGTCGACACCACGATGCGACGGCGCGGGCCGCGCGCGAGGGCCGCATCCTGCTCGCGGACGGGTAACCGGCCGTGCAGCGCCAGCACGTCGACGTCCGCGATGCCGGACAGTCGGCGCATAACCCCGTCGACCTCGCCGACGCCGGGCACGAACACCAGCACGTCGCCCTGATCGGCGGCGACAGCTTCACGCACCGTGGCAGCGACGTGGTCGAGAAAACGGGGCGGCACCCCGCGCTCATCAGTCGGCAACACCCCCGGCGGTGGTGGCGCCCAGTGCTCCGTCACGGGATACAACGCACCCGGGACGTCGATGACCGATGCATCGCCCAATGTCGCGGCCGTGCGTTCGGCCTCGACCGTTGCGGACATCGCGACCAGCAGCAGGTCGTCACGCACCGTTGCGCGGACGTCGACCAGGAATGCGAGTGTCAGATCGGCGTCAAGCTGCCGCTCGTGCACCTCGTCGAGGATCACCGCCGCGACGCCAGGCAGCTCGGGGTCTCGCTGGAGCCGCCGCAGGAGCACTCCGGTCGTCACGAACTCGATCCGGGTTGTGGGCCCGACGACCCGATCGCCGCGCACCGTGTGGCCGACGGTCTCACCGACCCGTTCGCCGAGCAGACCGGCAAGACGACGGGCTGCCGCGCGAGCCGCGATACGTCTCGGCTGGGTCACGATGACCACACCGCCACCGGCAACCTGTGCTGCGACGGCGGGCGGCACCAGCGTGGTCTTGCCGGTACCGGGAGGAGCCTGCATGACCGCCACCCCGTGCTCACGCAGTGCCGCGGTCAGCGCCGACAGCCCGCCCAGGACCGGAAGGTCGGGCGGGCTGTCGAGCAGCGTGCGGATCGAATCAGAGATCAGCCGAGACCCTCCACAGGTCGACGCCCTCGGTGTCGCCCGCGAGTCGGTCGATCGCGGCGAGCTCGTCATCGGTGAAGTCGGTCTTGGCCGCAGCAGCCAGATTCTCGTCGAGCTGCTCGGTCGACGACGCGCCGATCAGCGCGGACGTGACGCCGCCGGGGCGCAGAATCCACGAGATCGCGAGCTGCGCCAGCGACTGTCCGCGTTGCTGCGCGATATCGGCCAGACCCTTGAGCCGCTCTATGTTCTCACTCGTCAGAACTCCTTCGTCGAGGCTGCCCCGGTCGCCCTTGCGCTCGACCGGCTCGTCACCGAGATAGCGATCGGTGAGCAGTCCCTGCGCCAGTGGTGAGAAGCCGATCGATCCGAGACCGTGCTCACCCAGCACCGTCAGCAGGCCGCGCTCGACCCAGCGGTTGAGCATCGAGTACGACGGCTGATGGATTACAAGGGGGGTGCCGAGATCGCGCGCGATGGCGATCGCCTCTGCGGTCTTCTCTGGGGAATACGACGAGATGCCCGCGTACAGCGCCTTGCCCTGGCCGACCGCCGTGTCGAGAGCCATGATGGTCTCCTCCAGCGGCGTGCCGGGATCGACGCGGTGCGAGTAGAAGATGTCGACGTAGTCGACGCTCATCCGCTCCAGGGAGGCGTCGAGGCTCGACAGCAAGTACTTGCGCGAGCCGAGCTTGCCGTACGGGCCCGGCCACATGTCCCAACCGGCCTTGCTCGACAAGATCAGTTCGTCACGGTACGGCTTGAAGTCGGTCCGCATCATGCGGCCGAAGTTCTCCTCGGCCGATCCGTACGGCGGGCCGTAGTTGTTGGCCAGGTCGAAGTGGGTGATCCCGTGGTCGAAGGCATGGCGCAGCACCTCGCGCTGGGTGTCGAACGGGCGGTTGTCGCCGAAGTTCCACCACAGTCCCAGCGAGATCGGCGGGAGCAGCAGCCCCGACGTGCCGACCCGGCGGTAGTCGAGATGCTGATAGCGATCCTCGGCGGCGACGTACGGGCGATGGGTCTCGGGCACGCGGTCGGCGTAGAAGCGTTCCTCAGTCATATGACCCACGCTAGCCGGATGGGCTGTCTAGCGCGCCACGGCGAGCAGAACCGGATCGCTCTGACCGTCCCAAGTGCCCGTCAGGGTCTTCCCGCCGAGTGCCCAGGAATCTCCGAGGACCCGCAGCACTTCGATGTCGGCGACGGAGGTGGCGACCAGCGTCGCGGCGTCGACATCGCGCACGTCGACCAAGCCGACGGATCCCACGTCGGTCTCGGAACCACTGCCCACGACCCGTACTGAGGGTTCGACCGGCTCGCGTACGCCGTCGGTGTCGCGTTCGAGCAGGGCCTCGCTGCCGCCGCCGAGGATCGTCGCGGCCAATGCGGCCGCATAGACCGGATCACCGCACGCGTCATAGATCCACCGCGGACCGAGGACCGTGTGCTCCATCGTCGTGATGAGCCACTCGTCGGCTCCCGCCAGCGGCTCGCCCCGGTACGTGAGAGGTACCTGCAGGGTCGGGCCGCCGGGGGAACGGACCAGGATCGTCTCGATGCCCACCTGGCCGTCGGGATCGTCGAACCGATACGCGCCGATCGACTCCAGCCCGACATCGTCGCCGACGAACCAGGGCTGGGTGGGTGCCCAGGCGCGGATCAGTTCGATCTTGCTCGGGCGGATTTCAGCGGCGTGCAGGAGTGCCATTCGTGCACTCTAGCTCCGACGGGGTCGACTCACGCGTCAGGCGAGGGTTGCGACCGCTGCGTCATAGTCGGGTTCCTGGCCGATCTCGGGCACGAGCTGCGAGTGCAGCACCGAGCCGTCACGATCGAGTACGACGACCGAACGGGCGAGCAGGCCCGTGAAAGCGCCTTCGGCCAATGTCACGCCGAAGTCCTGGCCGAACGACGAGCGGAAGGCCGAACCGACCTTCGCGTTCTCGATGCCCTCGGCTCCGCAGAAACGCGCCATCGCGAAGGGCAGATCGACCGAGACGTTGATGACATCGGTCTCGTCGAGACCGGCTGCCAGCTCGTTGAATTTGCGGACGCTCGCAGCGCACACGCCGGTGTCGACGCTGGGGAAGATGTTGAGCACCGTGCGACGTCCATCAGCACGTTCGAGATCGCTGAGATCAGGGGCAGTGAGGGTGAAGGACGGGGCGGCAGAACCGACCGTGGGAAGATCGCCGGACAATGCGACGGGAGTACCGCCGAAAGCAGTTGAAGTCATGCCCTATTCCTAGCAGCCGAGTGGTGCGAACCGTCCTCCGAGTGGTGCACATCGGTACGACACGCCGTCTCGAAACGTCCGAAACGCACCACTCGCGGGAAATGCGGAGACTGGGGAACTAGCGGAGGCGGGTTATTTCGACTTCGACGAACAGTTCGGAGCCGCCGGACGTCGAGAAGATGCCGCGTAGCGGTGGACTGTCGGCGTAGTCGCGCCCCTTCGCCACGACAACGTGCCGGGGCCCTGGCGCGACCGCGTTGGTGGGATCCCAGCCGACCCACTCGCCGTCCCACCACTCGATCCAGGCATGTGACTCACCCGCCACCGGCTCGCCGACGACCGGGTCGATCGCGGGATGCAGATACCCGGAGACGTAGCGGGCCGGAACGCCCGCGGCCCGCAACGCACCGAGGCTCAAATGTGCGAAGTCCTGGCACACGCCGGTCTTGGCGTCCCAGGCATCTGCGGCCGTCGTCGTGACTTCGGTGCTCCCTGGGACATACGCGACCTGTTGATGGATATGTGCCACGACCGCCATCGCATACTCACTCGGCCGGGCCGCCTCGGCCCGCAGCCGATCCAGGTCGACGACCAACGCCGGTGCCGGAGCGACCCAGTTGCTGAGCACCAGGTATTCGCACCACTCGTCACGCACATCGGAAGTGAGGTCCTCCCAGGCGATCTCGTGCGCCTTCTCGGCGACGCCCTGCGTATCGACGATCGAGGTCGCGACGACGGTCAGGTCGACATGCGGTTCCTGCACTTCGAACGAGGTGACCGTCGTTCCCCAGTAGTCGCGGTATTCGTACGACCACGGCGTCGGCGTGATGTCGAGCCTCGAGCGCAGGACGTACTGCTCGGTGGTCGTCATCGGCGTCATGCGGGCCTCGTTGAACGACGCCATCGCGCCCTGCTCGTAGTGATATCCCGTGGTGTGCTTGATCCGCATCTGCATCGATTCGCTCACAGCAGCACTCCCCCTCGCCAGGTGTGGAACTCCGATTCGGCGAAGTAGCGGGCCGAGACCGCATCGCTCGCGGCGGCGCAACTGCGCTGCAGACGCTCCATCTCGGTCGGCAGATCGAACACGATGTCGGTCAGCGGACGGTACTCCAGCTCAGTGCGGGCCCGACCGAGGAGTCGTTGCGCCTCATCGCTGAATCCGGAGCGTTGGCCAGATGACTGCAGGTGTCCCAGGGCGCGTTCGGCTTCGGCCAGCGACGACACGATCGAGCGTGGGAACCAGCGATCCAGCAACAGGAATTCGGCGGCCTGGCGATCGGCCTCGATTCCACGGTAGGCCCGGATGAAACTCTCGTACGCACCGCACGCCCGGAGGGTCGTCGGCCAGGCGACCTGCGGACCCGAGGCGAGCGCCGCGGTCGACAGCAGTCGCGCCGTCATGTCGACGCGCTCGATACTGCGACCCAGCATGTAGAAGTGCCAGCCGTCATCGCGCGACATCGTCGAATCGGCGATCCCCGAGATCATGGCCGTGCGGTTGCGCACCCAATTGAACATGTCGGGCGGACGCATCGCCCGGGCCGATCCGAGTCCGCGCCACGTCGTGTTGATCGCCGCCCAGATATCAGTCGACAGCGTCTCGCGGGCGCGGCGAGCACTCTCGCGGGCAGCACCGATCGCCGCGGCGATCGAGGTTGGCGAATCGGGATTGTGAGCCAGCAGGTCGAGCAGCATCCACCGGTTGGGCTGGCCGACGTACTGCTCGACCCCCATGACCGACAGCAGTTGTTCGCACGAGGTGCGTTCGTCCATACCGGGATCCTCGACCAGCACCTGCATCTGGACGTCGAGGATCCGCGCGGTGTCATCGGCGCGCTCGAGATAACGCCCGATCCAGAACAGTGACTGCGCGATACGACTCAGCATGGGTCACCTGCTTGTTGTTGCTGCTGTTCTTGTTCTTGCACGTGCAGCTCTCTGCCGTCCTCGATCGCCGGTCCGACCGATTGGGCGATACCGCCGACCAAGGTCGCGGTCGGTGCGATCTCGCCTTCGTCCTCGGGATCGCTGGGCCTGGCCAGGACCCAGGTGTCCTTCGAACCGCCGCCTCGGCTGGAGTTCACGATGAGCTCGCCTTCTGGCAGTGCGACGCGGGTCAGTCCGCCGGGGAGTACGAAGACGTCATCGCCGTCGTGCACCGCGAACGGACGCAGATCGACGTGACGGGGCCGGATCCCGTCCTCGACCAGCGTCGGCACGGTTGAGAGCGAAACCACCGGCTGCGCGATCCAGGCTCGCGGATCGAGCAGGATCTTGGCCCGTAGCTCGTCGAGTTCGGGACGGGACGCCGCCGGTCCGATCACGATGCCCTTGCCGCCTGAACCGTCGACCGGCTTGAGCACGAGCTCATCGAGCCGGTCGAGCACCTCCTCGCGCTGATCGGCCTCGCCCATGCGCCAGGTGTCGACATTGCGCAGGATCGGCTCTTCCGAAAGGTAGTACCGGATCAGATCCGGCACATAGGTGTAGAGCAGCTTGTCGTCCGCGACGCCATTGCCGACCGCATTGGCGATCGTGACGTGACCCGCACGGGCCGCGTTGATGATGCCCGGGACGCCGAGCGCCGAATCGGGCCGGAACTGCACCGGATCGAGGAACTCGTCGTCGATCCGCCGGTAGATGACGTGCACCGGTTCGAGGCCCTGCGTCGTGCGCATCATGACTCGCCCCGAGCGGCACACCAGGTCACGTCCCTCGACGAGTTCGACGCCCATCGTCCGGGCGAGCAGCGTGTGCTCGAAGTAGGCGGAGTTGTAGACGCCGGGGGTCAGCACCACGACGGTCGGATCACTCACTCCGGCCGGGGCGGCCTTGCGAAGGGCGGCGAGCAGATGCTGCGGATAGTGGCCGACCGGACGGATCCGGTGATCGGCGAACACCTCGGGCAGCGCGGCCGACAGTGCCCGCCGGTTGGTCATGACGTACGAGACGCCCGACGGGACCCGGACATTGTCTTCGAGCACCCGGAAGTCGCCGTTGCCGTCACGGATCAGATCGACTCCGGCGACGTGGACGCGCACACCGTTCGCGGGCTCAAGACCAGCGACGACCCGGTGATAGTGCGGGGACGTGACAACTGTCGCGCGCGGCACGACGCCATCGGCGAACAGCTCGCCGGGACCGTACGCATCGGCGAGGAACGCTTCGAGCGCCAGCACACGTTGACGTACACCGGTCTCGACGTGATCCCAGTCCTCGGCCTCGATGAGCCGCGGGGCGATATCGAGCGGGAACGGCCGCTCCTCCCCCTCGACGCCGAATGTGACGCCCTGCTCGAGATAGGAGGAGGCCAGCGACTCCGACCGCAGTCGAACTTCGTCGGCGCCCATCTGCTCGAAAGACTCGTGCACCCGGCTGTAACTCGTGCGCACCTGCGTCGCGTCGAACATCTCATCGAAGCCGGCAACCGGGCCGTACCCGTCGAAGAGGTCTGAGGTGTCCACCCGTCCACCGTAGGACAGATTTGTTCGCAGCATGTTTCGAGCAGAGCGCCGGAGTCGGTGACTTCTGCGAGTTTCTGCTCGGCTTTCAGCCTGGATCGCGGCCACACCGACTACGATTCGTCACAAGGAAGGGGCCCGCCATGTCGGATTCGTACGTCCTGGTGCTCAACGCGAGCTATGTGCCCCTTCAGCGTGTCTCGATGCGACACGCGATCAAGATGCTCGTGCGCGAGGTCGCCGTCATCGAGGAAGAAGCCGGCGGAACGTTCGGGCCCTTCCCGGTTCCCAAAGTGCTGCGGCTCGTCCGATATGTCGTGACCCGCTGGATGCACCGCAGCGCCAAGGTGTGCACCAAGTCGGCGATCAAGGCTCGCGACAAGATGTGCGGCTATTGCGGCGGCAGCGCCGAAACCGTCGACCACATCATTCCGCGCAGCCGCGGTGGTGCTCTGACCTGGGAGAATGCGGTAGCGGCGTGCATGCGCTGCAATCACCGCAAGGCCGATCGCACTCCCGCAGAGGCCGGCATGCGATTGCTGATCACGCCGATCCAGCCGCGGTTCAGCGTCGTGGCCTGACCGAGGCCCCGAGCTCGCTCAGCGAGCGACCGGCCGAGGTGGTTGAGGAGCCGAGGAGCGCAGCGACGAGCCTCGAAACCTGGTGAGCCAAAGGGCTCGAGTGGACCGTGGTTTCGAGGCTCCGCTTCGCTTCGCACCTCAACCACCAGCGCTACCAGGCGAGCGCACGGACCGGATTGTGCCGGGTCAGCATGTCGATCTCGTGTTCGTCGACGCCGAGTGCCGTCAAACGAGGGACGAACGAGGTGAGGACGTGCCCGTATCCCGCGCCGCCGAATGACTTCAGATCACTGCGGAAGCAGCGATCGCTCGACATCAGGATCCGCTCGCCCCACCCTTCACGCAGCAGCTGCACGAGAATCTGCGCCCGCCGCTCGTCGGGATTGAGGTGTGTGCGTCCGATCGTGTCGAACTGGACGAACGCCCCGCGCCTCAGCAGCTCGCGGTGGTAGTCGATGTCGAGGCACATGTCGACGTGGCCGATGATGATCCGTTCCGGATCGACGCCTTCTTCGGCCAGGATGTCGAGTTGATCGATCCCCACCGGGTAGACGCCGGTATGGGTCGTGATCGGCGCACCCGTCAGATTCGACGCCCGGCCGCTGGCCCGCAGGACCCGCTCCTCGATGCCCGACACGAAATCGCGGTCGACGCCGATCTCCCCGATCACACCGGCCTTGAAAGCCGTTCCGTCCACACCTTCGACGAGTTCGACAACCATCGCCTCGGCCATCTGCTGCGTCGAGGTGCGTTCGAGCTGGGACGGATAGAACGAGCCCCGATACCAGCCCGTGCCCATCACGATGTCGAGCCCCGACTCGGCCGCGATCCGCGCCAGGTCAGCAGGACGGCGACCCAGATCGGGTGGAGTGACCTCGACCAGACACGTCACTCCCAGATCGACGAGACACTGGACCTCGTCAACGGCCAGAGCCACATCGTTGAGAATGTGATCGAGCTGTCCGGTCACGGCACTGAAGTCACACAGCAGGTGCTCATGCGGCAGAACCCGGCCCACCGAGCTCGGGCTGACGGTCCGGTCCAGGGCATGGATGACGGGCGGCACTACTCGTACGCCTCCATCGCGAAGATCCGATCCAGACCCGATGCCAGGGAGACGGCGACGCTGCGACGCGGGTTGACGACCTGACAGATCTTGACCTCCAACAGCAGTCCCACCGCGAGATAGGCATCAGCCGCCGACATGCCCTGGGTCTCGGCGAAGCGGTCGACGCACAGTCGCAGCGCGATCTCCAAAGCTTCCTCGATCGAGTCACCGACCCCCAAGAGCCAGAATCGGCCGCCGGTCGAGATGATCGGCAGGCCCGGCTGCCAGCCGCGTGCGCGATGCACGGTCAGCTCACTCGACGCCGCGACCTCCACGCCCGTCCCGCACACTTCGGCATCGCCCATCGCGGCGTGCACGTCACCGAGGAAGATGCCCGCGCCGTCGACCTGCGCGCGCAACCACACCGTGGAGCCGGCGCCGGTTCCGACGAAGTCGAGATTTCCTCCGTAGGTTCCGAGCGTCCGCGGCAGCTGTTCGATCTCTGGCAGTACGCCGACCGTGCCGACGTGAAGCTGCGACGGTACCGGGATATCCGGCCCGGGACCCCACTCGATGACGGGGTTCACTGAATCAAGCGACCTGACATGGAACTCGGTCTCGGATCCGAAGCCCAGGCCTGGACGTGTCCAGGTGTGTCCACGAGGATCGGCGACGATCGAATGGATCTCGACGCCGATGAAGTCGCCGGCGCGGACGCCGGTGACGTTGACCGGGCCGGCCACCGGAAAGAGCCGATCGCGATCCAGATCGTCCTGGACGACACCTTCGCGGATCTGATTGCCCGAGGCGTCCTTGGACCGCATGACAAAACGGTGACCGGGCGCGGATTCGAACACGAAAGGTGTGTCCGGCCCGACCAGGTGCGTGTCTTGGGAGATGACCGGGGAAGAAGTCGTCACGGTTCAGCTCACCGGTCCAAGCGTGATCCGCTGGGACAGTTGCGCGCACAGCTCGGAGATCTCCCGGCAGGCAGCGGCAATCGCTTCGCCTCGTTCGGCGATATCGGATTCGCTCCACTTGACGCTGACGTTCGCGATCGCCGCAGCACCCAGGATTTCGCCCTTGGCGTTGAGGATCGGAGCACCGACTCCGGTGATGCCGACTTCAACGTCCTCGACGCTCACGGCGTAGCCGCGCGACCGGATCGTCGTGCGATCCGCACGCAGCACGTCCGGATCGGTCTGGGTCGACTCGGTGTAGCTGACCAGATCCATCGTCAGATATGCGGCGAACACCGGTTCGGGGTAGTGGGCCAGGATCGAGCGGGACGCGGCGCCGATGTGCAGAGGCAGTCGCTTGCCGGTGTCGCAGTAGAAGTGGACGCTGCTGTTGCCGTCGATCCGGTCGACGAACAGCACATTGGGTCCGTCCGGAACCGCGAGCGTCACCGATTCGCCATATCGGTCCGCGATCGAACCGAGGCTGTCGGCGGCGAAGGTGCGCAGCTCGCTGCGATCCAAAATCGCGGCAGACATCTCGACGATCTGCCAGGTCGCCTCGTAGCCGGCCCGGCCGTCGCCGGCCGCACGGACGTAGCCGCCCTCAATCAGCGTCTGTGCAACGCGGTAGGCGGCGACTTCCGAGACGTTCAGCTGCTTGGCCAGGTGCGAGAGGGAGACAGGATCCTTGGAGTGGCAGATGAACTGCAATCCGTCGAGCACCCGCAACGCCGACGACAGCACATTGCCCTTCTTGGCAGGACTCTCAGTCATGAGTTCTTCTCCGATGCTGCAACGCCCGCCAGGATTCGCGACGGATTGTGGATCAGCATCTGATCGATGTCTTCTGGTGATACGCCGCTTTCCAGCATGGCCGGTACCACCTGACGGGGGATGAACGTGTAGTCCCAGTCGGGCAGCTTCTCGGCGAGGGCGTCGGCATTCATCCACTCGTTATGGCAGGCGGTGTCGTGTGACAGGACCATCCGGTCGGCATAGCCCTCGCGGCACAGCTGCGCAACGACTCTGATGCGGGCAGCCGTGTCGAGCGCCGTCTCGAGGCCAAAACGGTCCATCCCGATCGACGATCCGGCGTCCATCATGGCGCGCAGGTAGTCCAGATCCGTCGTGTCGCCGGCATGTCCGATCACGACATTGGTCAGATCGACCCCACGCTCACCCAGGTACGCCTGCTGGTCGAGGCCGCGACGCGTTCCGGCATCCGCGTGGGTCAGGATCGGCACGCCCGTCGCGATACTGGCCTCGGCGGCTGCGCTCATGACGCGGGCCACGCCGGACGTCACGCCCGGCACGTCCGTGGCGCACTTGATGGCGCCGGCCCGGATGCCGGTGCCGGCGATACCTTCGACGATGTCGCGGATGAACCACTCAGTGAGCTGGTCCGGGCCGCCCAGCACTTGATCGGGCGCGGTGAACTGCAGCTGATACGGGAGTTCATTGAGGACGTACATTCCGGTCGCGGCGATGACGTTGACGCCCGTCCCGGTCGCAGCTGCCTTCATGAGCCTGATGTCACGACCCAGGCCCACGACGGTCAGGTCGACGATCGATCGCACCCCGGTCTCGTACGCCGCGCGCAGCTTCGCAGCGGCGTCGGCGACCCGGATCTCGTCGGACTGCCAACTGTCGGTGTAGTTGAACGAGACATCGGGCGAACGGACGAAGATGTGCTCGTGCATGAGAGTCATGCCCAAGCTGGTGGCATCGATCGGCCCGTCGAGGGTTGCGACGACTGCGTGCACGTGAGTTCCTTTTGGTCGGGTAGAGCTTTCAGCAGTTCTTGGCGCGAGTCCGGTCGGCCCTCGGTCAGAGGGCCGACCGGCCACGACTAGTTCAGACCTTCGACATTGCCGAACTTCTGGAGAACGCCGGTGTCGGCAAGGTACTGGCTCTCAGCCCTCAGCGGGGGGAGTTTGACCGCAACCTTGGCATCGCCGGGGTAATACGTCTCGACCGTCTTCTTGTCCATGGCCAGCTGCGGGAGCATCGTCAGCTCCGGCGGCTCGACGCCATTGGCCACGGCGACGGCCATCGCCATGATGTACTGCCCCCACTGCGGGAGGAACAGTGTTCCTTCGACGACCCACGACGGGTTGGTGCGCAGCTCGCGCAGACCCTCGGGCGAACCGTTGTTGCCGCCGATCAGGGTGTTGTCATTGCGCTTGGCCTCGTCGAGGGCACGCCAGGCGCCCAGCGTCAGATCGTCATTGGGGCTGAACACGATCAGGTGACGATCCTTCGGCACCGACTGCAGCGCGCTCTTGACCGCGCTGTAGGACGTGTCGCGGCCGAGGCCGCCGTCGACCTGGAGCAGATTCTTGCCGAGCTTGGTCGTCTTCTCGTTGATATCGGCGGGCTTGACCTCTTCGAGGCCCATTTCCTTCGCGGCCTGGACGTAGAAGTAGCGGGGCGAGTCGTTGACCTCGGTGCCGCATGACGCGCACTGCACGATCAGCGCCGTGGTGTCTTCTGCGGTCCAGCCCTTGGCCTTGGCCTCGCGGGCCACGATCTTGGCGGCGTCCTCACCGGCGATGCGGTTGCTCAGGTTGATGAGCGGGCAGCCCGGGGTTTCGACGTTGACCGCGATGCAGGGGATCTTGGCGCCCTTGAACGTGTTGCCCAGGGCCTTGTTGACGCCCGAGACCAGGTTGTAGGAGATGATGACGTCGGGCTTGGCCTGAGCCATCAACTGGGCGTTGGTCAACGCGACCTGGCCGTCGTCCTTGTTGTTGTACAACTTGAAGTCGACGCCTGCGGTCTTAGCCGCTTCCTCGACGCCATCGCTGATGACGACCTCGTATTCGGCAGACTCTCCCGGGCTGCCGTACGCGACGGTCAGATCTGAGAGTGACTTGTCGCCCGAGGGCTTGGCTTCCTTGCCGCCGTCGCTGCTCCCGCACGCCGAGAGTGACACGACGGCCACCGCGACGATGGCAGCCGCAAACTTCTTGCGCACTACGCTCTTACCGGACATCTTGCTCTCCTTGAACATGGGCTGCCACGGGCGTGGCAATGGGTGAATTCGGGGACGCACGATGGGTCACGTGCGTTGCTTGCCCTGGCGCAGCTGGCTGAAGGCCACTGCCAGGAGGAGTACGAGACCTGTAGCGATCTGCTGATAGAACGGGTCGATCTGCTTGATGGTCAGGCCGTTCTGGAAGGTGCCGAGCACCAGGACGCCGATCATCGTGCCGAGCACGGTGCCGCTGCCACCGGCGAGGGAACCGCCGCCGAGGACGACGGCCGTGATGGCGGTCAGTGCTGCGTCGCGGCCGAGGTTGGTCGATCCGGCCAGCAGCTGGCTCGCCAGGACGGCGCCGGCGAGACTGGCCAGCGTCGCGGAAATGACATAGATCAGCGAGACGGTTCGGTCGACCCGGATCCCGGCGAGCCACGATGATTCGGCATTGCCGCCGATCGCGTACATCGACCGGCCGAATGTCGTGAAGCGCAGCATCAGGGTGAATCCGACGGCCAGGACGAGGAGCACCCACACCGAGTTGGAGACGCCGCCGATGGATGACCGGGCCAAGATGTTGACCTGGGGATCATCGAAGGGCACCGTGATACCGCCCGCGACGGACTGGGCCATGCCGATCGCGACCGACAAGATGCCTAGCGTCGCGATGAGTGGACTGATCCGCAGCTTGGTGACCAGCAGGCCGTTGACCAGGCCGAACGCGGCGCCGACCAACATGACGACCAGCAGGCTGAGCGCGAAGCTGTGACCGGCGTTCAGCATCTTGGCGAAGACGATCGCGCCCATGGGAATCAGACCGCTGATCGACAGATCGAAGCCGCCGCTGATGATCGCCGCGGTCTGCCCCAGCGAGACGATCCCGATGACCGCGACACTCGACAAGATGATCAGGAAGTTGTCGACCGTCAGGAATCCCGGTGCGGTCGATCCGAAGACCGCGACCAGGACGATGAGGAACACGACCAGGCTCACGACCGAGATCGAGTTGCGCAGCCAGGCCATCAGGTCGCTGCGGGCGCCGGTGCGATGCTGAGCCGGTCGCGTTTCCGGCTCGGTCTGGGTGTCGATGCTCATGAAGGTGCCCCTGTCGCAAGTAGAACGGCTTGTGCCTGTGTGGATGTGCTGCCGGAGAGCTCGCCGACGATCTTCCCGTCGCGGATCACCAGCACGCGGTCGGAGATCGCGATGACCTCTTCGACGTCGCTGGTCGCGAGAAGGCAGGCGAGTCCCTCTTCGGCCAGTTGGCGCAGATAGTTGTGGATCTGGAGTCGGGCGCCGACGTCGACGCCGCGGCTCGGTTCGTGCAGCACGACGATCGCTGGTTCGGGCGCGAGCCTGCTGGCCAGCAAGGCCTTCTGCTGATTTCCGCCGCTGAGCTGGGACACCGGCTGCGCCAACGAGGCGAATCTGATGTCGGTGCGCTTGGCCAGATCCTCGGCGATGCGCTGTTCATCGCGGCGAGCGAGGATGCCGAACTTTCGCGCGATCTTCTGGCCGACCGGCAGGACGATGTTGTCGCGGATCGACATGCCGAGGACGAGGCCATTGCGCTTGCGCTCGGCCGGAACATAGGAGATGCCGGTGGCCTGCGAACGTCGAGGATCCTTGAAGACCTTGCCGGACTTGCCGTCGATCTCGATCTGTCCCTCGGCATCGGGGCGCAGGCCGCCAAGGGCTTCGGCCAGTGTGTCGGTGCCGCTGCCCCGCACACCGTAGAGCCCGAGCACCTCGCCTTTGCGAAGTTCGAAGCTGATGTCGGAGATCGGTGCCGCACCGTCGGCGCTGAGTCCGCGCACGGTCATGGCGACAGGACGCGGGGCGCCGACCGTCAGCGGGACCAGTGTTTCGGGGGCCTGACCCAGCATCGCTGTGACGATCTGTTCGCGGGTCGATTCCTGCGGAGTCGTCGTCAGCGCGATCTGGCCGTTGCGCAGAACGTGGACCGTGTCGCTGAAGCGGCCGATCTCGTCCATCCGGTGCGAGATGTAGATCGCCGCGAGGCCTTCGCGCTTGAGCCCCAGCAGGATGTCGATGAGGTGATTGCTCTCCGAATCGGTCAGCGCTGCTGTCGGCTCATCGAGGATCAAGACCTCGGCATCGCGGACCAACGCTTTGGAGATCTCCACCATCTGGCGATCGCCGAGGCTCAACTCGCGCATCTTGCGATCGAGGTCGAGTTCGATGCCGAAATCCTTGATCTTGTCTTCGACGTGGCGGCGCATCGCGCTGGGGCGGGTCACGCCGAACCGGCCCGGCCAGCGGCCGAGCACGACGTTCTCGAAGACCGTCAACTCAGGAACGTAGGCCAATTCTTGGGGCAGCAGACCGATGCCGCAGGCCGATGCCTCTCTGGGTGACCCCAGGTGCACGACCTTTCCGGCGACCGTCAGAGTTCCGGAGTCGGGCTGGTGGACGCCGACCAGGCACTTGGCAAGCGTCGACTTGCCTGCTCCGTTCTCACCGACGAACGAAACGCATTCGCCTGCGGCCACCGAAAAGTCGATGCCACGCAGGATCTGCTGATCTCCAAAGGACTTCTTCAGTCCTGTCACTTCTAATGCGTTTGCCATGACTTCCTTTATATGTAACCGTACTTACATATCTCGTAACGGGAACCTATAGGCGCCCGTAGCGAGCTGTCAATGGCAAACACAAAAAATGGCGGGCCGAGTAATTCGGCCCGCCATTGCGGTGAGGTCAATCGGTCTTCTACAGACCGACCGACTCATAGATATCGTCGAGTGCATCGAGGTACGCGCCTTCGTCCTCGCCGATCTGCTGCTGTGCCTCGGTCGACTTCTTCATGACTTCGTCCGCGACCTCTTCATAGCGGGCATTCCATTTCTCGGCTTCGATCTGCCAGTAGCCGCACGTGTAGAAGTCGCTTTGCGGCCACTTGAGTTCACGACGCAAGTGGCGGCGGGCCGCGCGACTGGCCCGCGCCTCGCCGGCCAACCAGACATATCGGTCGGCGTCCGGCAGGTCGCGCGACGTCACGGCCTGGGCGAGCGCATCGCTGATGTCGGTGTCCTTCGCGACGACCTGCCAGGTGATGTCGACGTCAGCGGCACTCGGCAGGACGATCTTGTCGCCTTCGTCGGTCAGAACCAGGTGGACCACGGCGCGCTGCCCCGGCGAGAGACCCCGCAGGATGCGGGCGACCGCGGGAAGTCCGGTGATGTCGGCGACCAGAAGCTGCCAACCCACATCATCGGGCGCCGCGTAGAGGCCATGCGGTTCGATCAGACCTACCCGATCACCGGCCCGGCAGTTCTTGGCCCAGTCCGAGCCGACCCCTTCATCGTGCACCGCGATGTCGAGGTCGATCTGGGCGTCGCCTTCGACGATGCGGTGATCGGAGATCGTGTAGACCCGGAACTCCGGCTCGACCGCACCCTCGGGGTAGGTGATGGCCCATTTGTCGTCGATCTGCGGCAGAGCGAGCTCTGCACCGGCCGGGGGAATCATGACCCGGATGTACTCGTCAGGAATGCGGGTCGTCGCATAGTCACCTTCGACCCGAAGCGTCACCCGGATCAGATGGGCAGAGATCTGGGTGCGTCCGAGCACTGTTGCGGCGTACGCCTTCACGTGGGGTTCCTCCCGATTGACAAACTTAGGCAAGCCTAACTCATATCGGAAATCTCTGTTCCGCGTCCCAGTTGGTAGCGTGGAGCGGTGACCTCAGCACCTTCCCCGAAACCCCTCAGTGTCAGGTCCATCAGCGACGTCGAGCATCTTGCCTTCGTCCGCACCCGCCGCTCGGTCAGCTTCCTTCAGACTCCCGCGTGGGCGAAGGTCAAGAACGACTGGCGCGGTGAGTCGATCGGCTGGTTCGACGGCGAGACGCTCGTGGGCGCCGCTCTCGTCCTCTACCGCCAACTGCCCAAGCTCAAGCGCTATCTCGCCTATCTGCCCGAAGGGCCCGATATCGACTGGTATGACGGCGAACTCGACCGTTGGCTGACCCCGATGGCGAACCACCTGAAAGCGCAGGGCGCATTCGGCATCCGCATGGGTCCGCCCGTCATCACCCGCCGCTGGCACGCCGGCACGATCAAGCAGGCGATTGCCGATCCGGTCCTCGAAACACTCTCGGAGGTACCCGCCGACGTCAGCGACGAGTCCGCCT
This sequence comes from Aeromicrobium sp. P5_D10, assembly GCF_054049535.1. Lineage (NCBI taxonomy): Bacteria > Bacillati > Actinomycetota > Actinomycetes > Propionibacteriales > Nocardioidaceae > Aeromicrobium > Aeromicrobium sp. P5_D10. The sequence goes on from NZ_JBFUME010000002.1 coordinate 46,027, forward strand.
TGGCGGTGGCTTCGACGTTGGCCGAACTCGGTTGGAAGGAGATCCCCACCGAGGGTGGATTCTCGGCCGGCCAGCCCAAGTTCAACTTCCAGATCCCACTAGCAGGTCGCACTCCTGACGACCTGCTCGCCGGAATGAACCAGTTGTGGCGTCGCAACATCAAGAAGTCCGCCAAGACGGGAGTCGAGGTGACGATCGGCACTCGTGACGATCTCGCCGCGTTCCACGGTGTGTACGCCGAGACGGCCGAGCGGGATCACTTCACGCCCCGTCCGCTGTCGTACTTCGAACGCATGTGGGACGCGCTTGCCGCCGAAGAGCCCGACCGTCTCGTGCTCTACCTCGCCCACCACGAAGGTGATCTTGTCGCAGCCACCACGATGGTCCGGGTTGGCGAGCACGCCTGGTACTCCTACGGCGCATCGACGACAGCCAAGCGTGATGTCCGCGGATCCAATGCGATCCAATGGCAGATGATCCGTGACGCCCACGCCGCGGGCGCTTCGACGTATGACATGCGGGGTATTACCGAGACCCTCGATCCCAGCGACTCCCATGTGGGGCTGATCCAGTTCAAGGTCGGAACCGGTGGCGAGGCCGTGGAATACCTCGGCGAATGGGATCTGCCGCTCAACCGAGTCCTGCATCGAGGATTCACCGAATATATGAAGAGGCGATGACGATGGGCTTCGAGTTGCAGGTCGACACGGCCCGTTGGCGCAAGGGGCTCTCGGCCGTCGTGGAAGCGACCCCCGGAATCGTGCCGGTCATCAAGGGCAATGGCTACGGCTTCGGCCGCAATCTGCTGGCGCGCGAATCGACCTCGCTCGGGCTTGAGACGATCGCTGTCGGCACCTACGCCGAGGTGCCCGAAGCGCTCGCGACCTTCGCAGGCGATGTCATGGTGCTGACGCCGTGGCGGCCGTTCTTTACCGATGTCGTGCTCGACAAGCGGGTCATCCACACCCTCGGCAGAGTCTCCGACATCGCCGACCTGGCCGGCCGGTCCCCCCATGCGCGCATCGTCCTGGAGGGCGAGACCTCGATGGCCCGCCACGGGCTCGACCGCCACGAACTGGCAGCTGCGGTCGCCGCATTGGGTGAGCTGACGGTCGAGGGACTCGCGATCCATCTGCCCATGGCGGGCGGCAACTTCGCCGAAGCCCAGAGCTGGGCAGCGGCATTGGAGACCTCGCAGGTCGAGACCACGACGATGTTCATCTCGCACCTGACATCGGCCGAGATCACGGCACTGCGCACCCACCGGCCCAATCTCGACATCAAGCCCCGCATCGGCACCTTGCTGTGGCTCGGCGACCTCGGCGCCCTCTCAGTCCGCGCGACAGTTCTCGACACCCACCTGGTCAGTCGGGGCGAACGGGTCGGCTACCGCCAGCGCCCCATGCCCCGAGACGGCTCACTGCTGATCATCGCCGGCGGAACCAGCCACGGCATCGGCCTGGAAGCGCCGAAGGCGACGTCGGGTGTCGTGCAGCGTGGCAAGTCGCTGGCCAAGGGCGGGCTCGAAGCGGCCGGATTCTCGCTCTCGCCGTTCACGATCGACGGCAAGCAGCGCTGGTTCGCCGAGCCACCGCACATGCAGGCCAGCATGGTCTTCCTGCCGACCTCTGCTGCGATCCCCGAAGTCGGCGACACCGTCGACGTCGCGGTGCGGTTCACCACCGCGACGTTCGACGACATCACCTTACTGTAGTCGCGCTGCTCGATCTGGTCGGTCACCTAGTGCGTCGGCACCAGGAGACCGGTCCGACTGGTCCGGTGGCACCAGACGGAAACGGTGGCCGAGGACGATGCTCCGACACGTACCGGAAAGGCAATGTGGAAATCGCGTGAATTTCGCGCATTTCCCTGTGTCTATTCAGTGTCTGGAGTGATCGACGGTGGCAACAATTCTCTACCGGATCGGACGGTGGTCATTCCGCCGCCGCCGGCTCGTGGGCGGCCTGTGGTTGGGCGCCTTCCTGCTCGCGATCGTGGCAGGTCTCACCGCGCCGGCCGGGGATGAGGAAGACATCTCGATGCCGGGCACCGAGTCACAGAAGGCATTCGACCTGCTGGACGAGCGCTTTCCCCAGAGCAGTTCCCAGGGCGCCGAGGCCCGCTTGGTGTTCCAAGCCCCTGACGGTCAGCAGGTGACAGCCACGAAGCACAAGGTGGCCGTCGAGGAAGCGATCGCTTCACTCGGCGCGGGCGAACAGGTAGCGGAGGCCACCGACCCCTTCCAGACCGGCGCGGTCAGCGAGGACGGCACCATCGCGTACTCCACGATCACCTATACCGCGGACGCCGTTGACTTGACCGGGTCGACGAAGGACGCGCTGGAGGACGCTGCGGACCAGGCGCGGGACGTGGGGTTGACCGTGGAAATCGGCGGCTCGGCCTTGGATGCGGAGGTTTCGCCAGGAGGCACGACGGAGATCATCGGCGTGGCGATCGCTGCGGTCGTACTGATTCTCACCCTCGGCTCGCTCGTCGCGGCCGGACTGTCATTGCTGAGTGCCTTCACGGGAGTGGCAATCGCCTTCGGCCTGGTCTCCGCGCTGACCGTCCCCTTGGGACTGACATCCACGGTCGCCATCTTGTCGCTGATGCTGGGGCTCGCGGTCGGCATCGACTACGCGCTGTTCATCACATCTCGATACCGCGAAGAACGCTCGCTGGGCAGGTCGCCGGAAGAGTCCGCCGGGCTGGCGGCCGGCACTGCCGGATCTGCCGTCGTCTTCGCGGGCGCGACCGTCATCATTGCTCTGGTCGGACTGAGCGTCGTCGGCATTCCCGAACTCACCAAGATGGGCTTCGGAGGCGCTGGCGCCGTGGGCTTGGCCGTTCTGGTCGCTCTGACACTGGTCCCCGCGTTGTTCGGTCTCTTCGGACGGCGCGTACTGTCCCGCAAGAGTCGTAAGACCGCGTCCATCGCGACAAAAGACGGGCTCGGCGTTCGTTGGGCACGATTCGTGCTGCGCCGACCGGCGGCTGTCCTGATCGTCGCCGGGCTCGGGCTCGGCGCCGTCGCCTCGCCGACCCTCGCCCTCGAGCTGGGACTGCCCGGAGACGAGTCCAAGCCGGTCGAAACCACGCAGCGACGTGCCTACGACCTGCTGTCGGAAGGCTTCGGCCCCGGCTTCAACGGGCCACTGACCGTCGTCGTGGACACTGCGAAAGCCTCAGACGGCCAGATCGCCAGGGACCGCGTCGTCGAGACCCTACGAGACGTGGAGGGGATCGAGTCAGTGGCTGAACCGATCCTCAACGAGGCTGAGGACACCGCCGTCATCACCGCGGTCCCTGTGACCGCACCGACCGACGTCGCGACCAAGGACGTTGTGGAGGCGATCCGAAGTCAAGCCACCACGATCGAAGCCGACACCGGGGCAAAGATTGCAGTGACCGGCAATACCGCGCTGAACATCGACATTTCCCAGGCCATGTCGGACGCGCTCCTGCCGTATCTGAGCGTCGTCATCGGCCTCGCGATCATCCTGCTGTTGGTGGTCTTCCGCTCGATCCTGGTTCCGATCAAAGCCGCGCTCGGCTTCCTGCTGTCGGTGGGTGCCGCCTTCGGCGTCCTCGTGGCGGTGTTCCAGTGGGGATGGGGCGCAGACCTGATCGGCATCGATCAGACCGGACCGATCATGTCGCTGATGCCGATCCTCATCATCGGTATCGTGTTCGGCCTCGCGATGGACTACGAGGTCTTCCTGTTCACTCGGATGCGTGAGGCCTATGTCCGTGGTGCTTCGCCGGAGGACGCCATCGTCGACGGCTTCCGGCAAAGCGGGCGAGTCGTGGCAGCGGCCGCGATCATCATGGTCAGCGTGTTCGCCGGATTCATCGGGCTGCACAATCCGACGATCCAGACCATGGGTCTCGGGCTTGCCGCCGCCGTGGCATTCGATGCTTTCGTGGTTCGGATGGCGATCGCGCCTGCGGTTATGGCATTGCTCGGCCACCGGGTGTGGTGGCTGCCCCGTATCGTGAGCCGGGTGCTGCCGAATGTGGATATCGAGGGTGAGGCGCTCAGACGGCATGTCCCGGCGCCCGCGTCTGAGCAGTTCGCAGCGGTGGGAGGCGAAAGCCGGCCATGACCCACACCGGTGGCTCCGTCCCGCAACCACGCAGTACGTGGTGGCGGGAGGGAGCGATCACAGGGACCACGTTCGTGATCTGTCTGCTCGGCGGTGTCCTGCAGGTCGACGACACGGTGTCGGCACCACGTCTCGCGGCCTACGTCCTCGCCGTGATGTCATGCGCGGTGCTGCCGCTTCGGCACCAGGCGCCCCTCGTCACGATGGCCGCCACGACTGCATGCGGGATGCTGGTCGCGCCCTTGGATCTCCTGCTGACCCCGCTGATCGTGGCTCCTGCCGTGATCACTGCCTACTCACTCGCCGTGCGCCTCGAACGGCGAACAGTAGTTACGGTGCTCGTGATCTCGGCTGCATTCCTGGTCACCTCTACCGCCTTGTACGGCGACCTCTCATGGCAGGACGCGAGCAGATTGGGAATCGTGGCAGCATTCCCGTTGGTGGCCGGCGTGCTCGGTCATTCGACGCAGAACCGGCGGGCCTACCTGGCGGCCGTGGAGGAGCGGGCGCAGCGAGCCGAAGAGAGCCGAGACAGCGAGGCGCTTCGACGAGTCGCCGAGGAACGCCTGCGCATCGCACGAGAACTGCACGATCTGGTGGCTCATCAGATCACCCTGGCCAGCGCGCAGGCGACGGTCGCCGCCCATCTGTTCAACACTCGGCCGGAGCAGACCCGCAAAAGTCTGAACGATCTGGTTGAGACCACCGGTAACGCTCTCGACGATCTGCGGGCCACGGTTGGACTGTTGCGTCAGACCGGGGACTCAACGGCTCCGGTCGATCCGGCGCCCGGGCTGTCGCGGCTACCCACTCTCATCGAGTCCTTCGGTCGCGCAGGTTTGGAGGTGTCGGTAGTCGAGGAGGGCACGACCAGGCCGCTTCCGCCCGGATTGGACCTCACCGCTTATCGCATCATCCAGGAGTCACTGACAAATGTGACCAAGCACGCCGATACGGGCTGCGCCCGGGTCGGCCTTGTCTGGAACCGCGATCGCGTGACAATCACGGTCACCGATGACGGCGGTGGACCGGGTACGTCCATAGCGTCGGATCGTCCCCCCGGCTACGGTCTGATCGGGATGCGTGAACGTGCCACGGCAGTCGGGGGACGTCTCTTCGCCGGTAGCCGTCCGGGTGGCGGTTTCCTCGTCTCCGCCCAACTGCCCCTTCCCTCCACCAAGGCCGGTGAAGTTCCATGACTGTCCGCGTGCTGCTCGCAGATGATCAGGCCCTGCTGCGTGATGCCTTCCGAACGCTTCTCGACAGCACCGACGACATGATCGTGGTCGGGGAGGCCGCCAATGGCAAGGAGGCGGTGAGACTCACTCGCGAACTACGCCCCGACGTGGTGGTCATGGATATCCGGATGGCCGAGATGGACGGACTCACCGCCACCGCAGAGATCTGTGCTGACCCTGCGCTGCACGCCAGCCGGATCCTGATCCTGACGACGTACGAGACCGACGACTACGTCGCTCAGGCGCTGCGCGCGGGAGCCAGCGGATTTATCGGCAAGGGGATCGGTGCTGATGATCTGTTCGATGCGGTGCGGACGATCGCCGACGGAGACACCTTGCTGTCGGCGGCTGCAACCCGATCACTGATCGCGCGTTTCCTCGCCTCTCCCGATAACGCTCGACAGCACCATCCCGCACAGTTCGCTGTGCTCACCCCTCGCGAACGCGAGATGGTCGCTTTGGTCGCGACCGGGCTCTCCAATCAGGAGATCGCCGAGCACACGTTCCTCAGCCCGTTCACGGTCCGCGCCCACGTGCAACGCGCAATGACGAAATTACAGGCCCGCGATCGCGCACAGCTTGTCGTCATCGCCTACCAGAGCGGCCTGGTCCAGGCTGAGCCTTAGCCCGGATCCAGAGCCGCACCTACATGACCGGCTACTCGTCGCACGGCTCCAGCTGACCGGGGCTGCAGACCGGTTCCGTCGGTTCCGGTGGTGTCGGGACCGTGGTCGGAGGAGTCGTCGGTGCCGGATTCGTCGGCGCAGGCCTGGTCGTGCGTGACGGCTTCGGCTTGGGCTTGGGCTTGGGTTTCGGCTTGGGCTTCGGCGCGACGTAGACCGTGCCCTTGTCGGCACGGATGTTCGCGGCAGGCGGGAACGTCCCGCAGTCACTCGGGTCGAGCGAGGCATTCATGTAGGCGCGGAACGTGAGCGCGGGAATCTGGCCGCCGAAGAAGGGGACCATATAACCCTCGAGATCCGCGTTGCCGAGCTTGCCGCGGTTGTACATCACCGCAGTCGCCACCTTCGGGGTGAATCCGGCGAACCACGAGGACGAGACGTGTTGATCATTGTCCGAGCCTGCAGTCGCGGTCCCAGTCTTGCCAGCCGTCGTGCACACGGTGCGCGCATTCGAACCGGTTCCTGCGGCACCCGTGTTGACGACCTTCTGCATCGCCGCGATGGTGTCGGCCGCGACATCCTCGGGAATTGCCTGTTTACTCTTGACCTTGTGCTTGTACTTGGTGGTGCCCTGGTAGTCCGTTACCTTTTTGATGACGTACCAGTCTGCCCGTTTACCCTCTGCAGCGATGGTCGCGTAAGCATTGGCCATATCGACCGGCGCGACTGGGAAATAGCCTAGAGGGGTAACGAGGGGGAGGCTGTCGTTCTCCAGCTTGCGCTGATTGTCGAGCAGGGATTGCGGAATGCCTGCTTGCTGGGCGGCCTCCAAAACCTTCTCGGGGCCATCCTCCATTTGATCCATCAGATCCAGGAAGGCGGTGTTGACCGATTTCTGGGTTGCGAACTCGAGTGAAACACTGCCGAACGGCCGCCCGCCACTGTCACCCTGATTCTCACCAACTCGCTTACCGTCGATGTACAACGGAGAATTTCCATTCAGCTTGGTCTTGAGGCTGTAACCGTTCTCCAGTGCTGCAATGACCGCAAAAGGTTTGAATGTCGACCCAGGCTGGGTCCCATTAGTGGCCCAGTTGACCTGATTCTTCAAATAGTCTCGCCCCGCGTACATCGCTCGGACCGCACCGGTGCCTGGCTGAACTGATACGAGCGACTGATGCAGTTCCTTTGCGCCGGCCGGGCGGTGCTGCTTGATCGCCGCGACAGCGTTCTTCTGGTCCTGGTAGTCGAATGTCGTGACGATCCGCAGACCGCTGCCGTCGACTTCACTCGGATCGAACTTCAGCTCGTTGACCATCTTGTCCTTGACCAGCTGGAGCAAGTAGCCCTTGGAGCCGCTGAACCGGTTGACGTTCTTCTTCTCGACCACCTTCGGCAGCTTGTCGGCGAACTGCGCCGCCTCGTCTTCGGTGATCGCGCCGGCTTTGGCCATACCTGCCAGGACGTAGTTGAACCGCGGCTGAATGCGGGCCTGGGCGCCCTCGGCGTACGGATCGTAGTAGCTCGGGCTGTTGATGATCGTGGCCAGTAGCGCTGACTGAGCATAGTTGAGCTTCGAGGCGGGCTTGCCGAAGTAGGTCTGGGAGGCGACTTCGATTCCGTACGCGCCGTTGCCGAAGTAGATCGTGTTGAGGTAGCCCTCGAGGATCTCGGACTTGCTCAACTGGTTGTGGATCTTGATCGAGAGGATCGCCTCTTTGACCTTGCGCGTGTACGAACGCTCCTGGGTCAGGTAGAGGATCTTGACGTACTGCTGGGTGATCGTCGAGCCGCCGCCTTGGATCGAACCGCTCGTGGTGTTGTCGCGGGCGGCGCGAAGGATGCCCTTGAAGTCGAGTCCGCGGTTGGTGTAGAACGAACGATCCTCCGCCGCGATAGCGGCTGCCTGCATCGAGGCCGGAACATCGTCGAGCGAGATGCTCTCGCGGTCCTGGGTCGCGAACTCTCCGAGCTTGTGCTTGCCGTCGGAGTAGAAGACCTGGGTCGTCTGGGTCTGGAAGTCGGCGTTCGCATCCGGGATCGAGATCGACCGATAGAGGATGAAGAACGTCAGCGCGAGCATCAGGATTCCGGCGACGCCGAGGAAGGCGAACCACCGAATCGTGCGGACCCACCAACGTCCGCGACCGCCGATTTTGCGGCCGAGCGTCTTGAATCCACTACCGAGTCGGGGTGCGCTTTTCTTCTTCGCGTTCTTCGTGCTCGCGCTCTTTCGCTGTGCTGCCAAGGGTCCGTTTACCTCCGTCGGGACCCCTGAAGCGGATCCACCGTCGATCAAGTGTGCCGAACGTATCTGAAAGAACGGTAATCGCGGGTGCAAACAGTGTCCTGGCTCACACCGGGTCGCTGGTTTGCACACGTCGCGATTCGATGTATCGTCTCGATATAACAAATGACACACTTTGTCTGGACGGATCAATGACACGACGCGGCGCGGCACTCGAGGTGGCAGTTCTAGGACTGCTGCACGATGCCCCGATGCATGGCTATGAACTGCGCAAGCAGGTCAACGCCCTGCTGGGCTGGGGTCGGATCTTGTCCTACGGCACGCTGTATCCCGCCTTGAAGGCTCTCGGCAAGTCCGGCTACATCGTGGCCGACGAGACCGTGGATCCCGAAAGCCGGAGTCGGCGTGCTCGCATCGTCTACAAGCTCACCGCCGAGGGCAAGGACTATTTCGCCCAGGCACTCGAGGACTCCGGTCCGTCGACGTGGGACGACGAAGCGTTCGGCGTTCGATTCGCCTTCTTCTCACGCACCGACGCAGCTTCGAGGGTTCGCATCCTCGAAGGTCGTCGAAGCCGTCTGGAGGAGCGTCTCGAGAACGTTCGCAAGTCCGGGCAGCGCAAACGTGACCGTGTCGACTCCTACACCTTGGAGCTGCAGCGGCACGGACTCGAATCGGTCGAGCGCGAAGTGAAGTGGCTGACCGACCTGATCGATCGTGAGCGTTCGGGCGGATATCCCGCCACTGACCTCACGGACACCAAACCAACCGAGTAATGAACACAAAAGGAGAACCCATGGGTTCGGTACGCGTAGCAATTGTGGGTGTGGGCAACTGCGCCACGTCCCTGATTCAGGGCGTCGAGTACTACAAGGACGCTGACCCGTCGGGCACCGTCCCCGGGCTCATGCACGTCAAGTTCGGCGAGTACCACGTCAGTGACATCGAGTTCGTCGCAGCGTTCGACGTCGACGCCAAGAAGGTCGGCTTCGACCTCTCCGAGGCAACGCAGGCCAGCGAGAACAACACGATCAAGATCATCGACGTGCCGCCGACCGGCATCATCGTGCAGAAGGGTCACACCCTCGACGGTCTCGGCAAGTACTACCGCCAGACCATCGAAGAGTCCGACGCTCCCGCGGTCGACGTCGTGCAGATCCTCAAGGACACCAAGGCCGACGTGCTGGTCTCCTACCTGCCGGTGGGTTCTGAAGAGGCCGACAAGTTCTACGCGCAGTGCGCGATCGACGCCAAGGTCGCCTTCGTCAACGCACTGCCCGTGTTCATCGCCTCCGACCCCGAGTGGGCCAAGAAGTTCGAGGACGCCGGCGTCGCGATCATCGGTGACGACATCAAGAGCCAGGTCGGTGCCACGATCACCCACCGCGTCATGGCCAAGCTGTTCGAAGACCGTGGCGTCACGCTGGACCGTACGTACCAGCTCAACGTCGGCGGCAACATGGACTTCAAGAACATGCTGGAGCGTGAGCGCCTGGAGAGCAAGAAGGTCTCCAAGACGCAGGCCGTGACGTCGAACCTGACGGGCCCGCTGGCCGGTCTGATCGACAGCAAGAACGTCCACATCGGCCCCAGCGACTATGTCGCTTGGCTCGATGACCGCAAGTGGGCGTACGTCCGCCTCGAAGGCCGCGCCTTCGGTGACGTTCCTCTGAACCTGGAGTACAAGCTCGAGGTCTGGGACTCGCCGAACTCCGCCGGCATCATCATCGACGCGATCCGTGCGGCGAAGATCGCCAAGGACCGTGGAGTCGGCGGCGCACTGCTGTCGGCCTCGTCCTACCTGATGAAGTCGCCGCCCGAGCAGCGTCCCGACGACCTCGGTCGTCTGAAGCTCGAGGCGTTCATCAGCGGCGAAGAAGAGCGCTGATCAGCTAGTAAGGCACAAAGAAGGGGCCCGGATCCTTACGGATCSGGGCCCTTTCTTCATGCTCGTTGACTCGCGGGGCCTTAGTGGCTCCGCTTCTTGCGGGGGATCACGTGCATCACCGCGACGACGACAGCACCGACGATCGAGCCGAGCAACGCCGAAAATGCGGTGTTGACGAGCCAGCCGGCCGCTCCGCCCCCGACCTCTCCCTCAAGATGGTGGACCTGCTCGTACGGCCAATGCCAACCCAGCTCGTCGATACCCACGAGCAGGATGTGACCGCCGACCCAGAGCATTGCGACGATTCCCACGGCGGAGAGCACACGCAGGAAGATCGGCATCGCCACGACCAGGCCACGGCCGACTCGCTGCGAGATCGCCGATTTCTGCTTGGCCAGATGCAGGCCGATATCGTCCATTTTGACGATCAGGCCGACGGCCCCGTAGACCAGAGCAGTGATCGCGACGGCGACGACCGCAAGGATTGCGGCCCGGGAGAAGAACGGCTCGTCGGAGACCTCATTGAGTGCGATGACCATGATCTCGGCCGACAAGATGAAGTCGGTGCGAATAGCGCTCGTGACCATGGTCTTCTCATGGTCGGCGCCGGCCTCCGTCGCCACAGGAGCCTCGGCATGATGTTCGCCCGGCCCGAACTTCTCCCACAGCTTCTCCGCACCTTCGAAGCACAGGTACGTTCCGCCGAGCATCAGGATCGGCGTGAGCAACCACGGCAGGAACTGACTCAGCAGCAGCGCCGCCGGCAGGATGAAGATGAGTTTGTTGCGCAATGAACCCACTGCGATCCGCTTGATGACCGACAGCTCGCGCGAAGGATCAAAGCCCTGAACGTACCGGGGAGTGACGGCAGCGTCGTCGACCACGACACCGGCAGCCTTCGTGGCTGCGCGGCCGGAGGCAGCCGCGATATCGTCGACTGAGGCAGCCGCTAGCTTGGCCAACGCCGCGACGTCGTCAAGGAGCGCTACGAGTCCGCCGGCCATCAGCTCTCACACGCAAGAGGGTTCATGGCCAAAGCCTAGGGCCCAACCATAAGCCGAGCGAAGCGAGGCAGCTGCCCGGGCGAAGCCCGGCCGGGACGAAGTCACGGGAACGGCGAGCGCTAGCGAAGCCGTGCAGCCCAGAATGCCTTCAATGCCTCAGTCGCATCGGCCTCGCTGAGCGGCCCACGATCCATGCGCAGGTCGAGCAGGAAGCGGTACGCCTCCCCGACCTGCGGGCCCGGCTCCAGACCCAGGATCGACATGATCTGCGCACCGTCGAGGTCTGGCCGAATCGACCCGAGCTCCTCCTGTTCGGCCAGCACGGCGATGCGCTCCTCGAGCTCGTCGTACGTGCGTTGCAACCGCATAGCCTTCTTGTGATTGCGCGTCGTGCAATCTGCGCGGGTCAGGATATGCAGCCGCTCGAGCTGATCGCCGGCGTCACGGACATAGCGCCGCACGGCCGAGTCGGTCCACTCCCCCGAGCCGTAGCCATGGAATCGCAGGTGCAGTTCGACCAGCGAAGCCACGTCATCGGTCATGTCATTGCTGTATCGCAGTGCGCGCATGCGCTTGCGGACGAGCTTGGCCCCCACGACATCGTGATGGTGGAACGAGACCGTGCCACCTTCTTGGAACCGTCGGGTCTTGGGCTTGCCGATGTCGTGCAGCAAGGCTGCGAGCCGGATCGTCAGATCGGGCGCCTGGTCGAGGCGGTCTTCCAAAGCGATGGCCTGTTCCAGAACTGTCAACGAATGCTCGTAGACATCCTTGTGCCGATGGTGCTCATCGCGTTCGAGCTTCAGCGCCGGCAGTTCGGGCAGCATGCGCTCGGCCAGGCCGGTGTCAACCAGGAGTCGGAGCCCCTCGACCGGATGCTGGCTGAGCAGGAGCTTGTTGAGTTCGTCTCGCACCCGCTCGGCCGACACGATCTCAAGCCGATCGGCCATCGCCGTCGCCGCGGCGATGACGTCGGGCGCCGCCGTGAAATCGAGCTGGGCGACAAAGCGCGCGGCGCGCATCATCCGCAGCGGATCGTCGCTGAAGGACTGTTCTGGCGTGACAGGGGTCCTGATCAGTTGGTTGTCGATATCGTCGAGGCCGCCGAACAGATCGACGAATTCACCCGACGGCAATCGGATCGCCATCGCATTGACCGCGAAGTCACGGCGGGCGAGATCTCCTTCGAGGGTGTCGCCGAACTTGACTTCGGGCTTGCGGGACGCCGTGTCGTACTCATCGCTGCGGTAGGTCGTGATCTCGAGTTGATGATCGCCCTTGCGGAGTCCGATCGTGCCGAACTCACGTCCGATGTCCCAGATGGCATCAGCCCACCCTTTGGCGATCCGTTCGATGTCATCAGGACGCGCTGAGGTCGTGAAGTCCCAATCATTGCCCGGACGTCCGAGGACCGCATCGCGCACCGGCCCGCCGACGATCGCGAGCTCATGGCCGGCCTCGGCGAACAGCACACCGAGCTCGGCCAGGAACGAGTTCGCAGCAAGCTCGGAATCGATCCTGGCCCGGCGGTCTGGGGTCAACGAGGACATAGGCACGGGGACATAGTCTATCCGCCAGACCGGCGTCCCCTGTCCCTGCCGATGGGACGTCTAGCATGTTCGGGTGAGCCGCTGCCGTCGAACTGTCGTGATGACGCTGCTTGCGACGGTTCTCGGCACCTTGTTGCTGTCGGTGCCCCCTGTCACCGCAGCCGAGGAAAGCCCGGATATCCGGGTGTCGATCTCGTCGGTCAGCCCGAGTCGCCTGTCGGCCGGGAGCAAGGTCACGCTGTCCGGCACCGTGGCCAACCGCAATGACCACGCGTGGCAGAACGTGCAGGTGTACCTCGTGATCCCTGCCTCGCCCTTCACGACCCGCGCCCAGGTCGCCGAGGCCACGACCAATCCGAAGGCCTATACCGGTGTGCGTGTCGTCGACGTGGGCACCTTCGACGAACTTGGCGATATCGCCTCCGGCACGCAGCACCGGTTCACGGTGTCGGTTCCGTTCGACAAGCTCGGCATCACTGGAGAAGAAGGCGTCTATCCCGTCGGCGTGCAGGTACTGGGCACCGACACCGACGGCACCCGAAGCGGCGATGCGCTCGCCCGGGCCACGACCTTCCTGCCGCTCATCTCGTCGGACACGGCCGCAGTTCCCACCTCCGTCGTATGGCCGTTCCTGATGCCGGACTTTCGCGGTATCGCCGGCAACTACCAGGATCCCAAGTCCCTGATGGCATCGGTGAGTGCCGGAGGTCAGTTGCGCAATCTGCTGGATCTGGCCGGCTCGTCCGGAACGGCCGCGACCGCATTGATCGATCCCGCGCTCCTGGTCGGCGTCGATGATCTGGCCAAGTTGCGCCATCTGCCCAAGGGCACCGAATTCTCCGCCGCCCAGCAGGCCGAGGCCGAACGTTTCCTGGCAGATCTGCTGGTCTTCGCTCGCGGGCACAGCCCGTGGATCCTTGACTTCGACCGTCCCGACGATCTGGCGTTGACACTCAATCCGGATCTTCGACGGACCCTGCGGACGGCGATCACGACCGCGACGGATGCAGTCCTCGCGAAGTTCCAGCTGAGCGGTCGACGTGTCTCGTGGCCCACCCGAGAAGGCGTAACCGAGGCACTTCTCAGCGATCTGCGCGATACGGGCGACAGTCCCGTGATCGTGAGTCCGATCGCGGTGGATGACTGGCAGCCCCGACTAGGTTCGCTCATCCAATACAACAGTGTTGCCGGACCCGTTCCGATGCTCGTCAATTCGATGCAGACGCTCAACGGAGCCGGCCCGCAGACTGTGGTCACCCTGCGCCAAAAGGTTTTGGCTGACGCCGCGCTTGCAGTTCTCGAACGGTCGATCGATCCCGAATCGCGCGCGGATGCCGTTATCGTGGCCGATCCCCAGTGGAACCCCGGCACCGATTGGGCGAGTGGTCAGTTCTCATCCGCATTCGAGGCACCGTTCACCCGCGGCGTCGGCCTCGACTCACTCCTGACCCGGCCACTCGCTCCGTATGCCGGCAAGGTCCCTGAAAGCGCCAAGGCCAAGCCCATATCGCGCGAGCAATTGAGCCTCGCTGCCGAGATCGTGACGGCGGGCGGAGTCCTGAGCTCAGCGATCTCCCAGTCCGACGAAGTCGACGCCGACCTGGCGCAGACCCTCGCCGGGGTGCTCGGTGTGCGTTGGCGGTCGGATCGCTCGACCGGCGTAGCAGTCGCGGCCGCACGCCTGCGACAGACCCGCGCCGAACTCGACAAGATCTCGATCGAGGCCCCCACGTCGGTGACGCTGTCGAGCTCCAAGGGCGGCTTCCCGCTGACGATCCTCAATGATTCGGATTCGGCGATCACAGTCGGTGTGGACCTCGACTCGAGCAATCCTGCCCTGACGATTCCGGCCGTCGAGCCGGTCACGGTCGGCGCGGGTGATCGCCACACCCTGACCGTCACGGTTGACCTGGGCGATCAGCGCACCGCGTATCTGACCGCCAACCTGGTCACCGCCGATGGAAAAGACGTCGGCAAACCAGAGACTTTCAAGGTGCGTTCCAGCAGCATTGGAATCGTGCTCTGGGTCGCGATGGGACTGGCCGGCGCGCTGGTACTCGCCGCACTGATACGTCGGTTCCACCGGCGACGTACCGGAATGACCGCTGTACGTCTTTCGGACGACGATGACTGAGCAATCCGTGGCGCGCGCCAGCGCCTGGATGGCACTCGGCACGATCGTCTCGCGCGCGACGGGCTTTCTGCGCACCGGTCTGTTGGCCATGGTCATCGGCACCCAGCTCAACGCCGACCTGTTCGAGGTCGCCAACACGATCCCCAACACGCTCTACATCCTGATCGCCGGCGGAATCTTCAACGTCGTGCTGGTGCCCCAACTCGTCCGCGCCATGAAGAACGATCCCGATGGCGGGGACGCATACGCCAATCGGGTCGTGACCCTCGGCTTGTTGGTGCTCGGGGCCGGAACCGTCGTATTGATGTTCGCGGTGCCGTGGCTACTGCATTTGGTCTATCCCGGCAAGCTCTTCACGCCGGCGAACGCTCCGCAGCTCGAGTCGGCGACGCTGTTGATGCTGCTGTGCCTGCCGCAAGTGTTCTTCTACGGCGCTTTCGTGCTGGTAGGCCAGATCCTCAATGCCCGCCGCCGGTTCGGGCCGATGATGTGGGCGCCGATCGTCAACAACATCGTGGCTTGTGCCGTGATCATCTGCTTCTACTTCGCCTTCGGTGCGAGTTCCGGTGTAGGCGGTTTCGAGACCAACGAGGCGCTGCTGCTGGGACTCGGATCGACATTTGCGATCGCACTTCAGGCCATCGTCCTGGTTCCCTACCTGCGTCAGGTGGGCTTCCGGTTCCGTCCGCGCTTCGATTTCCGTGGAGTGGGCCTGGGACACACCCTGCGGCTCGGCGCCTGGACGTTCCTGTTCATCATCGTCAACCAGATCGCCTTCGTGGTCATCACCAGGATCGCGACTGGCTCGACGGTGAGCGGTGCCAGCAATGGTGAGCCCGCAACCGGTGCCTTCGTCTACAGCTTCGGATTCCTGATCAGCCAGTTGCCGCACGGCGTCGTCACCGTCTCACTGGCGACGGCGATCATCCCGACGTTGGCAGCGCTCGCAGCCGATCGCAACTATCCGAGGATGCGCCTCGAGCTGGGGCGAACCATTCGCATCGCTCTCGTGCTCGTGGTCCCGGTCGCCGTTGCCCTGCTGTGTCTGGGACAACCACTGACCGCGATCGCCGGCGGTCTTGGCGCATTGGGTGGCCACACAGTTCCGATCGGTCACACGGTCCAGGCGTTCTCCCTGGCCATGGTGACGTTCACGATCCACTACCTGATGTTGCGTGGCTTCTACGCCAATGAGGACAATCGCTCGCCGTTCTTCATCCAAATCGCGATCGCGGTCGTCAACATCGGTCTCGCGCTGACCTTGACGCAGTTGGTCAGTCCGGCCAGCGTCGCCGCGATGCTCGCTCTGTCGTATGGCATCGCCTACCTCGTGGGTTCGGTCATCTCCGTCACCTGGTTGTCGCGTTCGATCGGCCCGATCGTCGACCGGGAGATGATCTTGTTCGTCATCCGCCTGACGTATGCGACCGGGCTCGCGGCGTTCGTGGCGCTCGGCGTCTCATTCGGGATCGATTCGGCCGGCGTGGAACCCGCCCGGGCGGTGGGTGGCGCGATCACGACAGTCGTCGCCGGCGGTGCCGCGCTCGTCACCTACGTGGCTGCGGCCAAGGTCGTCGGCCTCACCCAACTGAACTATCTGATGGACGCCGTACTCCGACGGACCCGCTGACCGTGCGCAGCTTCTCGGCCCGTCTAGCATGGGCTGAGGTCACCAGTTGGGTTCGGGCGAGGGGCGTGGAATGAGCGACAGGCGGTCTTTGGCCTCCGGTGACGTGCTCGCCCAGCGGTATGAGCTGCAGGACCTGGTCAGCGAGAAGCTCGGCGCCAGTACGTGGCGCGCCCACGACAAGGTGCTCAACCGCAATGTGGGCATGGAGATCCTCAGCAGCTCCGATTCGCGCGCTACCCGCTTCTTGGATGCCGCCCGTGAATCCACCGCGGTCACCGATCCCCGGTTCCTGCGCGTACTCGATCTCATCGAGTCGGAGCAGGGACACCATCTGGTGATCCGCGAGTGGGCTCGCGCATTCCCGCTCGACCAGCTCCTGGCACAGTCCTCGTTGCCCAACCGGCGCGCCGCGACAGTCGTCGCCGAGGTGGCCGAAGCACTTGCACACGCCCACGAGCACGGTGTCTACCACCGGCGTCTGACGCCGCACCAGGTATTGCTGAAGCAGTCCGGTGCCGTCCGGATCATGGGACTGGGCGTCGCGACGGCTCTCGCCCCCCCTGGGCGCCAGGACACGATCGCCGATCTGCAGCAGTACGAGCAGCTCGACGTCCAGGCCCTCGGCAAGTTGCTCTACGCCTGTTTGACCAGCAGATGGCCAGGCGCGAACGTCGACGGCCTCCAAGCCGCACCCACGGAGCATGGACGGCTGCTGCGACCACGCCAGGTCCGTGCCGGAGTGGCCCGTGACGTCGACACCATCGCCGACCGCATCCTCGGCCGTCCTCCGCGCAATCACGCACGGCCACTGCGCAGCGCAGCCGAGATCGCCCGCACCCTGCGATTGTCGGGTGAGGATGAGGATCTCGTCGACGATCAGCCGAGTCTCATGGGTCTGTCATCACCTGATCTACTGCGACTCGATCCGGTGATAGTCCCCGACGGTCCCCCACCGGGTCTGGAACCGCCACGGCGTCGGCCTAAGGCCTTCGAACCGGCTCCCCCGACCACATTCGAGCGCGGACGGGCACGGGCCCGGCGTGCCGCCCGCGGCGACCGCGGCCTCGTACTGACCGGTGTGGTCGGCGCTCTCGTGCTGGTATCGCTGATCGGCTTCTTGGTGAGCCGGTCGGGCAGACACACCGAGGAGCCGATCAACGACTCGTCGCCCGTACGGGTGTTGCCGATACAACGGGTATTCGACTTCGACCCGCAAGGTGAGGACCGCAAGGAGAATTCCGAACTCGTCAACGGGGCGATCGATGGAAAGGCCGAGACCGGGTGGCGAACAGCGACCTACTTCGGCTCCCCCCAGCTGGGCGGGCTCAAGGACGGTGTTGGGCTGGTGCTCGATCTCGGCGGCATGCGTGAGGTCGATTCGATGCGCATCCAGCTCCTCGGCGCTCCGACCGATCTGTCGATCTACTCAGCCCCCCATGCCTCGTCTCGACCTCCCGATCGGATCAAGGCATTGACCCGCGTCGCTTCGCTGGATGGGTCTGGCACGGATGCCAGTCTGTCGTTGTCATCGGGAGTAATGACCCGTTACGTCGTGGTCTGGCTGACGTCGTTGCCCGAGGTCGAGGACGGTTCGTTCCGAGGCGAGATCCGCGAGGTAGTGATCCGCGGACGCTCATGAGCCGTCACAACCCTGGCAGGGAATGCCCACCGCCTAGAATTCGTTGACACCAGCAACACGACCAAAGGGACCTCATGAGCGAGACCGTTCGCAACCTCATCATCATCGGATCGGGCCCCTCGGGCTACACATCTGCGATCTATGCAGCCCGGGCCAATCTGGAGCCCCTCGTCTTCGAAGGCGCGGTGACTGCTGGCGGCGCGCTGATGAACACGACAGACGTCGAGAACTTCCCGGGCTACCCCGACGGCATCATGGGCCCGGATCTGATGGACAAGCTGCGTGCCCAGGCCGAGCGCTTCGGAGCCGAGCTCGTGACCGACGATGTCACCGAGGTCGACCTCACCGGCGACATCAAGACCGTCACGCTGGGCGATGGCACCACTCATCGGGCCAGGGCCGTCGTCCTGGCGATGGGATCGGGATACCGCAAACTCGGTGTCGACGGCGAAGATCGACTCTCGGGTCACGGCGTCAGCTGGTGTGCGACGTGTGATGGCTTCTTCTTCCGGGAGCAGAACATCATCGTGGTCGGCGGCGGCGACTCCGCGCTCGAAGAGGCGACGTTCTTGACCCGTTTCGCCAGCAAGGTCACGATGGTCCACCGTCGCGGCGAGCTGCGCGGTTCCAAGATCATGCAGGACCGCGCCTTCGCCAACGAGAAGATCGACTTCGCCTGGAACAGCGAAGTGGCTGAGATCATCGGCGAAGACAAGCTCGAGGCCGTGATCTTGCGTGACACCGTCACTGGGGAGACTCGCAGGCTCGATGCGACCGGCCTGTTCATCGCTATCGGTCACGATCCTCGCTCTGAGCTGTTGACCGGCCAGGTCGACCTCGACGACGAGGGTTACGTCCTGGTGCAGCCCGGCTCGACCGCCACGAACCTGCCGGGCGTGTTCGCTGCAGGCGACCTGGTCGATCACACCTATCGTCAGGCGATCACGGCTGCCGGCACAGGTTGCGCCGCCGCACTCGACGCCGAGCGCTTCTTGGCAGATCTCGAACATGCCGGTGCCCCGGCGCCTGCCGCCGCACTCGTGGAATAACTGTCCGACCCCAACGTTCTACTTTTGCACAGACCTCAAGGAGATACTCATGGCTGAATCCACTCTCGGCGCCGTCACCGATGCCGACTTCCAGCAGCTCGTGCTCGATGCCGAGGGCCCGGTCCTCGTCGACTTCTGGGCCAGCTGGTGCGCGCCGTGCCGTCAGCTCGCTCCGATCCTCGAAGAGATCGCCACGGAAAAGGGCGACAAGATCACGATCCTGAAGATGGACGCGGACGCCAACCCCGCCACCCCGGCGCAGTACCGGGTCACCGGACTGCCGACGATGAACCTGTACTACAAGGGCGAGGTCGTCCGATCCATCGTGGGCGTCCGTCCCAAGAGCGCGATCCTCAAGGAACTCGAAGAGCACACAGCCTAAACGCTGCCCGCTGAGGAGTCCGCTACGGCCCCTCGATGAGCCCTGAACCTGCGCAAGTGAGCGGGCTGAGGTGCTCGTCGAGGGGCCGTAGTTGACTCGTATGCTTAAGAAACAATATCTATTTGTAACTTTGTCGACTTATATACTTATTTCTTACCTGGATCCATCATGTCGACGATTCGCTCCAGGTCCTCGAGGGTCGCGAATTCCACCGTGACTTTGCCCTTGCTCCGCCCGAGGTCGACTTTGACCCTCGTGTCGTATCGCTCTGAGAGCCGAGCAGCCAGATCGGCCAGGCGCGGCGCGGAGACCTTCGGCGACTGCCGGGCCGCGGGACGCTTGGAACCCTCAGGACCGACCGTGACGATCTCCTCCAGTGCCCTGACCGACAATCCCTCGGCGACGACCCGCGTTGCGAGTCCGTCCTGCAGATCCGGATTGGCGATGCTGACGAGCGCACGGGCGTGCCCGGCCGAGAGCACCCCCGCGGCCACCCGACGTTGAACAGTCGGCGTCAGCTTCAGCAGTCGCAGAGTATTGCTGATCTGCGGGCGGGATCGGCCGATACGTTCCGCGAGCTCTTCGTGCGTGCAGCCGAAGTCGTCCAGGAGCTGCTGGTACGCGGCTGCCTCTTCCAGGGGGTTGAGCTGGGAGCGATGCAAGTTCTCCAACAATGCGTCACGCAGCAGGTCCTCGTCGGACGTGTCACGGACGATCGCACCGATCGTGTCGAGGCCGGCTTTGCCGGTGGCCCGCCAGCGACGCTCGCCCATGATGAGTTCATAGCGATCCTTGGCGACTTCGCGTACGACGATCGGCTGAAGCAGTCCCACTTCCTTGATGGAGTGGACCAGCTCTGCCATGTGGTCCTCGTCGAACACCTGGCGAGGCTGTCGCGGATTCGCGACAATCTGCTCGAGGGGGATTTCGGCGAACCTTGCACCTTGGATCTCCTGGAGGCCGGAGGCCTTGGCATCTGCCGGGCTCGACGGGATAAGGGACTCAAGCCCGCGTCCCAGTCCTCGACGTGTACTCATCGTTCCCTCACTCCCGCCTGCGAGATCTCCCGCGCGGCCTCCAAATAGGACAGCGCACCCGAAGATGTTCCGTCGTACGTGATAACTGACTGCTGATAGCTCGGCGCTTCAGAGATCCGGACCGACCGCGGGATCGGTGTCGGCAGCACCTTTTCGGCGAAGTGCGCGCGCACCTCTTCGGCAACACCGGCCGATAGACGCGTACGCGCGTCGTACATCGTCAGGAGGATCGTGGTGATCTCCAACTTGGGATTGAGGTGCGAGCGAATCAGATCGATATTCCGGATCAGTTGTCCTAGGCCCTCGAGCGCGTAGTACTCGCACTGGATGGGAATCAGTACCTCGCGGCCGGCCACCATCGCATTGACCGTCAGGAGTCCGAGCGAGGGCGGGCAGTCGATCAGGACGTAGTCGATACGGTCTCCCGCGTCTTCACTTGATGCCAGGTAGCTCTGTAGCGCTCGATCAAGACGCGATTCACGTGCCACCAACGACACCAGTTCGATCTCAGCGCCAGCTAGATCGATCGATGCCGGCAATACCGTCAGTCCAGGGATGTCTGGGCACGGCTTGACCAGGTCGTCCAGATCCGCCCCGTCGACGATCGCCTCGTAGACGCCAGGCGTCCCTTCCGTGTGTGGGATGTTCAGTGCTGTCGAGGCATTGCCCTGGGGATCCAGATCGACGACCAGGACCCGTAGACCGCGCAATGCGAGTGCAGCCGCGATATTGACCGTTGTCGTGGTTTTGCCGACGCCGCCCTTCTGATTGGCCACCACGAAGATCCGGGTCCTTGTCGGAGCCTCGAAGCGGGTCACGGCGCGGGTGCGCTGCAGCAAAGACACATGTTCTTCTGCAGCTGCAGCCAACGGGGTCGAATCAGTATTCGACGGGACCGGCACGTCGTAGTTCGACGCTGCGGCCATAGCCGACTGTGGAGACGTGGGGTGTCGATCCGCACCTGGGTGAGGTGACTGGTTCATGCGATCCCCTTCATGGTTTCACGTGAAACATCGTTCACTTGGATACCTCGACGACGGTCGTGGGCACGTCGCCATTTTCATAGCTCTCAACCACGATAGACGTCGCGCCGAGTCGGTGGAGGGTCGCTGTCGCGGCGGACACCTCTTCAGCTGCGGTCCTACCTTTCATCGCGAGGAGCACTCCCCCAGGCTTCACCAGAGGCATGCACCAACGGCCCAACTTGTCGAGCGCCGCGACCGCACGAGCGGTCACGATGTCGAATGTCTCGTCGACTTCTTCGGCACGCGCCCGAATCACCCGGACGTTCGCGAGACCCAGACCATCAACGACCTCATCCAGGAAACTCGTGCGTCGGAGCAAGGGCTCGATCAGCGTCATCTGGATGTCAGGACGTGCAATAGCCCACACTAGACCGGGCAGTCCCGCACCGGTCCCGACGTCAGCGACAGTCGCACCGGAGGCCAGGCGCGGCGCGACCACTGCCGAGTTCATGATGTGGCGATCCCAGATACGAGGCACTTCCCGCGGTCCGATCAGACCGCGAAGGACAGCATCAGTCGCCAAAAGATGCGCGTACTCCTCGATGACACCCAGGCGAGAGCCAAACACCCCCGCCGCATGCGGCGGGGGTGTTTCACGTGAAACATCGGGGGTGTCCGACATCGTCGTGACTACTCCCCCGCGCTGTGGACGACGACGTAGCGGTGAGGCTCCGCTCCGTCCGACGAACTATTCAGACCCGCAGCAGCAACCGCATCGTGGACGACCTTGCGCTCGAACGGGTTCATCGGGTCGAGCGCAACAGAAGGCTCCCCGGCCTGAACCTTCGCAATAGCCGCAGTGGCAATCTCCACCAGCGCGACCTTGCGTGCGGCACGAAATCCAGCCACGTCCAGCATCAGTCGGCTGCGCTCGCCTGTCTCACGGTAGACCGCCAGGCGGGTCAGCTCCTGCAGTGCATCGAGAACCTCGCCGTCACGCCCTACGAGATGATCCAGGTTTCCACCGACCACCTCGACCGCCGCACGGTCGCCTTCGACATCCATATCGATGTCACCATCGAGGTCGGCGATATCGAGTAGGCCTTCGAGGAAATCAGCCGCGATATCGCCCTCTTGCTCAAGCTTGGAAGCGTCACTCATGAAGCCCCGCCCTTCTTTCCGTTGTCGCCCGGCTTCGGCTTCTGAGCCGTGATAT
Organism: Aeromicrobium sp. P5_D10; assembly: GCF_054049535.1. NCBI lineage: Bacteria > Bacillati > Actinomycetota > Actinomycetes > Propionibacteriales > Nocardioidaceae > Aeromicrobium > Aeromicrobium sp. P5_D10. The sequence continues at coordinate 68,736 of NZ_JBFUME010000002.1, forward strand.
CAGGCTTCTTCTTAGGCTTTTTCGCCACAGGCTTCTGGTTCTGTACAGCCTTGTTCACCGGCTTGGCAGGCGTCACCGGCTTCTTGCGCTGACTACGCGGCTGGTTCTTCGGCTGCACCCTAGGGGCCGGCTTCGGTGACGGTTCCTCATCGAGTGCCTTGAGTGGATCCTCGGCGGCGACCTTGCCACGCTTGACGTCACGGTCCTGCTTGGCCTTGAACGCCGGAGTGCCAGGCGCCGGGTTATTACGGATGACATAGAACTGCTGGCCCATCGTCCAGAAGTTGGAGGTCGTCCAGTAGAACAGCACGCCGAGGGGGAATGCGACACCACCGACGGCGAAGACGATCGGCAGGATATAAAGGAGCATCTTCTGCTGCTGTGCGTACTGGCCCGTCATCGCATCGGCCGGCATGTTCTTGCTCATGAGCTGACGCTGAGTCGTGAACTGAGTGATGCACATGATGATCACAAGTGACATCGTCAAGACACGGGTCTGTGTCAGATCGGTGTTCATGAAGGTATCGGCGATACGTGCGCCAAGCAGCTCGGCATTCTGCAGCTGCACGGCATTCGCCTCGGTCATGAAGCCACGTGCACCGCTGGCGCCATTACGAGCCGCTTGATCGATGACCCGGAAGAGCGCGAAGAAGATCGGCATCTGCAGAATCAACGGCAGGCACGACGCAAAGGGATTGGTCCCAGTCTCCTTCCAGAGCTTCATCTGCTCTTGGGTGAGACGCTCGCGATCGTGCTTGTACTTTTGCTGCAATGCCTTGATCTGCGGCTGCAGGAGCTGCATATTGCGGCTCGACTTGATCTGCTTGACGAACAGCGGGATCAGAAGTGTACGAATCGTGATCGTCAGTCCGACGATCGACAGCATCCACGTCCATCCGGAGTCACCAGAGAGACCGATCGCCTCAAAGATCTTGTGCCAGACCAACAGGATGCCTGACACGGCGTAGTACAGCGGCGTCATGATCGCGCCGCCGATATCGCCTAAGAAGCCGAACATTCTTCTCCTCTATGTGACTGTGGAACCGGGTCATACCCGCCCGAGCTCCAAGGATGGCACCGCAGGATGCGACGACCAGCAAGCCAGGTGCCACGCAGCGCCCCATGAGTCTCCACGGCCTGCAAAGCATAGGCCGAACAGGTCGGATGGTAACGACAAACTTGGCCGTACAGGGGACTGATAGCGAATCTGTACGCCTTCAGAAACCAGATGATTGGGTACTTCACCGTGCACCAGCGCGGCGCAATGCCTCATCGAGGTGAGTCGACAACGCCTCGGAGCCGGCCTCGCGTGAGGCGGGCAGCGCTCGCACAACCACCCGGGATCCGGGTGGGAGATCGGCAATCCGATCGCGCATCAGGTGACGCAGACGGCGCTTGACCCGATTGCGTTCCACCGCCGTGCCAACTGCCTTGCTCACGACGAAACCGACGGACGTGTGTCCGCCGGTTCCAGGAACGACATGTGTGACGAGGGAAGGTTGGACTCCGCGGGCTCCACGACGAATCGTGCGTCGGAAGTCCTCCCCGCTGCGCATGCGTTGACTGCGCGCGAGCAAGGGATCAGGCGGACAGCTTGGCGCGACCCTTGCGGCGGCGGTCACCGAGGATCGCGCGGCCGGCGCGGGTACGCATCCGGAGGCGGAAGCCGTGCTTCTTGGCACGACGACGGTTGTTCGGCTGAAATGTGCGCTTGCTCACGATGCTGTCCTTTTGATCTGTACGAGTCTTGCGAATCGCATGTAATTGGGCCGGTCGACGGCCACCGCTCGCCCACAGCCAGTGAAATTGTTGTCATGGGCACGCGGCGGAAGTCGTTCAGGACGACTAGCCAAAGATACGTGGGTGCCAGAGTGCGGTCAAACTGACCCCGTACGCCTCAATCGGCCCAAGATCCAGACGACACGCCGACTTGCTCGGAAAGCGCCGAATCCGCAGCCTGGGGACAGTGTCTTGTCTGGCATTGCCAACGCTGCTAGCGTCACCGCGGTACCGACTTTTCCACAAGGCTGCCTCAACCCTCGAGTTCGCATTCACATACTGTGGAAAACCATGTGGACACATCGGGAGGCAACACATGAATGACACCCATGAGTGACAGTCACGCCGGCAGTCCGGACGAGGAACTCGAACAGATCTGGCAACGAGCTGTCGACACGCTATCTCCTGGCGCCAAGGTGTGGGTCTACTCGGCCACGCCGCTGACACTGCACAACAACATCCTGATCGTCTCGGTACAAGATGACCTGACCAGAGCGCAGTTGGAGTCGCGAGTACGACCCGCGCTGGAGCACGCCATCAGCACGAGTCTCCAGCAAGAGACTCGACTCGTGGTCACGATCGAGCCGACCGTGACAGACTTCAAACAAAGTCCACAAGACGATAAGTCGACAAATCGACCTACCGCATTCGTCCCGGAAGACATCGACGACGATGACGAGGACGACAACGATGAATTCGTTCCCAGCTGGGCCGTTCGAACCACGACTCCCCCACGGATCGGAAGCGTCGCCGAGGCCCGGCTCAATCCGCGCTATCTGTTCGAGAACTTCGTCATCGGCTCATCCAACCGCTTCGCTCACGCCGCCGCCGTCGCCGTGGCCGAAGCCCCGGGCAAGGCCTACAACCCGCTGGTCATCCACGGCGAGTCCGGCCTCGGCAAGACCCACCTGCTGCATGCGATCGGCCACTACGTCCTCAATCTGTATCCGTCGTCGCGCGTTCGCTACGTCAACAGCGAAGAGTTCACCAATGACGTCATCAACGCGATCCGCGAGAACCGCACTGCCGCGCTGAAGCGCAAGTACCGTGAGATCGATGTCCTCCTTGTCGACGACATCCAGTTCCTCGAGGGCAAAGAATCGACCCAGACAGAGTTCTTCCACACCTTCAACGCGCTGCACAACGAGAACAAGCAGATCGTGATGACGTCCGATCGGCCGCCGAAGAACTTGACCACGCTGGAAGACCGCCTACGTAACCGGTTCGAATGGGGTCTCACGACCGACGTCCAGCCGCCCGATCTCGAGACCAGGATCGCGATCCTGCGCAAGAAGGCCGCCAACGAGAAGCTGACCGCGCCGGCCGACGTGCTCGAGTTCATCGCCAGCAAGGTGCAGACCAATATCCGCGAGCTCGAAGGTGCCTTGATCCGTGCCACGGCCTTCGCCAACCTCAACGGCACGACGGTCGACCTGCAGTTGGCGCAGATCGTCTTGAAGGATCTGATCGCCGAGGGCGAGGAGCCCGACATCACCGTCGGCATGATCATGGCGCAGACAGCGGCGTATTCGGAGTTCTCGATCGACGACCTCTGCAGCACCAACCGCAGCCGTGACCTCGTCTTGGCCCGCCAGATCGCGATGTACCTGTGTCGAGAGCTGACTGAGATGTCATTGCCCAAGATCGGCCAGGAGTTCGGCAACCGCGATCACACGACGGTCATGCACGCCGACCGCAAGATCAGGAAGCTCATGGCCGAGAAGCACGCGGTCTACAACCAGGTCACCGAACTCACAGCGCGCATCAAGCAGCAGGCCCGACAGCCGTGAACAGGACAGGATCCTCGCCCATTCACACCTGGGGACGATCCTGTGGGAAACCCCATCAAGCACGTGGACATCAGCAGTCACAATGTGAACACGATGTGAACAAGGCACCTGAGTCCACAACAACTTGTAGTTTGGCCCGCACGCCACACACAGGTTGTCCACCGGGCAAAACCACGCCGTTGCACCACGAAAGACGGTTATCCACGGCGTCCACAGAGGCTACGACTACTACTACTCTTCTAAACTTCAAAAGTTCCAGCGGAAGTCACATCGCGCCCTGTCTGTGGATGAGACTTTGTGTCATTCCCCTGACTACCTCCCAGCACTCCTTCCGTGGCAGGATTCATCACCACGGACCCCGTCCCCGGAAAGGCCTCAACTCGTGAAGTTCCGCATCGAGCGCGACACACTCGCCGACGCTGTCGCATGGACAGCACGTAGCCTTCCTCACCGACCCAGCGTGCCGGTTCTCGCCGGGCTCCTGATCGAGACGGCAGCAGATGGACTGACGCTGTCAGGCTTCGATTACGAGACCTCGACCCGCGCGACGCTTCCAGCCGAGGTCAGCGCGGACGGTCGGGCGCTCGTTTCGGGTCGACTCCTCGCCGAGATCGTCAAGTCACTGCCGGCCAAGCCGGTCGACATCGCCCTCGACGGCACCAAGGTCCAAGTTGTGTGCGGAAGTGCACGATTCAGCCTGCAGACCATGCCGGTCGAGGAATATCCGCAGCTCCCGCAGATGCCGACTGCGTCCGGCACGGTCAAATCAGAAGACTTCTCGACAGCCGTCGCTCAAGCGAGTGCGGCGGCGGGCCGCGACGAGATGCTGCCGTTGCTCACCGGAGTTCGACTCGAGCTCGAAGGTTCGACCATCTCGCTGATGGCGACCGATCGTTTCCGCGCGAGCCTGCGCGATCTGCAATGGCGCCCCGAGGCCAGCGATCTGTCGGCAAACGCTCTTGTGCCGGCCAGAGTGCTCAACGACACCGCACGATCACTCACCGGCGGCAGTGACGTGACGATCGCAGTCTCATCGGGCGAAGCAGGCGATGGACTCATCGGTTTCGAGGGAGTGGTCGGCAACGGCACCCGTCGCACCACGACCAGATTGCTCGAGGGAGACTTCCCGCGCGTGCGCCAGTTGTTCCAGGCTGCAGCCGAGACAGTTGCGTACGTTCCGACGCAGGCTTTCGTCGATTCGGTTAAGCGCGTGGCACTGGTAGCCGAGCGCAACACACCGGTTCGACTGACGTTCGCAGACGGGCAGCTATTGCTCGAGGCCGGCAGCGGCGAAGAAGCCCAGGCGTCCGAATCGATCGAAGCGACGATCAACGGCGCCGATATCTCGATCGGCTTCAATCCGACTTATCTGCTCGAAGGTCTCGCGGTCATGTCGGACCCCGTCGTGCACCTGTCTTTCACCCAGCACACCAAGCCCGCGGCCATTTCGGGAGTCCAGGAGATCGGCGCCGATCCAGACGTCGCCTTCCGTTATCTGATCATGCCCGTACGCTTGCAGGGCTGACGTCAGAAGATCGAGGGGAACGCACGATGGACATCGGACTGGTCGGACTGGGCAAAATGGGTGGCAACATGCGCACCCGCATGCGAAACGGTGGAATCACCGTCGTCGGCTACGACCGCGATCCAGAGCTCAGCGATGTCGACTCTCTGGCCGCGCTGGTCGAAAAGCTCCCCTCCCCCAAGGTCGTATGGGTCATGGTTCCGGCCGGTGACATCACTCGCAACACCGTCACCGACCTGATCGACCTCCTTGGACCTGGCGATGTCATTGTCGACGGAGGCAATTCACGCTGGACCGACGACGAACTGCACGCGGGGCTGGCCGCCGAGAAGCAGATCGGCTACATCGACTGCGGTGTCAGCGGCGGAGTCTGGGGCCTCGAGAACGGCTACGCACTGATGGCGGGTGGATCGGTCGACGACATCGCCAAGGTGCAGCCGGCGTTCGACGCCCTGCGACCAGAGGGCGAATCGGGCTTCGTACACGCTGGCCGGGTAGGTGCCGGCCACTTCTCCAAGATGGTTCACAACGGCATCGAGTACGCCATGATGCAGGCATACGCCGAGGGATATGAACTCCTCGAAAAAGTCGACATCGTCGACAACGTCACGGCAGTCTTCGATTCATGGCGCGAAGGCACCGTCGTGCGCTCGTGGCTGCTCGACCTTCTGGTCAAGGCACTGGAGGATGACCCCGGACTTTCGAAGATCCGCGGGTACGCCGAGGATTCTGGCGAAGGACGTTGGACCGTCGAAGCGGCGATCGACAATGCCGTGCCGATGCACACCATCGCGGCATCGTTGTTCGCGCGGTTCACGTCCCGCCAGGACGAATCGCCAGCAATGCAGGCGGTGGCGGCGATGCGGCAACAGTTCGGCGGGCACGCGGTGCAGGCCGCAGCCGAGGCGGGGCACGACCCCAAGGACGCCTGAGTCTTGAAGGCGTGTCCAGCGTGCACGTAGCGCGACTTGTCCTCCACGATTTCCGCTCCTACGCCGAGGTCGAACTAGAACTCGAACCCGGCGGAACCGCCTTCATCGGCCTGAACGGTCAGGGCAAGACGAATCTGGTCGAGGCCATCGACTACCTTTCACGGCTCGATTCTCACCGGGTTTCCAGTGATGCGCCGCTGATCCGTGCGGGTGCCGACCAGGCCATCGTGCGGGCCGAAGTGGTCAAAGCCGGTCGGACCGCGCTGCTCGAATTGGAGATCACCCCGGGTCGGGCCAACCGTGCCCGCATCAACCGAGCGGCTCTGCCCCGCACACGTGATCTCGTCGGAGTGCTGCGTACCGTGATCTTCTCCCCCGAAGATCTGGCCCTGGTCAAGGGCGATCCATCCGATCGGCGCAGGTTTCTCGACTCCCTGTTGGTCTTGCAGACTCCTCGACTAGCCGGCGTGAAGGCCGACTACGACCGGGTACTGAAGCAGCGCAACACTTTGCTGAAGTCGGCTCGAGGACGCCGCAATGTCGAGATCGCGACCCTCGACATCTGGGACGAGAACCTGGCTCGCACGGGAGCAGAACTCATCGCGTGCAGACTCGTCCTCCTCGATCAGCTCGCACCTCACCTGGCAGCGGCCTATCGGCGGGTGGCGGCCGAATCGGCCGATCATCGCCGTGAGGTCACCGCGACGTACAAGCCATCGCTCGATCTCGACCCGGGTCTTCGTGAGCAGGACCAGATCGAGCAACTTCTCCTCGCCGAGATCGAGCGCCGCCGCGGCGATGAGATCGACCGCGGGATCAGTCTGGTCGGTCCGCACCGCGATGAGGTGATCTTGACGATCGGCGAGCTGCCAGCCAAGGGATATGCGAGCCACGGGGAGTCCTGGTCGTTCGCACTGGCGTTGAAGCTGGCTTCCTTCGAGCTATTGCGCGACGATGGCGATGACCCGGTGCTGATTCTCGACGATGTGTTCGCCGAGCTCGACCAGGGACGACGTCAGCAACTCGCCGAGCTGGTCGGCGACGCCGAACAGGTACTTGTCACCGCAGCGGTCGCCGACGATGTTCCGGCAGCACTCAAAGGACACCGATTCCACGTTTCAGGAGGGACGGTCACCCGTGACTGAGTCAGAAGACGGACTCGACCTGGCACGGCAGATCGCCAACTCCTATCGCGGCAACGGACCGTTGCGGCCGGGGGGGCCACGCAAAAGATCGCGGCCGATGCCGCCTGCACGCGGCAAGAACGAAGATCCGTCCACGATCGGTGACCTACTGGGTCAGGTGGTCCGTAATCAAGGTTGGTCCGACAAGCTCGACGATCAGCGGATCTTCACCGACTGGGTCAAGATCGTGGGACCCGAAGTAGCCCAGCATGCGCAGATCGACGGATTCGAGGACGGAATCGTCCACGTTCGCGCCGATAAGACGGCTTGGGCCAAGGAGTTGACGCTGCTCGCGCCGCGCATCGTGGCCAAGCTCAATCAGGCACTCGGCGACGGGACCGTCACACGCATCGAAGTGCGCGGACCGCAGGCACCGAGCTGGAAGAGCGGGCCCCGCTCGATTCGCGGGGCACGAGGTCCGCGCGACACTTACGGTTGAGCCGCTAGTCCTCTGGGGATATCGCGGCGCACGTCGTGACGAACAGTGCTGTTGCCGCCGAGACGGCACCAAGGACGAGCGCGGCCTCGGTGAAGCCGTCCCACCCCATGACCGGACGCACGCCGATCATGACGAGGAATCCGAGCGCAGCAGCGCAACCCGCGAGCGCGCCGAGCGCAGAGGGCATGAACGACTGACTGGGGCCGGACAGGTAAGCGGCGACGGCTGCGGTCCAGATCAGGCTGACTGCCAAAGCCGCGACGACGTCGGACGGTCGGTGCCAGCCCGCCACGATCGTGGACGCGCCCGTGAGTGTCGTGACCAAGCCGCCCACGGTCGCGATCAACGGCCGGGCGAGCCGAGGTGCGACAAGCAGTGCGGCTCCCACAGCGCTCGCGGCAACTGTGGTGTGACCGCTGGGCAGGCTGTTGAGCGTTCCGAGATCGAAGTCGGGGCGGGTCAGCAAAGTCTGCTTGAGTAGCTGGGTCGTGACATTGGCACCGGCGATCACGATGATGGCGCCGATCGCCAACTGCACCTTGCCGCGCAACAAGGCGACCAGGGCGCAACCGGCCACCACGACGACGATAGCTCCGATCGAGATGTAACCCAGGACGCTGAGCACCTTGAGCTGGGTATCGCGACCCGCCACAACCGTGCGCATCGCCGAATCGTCCCAGTCCTGTCCGCCGGCAGAATTCAGGCAGACGGCGACCAGACCAAAGAGAATGACCGCGCCGGCAAGAGCCGCCATGACCGCGGCAGGCGCCGTCGTTCGGCGGGAGATCAGCATCGTCATACCTCTACGATGCCTGACCAATCCACACCGTCCGCGCGGCTTGGGCCAATCAGCGGCATGGGCGAACTTTCACGCCACGGGCGTGACTGGGGATTGACGGACATGGTTCGACGACGCCAAATGTGCCGTTCTGTGTCTCTCAGGGCCACACCAGGGGCGCGACTCGCGGTCCCAGATCGCCCACTTGTCCGTGAGAGCCACACAACGGCCCGTATACTGATTAGGTGAGCCAAACTCCAGATCCTGAAGCTTCGTACGACGCCAGTAATATCCAGGTTCTCGAAGGTCTGGAGGCGGTGCGTAAGCGTCCAGGCATGTATATCGGTTCCACTGGCGAGCGCGGTCTGCACCACCTGGTCTATGAAGTCGTCGACAACTCGGTCGATGAAGCCTTGGCCGGATACGCCAGCCACATCAAGGTCGTGATGCAGGCCGACGGCGGAATCCGGGTCGAGGACGACGGCCGAGGGATCCCGGTCAAGGAGCACCCGACCGAGAAGATCCCCGCCGTGACGCTCGTGCTGACCTCGCTGCACGCGGGCGGCAAGTTCGGCGGCGGCGGCTACAAGGTCTCCGGCGGTCTGCACGGTGTCGGTGTGTCAGTGGTCAACGCTTTGTCGACAAAGCTACATGTCGAGATTAAGCGCGACGGCTACCGCTGGACCCAGTCATTCACGTACGGCGAGCCCGATGCGCCGCTGGAACGGCACGAGGCGACCGAGGAAACAGGCACCACGACGACGTTCTACGCGAGTGCCGACATCTTCGAGACGGTCAACTACAGCTACGACACGCTCGAGAAGCGTTTTCGTGAAATGGCCTTCCTCAACAAGGGACTCGAATTGGTCCTCCGGGACGATCGCCCCGACGTCGACGGTATGGAGGGTCCCCAAGGCGAAGATCGGTCCCGCGACGCGCGGTTCCGATTCGACAAGGGGCTCGTCGACTACGTCGAGCACATCAACGTCGGCAGCAAGGCGCCGATCCACAAAGACGTCATTGCCTTCGAGACCGAGGACGAGTCCAAGGGCCTGTCGCTCGAGATCGCGATGCAGTGGAACGACAGCTTCGTCGAATCGGTCCACACCTTCGCCAATACGATCAACACGCATGAAGGCGGCACGCACGAAGAAGGCTTCCGGTCCGCCCTGACCGCTACGGTCAACAAGTTCGCCACGACGCAGGGCCTGATCAAGAAGGCCAGCGACAATCTCTCCGGCGAGGACATCCGTGAAGGCCTCACCGCGATCATCTCGATCAAGCTCGAGGAGCCGCAGTTCGAGGGACAGACCAAGACCAAGCTCGGCAACAGCGAAGCCAGGTCGTATGTCCAGGCGGCCCTCAATGACGAGCTCGGTGCCTGGTTCGAGCAGAATCCCGGCGAAGGCAAGACGATCGTGCGCAAGTCGATCGACGCTGCCACAGCCCGCATGGCCGCACGTAAGGCACGCGACCTCGCCCGCAACCGCAAGGGACTCATGGGTGGCGGTGGACTACCCGGCAAATTGGCCGATTGCCAGTCACGCAATCCCGAAGAGTGCGAGATCTTCATCGTCGAGGGCAACTCCGCCGGCGGCTCGGCCAAGGGCGGACGCGATCCGTACGCCCAGGCGATCTTGCCGCTGCGCGGCAAGATCCTCAACGTCGAGAAGGCCCGTATCGACAAGATCCTGCAGAACGCCGAGGTCCAGGCGATCATCTCGGCGCTCGGCACCGGCGTCCACGACGACTTCGACGTCGCCAAACTGCGCTATCACAAGATCGTCCTGATGGCCGATGCCGACGTCGACGGCCAGCACATCTCGACGCTGTTGCTGACGCTGCTGTTCCGGTTCATGAGGCCGCTGATCGATGCCGGTCACGTGTACCTCGCACAGCCGCCGCTCTACAAGATCAAATGGACCAACGCTCCGGCGGAGCTGGCCTACTCCGACAGCGAACGCGATGGACTGCTCGCTGCCGGCGCAGAAGCCGGTCGCCGGCTCCCCAAAGAAGCCCCGGTCCAGCGCTACAAGGGTCTCGGTGAGATGAACGACTCCGAGCTGTGGGACACCACGATGGATCCGGCCCAACGTGTGTTGCGTCAGGTGACCCTCGAGGACGGTGCGGTCGCGGACGAGATGTTCACGATCCTGATGGGCGAGGACGTCGAGCAGCGTCGCTCGTTCATCCAGAGAAACGCCAAAGACGTCCGCTTCCTCGATATTTAAGACTTAAGGGACATAGACCCAGATGACTGATACGACTCCTCCCGAGTACGACCGGATCCAGCACGTCGAGCTGCAGGTCGAGATGCAGCGCTCGTACATCGACTACGCCATGAGCGTTATCGTCTCGCGCGCACTCCCCGACGTCCGAGACGGCCTCAAGCCCGTGCACCGTCGCGTCCTGTACGCGATGTACGACGGCGGCTACCGACCCGACCGCGGCTTCTCCAAGTGCTCGCGCATCGTCGGTGACGTGATGGGCCAGTACCACCCGCACGGCGACACCGCGATCTACGACACCCTGGTCCGACTCGCGCAGCCTTGGGTCATGCGCGCGCCGATGATCTCGGGGCAGGGAAACTTCGGTTCTCCGGGCAATGACGGCGCCGCGGCGATGCGATACACCGAGTGCAAGCTGGCTCCCATCGCGATGGAGATGGTGCGCGATATCGACAAGAACACCGTCGACTTCCGTCCCAACTACGACGGTCGCTCGCTCGAGCCCACAGTCCTGCCTGCTCGGTTCCCGAACCTGCTGGTCAACGGCTCCGCCGGTATCGCGGTCGGCATGGCGACCAATATCCCGCCGCACAATCTGCGCGAAGTCGCCGACGGTGCCCAGTGGTCGCTGGCCAATCCGGACGCATCGAAGGAAGAACTGCTGGAGGCGCTCATGGAGCGCATCAAGGGTCCTGACTTCCCCACCAAGGGCCTCATCGTCGGCACGACCGGCATCGACAATATGTACCGCACGGGTCGCGGCTCGATCCAGATGCGCGGCATCGTCGACATCGAGGAGGATTCCAAGGGTGGCCTGAGCCTGGTCATCAAGGAACTCCCCTACCAGGTCAACCCCGACAACCTCGCCGAGAAGATCGCCGACCTGGCCATCTCAGGTCGCGTCCAGGGCATTGCCGACGTCAACGACGAGTCGTCGTCGCGGGTCGGACGTCGTCTCGTGGTCAAGCTGCGGCGTGACGCTGTCGCGCGAGTTGTGCTCAACAACCTCTACAAGCACACCGAGCTGCAGTCCAACTTCAGCGCCAACATGCTCGCGATCGTCGATGACGTACCGCGCACGCTGACGCTCGACGGATTCATCAGCAACTGGATCAACCATCAGATCGAAGTCATCCAGCGTCGCACCCAGTACTTGCTTGACGAGGCCGAGGCGAAGGCCCACATCTTCCGTGGCTTGGTCAAGGCGCTGGATGCGCTCGATGACGTCATCGCGCTGATCCGTCGCAGCCCGTCGGCAGTCGAAGCCCGCGAAGGGCTCAAGACCCTGCTCGACATCGATGACGATCAGGCCACCGCGATCCTCGATATGCAGTTGCGCAAGCTCGCGGCGCTCGAACGTCAGAAGATCATCGACGATCTCGCCGAGCTCGAGCGCGAGATCGCCGATTACAAGGACATCCTGGCCAGCCCGCAGCGCCAGCGCACGATCGTGTCCGAGGAGCTCGCCGAGATCGCCGAGAAGTACGGCGACGACCGACGTTCGCCGATCGTCCCGGCTGATGGCGATCTGTCGATGGAAGACCTCATTCCCGATGAGGAGGTTGTCGTCACGATCACCAAGGGCGGCTACGCCAAGCGCACCAAGACCGATCTCTACCGCGTGCAGAATCGTGGCGGCAAGGGTGTCCGTGGTGCCGCATTGCGCGGAGACGACCTGGTCGACCACATGTTCTCGACTACGAGCCACCATTGGATCTTGTTCTTCACCACGGCCGGCCGGGTCTACCGTGCTAAGGCGTATCAGCTGCCCGAGGCGGGCCGTGACGCCAAGGGCGGACACGTCGCTGGGCTGTTGTCGTTCCAGCCCGACGAGCAGATCGCTCAGGTGCTGGCCATCCGCGACTACGAGCAGGCCCCCTATCTGGTTCTCGCGACCAAGAAGGGCCTGGTCAAGAAGACTCGCCTCGCCGACTACAACAGCCCGCGTCAGGCCGGCGTCATCGCGATCAACTTCCGCGATGACGACGATGAGCTGATCGGCGCCGAGCTGGTCACGCCGGAGGACGATCTGCTGCTGATCTCGCGCAAGGCTCAGGCGATCCGGTTCCAGGCCGACGACGAGCAGCTGCGTCCGATGGGACGTGCGACCTCCGGTGTCACGGGTATGAAGTTCCGTGACGGCGATTCGATGCTCTCACTGTCGGTCATCCGGCACTCTGCTGACGCCCTCGAAGATGTCGATGTGCCGGCCGAAGACCAGCTCTACGTCTTCACCGTCACCGACGGTGGATTCGCCAAGAAGACACCCGTCGACCAGTACCGTTTGCAGGGCCGTGGTGGACTGGGCATCAAGGCCATGCAGATCACCGAGAATCGCGGCGAGCTGGTGGGCGGTCTCGTACTCGTCGACAGCGATGATGTGATCTCCGTGACGGCCGGTGGACAGGTCACCCGCAGCCTCGTCTCCGGGGTCAATCCCACCGGACGTGGCACGATGGGTGTGAGTTTCGTGAAGTTCAAGGGGGATGACCGAGTGGTGACTATCGCGCGCAACACCGAAGTCCTCCAGGACGAGGCCTCCGAAGCGGCGACGACTGACGAGACTATTACCGACGAGGGCGGGGATCAGTGAGCAAGGAATCTGAAGGCGCCAAGACAACTCCCGGATCGGGGGCCGGCGATGCGGCTCCCACGCAGGCGATCCCGCGGATTCCCAAGCCTGACAACTCCAAGAGTTCAGCGGCGAAGAAGTCTCCCGCGAGCGGGAACGGCACCCAGCCGGCCAAGAAGCCTTCTTCACCGCCTGCGGCCAAGACGACCAGCACCGACAAAGGTCGTCCTCGGCCCGTGACGAAGCAGCCGGCGTCCGCGCCGGAGAAGAAGCGCACGATCGAGCCGATCGGCGGTCCTCCAGGACGTCCGATCACTGCGGCCGAGTACGCCAGGACCACCAAACCGTCCGCGGCGACCACCTCGGTGATTCCGGCGGTCAAAGATCCCAAGCCCACCGCGCCACGACCGGGCTCGGCTCCGGCCGAGCCGACGGCCAGTGGACGTCAGGCCAGCCTGCGGCTGACCCATGTCGAACCGTGGTCGGTGACAAGACTCACGTTCTCGGTCTCGGTGGCGCTGATGATCGTTGCTGTCGTCGCCGCTGCGATCTTCTGGGTCGTCCTGAACGTCATCGGCGTCTGGGGACAGATCAACGAGGCGTTCACGTCGGTGCTGAGCGATGACAGCTCCAGTTTCGACGTCAAGGACTACTTCGGCTTCGGTCGTTTCGTCGGACTCACGCTGGTTCTGTCGTCGATCAACGTCGTCCTGATGACGATGTTCGCCACGATTGGAGCACATGTGTACAACCTCGCCGCCCAGCTCATGGGCGGCGTGGAGGTCACGTTCTCTGAGGAGAAGTAGCCCGGGGGGACCCGTGCTCGCGGGTCGAATCGGCGTGCGGTAACGTTTACCGCTGTTGCGGGCGTATAGCTCAGCTTGGTTAGAGCGCTTCCCTGATAAGGAAGAGGTCCCAGGTTCAAGTCCTGGTACGCCCACTCAACGAGGAGGTCAGATGAAGAAGATAGTTGCCCTCGGGCTGGCTGTTGCAGGAGTCTTCTGGTTCCTCGGCAAGAAGAATTCCGAGAAGAGTTCGGATACCTGGGAGGCGCACACCGACAAGGTGTGATCACCCTTTCGGGGCCGTGGCGCAATTGGTAGCGCACCTGCTTTGCAAGCAGGGGGTTAGGGGTTCGAGTCCCCTCGGCTCCACAGCACATACCAAGCCCGGACCCCAGTCAGCGCAACTGCTGACTGGGGTTCGGGCTTTCTGTGTTCTGGGTGCTGCCGAGTGTATGAATGCAGTCTGTGTCAAATTTGGATCCTGATACAATTTGTATCCACATACAAATTTCAGGAGGTGACACGGTGCGTCCGATGACTCGCGACGAGGTTCGAGCCTCCATCGTGAATCTGTATCCAGCCACTGCGAGGGTGCGTCTGCCGGCGGGGTTCGATGACACTCGCTGGGACAGGATCGACTACCTCGGCTGGCGAGACACCAGGTCGCGGCACCACGCCTATCTCGTCGCGGGCGTCGACGGCCGGGCCTATGGAGCGATTCTGCGGCAGAACCCCAATCAGTCGGCTCTCGCATCACGAGCAGTAATGTGCGATTTATGCCGATCGACTCGCAGATTCAACGAGGTCTCGCTCTTCACCGCATCACGCGCATCGGCAGACAAACGCCGCCGACTCAGTACGGTGGGTCTCTTGTTGTGCACTGAACTGGACTGCGTTCGGGTCGTGCATCACGTACCGGCCACGAGATCACACGATCGACCTCCGGAGCAGATCATCGAAGCTCGTCGCAGCGGGCTCCGCACCCGCACGATCGACTTCCTGCGATCGGTCCCCGATGCATCAATCGCAACGAGAGGTGTGGGCTGATGGCGTATCTGACAAAAGCTGCGCGCCGTCAATCCATCCTGGAAGCGGCGGCAGCGGTGGTTGCTCGTGAGGGTCTAGGCGCCGTCACGACCCGCATCGTCGCCGAAGAACTCAAGGGATCGCCGGGACAGATCCATCACCATTTCGCCTCGACCGATGAACTGGCTGCGGAGGCGTGGCATCACTATGCGCTGGCGGAGATCGAAAGCTATCGAAGTGAAATCATCGGCCTCGACCCGAGTTCGGCACTCAGCCTGTTCTTCTCGGATCTGCTGAGCGAAGACGACGGCCGCCGAACCGCGCTTCTGCGGTGGGCCGAAGCAGGGGCCCACGCGCAGCTGAGGCCGCTTGTCGGAACCCGGTACCTGGAGACGCTGGTCATCTTGACCGACGTGCTCACTTCGATTCTCTCGGCGCGACACAGCGACGAGAAAGAGGCACGCAACGCCGCGGGACGGATACTCCTGCTCGGGGTGGGGCTTGCCGGTACCACGCGGGTCGCCGGGCCGGCGCCGGTGCCAGCCCACGTCGTCATGGCCTCGGCGATCGAGCTCGAAACCGGTTCGCCTCGGTTGTCCCCAGCTGTGCACACAGCTGTGGATAAATAACACTGATGTGATTTCGGGAATAACAGGGATTTCCACACCCCCCGAGCAAAGCCCACAGGGGCCAGATACCGTCGTGTTGAACGCCATCGTGAGTAGAGGGAGCAGATATGCCGCAGATCGTCCGGGGAGTCGTAGCACGCGCAAAGGGTGCTCCCGTCACTGTCGAGAACATCGTGATTCCAGATCCGGGTCCCGGCGAGGTTGTTGTCGATATCGCCGCCTGCGGTGTGTGCCATACCGACCTGCACTACCGCGAGGGTGGCATCAACGACGAGTTCCCGTTTTTGCTCGGCCATGAGGCCGCCGGCGTCGTCGAGACCGTGGGTGAGGGCGTCACCGATGTCGTCCCCGGTGACTTCGTCGTGCTGAACTGGCGCGCGGTGTGTGGCAACTGCCGGGCATGTCTGCGTGGTCGTCCCTGGTACTGCTTCAACACCCACAACGCGAAACAGAAGATGACGCTCGAGGACGGCACCGAGTTGTCGCCTGCGCTGGGCATCGGCGCCTTCGCCGACAAAACCCTCGTCGCGGCAGGACAGTGCACCAAGGTTGATCCCTCGGCCTCGCCGGCGGCCGTCGGCCTGCTGGGTTGTGGTGTCATGGCCGGCCTCGGTGCGGCCATCAACACCGGCAATGTGCAGCGTGGCGACTCGGTGGCCGTGATCGGCTGCGGCGGCGTCGGCTCGGCAGCGATTGCCGGAGCGCGCCTGGCGAATGCGGCCAAGATCATCGCTATCGACCTCGACGATCGCAAGCTCGAATGGGCCAAGGGCATGGGTGCCACCCATACGATCAATGCCTCGGCCGGCGATGTCGTCGAAGCGATCCAGGCCCTGACCGACGGCAATGGTGCCGATGTCGTGATCGACGCGGTGGGCCGCCCTGAGACCTGGAAGCAGGCCTTCTACGGCCGCGATCTTGCCGGCACGGTTGTGCTTGTCGGCGTCCCGACCCCTGATATGCAGCTCGAGGTGCCGTTGATCGACGTCTTCGGTCGCGGCGGATCACTGAAGTCGAGTTGGTACGGCGACTGCCTGCCGTCACGCGACTTCCCGATGCTGGTCGATCTGTACCAGCAGGGCCGCCTGGATCTCGACGCATTCGTCACCGAGAAGATCGGCATCGACGATGTCGAGGCCGCCTTCGACAAGATGCACCGAGGCGAAGTCCTGCGCTCGGTGATCGAACTCTGATGGGCGCGGCCATTCAGAAGGTCGTGACGTCGGGACAGTTCTGCCTCGACGGCGGCAGCTGGGATGTCGACAACAATGTGTGGCTGGTCGGCGACGATGCCGAGGTCATCGTGGTCGATGCTCCGCATGACGCCTCGAAGATCCTCGACGCGATCGACGGACGTACCGTGCTCGCCATCGTCCTCACCCACGGGCACAATGACCACATCAATGCGGCGGTCGAGCTGTCTGCCGCGACGGGCGCCCCGATCTGGTTCCCTGCCGCCGACCGGATGCTGTGGGACGCAGAGCATGCGACTGCTCCAGATCACGAACTCGCATCCGACACGACCTTCGAGGTGGCCGGCACGACGCTTCGTGCGATCGCGACCCCGGGTCATTCGCCAGGCAGCACATGTCTGTACGCCGAGCAGTTGGGCGTCGTCTTCACCGGCGACACCTTGTTCAACGGCGGACCTGGAGCGACTGGTCGCTCCTACTCCGACTTCGGCACGATCATCGATTCCATCCGCGATCACCTGCTGACGCTGCCGACTGAGACGGTCGTGCACACCGGTCACGGCGATGACACGTCGATCGGTGCCGAGGCACCACACCTCGACGAATGGATCGCCCGCGGGGCGTGAGGCTCAGCGTCGGCGCCAAATCAGCATTGCGGCGCCGACGCCCAGCGCGAGTACGCCTATCGCCGCGCCGATTCGAGTCTTGTCCGCCGCGGCGAAGGACTCCTGTGCGCGGGTCTTGACGTCGAGCTTGGCGGCGAGGGCATCGACGGTCTCGCCCAAGTGCTCCCTGGTCTCGGCGATCTCGGTCTCAAGCTCGGACGTCATGCCGAATCACCCTCCGTGCCATGCCGTGCGGCTGCGACGTCGGCTTTGACGCTCTCGCTGCGGTCATGCGGCGCATCGGTTGCCTGGTCGATGCTGCCCTTGCCCACGATGGCCGCGACTCCGGCAGCGATGAACAAGACAAGCGTGACGATGCCGGCCGCGATCCACGGTGCGAGGCCTTCTGCGATGCCGAGTATCGCGGTGGCGATCAGCGCTCCTATGCCGTAGAGCGCCAAGGTGCCCGCGAGCCCGAACATGCCGACACCCACGCCGACCTTCTTGCCGCTTTCGGCAAGATCACGCTTGGCCAGTTGCATCTCGTCGCGGATGAGTGTCGAGATGTCTGCCGTGGCAGCCGCGATGAGCTGACCCGTGGACGCCTCCGACGGGGGCACATGCTGATCGGTCACAGTGGCGTCCCTCCAGCTGACGACGGTGGGACCGGCCGGGATGTGGATTCGTCATCGGAGCTCGAGCCCGAAATGGTGTCGGTCACCTTGGCCTTGACGTCGCCGGCCGCCGAGGCGACTTTGGACCCGACCGACGATGCGACGTCCGCCCCGGTGTGTTTGGCCTGTTCCTGCACGACATCGACGGTCTCTTGCACCTTGGGATTGTTCCAGGCCTTCGTGGCCTGGTTCTTGATCTGTTCGTAGCGCTCACGACCCGCCCGGGTGCCGAGGACGTACCCGGCGGCTGCGGCGATCAGCACGGTCAGCTTCTTCACGTCTTCACTCCTTCATTGAGCAACTCCTGGGTTGTGGAGGTACCCCATCTGGAGAAGATGACACCCGGCGCGGTTCGTCGTGCTTGTCAGGCAGCTGCGCGCAGCTTGAGGGTCACCGAGCGCGCATTGGTACGGGCCGTCTCGTGGGATTCGGCCAACTGGGCGTGCGCCAGATCGCGGAGTTCGGCCATCTGGGGGGTGACGTCGGCCAGTGTCAACTCAGTCTCGATGACGTCCAGGTCGAGTCCCCAGACATCTTCGAGGTAGCGGCGCATCCAGCCGGTCGCGTGGTCCCAGCCGGCCCGCGGGGTGCCCTCGCCATATCCGCCACCGCGTGCCGTGACGAGGAACGCCGGACGGCCCTTGAGTGTCTCTGTGCCGGGCGCGAACCGAGGATCCGTCGCGACGGTGTCGACCCAGGTCTTGAAATGGTGCGAGACGCCGAAGTTGTACATCGGCACGGCGAAGATCAGCACGTCGGCCTCGCTGATCTCGTCGGCCAGCGATGCGGCCGTCGCGAGTGCGGCGGACTGTTCAGCGGTTCGCTGGTCCTCAGGCGTGTAGCCGGCGAAAGCGGCTGTCCCCCAGATGCTCGGATCGATCGGATCGAAGGCGACGTCGCGGCGCACCACGGTTGAATCGCTCAGCTCGGCGGCGATAGCGGACTCGAGTGTGTCTGCGACTGCCCGGGTGACGGATCCTTCCTGGCGGATGCTGGCGTCGAGTCGAAAGATCGTGCTCATGTCATGTGCTCCTGTTGTCGGGGGCCGGTGTGGCTCGCTCCTATATAGTCTTCCAAATAGATCATATTCACAACAGATGATCATGAAAAGTGATGATAGTCATGTCTGAAGGCCGATATAGACTGCAGGGCATGACCGAGACGACCGATGCACAGGCACCCCTGGCTGACGTCGACTTCGGTCAGGCACTCAGCGCGCTGTTACGTCGCTATCTCGACGGCGCACGTGAGGTAGTCGACGATGTTCCGGGTGGACCGCGAGGATTCCAGGTCCTCTCCGTGTCATCCGAGGGAGCTTGCAGTAATCAGGCCACGATCGCCCAGCGGCTCGGAATCGACCGCACGGTCATGACGTACCTGGTCGACGATCTCGAGAAGGCCGGCATGGTCGAGCGCCGACCCGACCCGGCAGACCGCCGAGCCCGCCAGGTCGTCCTCACCGCGCGTGGTGAAACTGTCGTCGCCGATGCGTCGAACCGGCTGAAAGACATCGAACGGTCGGTGCTCGGGCGGCTCACCGAAGACGAGGCGAAGGCGTTCCACAGTCTGCTGGGTCGGGCCATCGCCGATGCGCCGGTGGACCACTCGGCCTGCGGCGAACCTGAAGTTCCGACTTGCTGATCGTCAGGGCGCAGTCGGCGCGTTGATGGCCCAGCGGATCGCGCTCGTCACCGCGATCCCACTGGTTCGCACGGCCGTCGCCTCGGTGACCGGCAGATACGGCAACCTGAGCGGAAGCCTGGTCCAGCGAGGCATCATCGCGACCGCGGCCGCCGACAACAGCCCGTACGGCGCTCGAAGTGCGAGCGGCACAGGCGGGTGGATCAGGATGAATCGGGCAGCCCGTCGCGCGGCGGCGGTGCCGTGCAGTTCTGGACGGTACGCCGCCATGACCTCATCGAGCTCGGCGACCGATTCTGGTACGTCGATCGCGCCGAGCGCCCGGGCGACGTGAGCGGTCTCGGCGACGTAGGCATCTCGACCGGGCTGGTCGAGCCGTTGCGAGCCGTAGCGATCGTGCGCACGCAGGAAACTGTCGATCTCGGCCACGTGGACCCATCGGATCAGATGCGGGTCGGCTGCGGCGTACGGTCGACCGTCTGGGGCCGTGCCGGTGATACGGTCGTGCACCGCGCGGACGATCGCGATCGCTCGGTCCGAGTCCTCGACGGTTCCGAAGGTCGTCTCGGCCAGGAACGTGCTGGTGCGTTGCAGACGTCCCCAAGGATCGCCGCGGTAGCCCGAGTGCTGGTCGACCGCCGCCATCGCCAGAGGGTGCAGCGATTGGAGCAACAGGGCTCGCATGCCGCCGACGAACATCGAGGCATCGCCGTGCACGCGATGAATAGCCGAGTCGGGCGGATAGCGCCTTGGCCCTTCCGACAGATGGATCCGGTCACGCCGGGCCGGACCTTCGTCGCCGGCAACGCGGGCGAAGATCGTCGCACCGACCCGGGTGCGGACAGCGTCGACAGGGTTCATCACTCCAGTGTGCAATGCAGATCCACAACAGGCTGGGGATCACGTGATGTTGGTGAGCAGCGCTCCCCGTTCGGCTCGTCGCCGTGCCTGTTCGACCGGATCCGGGACGGGCACAGCGGCGATGAGCCGCTTGGTGTACTCCTCCTGGGGATCGCCCAGCACCCGATCACGCGGGCCGATCTCGACGAGCTTGCCATGCTGCATCACCGCGACCCGGTTGGCCAGGGTGTCGACGACGGCCAGATCGTGGCTGATGAACAGACACGCGAATTGCAGCCGCTGCTGCAGTTCGGTGAACAGATCCAGGACCCTGGCCTGCACTGACACGTCGAGTGCCGATGTCGGTTCGTCCGCGATCAGCAGATCGGGGTCCAACGCCAAGGCCCGAGCCAGGCTGACCCGCTGGCGCTGGCCGCCTGACAGCTCGTGCGGGAACCGTTCGGCATAGGCACCGCCGAGTTCGACGCTGTCGAGGAGCGATCTGACCTTGGCGTCGATCTCCGCCGTCGACATCTCGGTCTGGACGTGCAGCGGCTCGGCGACACACTGGCCGATCGACATGCGCGGATTCAGTGACGAGGCCGGATCTTGGAACACGAAGCCGAATCGAGAGCGCAGGGGCCGTAGCCTGCGGTCACTGAGCCCGGAGATCTGGTTGCCCGACACATGGATCGTGCCGCTCGACGGTTGTTGCAGACCGACCGTCGTCCGGCCGATGGTCGACTTGCCCGATCCGGATTCTCCGACCAGGCCGAGCACCTCGCCCTTGCGAACCTCCAGCGAGACGTGATCGACGGCCCGGAATGCGGGCTGGCCCAGCTGACCGGGGAAGTCGACGACGAGATCCTCGACGGACAGGACGATGTCGTGGTCGTCGACGAGTCCAGGACCGTGTTCCTGGCCGAGGTGCGGCACCGCGGTCAGCAATGCCCTCGTGTACGGATGGGCAGGCGCGGCGAACAACTGGCGTGCCGGCGCCTGCTCGACGATGGTTCCGCGATACATCACCACGACCCGGTCGGCCATATCGGCGACAACGCCCATGTTGTGGGTGATCAGGACTATCGCGGTGCCGAGCCGATGGCGCAGCGACAGCAGGAGTTCGAGGATCGCGGCTTGCACCGTGACGTCGAGCGCGGTGGTCGGCTCGTCGGCGATGATGACATCCGGGTCGCAGGCGATCGCCATCGCGATCACGACGCGTTGTTTCTGGCCGCCGGACAGTTGGTGCGGGTAGTAGTTGACCCGGACCGATGGATCGGGCATACCGACCAGCTCGAGCAGCTCGACGGCTCGCGCCCGGGCGGCCTTCTTGGAGATCTTCTGATGGGCCTGCAGGCCCTCGATGATCTGCCAGCCGACGGTGTAGACCGGATTGAGTGCGGTCGACGGTTCCTGGAACACCATCGACACCTGATCGCCGCGGATGGGCCGCAGTTCTCCTTGCCGCATGCCGAGCAGCTCGCGCGATCCGAGGAGGGCCGAGCCACTGACTTCGGCTGTTGACGGAAGCAGGCCGAGAACCGCACGGGAACTGACCGACTTGCCCGATCCGGACTCACCGACAACCGCGACGACCTCCCCCGGCGCGACGTCGAAGCTGATGCCGTTGACGGCCCTGACCTGGCCGGCGTCGGTACGAAATGTGACGGCCAGATCGGTCAGTGACAGCGCCGCGACCCGTTTCTGATGCGTCTCGACGGGCTCGACGAAGGGGGCCGGCGCAATCGGTGCGACGTCCAGCTCGGCGAACTCCTGCTCGATCTCGGCTTGGTCGGCCTCGCTGGTGTCGGCGCCACGAGTGCGCAGCAACGGGTTCAAGATGTCATTGAGACTCTCACCGACCAAGGTCGCGCCCAGCACGATCAGCACGATCGCGACGCCCGGGAAAACGCCGGTCCACCAGATACCGGAGGAGGCATCGGGCAAGGCCTTGTTGAGGTCATAGCCCCATTCAGCCGCGGCCGATGGTTCGATGCCGAAACCGAGGAAGCCCAGTCCGGCCAAGGTCAAGATCGCCTCGGACGCATTGAGCGTGCCGATGACCGGCAATGACGAGGACACGTTCGAGAAGATGTGTTTGCGCAGGATGCGCGGCGTACGTACGCCGACAACCTTGGCCGCGTCGACGTAAGGCTCGGCCTTGACCGCGAGCGTCGCATTGCGGATCACCCGGTAGTACTGCGGCACGAAGACCACCGTGATCGACAGTGCGGCGGCCAAGATGCCGCCTATCGCGCCGCTGTTGCCTCCGGAAACCACGATCGACACGACGATCGCGAGCAGCAGCGACGGGAAGGCGTACAGCGCATCCATCACGAGCACCAGAACGCGGTCGAGCCAACCTCCGAGATAGCCCGAGACGAGACCGAGTGGGACGCCGATCAGCCCCGATAACACGACGGCCAGGATGATGACCTCGACCGCAGTACGCGCACCGTAGATGACTCGCGACAACACATCGGTGCCGCCCACCGTGGTGCCGAACCAGTGATCGGCTGAGGGGCCTTGCTGCGTTCCGAACACGACGCCGTTGGCGCGGTCGGCGTTGAAATCGTAGGGGGCCAGCCAGGGTGCGAAGATCGCCACGAAGATGAACACCGCGACCAGACCGAAGCCCAGCAGAAGCATGAAGCGTTGCAGTCCGTGGGACTGCTTGAGAACTGTGAGCATGTCAGAACCTCACCCTCGGGTCGACGAAGGCGATGATGACGTCGATCAGGAAGCTCATGGCCCCGACGATCAGGGCGATGACGGTGACGATGCCCTGGACGGCCAGGAAGTCGCGGCGGATCAGATACTCCGACAGCTCGTAGCCGAGGCCCTTCCACTCGAACGTCGTCTCGGTCAAGATCGCGCCGCCCAGCAGCAGTGCGACCTGCATGCCCATGACTGTCACGACCGGAACCAGCGCATTGCGGAATGCGTGCTTGTTCATGACCCGGCGTTCTGAGACGCCTCTGGCCCGGGCGGCCGTCACGTAGTCCATGCGCAGTGTCTGCAGCAGATTGACCCGGACAAGCCGCAAGAAGACGCCCCCCGTCAGCAGGCCCAAGGCGATTGCCGGCAACATCGCGTGTTTGAGGACATCGCCGATCAGTGCCGGATCGCCCCACAGGAGAGCGTCGACGATCATGATGTTGGTGTGCGGATTGACGTCCTGCAAGGTCAGCTCGGTCGCGATGCTGGCTCGTCCGGACGATGGCCAGCCCAAGGGGGTGAAAGCAAGTTTGAGCAGCAGCCCGACGAAGAACACGGGTGCGGCGTAGACGAGGATCGAGAACAGACGCAGGAGCACGTCGGGCACCCGATCGCGGTACCGGGCGGCGAGTCGTCCGAGGGGGATGCCGACGGCGAAGGCCACGAGTAGTGACCAGAACGCCAGCTCGAGGGTCGCGGCGCCGTTGACCAGGAGGATGTCCGAGACCTTGCGGTTATCGGTCAGCGTCGTGCCGAAGTCGCCGCGGAAGAGCCCGGAGATGTACTCCCAGTACTGCGTGAGGATCGGACGGTCGAGGCCTGCCTCGGCTTTGCGTTCGGCGATCTGTTCGGACGTCAGACGTCCACCGAGCGCCGCTTGGATCGGGTCGCCGATGACGCGCATCAACACGAAGACCATCGTGACGAGCACCCAGATCATGGGCACCAGGAGCGCGAGCCTGATCAGCAGATAGCGGGTGAGTGGACTCAGGCGACCCCGGGAGCCAACGGGAGGTTCGCTCCCGGACGGCTCGAGTGGTGCGAGGACTTCAGCGGTGGCCATGTGTTCCCCTTCTGAACTCCCCGAGCTTGCCGAGAGGAGACCCCTCGGCAAGCTCGGAAATGCGCTGGACCTACTTCGACAATGAGCTGAAGCGGAACTTGAACGAGGCGTCAAGCGTCTTGTCGAGCCCGTCCACCCCGTCGACACCGATAGCGACCTGTGAACCGGTCAGCAGCGGCAGATACGGCACTTCGGCCGCGATCCGGTCCTGGATCTGCTTCAACGTGGCCTCGCGGCTGCCCTTGTCGCCGTCAGTGCGCTCGCTGTCGAGCAGCTTGGTCATCTCCGAATCGGCGTAATCGGTGCCCAACTCGTTGTAGTGCGAGTTGGTGAAGTTGCCCGGCTGCTTGTCGTCGTACGGGCTGAGGAACGGCGACAGGTAGTTGTCGGCATCCGGGAAGTCCGGGAACCAGCCGAGCTGGAACACCGGATAGGCGTCGGCGTTGTACTCCGTGGAGTAGGTGACCCATTCGGTCGACTGCAGATCGACCTTGAACAGACCCGACTCCTCGAGCTGGCGCTTGACGGCGTTGTACTCCTGATCCGAGCTCGAACCGTAGTGGTCCGGGTTGTACTGCAGCTTGATCGTCACCGGAGTCGAGACCCCTGCATCGTCGAGGAACTTCTTGGCCGCGTCCTTGTCGGGCGCTTCGCCGTAGGCGTCCTTGAATGCTTCTGTCGCGCCGGCCTGGCCTTCGGGCACCATCGAGAATGCCGGGGTGTAGGTGTCCTTGTAGACCTGTTTGGCGATCTCGGTCCGATCGATCGACGAGGCCATGGCCTGGCGGATCGCCAGCTTCTGCTTGAGGTCGTCGCCGGGCATCGTCTTGAGGTTGAACGTGATGTAGCGCAGCTCGCCGCCGGCACCGGTGACGACATTGATTCCGTCGGTCTTCTCCAGATCGGCGATATCAGTGGGTGTCAGTGAACGGAAGGCGACGTCGATGGCCTTGTTCTTGATGTCGAGTTTGAGGTTCTCGGGCTTGGCGTAGTACTTCATCGTGACGTCGGACGTCTTGGGCTTTCCGTACGTTCCGTTGTAGTCGGGATTGGCCTTGAACTCGGCCAGCTGGTTCTTCGAGTACTTGGTGATCGTGTACGGCCCGGAGAAACCCTTGGCCTTCACGGCGGCGTCATCGTCGAGCACCTTGTCGGCCGGGTAGGTGTCCTCGTCGACGATCGGGCCGGCGGAGGTCACCAGGATCTGCGGGAACGTCTGATCGTTCGGGGCGTTGAGCGTGAATGTCACGGTCGAGTCGTCAGTGGCCTCGACACTCTTCATCGCGCCGAGCAGCGAGGAGGGACCGTTGGGGTCCTTGATCGTGATGATGCGCTGGTAGGAGAACGCGACGTCGGAGGCGGTCAGCGGATTGCCGTTCGCGAACTTCAAGCCGGGCTTCATGGTGCACACGTACGTCGTGGGAGTCGAGAAGTCGCACTTCTCGGCCGCGTCAGGCGTCAGCTCGGTGCTGCCTTCGGGGAAGTTCAGGAGATATTGGTAGACCTGCGTCTGCACATTGAGCGACCCGTTGTCGTACGAACCGGCTGGGTCGATCGAGACGACCTTGTCCGTCGTGCCGACCACCAGGGCACCGTCACCGGCCGAGTCGTCGTCCTTGCTTTGGCCACACGCACCCAGTGCCAGTCCGGCTGCCGCTGCCACCGCCACGAGTCTTGTTCCTCGACGGAATGTGTTCATTTCGCTCCTCCGTGTCGCGCCCACCACCAGCGCACGGCCGGCGTGTCCACATCATGGGATTGGGCTTTTTCGGCACGCTACACGCGCAAAGCGGTGTCGAGCCTGGCCAGGACGATTGCAGTTTGGTGTACCCCGCAACCAGTTGCGGAGGCCGTGCGCACGCCAAGAGGCCCCGTTCACGCGATGCGTGCCCGGGGCCTTGACCTGGTTGCGCCGTCAGTTGCGTCCAGTGCGAACTCACGGTTTCAAGATCCGGCCGGGAGAGGCCAAGTCTTGAACGCTCCTACGGGGGGAGACCCGCATCGGAACCAGACAGGGAGTGCCTGAAGTCCGAGAGTTCGTACTCCATAGTCGTATATCTAGCGATACCTTGGCAGGGACCTAGGTCCTTGACATGATCGCCGAAGGTCGCAAATTGGGGTTAGCAGTCAATACTCGATCCGTATGCGGACTGAGAGGAGCAGGATGCCGGCCAGTGCCAAGGTTGCGGCTGCTCGGCTGCGCAGCGTCCTGGATGCCGTGGCGGCGATATCCTCTGACCTGTCCTTGGATGGTTTGCTCGACCGGATCCTGCGCCAAGCTGGAGGCTTGGTCGATGCCGAGCGCGGATACCTCGATGTGCTGGATCGACGTTCCGACCGGCGGATAGGCGCCTTCGCGGCTTATGGACTCGACTCGATCGGCGACGATGAGGCCCCGGGACGCCAAGTACTCGTCGACCTCCTCGAGCAGAGCGAGGTTCGACCGGGCCGCGGTCGCAAGGAACTGAACCCTTTCATCGGGGTGCCGATCCGGATCCATGACTTCTTGTTCGGAAATCTGTACCTGTTCGACAAACGCTCCGGCTCCGGGTTCAGCCGAGAGGACGAGGAGGTCACGCATGCGTTGGCCTCGGCGGCGGGGGTCGTTATCGAGAATGCCCGACTGTACGAAGAGGGTGAGCGTCAGAGGATGTGGCTCGAAGCCGCATCCGAGATCACGACGGCGCTGCTGTCACCGATCAGCCGCGAGGTCGCCCTCCAGCTCGTGACCGACCGGGCGCGACAGGTCGCGGCGGCAGATTTCGTCTCGCTCCTGATGCCGCACAGTGATGAGGAATTGGTTGTCGAAGCGGTGTCGGGAATCCCCCCGCAGGGCGTATTGGGCGAGGTCGTCGATGCCGGTCGCAGCCTGGCCGGTGATGCAGTCCGAACGCGCGAGACCGTCGTCGTCGCGGACACCGACTACGAGCCGCGCTACGAACCCAAGAAGACACCGGCCTGGCCGGACCTCGGGTCACTCATGGTGTTGCCGTTGAACAGTGGCTCCGACACGGGCGCTTTGATCGTCGGTTGGTTCAGGGGCCACCATACGGATCGGTGGGAGCTGGATCCGGCTGTTCCCCAGCAGTTCGCCGATCAGGCAGCACTCGTGCTGCAGGTCGCGCGGGCCCAGTCCGATCAGGCTCGTCTCGCAGTGTTCGAGGATCGGGACCGGATCGGCCGGGATCTGCACGATCTGGTGATTCAGCGTCTGTTCGGCATCGGCTTGATGCTCGACAACACAACCAAACTCATCACTTCGCCGGTCGCGGTCGAGCGACTCTCGACGGCGATCGACGACATCGACGAGACGATCAAGGACATTCGCCGGACGATCTTCGCGCTCGGCGCCGCGACCGAGTCGACGGATCTGCGGGCCGAGCTGGAACACATCCTCGACAACGCATCGAAACTGCTGGGGTTCCGCCCCGAACTCAGATTGACCGGAGCCGTCGACACGCTGGTCTCCGACGACGTCCGCGAGCATCTGCTGGCAGTGCTCGGTGAGGCATTGACCAATATCGTCCGTCACGCCCACGCGACCTGGGTTTCGGTCGCAGTCGACGTCGGCGATGGGATCGACTTGACGGTAAGGGACGATGGAATCGGGATCGGCGAAGGGGCCCCGGGGCACGGTTTGCGAAATATCCGGGAACGAGCTGCCCTGTTGGGCGGAACCAGCGAGGTAGTCAGCGATTCGGGTGGCGGAACATTGATCAGGTGGCAAGTACCTAGGGGCGAGATATGACCGAACAACCCATCAGACTTTTCCTGCTCGACGACCATGAGCTGGTGCGCCGCGGACTCAAGGACCTGCTGGAGCAGGAGGACGACATCGAGGTCGTCGGCGAGTCGAGCCTCGCCAAAGACGCTGCTGCACGCATCCCGGCGATCGCCCCCGACGTGGCAGTGCTCGACGCCCGGCTGCCCGACGGTTCGGGCATCGAGGTGTGCCGGGACGTGCGTTCGGCCAATCCCGAGATCGCCGTCATCATTTTGACCTCCTACGACGATGACGATGCGCTGTTCGCCGCAATCATGGCCGGAGCCGCGGGATACGTCCTCAAGCAGGTCCGCGGCACCGATTTGGTCGACGCGGTTCGCCGGGTGGCCGGCGGCCAGTCGCTGCTCGACCCCGCCGTGACCCAGCGCGTGCTCAACCGGATTCGTCAAGGAACCGCCGATGACGACCCGTTGAGTTCGCTGACGAAGCAGGAGCGCCGCATCCTGACGCTGATCGGCGAAGGACTCACGAACCGGCAGATCGCGGCCGAGATGTTCCTGGCTGAGAAGACGGTCAAGAACTACGTGACCCAGTTGCTTTCCAAGCTCGGACTGGAGCGGCGTACGCAGGCCGCGGTTCTGGTGACCCGCCACGCTTCGGCCAAGCCGCGCGACGTCTGACGCGACTGCGATCTCGGTCGGTCGCGGCTCGAAGCTGCCCGTTACTCTTGGGCCATGAGCCTCAACCAGTCCCTTGCTGCTTTCGACCCCGACATCGCCGCGCTTCTCGACGCTGAGCTGCACCGCCAGCAGTCGACGCTCGAGATGATCGCATCGGAGAACTTCGCCCCGGTGGCGGCACTGCAAGCACAGGGAAGCGTGCTGACTAACAAGTACGCCGAGGGTTACCCGGGCAAGCGCTATTACGGCGGTTGTGAATTCGTCGACCAGGTCGAGACGATCGCGATCGATCGGCTCAAGCAGTTGTTCGATGCCGAATACGCCAATGTCCAGCCGCACTCCGGTGCCACCGCGAATGCCGCGGCTCTTCATGCGATCGCGACGGCCGGTGACACGATCCTGGGACTCGACCTGGCCAATGGCGGCCATCTGACACATGGCATGAAGCTCAACTTCTCGGGAAAGATCTACAACCCGATCGCCTATCACGTCGTGCCCGAGACCGGGCTCGTCGACATGGACGAGGTTCGCGCGCTGGCCATCGAGCACAAGCCGGCAGTCATCATCGCGGGCTGGTCGGCTTATCCGCGTCAGCTCGACTTCGCGCTGTTCCGCGAGATCGCCGACGAGGTGGACGCCAAGTTGTGGGTCGACATGGCGCATTTCGCCGGACTCGTGGCCGCCGGTCTGCACCCCAGTCCGCTCCCCCACGCACATATCGTCACCACGACAACTCACAAGACATTGGGCGGCCCACGCGGTGGCGCGATCTTGACCAATGACGCCGAGGTTGCCAAGAAGATCCGGTCGGCGGTGTTCCCCGGTCAGCAGGGCGGACCCCTCGAGCACGTTATCGCCGCGAAGGCGGTTGCCTTCAAAATGGCGTTGGAGCCCGGTTTCAAGGAGCGTCAGGAGCGCACGATCGAAGGCGCACAGATTCTCGCCAAGCGACTGCTCGCCGACGATATGACCTCGGCCGGCGTCAAAGTTCTCAGCGGCGGAACCGACGTCCACCTGGTGCTGGTCGATCTGCGCGACTCCGAGCTCGACGGCCAGCAGGCCGAAGATCGCCTGCACGAGGCCGGCATCACGGTCAACCGGAATTCGGTCCCCAACGATCCCCGGCCGCCGATGGTCACCTCGGGTCTGCGGGTCGGTACGCCGGCACTTGCCACCCGGGGTTTCGGGGCCGAGGAGTTCACAGAGGTCGCCGAGATCATCGCGGCAGCGCTGCAGCCGGGTGAGGTAGACCTCGAAGGACTGCGCAAGCGGGTGACCGCCCTGGCCGAACGCTTCCCGCTCTACCCGGACGTCGTGCCCTTCACGGCGTGACACGTAAGACACCGCTGCGGTCCTGGTTCTCGCCAGGGCTGGTCGGCCTCCACATTTTCGCCGTCGCGGCGGTCTTGTTCTGCATTGTGATGGGTTTGTGGCAGGCCGGCGCCTACGACGACCGGCAGCATGACGAGCAGACCGAGAAGCGCGTGGTACCGACCGTCGCGTTCGACGGATTGTGGAAACCCGGAAGCGCATTTCTCAAGACGTTCAACCATCGTCCGGTCACGGTCGTCGGCGAGTTCGCGCCGACCGGTGACCAGTTCTGGGTCATCGACAAGTCACAAGGCGATCGCACCGGCGCATGGCTGATGGCACCGTTCATGGTCCGCAGCAGCGGCGACGCCCTGCTGATCCTGCGCGGCTGGGCAGCCGAGCCCGGTGAGTTGCCCCCGGCGCCGCAGGGCGATCGCAAGATCAAGGCCGTGCTGGAGCCGGGTGAGAAGGCAGGTACGCCATTCGATGCCGCGAGCCGCACGATCGGTTCGGTCCGCATCCCGGCGCTGCTCAACGAAGTGTCGTACGACTTGTACTCCGGATTCGCCATCAGCACCGATGCGTCCATCAGCGGGGGTCTCGAGCTCGTCGAGCCGCCGCAGCCCGATGACGTGTCGTGGACTGAGGGCCTGCGGAATCTGGCCTATGCGCTGCAGTGGTGGGTATTCGGCGCGTTCGCAGCGTTCATGTGGTGGCGGATGACGGTCGAGACGGCCCGCTCTACAGGCCGAAAGGTAGCCTGAAACAGTGAAGAATCCCCTCGGACCACTACGTCCCTACCAGGTGCTCGCGACGATCCTGGGTCTCAATCTGCTGTTCGTCTGCGGTGCCGCGATCGCACAGCGCGCGACCGATCCGGTCTCGTGGTGGAACCGCAATGACGACCTCATCATGATCGTCGATCAGGTGCATGGCGTGCTGTTCATGGGACTGCTTGTGATCATCGCGATTCTGGCGACCCGTAACCGCTGGCAGCCCGGCCAGACGATCCTGACGATGTTGTTGGCGACGATCCCGTTCGTGAGCTTTTGGGCCGAGCGCCGCACGACCCGGATCGTGCTCGCGGATAACGCAGGCGTCAGCGCCCCGTAAACGTCGCCTTGCCGGGACCCTCGGTCAGAAATGACTCCATTCCGCGTTGCAGGTCTTGGGTGTCGAAGAGCTCTGCGGCGATCGCGGTCGTGTGGGCATTGGCTTGGGGCACTCCCCCGGACTCGAAGTGGCGCAGGATCTGCTTGGCCGCGCCGAAGGCCTGAGTCGGACCCGTGGCGATCTGACGGACGAACGTCATGACCGATTCGTCGAATCCGTCGACCGGCAGAACCCGGTTGACGACATTCCAGCGTTCCAGAGTGTGCGCATCGTAGAGGTCACCGGTGAAGACGAACTCCTTGGCGCGTCCGACGCCGGCCCGCGCGGCCAGGCGTTGGGTCCCGCCCATCGTCGGGGTCAATCCGATGACCCGCTCGACCAGCCCGAACTTGGCCTTCTCGGAGGCAAGGATCAGATCGCAGGCCACGGCCACCTCGAACGCCCAGGTCAAGGTCAGACCATGTGCGGCGAAGAAGGTCGGCACGTCCAGTGCCTCGATGCGGTTGGGCAGCTCGAGCATCCGGTCATAGAGCACCTTGGTCGCGGCTTTGGTCTTCTGGGCATGGAACTGGGACACGTCCACCCCGCCGGAGACGACCTTGCCCTCGGCGCGGATCAGCAGCGCGCGGGGCAGATCAGCGGCGACCTGGTCCAGGGCACGGTCGAAATCGGCGTGCATCTGCAGCGAATACAGGTTGACCGGCGGCTCACTGAATGTGACGACCGCGATGTCATCGGCAGTGCGTTCGACGTGAACCGTCATGCGCCGTTGCCGGGTGCCGTCGGATCGTACGAGCCGCCTTTGTTGGCGGAGGCATTGCGGAATGCAAGCACGGCGGCGATGACTGCCGCGATAAGGACGAGCTTGCGGATCGGGTGGCGTGAAGAGCTGTTCGACATGGGCCAACGATAGCGACCGGTAGTCACTGTGACCTGGGAATGACCGCCGTGGGGTGCTGGTTGGCCGGCCGTGGGAAGATGCGTACAGCACTTTCGAAAGGAATCCCCCTGTGGCCTCGCAGCTCACCGCGACCTTCAAGACCAACCACGGCGACATCGTCGTGGAGCTCTTCCCCAACCACGCGCCCGAAACCGTCAACAACTTCGTCGGCCTCGCCGAGGGCACCAAGGAATTCCTTGACCCCGAGACGCGCAAGCCGACTTCCAAGCCGTTCTACGACGGACTGGTGTTCCACCGCATCATCAAGGACTTCATGCTCCAGGGTGGTGACCCGCTCGGTACGGGTACCGGCGGACCCGGATACACGTTCAAGGACGAGTTCCATCCAGACCTGCAGTTCGATCGTCCCTACCTGCTGGCGATGGCGAATGCCGGACCCGGCACGAACGGCTCGCAGTTCTTCATCACGCTGGTGCCGACCGCTTGGCTGACCCGCAAGCACACGATCTTCGGTGAAGTTGTCGACGAGGCCAGCAAGGCCGTCGTCGACAAGATCGGTGTCGTCGCGACCGACCGCTTCGACAAGCCCCACGATCCGGTCGTCATCGAGAAGTTGACGATCTCCCGCTCCGAGGGATGAACCTCCCCACTTCGGACCATCGCTGCTACCGGCATCCTGACCGCGAGGCCTATATCTCGTGCCAGCGCTGTGAGCGGTTGATCTGTCCGGAGTGCATGAGGGATGCCTCTGTCGGTTTTCAGTGCTCGTCCTGCGTGAACGAGGGCGCCAAGACGGTCCGTGCTCCGCGTACCGTCGCCGGTGGCGCCATCTCGGCACACGCAGGACGGGTCACGACCGTCCTGATCGCGATCAATGCGATCGCATTCGTCGTGACGCAGCTGACCGGGGGCCGCACGGGCGACTTCTTCACCAACGGTGCTCAGGCCGGCATCCCGGTGGCCGACGGCGAACTGTGGCGTATGGTCACGTCGGCCTTCCTGCACAACGATCTGTGGCACTTGTTGTCGAATCTGATCGTGCTGTTCCTATTCGGCCCCTTCGTCGAACGTGCACTTGGCACGGTTCGTTACGTTGCGGCCTATTTCACCTCCGCGGTCGTCGCCTCGGCATTCGTCTACGTCCTGACCGACCCGTTCGTCTACACGATCGGTGCTTCCGGCGCCGTGTTCGGACTGTTCGGAATGGCGTTGCTCCTGCTCTTGCGCGCCAAGGAGGACGTGCGGACCCTGCTCGTCCTGCTGGCGATCAACGCCGTCGTCAGCGTGACCAATGCCTCGATCAGCTGGCAGGGTCATCTGGGCGGTTTCGTCGCCGGCGTCGTGCTGGGCGCGGCCTTTGCATATGCGCCGCGCGATCAGAAGAAGCTGGCCCAGCTCAGCGCATTCGCGATCTTGTGGATAAGTGTCATCGCGGCTGTGGTGCTGAGGACGAACTACCTGCTCTGACCGGCCGCGCAGGGAACTACAGCCATGTCATTATCAACAACTGTGCACACAGCTGTGGATAACTACACGTGTGTGATTCATTCCCACTTCATCGCGAAGCCGAAGGCTGCCACGATGAAGCCCATACCGATGACCAGGTTCCAGTTCCCGAGGTCGGAGTACCAGTCCAGGAATGACGGGTAGTCGATGTCCTGGCCGTTGAGTACGTAGAACACCACGATCCAGACCAAGCCGACGATGGCTGAGGTCAGCATCGCCGGACCTGCCCAGCGGTTGCCGATCTTCTGGGCCTTGGGGCCCCGGGGGGTCTTGTTTCTCGCCACAACGTCTCCGGATGCTCGTTGCGGCGCGAGGCCGCATCGGTGGGTGGTCTCCGATAGCCTAGTCGTCGTCGGACCAGGGAGGAATACGGCATGGCGAAGCGAGGCTCTCATGCGCGCCAGCACTCGCCTGTCATCGTGCTGCTCCTGTTCGTCTTGAGCGGCTTCGTGTTCGTGACGGCTTCGATCAGCGCCGATGGCGATGATCTGCGCCCCGCCGGGGGCGATGTCTCCTCGCTGCTGCAGGAGAGGTCCCAGCGCATCGAGGAACGGCGCAATGAGGCCAAGTCACTGCGGGCTGAGATCGACGCCCTGTCATCGGGCGTTTCGGGCACCGGGCTCGACAAGTTGCGCGAGAAGGTCGAGGAGCTGGAACCGGCCACGGGTCTGACTGCCGTGCGGGGTCCGGGTCTGCGGGTCACGTTGACCGATGCGCCCGATGCGGGAAAAGACTCCGATATCGACGCGAATTATCAGATCGTGCATCAGCAAGACATCCAGGCCTATGTCAACGCACTCTGGACCGGAGGTGCCGAAGCGATCTCATTGCAGGGTCAGCGCCTCATGGCCACGACCGGGATCGTCTGTGTCGGCAATGTCGTGATCCTCGACGGGGTCCCTTACTCGCCGCCCTATGTCATCGAGGCGATCGGTGACACGACAGGTATGGAGCGAGCCATGGCAACGTCGCCTGAGACTCTCAGCTACGCCCGCTATTCGCGGGATTACCAGCTCGGACTCGAGATCGAATGGGTTGACCGGCTTGTCGTGAAGGCCTATGAGAATCCGGTGTCTTTGACCCATGCCAAGCTCGCGACTCCTTAGTCGACGTGTCGGTGGTGCAGGTGTGAGGTGCCGGCTTTGCGCTTGCTGACCGCGACGAGGTGCTGGTAGTCGGCTGCGACTCCGCGGAGCAAGGCGTGGACGGCGCGTTCGACCTCGGCATCGTCGGTGGAGGCATGGCCGAAGATCGCGCGATAGTGGACCAGTGACGCCAAAAGATCCAGCAACAGGTCTCGGTCGACGTTCTCGCGTAGGTCGCCGCGGCCGATCGCGCTGTCGAGCACTTGACCGACGGCTCGACGCGGAGGATCGAATAGCGCTGCCATGAACGCCTCGCGCCGCTGGGGATCGTCATTGCAGTCGGCGAGCAAGGAGGCGAGGGCGTGCGGTGGCATCCGTTGAAAGGCATCGACATGGATCTTGATCGCATCGCTGAGATCACAGATCGTGCAGCCGGTATCGGGTACGTCGAGTTCGCCGAGTCGATCGGTCAGGGCATCGAGCAGCAGTTCGGGCAGTGTGGCCCACCGGCGGTAGATCGTCGGTTTGGTGGTGCTCGCTCGGCGGGCGACTGCTTCGAGCGTCATGCGCGAGTAGCCGACCTCGTCGAGCAAGGTGAGGCCGGCATCGAGGATGGCCTGGTCGATCGTGCGGTCGCGAGGACGACCGCCCAGGTTGCGGCCGGTTTCGTCGTGCTGGCTGTCAGGGAGTGTCGTGTGGTCAGGCATCGAGTCAAGTCTAGCGTATGTTACGTTACGAGCCGTATAGGAACGATAGGTGGAATTGAGAGTGGACATGCCGTCAGGTCGGACTGCAAGAGGTGCGCGAGACCCTGCGACAGGGTGGGGCGCGCTATTTGACCGCAAGCACGGACCGGTCGCCGCGACGCTGGCCGCGGGCGTGGCGTTGCATGCGGTCAACGTCTACCTCGCGACCACGATCCTGCCCTCGGTGACTGCCGATCTCGGTGGGGCGAATCTCTATGCGTGGGCCACGACGGTGTTCGTCTTCGCCTCGGTCCTCGGGTCGACGGTCGCCGCGGTGTTCTTGGGTTCCCGCGGACCGCGGAGCAGCTACCGCATCGCGGCATTGGCCCTCGGTGTCGGCACTGCGATCTGCGCCCTCGCTCCCACGATGCCGATCCTGCTGACCGGACGACTCGTGCAGGGGCTTGGTGGCGGTCTGCTGTTCGCGCTGTGTTACTCGATGGTGCGGATCACGTTCGACGAAGTGCTGTGGCCGCGCGCCATGGCGCTGGTTTCGGCGATGTGGGGCGTCGCGACGCTGGTCGGCCCCGCACTCGGGGGAGCGTTCGCCGAACTCGACGCCTGGCGATGGGCATTTTGGGTCCTGGTCCCGTTCGTGCTCTTCTTCGGCGTCTGGGGTGCGGCGCGTCTGCCAGCAGGAGCTGACGGGGTGGTGCCGCGGATCCCGTGGCTCAGCGTGGGTCTCCTGGCCGCGGCGGTCCTGGTCATCTCCGCGGCGAGCATCTCGTCTCGACTGTCGATCAACGTGGTCGGCCTTTTGATCGCCGTCGTGTTGCTGGTCGCCTGGCTCAGACATGAGCGCGGTGCGACGCTCCGGCTCATCCCCGCC
The DNA here is from genome assembly GCF_054049535.1 of Aeromicrobium sp. P5_D10. Taxonomy (NCBI): domain Bacteria; kingdom Bacillati; phylum Actinomycetota; class Actinomycetes; order Propionibacteriales; family Nocardioidaceae; genus Aeromicrobium; species Aeromicrobium sp. P5_D10. Next base: position 105,035 of record NZ_JBFUME010000002.1, read on the forward strand.
GCCGCATTCGGACCTCATGCGCGCCTTCGACTGGTGTATCTGACGATGGTGTTTCTGGTCATCGCCAGCACGGTCGAGGTCTTCGTGCCGTACTTCGGCCAGAATCTACAGGGAATGGGACCGCTTGCGGCCGGTTACCTCGGGGCCGTCATGGCTGCCGGCTGGACTGCGGGCTCGATCGTCTGCAGCGGCATGGGACACCGTCGCGGCACTGTCATCGCGATCGCGCCGGCGTTCTCGGCGATCGGCCTGATCGTCCTGGTGTTCACCGGACCCGTCCACTCAGACGGCGTCCTGGCGATCAGCGGGGTCGCGGTCGGTCTGCTGTTCCTGGGCTGGGGCGTGGGTATGGCCTGGCCACACCTGATCACGATGGTCTTGCAACACGTTCCGGATGAGGAGCAGAGTCTCGCCGGCTCGTCGGTCACCACGATCCAACTGACCGCGACCGCGTTCGGATCGGCGATCGCCGGGGCGATCGCCAATGTTGCCGGATTCTCCGATGTGGCCGGTATCGACGGAACTCAGGACGCGGCGCGTTGGCTCTTCGGGGCCTTCACGATCGCAGCGGTCCTCGCCCTCGTCACGGCTCGCGCTACGCGTCGCTGAACGCCCACGAGGGGCAGCGGCCGGCAGCATGTGAAAGCCTGTGTCGGACAGTCAGCAACATCGACAATCGGGGGCAATCATCTTTTCAGCAACGTTCGGACCGACATCACGGACCAAGAAGTCCGTCGCCATCGCGACATCGGCGGCCGCGGTCCTCGCGAGCACGGGCCTGGCCGTCGCTACGTCGACGCTCGTGGCGTCACCAGCCGCTGCGGCCTCCCCGCCGGGAACCTGTTTCGTCTCATTTCGGGGTGTGACCAGCACGGGCGCCATCGTGAAGCGTCAATACGCCAGCGGCAAGCTCACTTCGAACACCTACAATCCGGGGCGGCTCGGCTTCGTGCCGCGCGGGATGGTCGGCACGGGCTCCGGCGGCATGGACTTCATCGGCGAGGGCTATCTGGCCAACAGCGCGGACGGCAATCTGTACAGCGTCGGGGTCAGCGCCAAGACGAGCTATAACGATGTCGTCATCACCAAGAAGTCGGTCAACCAGACCTGGGGATCGATCCGATCGCTGACCTGGGGCAGCAATCTGCCGAATGGGAACTCCCTGCTGTACGGGCTCAGCGATGCCAATGGCTTCTACCGCTACCAGACCAGTGCCGGCAGTGCGGCACCCCACACGCGGGCCACGATCGGTGCCAGCGGTTGGTCGCTCAACACCATCACATATGACCGCACAGGGGTCGTTGCCGGTACGACGCGCAAGGCCGACATCTTTGTCGCCACCAGCGCGGGAGGAAAGCTCATCGAGTACACGGTGCCACTCGACAACCCGAGTCAGTGGAGCAGCAAGGTGCTCAAAGCCTCCACCTGGGGTGGCTTCAAGGCTCTGCAGACCGGCGACTGCTACAACTCCACAACCGGCAAGGTGTCCGGTCGGGTCATGATCGGGGTGCTCAAGAACGGCGACGTCAACCTGTACTTCGACAAGGTCGCCACGGACGGTTCGGGCGCTGACATCGTGGGATACGGGAAGATCGCGAGCGGCTGGACCGAAAAGGTCTACAGCTGACACTGACAACGCCAAGGGCCGCCCGGAAGAAGTCTTCCGAGCGGCCCTTGGCATCTGTGTCCGGTCTCAGTCGCCGCCGAGGGGATCCGTCCCGCCGCCACCTGGATCGGTCGGATCGGTGGGGATCTCCCCGCCGTCGCCATCGGCATCGGCATCGCCGGGATTGGTCGAATAGGTCAGGGCGACCGTCGAGCCGCGGGCGACCTGGGTTCCGGACGAGACCGACTGCGCGGTCACCTCGTTCTCCAGTGCGGTCGAGTTGGGATCGGCGGTTGTCGTGACCTTCAATCCGAGCTCTTCGAGCAGACCCTTGGCTTCCTCGATGTCCTTGCCGACCAGGTCGGGCACCATGACTTGACCCCTTGACACGAACACCGTCACCTCCGCACCGACCTGGACATCGGAGTTGGGCGTCGGGGTCGTATTGATGACCTCGTCCTTGGCTGCGGTGTTGTCGACGTTCTTGCGGATGACCTTGAAGTTGTAGGGCGCGTCCTCGAGCGTTGACTTGGCATTGCTGAACGGCAGACCGCGTACGTCCGGCATTTTCTGCGTCTCCGGCCCGGTGCTGACGACGATGTCGACTGTCGTTCCTTCATCGACCTTGGTGTCGGCTGGGGGATCGGTCTCGATGACCTCGTCCTTCTCGACATCGGCACTGGCCTGCTCTCGGACCTCGCCGACCACGAATCCCTTGGCGGTCAGGGCGCGCTCGGCGTTGTCAACGGTCATGCCCGAGACATCGACGACGCTGACCTGTTTGACCGGGGGTGGCTCCTTGGAGTCGAAGGCCCCGGTCATCCACAAGACGCCGACGATCGCGGCGATGATGACCAGCACGAGCGCGCCGATGGCCCACCACATGCCGGAACGGTCGTCAGCCTCTTCCTCAGGCGGGGTGGGCGGACGTGAACCGGCCGCCGCCACAGCCGCAGCTGGCGCCACCGCGGTGGCACCCGGCACGATCGACGTCGCGGCAGTGGGTGCGTCGACCTGATGGCCGGCCAGAACCCGTTCGATGTCCTTGCGCATCTCGGCCGCGCTTTGGTAGCGGTCCTCGACCCGCTTGGCCAATGACTTGGCGACGATGTGGTCGATCGCCTGGCTGACATCGGGATTGAGCTGCGACGGCGGACGCGCCTCCTCGCGGACATGCTGGTACGCGACCGAGACCGGGCTGTCGCCGACGAACGGCGGACGTCCCGTCAACAGCTCGTACAGCAGGCAGCCCGTCGAGTAGATATCGCTGCGGGCGTCGACGGTCTCGCCGCGGGCCTGTTCGGGGGAGAGGTACTGGGCCGTGCCGATCACGGCTGCGGTCTGGGTCATCGCCGACGAGGTGTCGGCGATTGCCCGCGCGATGCCGAAGTCCATGACCTTGACCTGGCCCGATGGCGTCAGCATGACATTGGCCGGCTTGATATCGCGGTGGATGATGCCGGATCGGTGGCTGTAGTCGAGCGCGCTGAGGATGTCAGCGGTGATCGACAGGGAGCGCTCGGGCAGGATCTTGCGGCCGTTCTCAGCTCCGCGCAAGATATCGCGCAGGGTCTGGCCCTCGACGTACTCCATCACGATGTACGGCACGTGGCTGCCGTGCTTGTCGATCGACTCGCCGGTGTCGTACACCGCGACGATCGACGGGTGGTTGAGCGCCGCCGATGACTGCGCCTCGCGGCGGAACCTGGCCTGGAACGTGTCGTCCGCGGACAGATCGCCGCGCAGTTGCTTGACCGCGACCGTGCGGCCGAGGCGGAGGTCTCGACCCACACGCACATCGGCCATACCGCCGCGCCCCAGCAGACCGCCGAGTTCGTAGCGGTCGCCCAGGCGGATCGTCTCGTCGCCGGATTCGGTCATTGTGTCAGTCTCCCAGAACGTGAAGTGAGTGCGAGTAGGGCCAGCGTCGTTGCATCAGACATGCGCACACCGTCGCCGAACTCGCTGAGGGTCTTTGTGAGTACGTGGATCATTTACCCAGCACTGCTTCCATGACGGATTTGGCGATGGGGCCGGCGAGTCGCCCACCGGCGATCTCGCTGCGTTCGGTGTTGCTCGACTCGACGACCACGGCCACGGCGACTTGGCGGTCGCCGTCCTTGGCGTATGAGACGAACCAGGCGTAGGGCGGTCGGTCTTGGGTTGACTGGGCGGTGCCGGTCTTCGCGCCGACCTCGACACCGGGGATCTGAGCCGACGTCGCGGTTCCGACCTCGACGGTGCTGATCATCATCTCGCGCAGCTTGCGGGCCGTGCTGGAGCTGACGGCTTCGCTGAGCTGGGACGGTTCGGCCTTGTCGAGCACCCGCAGATTGGGTGCGCGGACGGTGTCGACGACGTAGGGCTTCATGACCTTGCCGTCGTTCGCGATGCCGGCGACGACCATGGCCATCTGCAGGGGAGTCGCGGCGACCTCGAACTGGCCGATGCCCGACTGGGCCAATTGGGGCTGGTTGAGCTCTTCGCTGCCCGAGGTGGTCCGGCTGGGACTCATCGGCAGGTTCTCCAGTGGGTCGGTGCCGAAGCCGAACTTGGCCGCCTGGGCCTCCAGGTCTTCCTGGCCTACCTTCAGTGCGAGTGCGCCGAAGGCGACATTGCACGAGACGTTCATTGCCCGTTCGAGGGTTATCCGGTCGCCGCCGCAGTTGCCGCCGCCTTCATTGGGCAGCGTGTAGGAGCCGGCCGCGCCGCCGAAGCTCAGCCTGGCGCCGGCCTTGACCTTGTCGTCGATATCGTCGACGATCCCGTTCTCGAGCGCCGCGGCCGCGGTGACGAGCTTGAACGTCGATCCGGGCGGCAGGGTCTGCTGCGCGGCCCGGTTGAGCATGGGCTGATCTTTGTCGCTGTTCAGCTTGTCCCACGACTTCTGCACCGCACCGAAATCGTGGCTGGCGAGCTTGTTGGGGTTGTACGACGGCTGCGTGACCATGGCCAGGATCGCGCCGGTCTTGGGATCGAATGCCGCAACGGCTCCCTTGGTCCCCTTGCCGAGCGCCTCGAGGCCGTCGGCTGCGGTCTTTTGGGCCAGCGGATCGATCGTCAGCTCGACGCTTCCGCCCTTGCGCTGGCGGTTCGACAGCAGGTCGACGACCTGGTTGACGAACAGCCGGTCGTCGCTGCCTGAGAGCACCGGGTTCTGGGAGTTCTCCAGGCCGCCGCGACCGAAGACGTACGAGAAGTAGCCGGTCAGCGGGGCGTAGAGGCCGCCGTCGGGGTATTCGCGCTGGAACTTGTACTCGTCATCGGACTTGACGCTTTCGGCGACCGCTTTGCCGTCGACGAGGATCGCGCCGCGATCACGCGAGAACTGCTCGTTGATGACACGCTTGTTGCCGTTCTTGGCGTTCAGGCTGTCGGCGTTGACGAACTGGACGAAGTTGATGTTGACGAGCAGTGCCACGAACATCACGAGGCACACGATGGCGATATTGCGGATCGGGCGGTTCATGACAGCTTCACCACCTGGGTCTCCTCGTCACTTTGGAAGGTCGAGATCTCCGGGGCGGGACGCCTGGTCTGATCGCTGATGCGCAGGAGCAGGCCGATGATGGCCCAGTTCATGACGACAGACGAACCGCCTTGGGCGAGGAACGGCGTCGTCAGACCCGTCAGCGGGATGAGCCGCGTGACGCCACCGACGACGACGAAGACCTGCAAGGCGAACGAGAAGGCCAGACCGGCTGCGAGCAGTTTGCCGAATGCGTCACGGCACGTCAGGGAGATGCGCAGACCGCGTTCGACGATGAGCCCGTAGATCAGCAGGATCGCCATGAGGCCGGTCAGGCCGAGCTCTTCGCCCATCGAGGCGGCGATGTAATCGGAGAAGGAATAGGGCGTCAGCTGCGGACTGCCCTGCCCTAGGCCCTGCCCGAGCACCCCGCCATGGGCCAACCCGAAGAGACCGCTAATGACCTGGAAGTTGTCGTCGGGATTGGAGAACGGGTCGAGCCAGGCATCGAAGCGGGTACGGACGTGACCAAAGGCCAGGTAGCCGAAGTAGGCGCCGACCGCGAACAGTCCGGCGCCGACCACGATCCAGCCGGGGCGCTCGGTCGCGACGTACAGCATCACGACGAACAGTCCGAAGAACAGCAGGGACGAACCGAGATCGCGCTGGAACACCAGGATGCCGACGCTGATGAGCCAGCAGGCCAGGATCGGCCCGAGATCGCGGCCACGAGGCAGATCGATGCCGATGACCCGCCGGCCGGCGAGCGCGAGCGCGTCCCGTTTGACCACGAGGTAGCCCGCGAAGAAGATTGCCAGGCACACCTTGGCGGCTTCGCCCGGCTGGAAGCTGAATCCGGCGAAGCTGACCCAGATGCGGGCACCGTTGATGGTCCGGCCCAGGCCGGGTATCAGCGGCAGGACGAGCAGGGCGATGGCCACGAACCCGAAGGTGTAGGTCAGCGACTGCAACCGTCGGTGGTCGTGGACCAGGATCATGATCGCGGCGAAGGCCACGATGCCGATCGTGGTCCAGATCAGCTGAGAGTTGGCGAAGGCCGCCCGGTCCGGATTGATCTGTTGGCGACCCAGGTCGAGCCGGTAGATCATCGCCAGTCCCAAGCCGTTGAGCGCGATGACGAGGGGGAGTAGGACCGGATCGGCGTAGGGCGCGACCTTGCGGACGATCAGATGGGTCGCGATCGCGACAACGACGAGGGCGCCACCGAGCTTGTAGGTATCGGCCGGGATCCGGCCTTCGACACCCAGGCCCACCGACGCGTACGCGAAGATGCCGATGAACACCGCGAGCACGGTCAGGAAGAATTCGGCTCCACGGCGTTTGCGGGGAACCCACACGGGGGTCGTCATGGCTTCCATGCCACGTTGGCCGAACTGGCGGCCTTGGTGGTCTTGGTTGTCTTGGGTGTCGGGGTGGTGGTCGTGGGAGTAGGGGTCGGCGGCGGCACCGGCGTGACGTCGAGTTCGGCGACGGTCTTGCGGGCGTCTGCCTTGCTGGACGCCTCGACGCCGGCTTCGATCTGTCGGCGCTGGAAGTCGCTGAGCGAGGTCAGGGCGATCTCGGTCTGCTCTTCGACGTGCTGCAGCGTGATGCCCGGGATGTCGACCTGGACACCCCGGAAGATCGCCACCTTGCCGTCTTGGGCGGCCACGAAGTACTGGTCCTGCGTCCACTTGTAGGCGTAGGTGCCGGCCGCGGCCAGGATCGCCGCGATCACCAGGAGGCCGGCGGTCCAGCGCACCCACCGACGTCTGTCAGGTGCACGCGGGGCGTAGCGAAGCTCTTCGGGATCGAAGTTGGTCAGCTGATCGTGACCGCTGCCGGCGGCGCCTGTGCGGGGGCGCTCCTGCTGGCTCGCGGCACCCACGAGTTGCGGCCGGCCGTCGGCGCACGAGAGATGTTCGTCGGGATCTGAGCCGGCCTCGACGAACTCGGCGATCACGACCGTGACGTTGTCGACCCCACCGGCCTCCAGGGCGAGCCGGACGAGTTCGGTCGCAGCCATGTCGATCGTCTCGGCGCCGAGTGCGCGGGCGATGACCGGATCCTCGACCATGTCGGACAGGCCATCGCTGCAGAGCAGGTAGCGGTCACCGAGGACGGGCTGAACCCAGCTCAGGTCGGCGCCGTTGTCGTCGCGACCCAGCATCGCGCGCAGGATCAGGGAGCGGTGCGGATGTACGCGGGCCTCTGCGGCCGAGATGCGGCCCTCGTCGATCAGACTCTGCACGAAGGTGTGATCGGTGCTGATCTGATTCAACTCGCCAGATCGCAACCGGTACACCCGGGAGTCGCCGAGGTGCGCGAAGGCGAACTTCTCGCCATCCCACAGCAATGCGTCGAGCGTCGTGCCCATGCCTTCGACGGCCGGATCGCGCGCGATGAGCTCGGCGAGTCGTTTGTTGGCATCGTTGACGGCCCGGTCGAGCGCATCCAGGGCGTCGACGTCGAGGTCGCGGTCGAGCTGACGGATGACGTGCAGCGTCTCGGAGGAGGCGATCTCGCCGGCAGCGGCTCCGCCCATACCGTCGGCGATGACCAGGAGTCGCGAGCTGGCGTAGCCGGAGTCCTCATTGTCGGCGCGGCGCAGACCGGTGTCGGTCAGCGCGACATAGCGATACGTCAGGGCGGTCATGGCTTACTTCTGCAGCTCGACGATGGTCTTGCCGAGGCGCACCTGGATTCCGAGACCGATCGGTACGGGTGCGGTGATGCGCTGGCTGCCGAGGTAGGTGCCATTGGTCGAGCCGAGGTCTTCGACGAACCACTGCTCGCCGTTCGTGGCGAATCGGGCGTGCCGGGTCGAGACGTAGTCGTCGTCGAGGCGGATGGCCGCGTCGGTGCCGCGCCCGAGCAGGATCGGCGCATCGCCCAGCGGCACGCTCTGGCCGCTGTTGGGACCCGACACGACCTGCAGTTTGGTCGGCACGCCTCTCGGCGGCTTGCGGGTCTTGGTCGAGGGCGCCTTCTGCTTGGCCGGTCGGGGAGTGGAGGGGGCCTTCGTGCCGAAGATGTCGGATCTGATGACCGAGACGGCCGACAGGACGAAGAGCCACAGCACGGCCAGGAAGCCGAGCTTGATCAAGGTCAGGGTGAGCTCGGACATCAGGTGGCCTCACTCATGCGGATGACGATGATGGTGTTGCCCAGACGGATCTCGGAACCGTCGCCGACCACACCCGTGGCCACTTTGTGACCGTTGAGCACGACTCCGTTGGTCGAGCCGAGGTCGACGATCGTCACGGTCGTCTCAGTGCCGCTTTGGTGGATCTTGATCTGCGCATGGCGCCTGGAGATACCCGGATCGTCGATCTTGAGGTCGGCATCATTGCCGCGGCCGATCACGACGCCGGGAGGGTCGAGCGGGTGTTTCATCCCGTTGACCTCGATCACGACGTTGGAGGATCGGACCGCGGTCTCGGTCATACGCTGGCCGGCGACCGGTGTCACGGCGGCGTTGGTGCGGCTGCGCACCCGGAACCGTCCGGTGCTGAGCTCGCCGGTCTTCTTGAACGAGATCGCCAGGGGACCGGTCAGCGTGTAGCGCTGCTCGGTCACATGCTCGTGGACCAGTGTCGAGAGCTCTTCGGCCAGCGTCGTGCTGAACGGATTGAGACGCTCGTAGTCGGACGGCGACAGCTCGACCGTGAAGTCATTCGGTACGAGCATGCGCTCGCGCGACAGGATGTGGGCAGAGTTGTCGACCTCGCGCTGCAGGGCCGCAGCGATTTCCACGGGCTGCACGGCGCTGCGAAATGCCCGCGCAAACGCGCCAGTGACCGCCCCTTCGAGTCGTTGCTCGAAACGTTGCAGCACCCCCGCCATCTGCGCTCACCCCTTCTCTGCTCGTTGGTGTTCCATGTGATCGTATCGGGAGAGGGCGAAGAGGCGAGTCGTCCGAGGGGGGTAGCCGGGACGAAAGCTCGTTCTGACCGCCTGTTAGACTTCCTTGTCGGTCCTCGAGACGTGTTTTCTTGGACCATGCGCGGGTGGCGGAATGGTAGACGCGCTGGCTTCAGGTGCCAGTGTCCGCAAGGGCGTGGGGGTTCAAATCCCCCCTCGCGCACAAATAAGGATGGGCTCCGACGGTTTTTGTCGGAGCCCATCCTTGCTTTGTAACTGGCCGAAGGCGTTGGCGGTGGAACACGTTCCAGGGTGCTCGAATCCTTACGTGGTAACGCCGCCTTGAGGTCAGCCGCCAGTTGGGCGGGAGACGGCGTGGCGAAAATAGTTACCGAGCCGGTGTAACAACGCGTGCTTCCGTGGGATCTACCTATGTGAGAAACCTCAGAGCCGCGCTTGTCGCCATCGCTATTCCGTCCACGTTGCTGGTCAACTCTCTGTCCGTATCGGTGGCGGTGGCCAATGAAGAGCCGATTAAGCGGGATCCGTTCTCTCTGGCACGAGATGCGGATGAGCCGGTTGAGGTTGAGGACGCCCGCACGACAACTGACACGGTCTACGCCAACCCGGACGGCACCTACACTCGCGAGATCAACGCTCTACCGATACGCGTCAAGGGCGCGGAGGGTTGGGAGCCGGTAGACCTCACGCTTGAGACTGTTGAGGGCGTGGTGCGCCCGAAGGCAGCTTTGGGAGACATCTCGCTTTCTGGCGGCGGTTCTGAAGACATGTTCGGCTACTCGGTCGGAAGCGCGCGCGTCACGCTCTCATGGCCTGACGAGTTGCCGGCACCGGAGCTCGAGGGGAACGTCGCGACATACTCGAACGTTCTTGAAGGCGTCGATTTGAAGGTGACCGTCACCGAAACCGGGCCCACGACGGTGCTCGTCGTCAAGAACGAGCAGGCCGCAAGCAATCCGGAACTTAGCCGCCTGGAGCTCGGCTTCGTTGTCGAGGGCGGCTCTTCTCAACAGGAACCAGGTGGAGCGCTCGAGATTCTCGATGACTCCGGCCGGCCCGTTGCATTCTCGGGGGAGCCGTTGATGTGGGACTCGACAGGGCAGGTCCGCAACGCGGCCAATACGCCGGTCGGTGACTCAACGGCGGAGGCCGTGGAACAGCGAACTGAAGGGCCTGCTGAGGGTGACGCGGTCACCACCGTGGATTCGACACTTGCTGGTGACGAGCTCGTGCTGGAGGCGCCGGCTGATGCCCTAGAGGATGAGGACGTCACGTACCCGCTGTACATAGACCCGGAAGTGACGCGGAACAGACATTCGTGGGCGATGGTGTTCAAGCAGTATCCGTCGACCAAGTTCTGGCACTGGAGTGAGTCGAGCCAAGGCGTGGGGCACCAGTCTGGTTATGGAATGGGAACGTCCACGAAGCGTCTGTTCTGGAACTTCGGCATGCCTTCGTCGCTCGACGGCGCGTACGTCTACTCGGCACAGTTCAGCGCCAACATGGTGCATTCGGCGTCGTGCACGAAGACGGTGACCAAGCTCTATCGGACATCGGACATGAATCTCGACAACCGTCCAACCTGGAACGATCAGCCCAGCTGGTCCAAGTTCCAAGACGAGAAGAAGGCTGCCTACGGCTTTTCCGGTTGTACCCCTGGCGGCAAGGAGATCGAGTGGGATGCCAAAGAAGCCGCCGAGTACGCCGCCAGCAAGGGGCGAAACTGGATGACGTTCGGGCTTCGCGCTGAGGACGAGTCTGACCCGCGGAGCTGGAAGCGGTTTGCGAAGAACGCGAAGTTCACGGTTCGCTACACGCAGAAGCCGCGTAAGCCCACCGCGCTCACTACCAATCCGGCGGTGACCTGTACCGGAGTCGAAGCGAAGCGACATATGGGATACCAGAGGCCTCGCCTCAAGGCAAAGCTCAGCGACCCCGATTCAGGTGACAAGGTGCTTGCTAGCTTCCAGTTCTTCCGGGGAACGAGTCTCACGGAAAGCGCGAGGATTACAACTGTCTCGACGGCCTACCGGGCACCTGGTGACACGTACTACGAGTCGACGTTGATGCCTCTTGACCCGGTGAAGATCGTGGGCGGTATCAAGCAGAAGCAGGTATACACGTGGAGAGTCATAGCAAAAGACAACTCCAAGGACGGTTCCTCTGACGGAGTCACCGGACCATGGTCGGCGCCCTGCACGATCATTGTCGATCCTCAGCGGCCCCTGACCCCTCAAATCCTTGGCGTCGACGATACGACGGTGTGGAGTTACCCAAACACGCAGAAGTCGGTGACATTCGCCCCGGCAGAAGGTGACCTCAATCCGGACATCAGTTTGTACAGATGGCGCTTCAACAACGATCAGCCGCCGACAACAGGGGGTGCGGTTCCGGGCGCTGGTCACAGGCTGACCACGACGGTCACGGCACCGAAGATCGGCATCAACACCCTGTATGTCTGGGCCTATGACGCCGCGAACAACGTCAGTGAGCCGGCTGAGTACCGGTTCGAGACCGTCAACTCCTTCACAACACGCACCTACTTGATGGACGAGGGCTCTCCGACAGCAACGGTGCCGTCCATCTTCGACGACAACGGCGGACTTAACCCGCTGCCAGTAGGCCATTTGCAGTGGATGTACCGCGGAGTCAAGGAAGACGAGTTCGGCAACGGAACGCCAGACCCGTCGTTGAAATTCCAGGGCGGCGAGTCAACAACAACGACGGGAGCCGTGATCGACACATCCCGATCGTTCGCGGTCTCCGCCTGGCTCAACCCGTTCCAGCAAGGGTCGGCCACAGGAGTGAGTCACAGCAACGGCACCAAGACTGGTTTCAAATTGGGCGTGTCGAGCGGTTCCTGCCCAGCGCCGGAGGACGGCGAAGTGCCCGATACCTGCTTCTCGTTCAGTGTTTGGGACGCGGCGAAGAATGCGTACGTCACCGCGTTCGTGCCCCGCGAAATCGATATGACAGTTCAAAATTTGGACCCCTGGGTCAACGTCGTCGGGCGTTTCGACGCGATGAACGGAACCGTCTCGATCTCCTTGCCCGACGGTCTCTCCGAAATGAACTACACGGCAGATGTCGAGATCTCTGACCAACCTGCCCAGAGCAGCGGTCAACTGGCGATCGGGGGCGCGCTAGCGACTGCTGGCGTCACTAGTCGCTGGACCGGAGGCATCGATCATTTGACCCTCATCCAGGGCTACCTCACCCCGATCGACTCCAACGTCATCTACAACAACTCGGTCCGGTCCGACTGTAACGAGAGCTGCTCATGAACCTCTACTCAGGCGGCCAACGCAGCCTCATCCTGACCCTTGCGATCACGCTGTCGGCGTCAACCGTGTCGCTCGCCACGGTGCAGGGCGCGCAGGCCTCACCCGGTGCTCCCGTCGTGCAGCGGGAGAAGTCGGTACCGGTCAAGAACGTCCCACAGGTTCCTTCGACGCTGTCGGCCAAGTCCCGATCTGCTGTGCCGACACAGAAATGGCCAAAGAAGGACAGCAAGGCCTCCGTCGCAGTCACCAACTCGTGGTCGAAGCCAGCCAGCACTGGGCTCTCCCTACGCACAACTCGACAGCCTGAGACAACGCGAAAGTTCGACGTCGCCGTTCTCAAGACAAAGGACCTGGGTGCCAAGCGGGGCCCCGGTCTGGTCTATGAGATCCGGCCCAGGCCCTCAAACACTGTGAAACCCGGCGTGAAAGGGTCGAAAGAGACACTGGAGCTAGCAGTGGACTACTCCTCGTTCGCGGCATCGGCCGGCGGGGACTGGGCCAACCGACTTCAACTGGTACAGACAGACAACGACGGCAATCCCGTCTTTGTCTCCGCGCAGGAGCCTGGACTCGTATCGAACAACGACACGGAAAAGCAGGTTGTCACCGCAAAGGTCTCGGCTGGAGCCGCAGGCCAGCCGATGGTTGTTGCCCTTGCAGCGAGCGCTTCAGGCTCAACCGGCGACTACACGGCAACGCCCCTCGCGTCGAGCTCATCTTGGTCCGCCGGTGGCCAGACTGGTGATTTCAACTGGGCGTATCCGATTCCCACGCCCGAGAGCATCAATGGGCCAGCGCCTGATCTGTCGATCAACTACGCGTCGGCATCCATCGACGGCCGGACCTCGAGCACGAACAATCAGGCCTCCTGGATCGGCGATGGTTTCGACCTCGACGTCGGTTTCATCGAGCGCTCCTACGTTCCTTGCCGGGACGACTCCGCAAGTTCTAACGCACCCTCGGGAGTTGGTGACCTTTGCTGGGATGGGCAACGACTGACAATGTCCCTGGGTGGACAGTCTTCTAAGCTCATCCGCGTTGGCTCGTCAGCGGTGTGGCGGTCTGAGACGGACGATGGAACGCTGATCGAGCGACTGGACGGCGGGAGCAACGGAGCCAGGGACGGCGAATACTGGCGGGCCACCACGACCGACGGCACCAAGTACTACTTCGGCAAGACCCGCAGAACTGGCGACACCTCGAACGTCACAGACTCCGTTTCGACGGTTCCGGTGTACGGAAACCAGTCCGGCGAACCTTGCCACGCTTCGACTTGGGCTGCCTCTCGGTGCACCCAAGCATGGCGATGGAATCTCGACTACGTCGTAGACCCCCACAGCAACAGCATGACCCTGTATTACGCGCAGGAGAAGAACCGATACGGTGCCAACAAGAACACGGCTTGGCCCGAGTACGACCGCGGTTCGGTCCTGAAGAAAATCGAGTACGGCACCCGCACGACCAGCGAAGGAACGACACCGCCGTTCCGTGTCGTCTTCACAACGGCCCAGCGCTGCCTCGTCAAGTCCGGAGTCACCTGCGCAACGCTCGACTCATCACACGCCAAGGACTGGCCGGATGTCCCGTTCGATCAGGTATGCACGAGCAGCACCAGCTGCTCGAACAGGTGGTCACCCGCGTTCTTCAGCCGACTGCGCCTGACCACAGTTGATGCCCAGGTCCGCGACGCCGCCGGCGCCTACAAGACGGTAGACACCTGGGCGCTGGATCAGTCGTTCCCGGCACCCGGCGACGGATCGTCCGCGAGCCTGTGGCTGAACTCGATCCAGCGCACGGGCAAGTCCCAGACCCCGGCTATCACCCAGCCGAAGGTGCGATTCAGGTCAGATGTTCTGCCCAACCGAGTTGACCAGATCGGCGACGGCATCCAGAAGTTCCTCAAGCACCGCCTGGGAACCATCTACAACGGCAGCGGCGGACAGATCTCGATCAACTATCTGGCAACGAACTGCACCTGGGAAAACAAGCCCACGGCCTCAGAACTGGACAGCAATACCAAGCGTTGTTTCCCGTCGTATTACACGCCGGCCGGTTCGACGACACCACAACTGGAGTTCTTCAACAAGTGGGTGGTCGACAATGTCGTCGAAACTGACGGCACTGGCGGTGCGCCAGACAAGCTCACGTCTTACACCTACTCCGGTGGCGGCGCGTGGCGGTATGACGAAGGTTCAATGCTTCGCGCGAAGTACCGCACATGGAATCAGTGGCGCGGCTATGAACGGGTCACCACGAGGGTCGGTCACTCCAGCGAAAACCCCACGAGCACCGAGACGCTCTACATGCGGGGCATGCATGGCGATCGAAAGGTCGGCGGTGGAACCAGAAGCGTCACGGTCACGGACGACGTCGCACCAGACCTCACCGATCACGACTACTTCAACGGATTCGTGCGTCGAACCAGTACCAAGCTTGGGTCCGGTGCAGACAACGTCGAGCACGAGATCAACACGCCCTGGTCAAGCGATCCTACGGCGACAGGCGGCGGTGAGGCGCGCGTGGTCGCTGTGGCCAAGAGCGACACGAAGAGCCCGGTCAGCACGGGTGGCACACGAATCACTCGAGTCACCAACACCTACAACAACGACGGTCTCATCACAACGAGTGAGGACCTTGGAGACACCTCCGTCGCAACCGACGACCGGTGCACCAAGACGTCGTACGCGGTCAACAATGCCGCGAACATCAGTGCCCTCGTCTCTCAGGTCGTGACCACCGCTGGAGATTGCGATACGGCACCATCCGGTGCGAACGACGTCATCTCCGCCGAGCGGTACATCTACGATGGAGGCGCGGTGGGCTCGTCTCCTACCAAGGGCGACGTGACCCAAGCGCTGTCGGCCTCGGGCTGGAGCTCCGGGATTCAATACCAGGTCGATCAGACCCGAACATACGATGACTACGGTCGCGTCAAATCAGAGAGCGACGCGGCGGGCAAGACCGCCACCACGGCGTATTCGCCGACTTCGGGCCCGGCAGATTCGGTCACGACGACCAACGCTCTCGGACAGAGCTCGATCACGACGTTGGATAGATTGCGCGGTGTTCCGACACGCACGAAGGACGCAGCCAATCGCATCACCGACGTCACCTACGACGCTCTGGGCCGGACCACCGCGGTGTGGAAGCCAGGACGAGCGAAGGCAACCCAGACGGCAACCGCGAAATACACGTACACAGACAGCGACACCGCGCCCGGTGTGATCAAGACGGAGCGACTCAACGCGACTGATGAGTATGTGGCGTCCTTCGAGATCTTCGACGGATTGCTGAGGCCGCGGTCCACACAGTCACGCGCCGCCGGCGTGGGAGGCGGACGTCTCATCACGGAAACTGAGTACGACTCGCGCGGGTGGGTGGCTAGCGAAAGAGGTCCGTTCTACAACAGCTCGGTGCCATCCGGAAACCTTGTGACCGCTGCGGACAACGCGACGCCGACGATGACGGCATACGAATATGATCTGGCTGGCCGGACCACACGTGAACTAACAAAGTCATTCGGCGACGATCTGTGGGACCAAAGGACCGCCTACGACGCGGACCGTGTTCGCGTAACCCCTCCAGCTGGCGACACCGCTACCACCACCTTCAGCGACGCTCGAGGACAGACGACCTCCCTTGTCGAGCACAGGGCGTCGGCGCCTACAGGACCCGGCGAAACGACCACCTATGCGTACACCAAGCGGGGTGAGCTCAAAACCATCACAAATCAGGCGGGTAGCAAGTGGGAGAAGTCCTACGACATTCGTGGACGACTGATCACAGATGTTGACCCAGACAAGGGTTCGAGCACGTTCACGTACGACTCCCTCGACAGGCAGGTCACGTCGACTGACGCCCGTGGCGTCACGCTGTGGACTCAGTACGACGCGTTGGGGCGTGAAGTCAAAACCCGTGACGACAACGCTAGCGGAACGCTGCGGACCAGCCGCGTCTACGACACCGTGGTGCCAGGCATGGCGACGTCATCGACCAGGCACACCGCAGCGGGCGACTACACCTCCTCGGTAATTGGTTACGACGCTTCCGGTCGTCCCACCGGCACCAAATTGATGTTGCCGTCAACGGAAACCGCTCTGTATAAGGCGGCTGGTTACGTCACCAATCTGACGTACAACGTTGATGGTTCGGTCAAGACGGTTCAACTGCCCTCGACCACGGGACTTCCGTCAGAGACTCTGCAGTACGGGTACGACGCGCTTGGCAACCAGACCCAACTCGCTGGGTACTCGTCAATCGTCCCCGAGACGATCTTGTCACCGTTCGGCGAAGTGCTACAGCGAACGTTCAAGTCGGCGCTACAAAAAGGTGTCTACGAGACCCGTGACTACCAAGTAGGCACGCGGCGTCTCGAACGCAGGATGGGGTCACTCGAAGGTTCCGGAACGACCGCCATCCTCGATCAGCGCTACAGCTACGACCCAGCCGGTAACGTCAAGACTCTGAACGACATTGCTCCGGGCGACACGACGGGCGCAGGAGCTGACAGCTTCCGGCAGTGCTTCACGTACGACCACCTTCGACGCATGACACAAGCCTGGACGAGCGCGACCACGAACTGTGCTGCGCCCACCAAGGAGACACTTGGCGAGAAGGATTCGTACTGGGACTCGTATGAGTTCGATTCGGCAGGCAATCGGACTCAGTGGGAGAAAGTTCGAGGAAGCGGCCCGAACCAGACTTCGACCACATTCCAGTCAAACTACCCGGCCGCGACGGCCGCGCACCCGCACGCGTTGAGCTCAGTTACCGCGATCGGCGATCAGACAGGAACTGAATCGTTCGAGTATGACCAGACCGGTAACACGACTAGTCGATCTGCCTCCGCCAACACGACCCAAACATACGAATGGGACCGCGAAGGCCGGGTCAAGTCGGTAGTGCACGAAGGTAGTGCCGAGTCGGCTGAGTACGTCTACGACGCCAATGGAAACCGCCTGATTGCGCGGGACAGCGCATCAAATTCCACGACGCTGTTCGCCGGCATGGTGGAGGTGAAGGCGACCGGATCCGCGGTCACATCGACTCGTCACTACACGCTGGGCGGCGAGAAGGTCGCAACGCGTATTTCGGGATCGATCAACTTCCTGATCACGGACCACCAGGGCACCCCACAAGTGTCGGTCTTGGGGTCGAGCCAGCAAGTCACGAAGCGTCGCTTCTCACCCTATGGTGATCCGCTGGCCGAGCCAGCTTCGTGGCCTAGTGACAAGGGATTTCTGGGGAAGACGACGGATCGAGCCTTGGGCACGACCCATCTGGAGGCGCGTGAGTACGACACGGCCTTGGGTCGGTTCCTCACGGTTGACCCGGTTATCGATCCGATGGATCCGCAGCAGCTGAATGGCTATGCCTACGCCAACAACAGTCCTGTGACGATGATGGATCCAGACGGTCTGTGGCCGGGATGGGCGAAGCCGTCGTGGGGCGGGATCAAGGGCGCGGCCAGCGGTGCATTCCGCACGGTCGTGTTCGACTACAAGGCTTGCTCGGGCATGTCGTGGGGTTGCGCCTTCGAGGTGGCGTCCGCGACGCCATGGACGAAGGCAGCAAAAGTCGGCAAGTTCATGCTGAAGGCTAATCCGCGTACAGCAGTGTTCACGAAGAACTTTTCCCCCAAGCCGGCTCCGAAAGCGCCGGTCGCGAACAGGACTTTCCGCAAGGTTCAGGACACTCCGAAGTCTCGGAAGGCCCCGGACCCGGCACCAAAGGCCAAGCCGGACACCGAGGCACCAAAGACCGCCAAGGCGAGCGCCTGCTCGTTTGCCGGGGCGACGACAGTGCTGATGGCCGACGGATCACGCAAACCGATCCGGAAAGTCAGGATCGGGGACAAGGTTCTGGCCACAGACCCGGCCAACGGCCGCAAGGTCGTTCGGAAGGTGCTGACGGTCTTCAAGCACCGCGATGCAGTCGTGGACCTCAAGCTGTCCAGCGGGTCTGTACTGACTACGACGCCGGACCACCCGTTCTGGAATGAGTCCGAGGGCGAGTTCCAGCGCGCGGACGCGTTGTCCCAGTCTGACGAGTTGCTCACGCCGAAGGGTGGTGCGGTGACTGCCGTTGGACTGCAGCGCAGCACCGTTAGGTGGGCAGAGGCCTACAACCTCGAGATCGACGACGTCCACACGTATTTCGTGGGCGAAGACGAGGTCTTGGTCCACAATCAGAACACATGCGACGTTGGCAGTGGCGGCGCGAAGCGCGGCCCGAAACCATTCGGCGAGGGCCTTCACAACGTGAAGATCAAAGAGGTGGCGGACTCGGTTACTGACGGCAGGGTCGTCGGAGGTGGTCAACGGTTCGGCCAGAAGGAGAGCGTCGTAGATACGACGGGCGGATTGAAGTCCTCCCGTCGTCCGGACGTCACAGTTCGTCGGCCCGATGGCAGCCGTTACGGAATAAACGTCGGCAAGCAGAGCCGGAGGTCAGGTGCGCCGATCAAGCGGGAAGCCGAGGCCCTCAACGATCTAGAAGAGTACGGCGGATGGGAGATGTACTTTGTCCCCTACAACTAGGATCATCCCGTGACAGAACCCCAGTTCCGACGGCTTGGTGCGCAATTCCATGCCACGCCATCCGAGCTTTGCGATCTGATTGATGCATTCGCGGAGGCTCACGAACTTGAGCTGATTGCTGAGCGCTTCTTCCCCACGAGGGTTGTGAACGTGTCTGAAAGGGGCCAGCTCTTTCAGTTAACATCCGAGGCGGACAACCCGGTGCGGCGAGTCTTGATGTATCCGGCTGGTGGGGAGGTGCCGAGCGAAGAGAAGCCGGGTGGGTGCTTCGTAACCTTTGGGCTGATCGAGGACTGGGGTCTGGAGCAGACCATGATCAGCGCGTCGTGGGATGTTGCGGACCTTGATCGGGCTCGGTTGTGGAAGAAGTTCAAGCGAACGATCCACAACCAAGCGAGGGCAGGGGCGACGTTTGTCGGCCCGCGCGCATCCGCTTACGACAAGTCTTATCGAATTCTGCCCGAAGCAGAGGAGTACGCACGTGGGGGCGGAAAGCTCGTCACCTTCAAGGATGGGCCGGAGTACCGGCTTCCTGCGAGAGGCTGACTGTCCGGCGTGTGGGCGCCAGAGTGTCGAGTTGCCTCCAGTTCGTCATTCTTGACAACGCTTCAGACAGTTGGCGAGACGTGTGAGTCTGGGAGGTTGATTCATGAGCGGGCGCAGGCGCAAAGTTGGCGATGTCTACCAATTCCAACTGTCTGATGGTAGATATGCTCACGGTCGAGTGCTGAAAGACTCTTGTGTGGCCTTTTACCGAGAGATGACGGTTTCGCCGGACGAACCTCCGATAGGTTCTCGCGACTATCAGTTCGTTGTGGGGGTCTACCGGCATGTCTTCGGCGCCGATGGAGTTACTTTTGTCGGTCATGACAAGAGCCGAGATGAGGTGGATGACTGGCCCCCGACGATGAAGGTTGTGGACGCCCTCACAGGCGAGCCGAGTCTCTACGAGCGTGGTGAGATTCGTCCCGCAGGCACCGTGAATTGCGACGATTTAGAGCCTGTGGCCGCGTGGGATCTGCCGCACCTATTACCGAGGCTTGAAGAGCAGGGATCGGTCTAACCGGGCACGGGTCATTTTCCTGATGCGTTGACGAACATGATGCCGTTGGAGCTTTCGGTCAACAATAGGTTCTGTTCTCAGAGCGTGTGGTCCTCGCGGGAGTCGAGCCGGGCACCTGGTCACTGTCGTGTCGAAATGTTGAGGGGAATTGGATGTATCAGCGTTTCAGGGCCGAGTACGCGTCCCGCAGGGACTCGCGCGTTCTGCCGCCTGCGCCGTGGATCGATGATCGTTTGATTCGTGCCGCTGGGTATGGGGAGTTCGCTGCAGAGTTCGCGGGAGCATCCTTCGAGTCGGGCCTGTACCGGGTACACGACGACAAGACTGGGCCGTTGGCCATGGCTCTTGTCGCTTCTGCGTTCCCCGAGTTTTCGACCCGTGTATGCCCATTCGGCTACGACTGGCTTGGTAGACAGTTCGCTCTGGACAGCAGTCGAGTGGAACGAAATGAGCCGCAGGTTCTGTTGTTGGAGCCAGGCACTGGTGAAGCGTTGGAAATCCCTGTCTCGCTGGCACAGTTTCACAACGAGGAACTGACGGAGCACGCTGATGCAGCCCTAGCAAACAGCTTTTACCAATCGTGGTCACGGGCTAACAGAGAGTCGCTGCCGCTAGGCCGGGATCAATGTGTGGGCTATGGAGTGCCGCTCTTCCTGGGCGGGAATGACGATATCGAGAACCTTGAGGTCATCGACTTGGATGTGTACTGGACTTTGTCGGGCCAGCTGCGTCAGGGCATAGTCCAGCTTCCTCCCGGCGTTTCGATCAGCGGCGTCTCTGGTCGCTAGCTGGCCTCAAGATCGAGAGGCCAAGGCGTGACAGACGCCCATGTCCGAAGGCTATGCGCGCAGTCGCGATTGTTCTCGGTGGCGATCGCATCGACTCGATTTTCGCGTCGCCACGGGGATTCCGGGCGCCGGGGTTGGCTGCCGGAACATGTTCCACTGATCACTGGATGTCGTTGGCGACGAGGAACGTTCGATCTGGTTTGCTCGTTTTGGTCACGCAAGGGCTATTCGAGAGGACAGGATGAGCTTCGTCGAGAAAGTGCAGCGCGCGATTCGACTGACTGAGGAGTTGAACGCTCTTCGGTATGCCGAGCAGGAGGCGATCGGTGAAGCGTGGAGCGAGCTCACGGCCCAGCCCGTCGACGAGTCATTTCATCTGATCCCGCCGGTCTACTCCGACCACGGGATCAACATTCGGATCGGCCGCAATGTATTCGTGAATCAGAATTGCCGCTTCAACGACATCGGTGGGATCGAGATCGGTGACGACGTCATGATTGGGCCGGGCGTCAGCTTGATCACTTCAGGCCATCCCATTGATCCAGCGCAGCGACGACACGGGATCACGTCGGCGCCGATCCGTATCGAGCGAAACGTGTGGATAGGCGCCTCCGCACTGATCATGCAAGGTGTGACCGTCGGCGAGGACGCAGTGATTGCTGCCGGTGCGGTCGTCACCCGTGACGTTCCCGCGCGAACGGTGGTTGGTGGAGTCCCGGCCACCGTGATCAAGGAGATTGATTGAGGCCCTCAGTCCTTCAGCGGATGTGCTGTCTCGTTTTGCGGCATTCGCCCTAACCAGACTGCGATAGCCGCAAGGAGTACGGGTGTGAGGCCGGCCGCCAGGAACAGCGTTGAGATCGGGACTGTCTTCGCCAACAGCCCCGCGAGCATGATGGACAACGGCATGAAGGCGATGGACACGAAAAAGTCCAAACTGGCGACCCGCCCGAGCATGGCCAGTGGCACGCGCCGCTGAAGCAACGTTCCCCAGATCACCATGCCCACTCCGGTGCTGAAACCTACCGCGAAGAGCGCGCCACACATAACCCTGAAGGAACTGGTGAACCCGACGAGCGCAAGCGGCAGTGTGCCGGCGCCCCACCCCATCACCATCACCGTCAGATATCGCCGAGGCAGCTCGAGCGAGGACATAGTGAGTGAGCCGGCGGCGCCACCGAGACCGAAGACGGCCAGGAGTAGCCCGAAAAGGCGCTCGCTGTCGACGAAGTTCTCCCGTACGACGAACGGCAGGAGTACCTCGATCGGGCCCATCACGACCAGCGCCATGAGCGACGCGAACAGTAACGTTCACAGCAGCCAGCGGGTTCCGATGACGAACCGCAAGCTGTCCTTGAGATCCGACAGAGCCGATGTCTCGTGTGCGTCGGCATCACCTGATGCCGGCTCGTGGGACTTCTTCCGGTGCCAACACGGTTGGTAGCAAGGCGCTGTAGGCGGGATAGAAGAACGCGCTGCCGGCCCCGAGGGTGAATGCCGTGAGCGCAAGATGCCACAACTCGATCTTGTCGCTCAAACGGAGGATGGCGACTGCGGTGACAGCCGCTGTGTTCGTTATCCGGACGGCGATAACGATCCCGCGGCGAGATCGTCGGTCGGCCACGATCCCACCCGGGACGGCGGCCAGGAATAGGCCGGCGCTCAGACAGGCCGCGACCGCCGACAGCGCCGCTGGATCATCTCTGACGGCCAGAACCTGAAACACCATGACGATCGTCCACATGCCCGTCGCGAAGAGGGACAGTCCCACGACTGCGATCATCACAAGCTCCCCTCACTGCCACAGTTCGCGTCGGAGCCGGAACCGCGCAGATCCAGGTGGTCCCAACCGGCGATGTCGCGGCGCAGTTGCCGGTCGTGGGTCGCGATCACAACAGCAGCCGGGGTGACCTGAAGAGCCTCCGTCAGTTCCGTCACGAGGGCGATCGACAGGTGATTGGTCGGCTCGTCCAACAAGACGACATGGGGCCGCGCCGCCAGGAGCTTCGCTAGATCGAGTCGGCGCTGCTGGCCCATGGAGAGGTCCTGCACCCGCTTGTTCTGGTCTGCGGATGACAGGAGGCCCATGCCGGTGAGGGACGGTGGTCCTGCCGCGTGCCCGATGCCTTCCCGACTTAGCGACTGGACGTGGGCGGTGAACTCTTCTCTCGGCGTGCGGTCACGCGCGGGCGGGGACTCTTGAGCCAGGAATCCGATCCGCGCTGTGCGTGCTGCCCGGACCGTGCCGGAACTCGGCGTCAGGCGACCGGCCAGGACTGCGAGGAGCGTGGACTTCCCGGAGCCGTTCTCACCCGTCACAGCCAATCGTGATCCCGACTCGAGTGTCAGTGAGGTGCTCCGATGGAGTCGTCCCTCGACGCGGACCTCGTCGGCGGACAGCAGGAGCACACCAGGCCTACTCGGAAGCTCGGGCATGGAGAACCGCAGAGGCGGCACCGGGGCGGTGATGGCATGTTTCTCCAGATCATCTCGACGCCGGTGGACCGATCGGACCAGCGCGGGCGCCCGGGTGGCGCGCGCATGTTTACCCGTGCCTTTGTCAGGTCGCCATCCGGTACTGAGCCTGTTCTGAGCCTCCGACAGATCTTGAGTGAGCCGAGCGTGTTGCAGTCGTTGCTGCTCGTACTCGTTCTCCCAGCGGACAAGTTCCGCAGCTCGGCCATCCCGGTAGCCCTGGAAGCCGTCGCCGTAGGTTCGAGGCAGTCCGTCCAGGCTTGGGTCGAGGTCGACGATCGACGTCGCTACGTCCGTCAACAGTGCTCTGTCGTGACTGACCACGACCACCCCGCCGGGATGAGCTCGGAGACGCGCGGTCAGGAAGTCCAGTCCGGCGGCGTCCAGATGGTTCGTCGGCTCGTCGAGCAGAAGGAAGTCGTGCTGCGCGCCCAGCAGGCAAGCGAGTCGCACTCGGTAGCGCTGACCCACTGACAGTTCGTCGAGGCGAAGTTTGCGGTCCGTGACGGCGCCGAGGTTTTCCAACGCGATGTCGACTCGACGGTCGGCGTCCCACGCGTTCAGGCTCGCGGCGGTGTCGAGCGCGTCCGCGTAGGCGTCTTCGGCGCCGTGCGTTCCTTCGGCGATCGCCTGGGTGCTTGCTTCCAATGCGCTGAGCGCCGCGCGCGCGTCGGCGAGTTCGATGTCGATCGCGTCGCCGACAGTGCCGTCGGCCGAGACCGACATCTCCTGTTCGGCGAGCCCGATCGTGCCGATGCGGTGGACGGTCCCGTCATCGGGCGTCAACGTCCCGGCGAGGATGTGCAGCAGCGTCGATTTGCCGCGACCGTTTTCGCCGACGACTCCTAGACGAACACCGGGTCGAACGACTAGATCGACTGCGGTGAGGACGGTACGACCGCCCCGGTTGATGCCGATGCTGTCGGCGGTGAGTTGTGCTCGGGCGCGCGCAGGCAAGGAAATATGCGTGGTCATGCGGGTTCTCTTCTCCGGACGGGAGGCACCCCTTCAGCGCAAGACGGCGCGAGGAGTGCACTTCTCGGTGACTCGACCTGGTGAAGGTCGAAGGCGACATCAGACAGCCCGCTGGCTCACGTAGGTGAGAGGCGAGTCGTCCGGAGCGGTATCAGGAGAAGAGCAGAGATTGCATACGAGAAGGTTAGCCGAACGCTTCGTCCGACAATGACGAGGTCATTCGGGTGGCGCGGGTAGGCGCATCGATCGCTGCGAAGATCTGAGCGCGGCACCTTCAGGTAGTCGGGTGCTGCTTCAGATGCTCGAGAAGCTTCGACTCCGCGTGGGACAGGTGGTAGAGGCCAGCGCGCTTGGCCTCGGCCGAGTCTCCCGTGCGGATGGCGTCGAGGATCCGCTCGTGTTCGGCAAGGATCTCGGTCGCGTCGAGCAGGTGATGGCTTTGGACTTGCGCAAGGCACAGTCGCATCTCGTTGATGACCAACTCGTGCGCACGGGCCAGTCGGGTGCTGTCGAGGCTCGTGACCAGTGCGCGGTGAAATGCCACGTCGGCATCGACGATCGCCGTGACGTCGGAGCCTTGGGCCGTACGGGTGAAGGCCGCGTGCGTGGCCTCGACGATGTCCGAAACGCCGGTGCCCTCAGCCAGAATCTCGTAGCAGCGTGACTCGATGACGCCGCGTGCGAAGTACAGGTCTTGGATCTGGGGTGCTTCCAGGACGGGAACCCGGGCGCTGCGATGCGCGGTGCGCTCCAGGAGGCCTTCGCCGACGAGCCGCTCGATCGCGGCCTTGGCTGTTTGACGGGCGACCTCGTAGTCACCGGCGACAGACGTCTCGGTGACCGGTACGCCGGCCTTGATGTCCTCGGTGAGGATGCGCTCACGCAGGGAATCCACGAGGGCGTCGCCGACCGACTGAGTCGCGAGATGGATGGGCATGGCGGCTGTCCTTCGGGCCCGTGGTCGGCGGGCCGGAACAGTTTATCGGACGATGTGTGGACAACTAGGTTGGTCGTCGTGATAACTTGACGAACAATCTAGTGATGGAGGACACGTTGATCGAGGCGGAGATGACGCCGAGGGTCGTTCTGGCCCCGGACAAGTTCAAGGGGACGCTCTCGGCCCCTGAGGTTGTCGAGTCGATGCTGGCGGCTTTCGGCTCACAACCGGGTGAGGTCATCGCGGACCGCCTGCCCATCGCCGACGGTGGCGACGGAAGTGTCGAGACTGCTCTGTCGCGCGGGTGGACCCAGATGGTTCTGCCCACGACCGACGCGGGGGGAGTGCCCATCGGAGCCCAGGTCGCGGTGCACGAGAACCGGGCGATCATCGAGGTCGCCTCGATCTGCGGGCTCGGATCTCGGTTGCCGTCGGCCGCCGAGGCGGCAGATGCGACGACTCGCGGTGTCGGTGGCGTGCTGCGCAAGCTGGCCGACCGCGGGTTCGACGACATCACCTTGGCCCTCGGCGGGAGCGCGACGACCGACGGCGGGTCCGGTCTGCTGCGCGCGCTCGGCGCGGTCATGCTCGACGCTCGGGGTGAACCTGTCGTCGAGGGACTCGACGGGCTGCTTGCGTGCTCGTCGATCGACGTGTCCCCCGCGTTGGCGACGATCCGCGGACTGACGCTGACGCTGGCCTGTGATGTGGACACCCCGATGGTCGGCCCGGACGGCTCCGCTGAGATGTTCGCCCGCCAAAAGGGTGCTGATGACTACACCGTGGCCCAGATGTCACAGGCTCTGGCTCGCCTCGCCGCGATGGTCGAGCCGCAGGTCGATCGGGTCGGCGCCAGTTTGCAGGCCGGGTCCGGAGCGGCCGGTGGCCTGGCCTGGGCCGGTGCCCTGCTCGGCGGGCGGATCCGGTCGGGTGGTGAGGTGTTCTTGGACCTCCTCGACGCCGAGCGGGTGATCCGCGGCGCCTCCTTGGTCATCACCGGCGAAGGCCGTGTCGACGAGCAGAGCCTGCGCGGGAAGGCGCCGGTCGCCGTGGCCACGCTTGCGGCCCGACTCGGGGTGCCCACCGTCGCAATTGTCGGAAGCAACCGGCTCGCTGCGTCTGCAGACCATCCCTTCCGTTCGATCATCGCCCTCGACCGTCTCGACGCCGCATGCGCGACCGATCCTGCCCTCACACGGACATTGCTTCAGCAGGTCACCGCGCGGGTGCTTGCCGCCAATCTGCCCACCCCTACCGTCGCCGGAGGCAACTCATGACCACACACCGCCCCTGGAGCTGCGACACGTTCGTGGCCCTGCCCGACGCCACGGCGTCCGGTTCCGTCCTGTTCGGCAAGAACAGTGACCGCCCAGCTGGAGAGACCCAGCCGCTACGCAGCTTTTCGGCTCGAGCGGCCGGCGAACCACTTCAGCTCGCCTACGTCACGATCGACGATGCACCGTCTTTCGCGCATATCGGATCGGCGCCGTTCTGGTGCTGGGGACATGAGATGGGCGTCAACGAGCACCGGGTCGCGATCGGTAATGAGGCGGTCTTCACCCGACCGTGGGCCGCAGCCGTGACTGCTGAGAAGAACGGTGACGGCCCCGAGCCGGGCCTGCTCGGAATGGAGCTGGTGCGGTTGGGTCTCGAGCGTGGCGACTCGGCCCGTTCGGCTCTCGACGTCATGACCGGACTGCTCGAACAGCACGGCCAGTGGGGATCGGCGATGTTCGGGAATTCGCATGCGGATGGCTCGTACGACAATTCCTTCATCGTCGCGGACCCCCACGAAGCGTGGGTGCTGGAGACGATCGGCCGCGAGTGGGCGGCCCGCCGCCTGACGACCGGCGTCGAGTCGATCAGCAATGAGCTCACGACACGACACGACGCCGACCTGACGAGCGACGGACTGCTCGATCTGGCGCTGCGTTCTGGCGGGTGGGACCCCGCACGCGGCGAGCTCGACGTCGCCGATGCCTTCACCGACCCGCAGACACCGTTGCAGGTCTCGCACATTCGGCGACGCCGTTCGCACCAGATGCTCACCGCCGCAGCCGGTCGGGGAGGAGTGACTGTCGCCGACGCGAAGGCAGTGCTACGCGATCATCTGGAGGACTCGTTCCTCGGCGGACCGAGCCTCGACGCATCGCGGCCCGACTTCCACACCTTGTGCATGCACGAGCATCCGTCGGGTTTCACGTGGGGGAACACCGCAGCCTCGATGGTGGTCGAGCTGCATGACGACCCTGACCGGCCGGTGACGATTCTGTGGTCTCCCGTCACGCCGTGCACCGGTGTCTACCTGCCGGTGCATGTGAACGTCGACCTGCCACAGAGCACAGTCGTGCCGGAGCCGTCCGGTCCGGCGGATCCGCGCGGTCACAGGCAGCCCGCTCACGACGCTGCATCGGACTGGTGGCTGTGGCAACAGCTTCTCGATGCCGCCAAGGATCCGCTCGCACGTGACTTCACGGCCCGCGCCGCCACGATCCGTCGTGCCTTCGATGCACTGGAGGCGACGTGGGCGGCGACACCGCCAGATCCCGCTGACCTTGCGGCCTCGTCGGCCCGCGCTGTCGAGCAGGCGCGAGCGGCGGCTCATTCGCTTCTCCATGACTTCGGAGTCAACCCCGATGTCCCCGTCGACGAGCGATGGGCCGCCCCCACCGCCTGACGTCACGCCCTTCTGCACGACATCACCGTTCACCCAAGGAGACACACATGTCCAAACGTTCCGCCTTCCGAGGACCGGAGGCCTCGCTCGACGAGCAGATCGAGAGCTACTCCGTCGAGCGGGTTCCCGACGATAAACGCTGGCCCATCCCCGCGATCAGTCTCGTGCTGCTGGGCAACGCCACCGCGATGTTCTTCTTCTCCTTCGGCGCCCAACAGACCTTCCTGGTCGGCTGGCCCAAGATGCTGATTCCGATCAGCTACTTCTTCCTCGGCGCGATCTTGATCGGGTCGCTGACGATGCGGATGACCAGCCGTGAGGGACTCTCGCAGGGACTCATCTCCCGCGGTCTCGGGTTTGGAAGTCGCGGCGCCGCGATCGCCTCGTTCATCTACGCGCTCAACTTCATCTACTACTTCCTGTTCGAGGGCACGATCGTCTCGCACGCCCTCGCGTACTACTTCGACATCCCGATCGACTCACTCACCGGTATCGCGATCTTCGCCCTCATCGGCCTCGTGACGATCGCGTTCGTGTGGCGCGGGATGTACGCGATGTCGGCGCTGCAGACGTGGGGCTTCCCGATCTTCGTCGGCCTGATGGTGTGGGCGCTGCTGTCGCTCAACGACAAGCACGACGTCGCAGGTCCCGGGATGTGGGAGGCGACCGGACTGTCCGGCGGGGCCGCGCTGATGACCGCGATGAGCTTCGCCAACGGCCAGATGATCTTCCAGGGCCTGATGGCGACCGACTACGGGCGCTTCGCCAGCCGCAATATCCGCTACCGCGGAACCGGCACGATCATGTTCCTCGAGCTTGTCCCGATGTTCACGATCATCTTCCTCGGCGCGATGCTGGGCTCCACCCTGATCGGTGAGTTCGGTGCCGAGAAGGCGCAGGACCCCGGCTTCGTGTTCGTGCACCTGATGGGCTTCGCAGGCGTGGTCTTCGTCGTCATCACCCAGATCCGCATCAATGTCATGAACCTGTATGGCGGCTCGATCACCTTGTCCAGTGGCGTCGATGCGGTGTCGGGCTACCGTCCGGGCCGCCCGTGGTGGATGTTCGCGATCTGGCTGTTCGGCGTCATCTTCTATGCGACCAACGTCATCAACCACCTCGGCACGTTCCTGGCCATCACCGGCGTCCTCACCAATACGTGGGTGCTGATCCTCCTGGCCGACTACTTCGTGTGCCGCCGCTGGCTGGGGCTGGGTCGCTCCGAGAACATCGAGTTCCGCGAGGGCGAGGTGCGCGAGTGGAATCCGTGCGGGCTGGTCTCCTTGGCGGTCGCTGTGGGCATCGGCGCCCTCGGGATATTCGAGGTCTACCCGACCTACTACGCGTCCTTCATCGCGATGTTCGTCGGGCCGATCATCCACATCGCGATGACCGTGGCGACCAAGGGCCGGTACTACACGCCTGACTCGGCGCCCGTGGCCGCCAAGGCCTGAGCTCGGTACGAGGGGGCCGGTGCCGAACTGCGGTCCGGTCCTCTCACACTCTCAGCGCGGCATCTCTTCCCTCGAAGATGCTGTCCTCGATACCCCGTGGAGAGTAGGCGTCCCCGATCAGCACCACGTCGATGTCGGTCGACCGCAGCTCGTGGAACAGCGCGTCCTGCGCGACTGGGGCACCGATCCAGACCAAGGCGTCCAGATCGCCGATGTGTGCCGTCGTCCTGGCATATCCGGTGCGGACGACAAGAGCCCGTTCCGCGGTCTCGACGACATCGGTGATCGGGTGGAACTCGACACCGGCGGCGACCAGCTGTTCGTACTCGAGGCGCCAATTGGTCAACTCCAGGGCTGAACCTGGATACGGCGTCGGCGAGACATAGACGACTTCGGCGCCACGGTCGCAGAAGGCGTGCGCCACACTGATCCCTTGCCAGTCGCCGAGGGCGTCGTACAGGGCGATGCGACCGGTCATCGGCTCCTTGGTCAGACCGCGCCACGGGTCGAGTGACGGCAGCGGACCCCCGTCGAAGGGGTTGTCGGGCAGCCGAGAACCGGTCGCGATCGCCACGGTGTCGGGGGCGAGCGCCGCGACGATCTCCGCGGTCGCTTCGACCTCGGTGCGAATCGTGACGCCCGCGACCAGGCATTGTTGGTGGAGCCATTCGGTGATGTTGAACAGTTCTGACCGGGTCGGAGCGAGGGATGAGGTCAAGACCTGCCCGCCGACCTTGGCCGCCTTCTCCAGCAAGACCACATCGTGGCCGCGGAGTGCGGAGACGCGTGCATGTTCGAGGCCGGCGGGTCCACCTCCGACGACGACGATCTTCTGCGGCCGCTGGGTCATACCGACGTCCTCGGACATCCAGCCCTCCCGGCTCACCGCAGGATTGTGAATGCAGCGAATACCCTCGCCATGGTCGAGGTGTTGCAGACAGTTCATGGCTCCCACACAGGGGCGGATCTGCTCGGTGCGTCCGCTTCGCGCCTTTTCGGGCAAGAACGGATCGGCGATCAGCGCGCGCACCATACTGACGCCGTCGCACGCGCCGGCCTCCAACATGTCTTCGGCGGTTCGCGGGTGATTGATGCGGCCCACCAAGAACGTCGGCACCTCCAACACGCTCTTGATCGCACGTCCATATCGCTGCCACAGGCCGGGGGCGAAGGTCATGTTCGGCACGTTGCGAGCCGTGTTGAGGGCGTCCGAGTAATGGCCGACCGTCAACGAGACGTAATCGAGCAGGTCCCAGGAGCCGACAGTGCCGATGATCTCGGTCATGTCCATCGCGCTGGGCTCCCCGGGATCGAGGCCCAGCGCTGTCATACGTGCACCCACCGCGATATCGGGACCGACCGCTGCACGCACGGCGGTGAGGATCAGTTCGGCGAAACGCAGTCGGTTCTCCAGCGAGCCGCCCCAGTCGTCTTTGCGTCGATTGGTCCGCGGAGAGATGAACTGTTCGACCAGGTTCCCGTGGGCGAAGTGCAGCTCGACCGCCGAGAGCCCGCCGGCGCGACAACGGGCGGCCGCCGCGCCGAACGCGTCGACGAGGGCGAGGATCTCGTCGTCGGTCAGGGCGTGGGGGACCCGCCAGCCGGCATGGAAGTACTCGGCGGGCACGCCGGAGGGGGAGACGAAGACGCTGGCGTCCGGCCCGTGATAGCTGCCCTGGCTGCCGGGGTGGTTGAGCTCGGCGCCGTAGTGGGCTCCGTGTTCGCTCACGGCCTTCTGCACCGCCGCGTACTGCGGGATGATCTCGTCGGAGTCGTTGTAGAGGTCGAGATACCCCGGGACGACCGAGGTCGCTTGAGAGACGATGAACGCTGCCCCGCCGCGGGCACGCTCTCGGTGATAGTCGACCAGCTGATCGGTGTAGCGGCCTGCGTGCGCGTAACCGGTCTGGTGCGGCGCGTTCACGATGCGGTTCTTGAGGGTCATGGGCCCGATCTGCAGCGGCGAGAACAGCAGGGGGAACTCCGGGTGGTCCTCGGTCATCGCGTCGATCTCCTTCTACTCGGTGGGCTCGCTTGGGTGGAGACGGTACACACAACAAGCCCTGCATGCAATACTGCATGCAGAGAGGCTTGGAGGTCTGATGAGTACGGGATCCACGCGAGCCTTGAGGGCCCTGGACGCCGCTCACGTGCCTTATGTCGTGCGGCCGTACGAGCACGATCCCCTCGTCGCGAACTACGGCGATGAGGCGGCCGCTCGGCTGGGCCTCGCGCGCCAGCGGGTACTGAAGACACTCGTGGTCAGGGCGCCGCACGGATTGGTCGTCGTGATCTTGCCGGTCGCACATCGCCTCGACCTGAAAGCGCTTGCGGCGGCGCTGGGGGTCAAGCACGTGCGGGTGGCAGATCCCCAGGAGGCCGAGAGGTCGACGGGCTATCACGTCGGCGGCATCTCACCGTTCGGGCAGAAGAGGGCGTTGCCGACCTTGGTCGATGTGTCGGTGACATCGCAGCGGACCGTCGTGGTTTCGGCCGGAAAACGTGGTCTTGCGGTCGAACTGGCCGTGGTGGACCTGATCTCGGCGACTGCAGCGACCGTGGCCTCGATGAGTCGCGAGGCGATTTAGGGCTGTAATGGCAGGGGAAATCTCCGCGATACCTGCGTGGTCGTGATTTGTAACACGGAATTTCCTTGACGGAATGCGGTATCGCATACGAGACTGCATGCACCAACAAGGAGGCAGAATGTTGATTCCCAAGTTCACTTCGCGCATTGGAGCGGTTGCTCTGGCGGCCACGGTGGTGCTGACCCTGTCCGCGTGCGGCGGCAGCAGCGACGACGCCGGCAGCAAGCGCGAGATGCCTGCGGCCAATGCCGAGCTGAAGGGCGAGATCCACCTCGGCGCGGTCCTGCCGCTGACCGGCGTGAACGCCACGATCGGCAAGGACCAGAAGCGCGGCATCGACCTCGCAGTTGCCACGATCAACAGCAAAGCCGGTGTACTCGGCAAGAAGCTCGTCGTCGACGTCGAGGACTCCGAAGGACGGGCACCGGCCGCGATCCAGGCCGCACGCAAGCTCGTCGACGTCAGCAAGGTGCCGGTCATCATCGGTGAGTACTCGTCCGGCAACAGCATCCCGATGCAGCAGTACCTGCAGAAGCAGGGCATCGTCGGCCTCAACCCCGGCAGCTCATCGATCGATATGCGTCCCCTCGGTGACAAGCAGTTCTCGGTGATCGGCCTCGACGACGTCGCCGGCGCATTCACCGCTGATGCCCTGAACGAGTCGGGACACAAGTCGATCGCGGTCCTGGCGCCCAATAACGCCTACGGCTCGGGGATCGTCGCATCCGTCGCGGACGCCTTCGGCAAACTTGGCGGCAAGGTTGTCGGCAAGGAGCTCTACACCGAAGGGCAGGCCGACTACCGCCAGGAGTTGAACCGCCTCAAGGACCTCAAGCCCGATGCGTACGTCATCACGACGTACGGCAAGGACGGCGCGACGATCAACAAAGAGGTCTTCGAGCTCGGCATCTCCAAGGACCCCGTCTTCGACATCTACCTGTCGCAAGACGTCCCCGACGCCGATCCGGTCGCGGTCGAGGGACGTACCGGCATGGACGTCAACGCGATCGCCGACGCACCCGAGTCAATCGCCTACCGCGATGCCTACAAGCTCGCCTTCGGTGAGGACTTCGTGTCCTCGTTCAACGGCCTGGCCTATGACGCGGTCCTGATCGCTGCAGCTGCGATCAACGAGGCCGGCGCCGCCACGAGCGAGGCGATCGCCAAGGCGCTGCCCACGGTCTCGCAGACGTTCACCGGCGTCACCGGTCCGATCCTGTTCGACGCGGATGGCCAACGTTCCAAGCAGCCGTATGTGCTGGCGACCGTCAAGGACGGGGAGATCGTTCCCCAGTGATCACGTGTCCGGTCCCCATCCACCACCTCATCCAGAAAGCGACCTCATGAGCGAGATCTTGGTCGACGCGACCATCCGCGGCAGCCTCCTGGCGCTGCTGGCCGTCGGACTCACGATGGTTCAAGGGACGCTGGGCTTCGCGAACGTGGCGCACGTCGAGTTCGCCACGATCGCGGGCTACCTGGCCGTGGTGCTGACGGGGGCCGGAATCGGCCTCCTGGCCAGCTCCGCCCTCAGCGTCGTCGGCGTCGCGATCATCGCGATCGTGCTGTACAGAACGATCTTCAGGCGACTTCTCGCGGTCAATCCGATCATGGCGATGATCGGTTCGTTGGCCGTCTCGATCATCGTCCGTGCACTGATCCAGTTCTTGTTCGAGTCTCGACCGCGGACCCTGCCGACTGCGCTGGAACGTGGCATCGACATCGGCGGTGCGCTCGTGACCCCCACTCAGGTGCGCGTCGTGATCATCGCGACGGTGCTCCTGGCCGGGACATTGGCTCTGCTGCGGTGGACTGCGCTCGGCCGGTCGATCCGCGCGGTGGCCTCCAACCCCGAGCTGGCCGAAGTCGCCGGCCTCAACCGCGGGCGGGTCGTCGACGCGGTGTGGGTCCTGTCGGGTGCACTGGCTGCAGCTGCCGGCATTCTGCTCGGGCTCAACTCCGCAGTGTCCCCCGATCTCGGATTCAATCTGCTGCTCCCGGTCTTCGCCGCCGCGATCGTCGGTGGACTCGGCAGCGTCAAGGGCGCAATCATCGCGGCCTACGGCTTGTCGCTGATCGAGGGCATCGTCTTGCGAATCGACTTCGGGGACCTCGTCGACGGGGCCGGATATGTGGCCGTCAGCTACCGGCCGGCCATCGGGTTCGTCCTCCTCATCCTCGTTCTAGCACTGCGTCCCCAGGGACTCATGGGAAGGAAGGTGCGTCGTGCCTGACTACCTCATCGGAGTCGCGATCCTCTTCGCGGTCTACGGCATCAACGCCATCAGCCTCAATCTCCAGGTCGGCGTCACGGGCCTGATCAACTTCGGTCAGGTCGCCTTCGTCGGCATTGGCGCCTACAGCGTCGCGATCCTCTCGCAGCACTCGGTTCCGTGGCCGCTCGGCTTCCTGGTCGGCGGCATCATCGCTGCACTTGCCGGAGCAGCGGTCGGGCGTCTCGGCCGCACCTTGGCCAGCGACTATTGGGCGATCGCCACGCTCGCCCTGGCCGAACTCATCCGTCTGATCGCCCTCAACTCCGATTTCACGGGTGGAGCGCAAGGCCTGAGCAATGTCCCGAACCTGTGGTCCGGTCTGTCGGGCCGAAGCCGCGACCTGGCCATCCTGCTCACAGTTCTGGTCCTGCTGGGCATCGCCTATCTCATCGGTCGCCGCCTGGTCGACGGCCAGTTCGGAAGAGTGCTCCGCACGATCCGCGAGCACCAGGATCTGGCCGCTGCGCTCGGCCACGACGTCGTCAGCGCGAAAGTGCGGGTCATGGCGATCTCGGCTGCCATCGCCGCGGTGTCCGGCGGCTTCTACGCGATGTACATATCGTTCATCGGTCCTAGCCAGCTCATGCCGTTCGAGACGTTCCTGATCTTCGCGATGGTCGTCGTCGGCGGCCAGGGCAGCGTGCTCGGGGCGCTGCTCGGGGCAGCGCTCATCACGCTGCTGTACGACTCGTCGCGCTTCCTGAACGACATCATCAACCTGTCGGCCGATCAGGCGGCCAGCGCGCGAGTGCTGGTTGTCGGAGCGGTGCTGCTCGGATTCCTGCTGGTTCGCTCGCGCGGAATCGTCCCGGAGAAGGCAAGGATCTTCCATGCTGCACGTTGACCGAATCCACAAGAAGTTCGCGGGTCTGGTGGCCCTCGACGGCGCGAGCCTGCAGGTAGAGCAGGGCGAGTCGGTCGGACTGGTCGGTCCGAACGGCTCCGGCAAGAGCACGCTGCTCAACGTCATCACCGGCTTCGAGCGTCCCGACGACGGGACCGTCACATTGGGCGGCCGCGACATCACGAAGAAGGAGCCGTGGGCAGTGGCCGACCACGGCGTGCGCCGGACGTTCCAGCATGCCAACCAGCCCACCCGCATGACGGTCATGGAGCTGATGTTGGCCGGCGGGAGGCTGCCGGTCGGACAGTCGATGTTCGGCAGCATCTTCACGCCCGGACGGGTCAGGCGCGAGCAGGACGAAGCCTTGGAGAAGGCTTGGTCGATCCTGAGGCGGGTCAAACTCGACGCCCTGGCCAATCATCCGGGCGGCAAGATCTCCGGTGGCCAGCAGAAGCTTCTGGGTCTGGGCATGGCGCTCATGGCCGATCCGAAACTGCTGCTGCTCGACGAGCCCACCGCCGGGGTCAACCCCGCGCTCCGTGTCCAGCTGGCCGAACATCTGCGCGATCTGCAGGCCGAAGGTGTCACGGTCCTGACGATCGAACACGACATGCGGTTCATCGCCGATGTGTGCGACCGGGTCTACGTACTCGACAAGGGATCGGTGCTCACGACGTGTCGGCCCGGTGAACTGGCCTCTCATCCAGAAGTGCTGGAGGCCTATCTGGGTCGCAGCGGTCGTGACTCGGTCGAGTCCGCACAAGCGGCAAGCAAGGAGAACGTATGACCATCGAGTTGCGTGATGTCACCGCGGGATACGTCAAGGACGTCCCGGTGATCTGCGATGTGAGCGTCACGGTCGAGCCACACAGCATCACGACCGTGATCGGGCCCAATGGTTCTGGCAAGAGCACTCTGCTCCGGGCCGTGATGGGTCAGGTCCGCAAGATGGCCGGCGACATCCTGCTCGACGGCCAGAACGTCCTCGACACCCCGGTGTACCAGCGGGTGCTGACGCACAAGGTCGCCTTCGTGCCGCAGGTCTCGAATGTCTTCGGACCGCTCACGATCCACGAGAATCTGGAGGTCGGCGGCTCACGGCTGTCGCGTCGTGATCGGCGCGAGCGGATCGATGAGCTGCTGGAGACCTATCCCGATCTGGCCGCCAAGAAGAAGACCCGGGCCGAATTGCTGTCGGGTGGCCAACGCCAGTTGCTGGCCCTGGCCAGGGCGCTCATGACGAGTCCGACCACGCTGCTGCTCGACGAGCCGTCGGCGGGGCTGTCGCCGCGCATGATGGACGAGATGTTCGATGCCGTTCGGGCAACTCGCGATCTGCACGATGTCACGGTGCTTCTGGTCGAACAGAATGCCGTGCAGTCGTTGCAGATCTCCGATCACGGACTGGTGCTGGTGGCCGGACGTGTTGCGATGGCCGGTCCGGCCCAGGAGATCCTCGCCGATCAAAGCGTCGGCGAGCTGTACCTCGGCACCTGAGTTGCGAGGCGGTGCGGGTTCAGCCGATCTTGTCCATCGTGACTTGGAGAGCCTGCATCACGTGCCGTCTCGCGGCCGCTGCTGCCGCATCTGCGTCGCGACTCTTGAGTGCGTCGAGGATCTCCCGATGGCCGCAGATCGCGTCGGTGGCTTCCTGGTCGCTGTAAAGGCGGGCGACCCGACGGTTGAAGAATTGTTCGGAGTTCTGCTTGTTCAGCGTCGCCAGCAGATCGTTGCCGCAGATCTGCACGATGGCCTCGTGGAACACGCCGTTGAGCTGGACGATGACAGCTCTGCTGCCTTCGGCGATCGACTCCTCGTGGGCGCCGATCGCCTCGATCGAGGCGATCTGTTCGTCGGTGGCGCGTTCGGCGACCAGCCGGGCGGCCATCTCCTCGAGCGCGGCGCGGACCTCGTAGATCTGCCGGATCTCGTCGCCGGTGTGCTCGCGCACGACATATCCGCGGTTGACCGCGACGATCAAACCGTCGGCGGCCAGGAGCTGCAACGCTTCGCGGACGGGTGTACGCGAGATGTTCAGTCGCTCGGCCAAGGTTCCCGCAACGAGCCGTTCATTGGGTCTGATGCGACCTTCGAGGATGTCCGAGCGCAGTTGGGCGTGGGCCTCGCGGGTGAGGGAGACGTTCGTCGTCATTGGGAGGCCTTTCCGCCAGCGATTGAGGGTTCAGCATACAACTGTGCATTCAACTTTCCGGCGTGGCCTGACCGCGATTCGGGCGTCGGCGGCATCCACGATTCGGACACTTGGTTGCTGAATTCTACACTGCATGCAATCCTGCATGCATGCCAGAGTTTCAATTCTCACCGTCCCACGACGTGCTCGAGCCGCTGCGTGTTCTCGACAAGTCGGGCCATCTTCTCGTCGATGAGTCTCCGCTCACCGACGACGAAGCACTTGCCGCTCTCGGGCTCATGCTCCTGACGCGTACGTTCGACGAGAAGGCCACGAGCCTGCAACGTCAAGGCCGCTTCGGCACCTTCTCGTCGGTCCGCGGGCAGGAAGGTTCGGTCGTCGGTGCGGCCTCGGCCCTCGATCCGGCCCGCGACTGGGTTGTGCCCCAGTACCGCGAGCTTCCTGCGCTGCTGCGCCAGGGCCTGCCGCTGGAGAACTTCGCGCTGTATTTCATGGGCCACCCCGCAGGTGGGTCGATCCCCGATGACGTCAACGTCCTGCCGATCCAGATCTCGCTCGCCGCCCAGCTTCCTCAGGCGGTCGGACTGGCGTGGGGTCTGCGCAAGCAGGGCCGCGACTCCGTCGTCACGACGTTCGTCGGCGACGGGGCGTCCTCGGAAGGCGACTTCCACGAGTCGCTCAATCTCGCAGGCGTCACCAAGGCACCGGTCATCTTCTTCCTACAGAACAACGGTTGGGCGATCTCGACCCCACGCAGCATCCAGACCGCCGCGCGGACGTTCGCCGAACGCGGTCCGGGCTACGGCGTCGAAGGCATTTACGTCGACGGCAACGACCTCTTTGCGGTGCATGCCGCGATGAGGATCGCCGTGGCACGGGCCCGTGCCGGCGAAGGGCCGACGCTGATCGAGTCGCTGACCTGGCGCGCGGGCGCCCACAACACCGCCGACGACCCCACCAAGTACGTCGGAGCAGACGATCACGAGCAGTGGGAGGGCACCGACCCCATCGAACGGGTCCAGGCCTATCTGACCCGACGCGGACTCTGGACCGAAGAGGTCGAGCAGGACGTGCGTGACCGTTGCGTGGCCGAGGTCGAACGCGCGCTGAGCGTCGCGCAGAAGACTGCCCCGGCAGGCGTCGAAGCGATCTTCGAGCATGTGTTCGCCGAACCGCCGGCACGACTGGACCATCAGCGCGCCCAGTGGGTCGCCGCCGCGAGCAAGGGGATCTGAGATGACCGTCAAGACCATGGTTGAAGCGATCCGCGAGACGCTCGCCGACGAGATGGAGCGGGACGAGCGCATCGTGTTGATCGGCGAGGACGTCGGCAAACTCGGCGGAGTCTTCCGAGCCACGGACGGACTGCAGGCCAGATTCGGCGCCGACCGGGTTGTCGACATGCCCCTGGCCGAAGGCGTTATCGTCGGCTCGGGCATCGGTCTGGCGATGAGCGGGCTGCGGCCGGTCGTGGAGATCCAGTTCCTCGGCTTCGGGCACCAGGCGTTCCACCAGATCGGCCAGCAAGTAGCCCGTTTGCGGTACCGCTCGCAAGGCCGGTTCGCGATCCCCATGGTCATCCGCGCGCCGTTCGGCGGTGGTGTCCGCACCCCCGAGCTGCACTCTGATGCGTTCGAGGCGCTGTACGCGCACGCCCCCGGGCTCAAGGTTGTCGCGCCGTCGACGGCGCACGACGCCCGCGGACTGTTGACCGCGGCTCTCGAGACCGACGATCCGGTGCTGTATCTGGAGCCGCTCAAGGGTTACCGGCTGAGCCGTGACGACGTGCCCGAAGAGCGCTACACCGTCCCCATCGGCGAGGCGGCCGTCGTCCGCGAAGGCGCCGACGTCACCTTGATCGCCTGGTCTGCGGCGGTAGGTCTGGCGAAGCGGGCAGCCGAGGATCTGGCCGCGCAGGGGATCGATGCCCAGGTTGTGGACCTGCGGTCGTTGGTGCCGCTGGACGTCGACACGGTCGCGCGGGCGGTGTCGTCGACGGGACGCGCGGTCATCGTGCACGAGGCGCCGCTGACCGGAGGGTTCGGGGCTGAGCTGGCCGCGACGATCCAGCAGGAGTGCTTCTACGACCTGGAGGCCCCGATCCTGCGCATCACCGCCCCCGACACTCCGTATCCGCTCGCGGGAATCGAGGACTCATACGTGCCCAGCCAAGAGCGTGTCGTGCGTGAGGTCCTCGCCCTGATGGAGGTTTCGGCGTGAACGAACAGTTCGAGTTCTCCCTCCCCGACGTCGGCGAAGGCATCGCCGAGGCGGAGATCGTCGAGTGGCACGTCGCAGTAGGTGACGAGGTGCGTGAGGACGCTCCGCTAGTCACGGTCGAGACCGACAAGTCCTTGGTCGAGCTGCCCTCCCCGGTCGCCGGGACGATCACGACGCTGCACGCCGAAGAAGGCGTGGTGGTCCAGGTCGGATCGCCGATCGTGACGGTGCAGATCGCCGAGGGCGCGACGGCGCCCGCGGTCGAACACGCCCCGATCGCCGCCGGTGTTCCCGACAGTGTGCCGGTGCCCGATGTTCCTTTAGCGACGGCCACGCACGTTCTGGCGAGCCCGTACACCCGTCGGCTCGCGGTACAGCGGGGCATCGACCTCGCCGAGGTGACCGGTTCGGGGCCCCATGGACGGGTCCTGGCGAGCGATCTCGACGATCACGTTTCGGGCAAGACCCGTCCTGACGCGTCTGGACCGGTGCGCTCCGACCGGCCCGCCCCCGCGCGCAGCCACGACGACGAGATCGTTCCCGTACGCGGACTGCGCAGGCAGATAGCCCGCTCGATGACCGAGGCGCTCGCGATTCCGCACGTCACCGAGTTCAAAGAGGTCGATGCGACTGCGCTGTTGCGGGCGCGCGCCGCCCTCAAGCCGCATTTCGAGGCTCGCGGACAGAAGCTGTCGGTGCTGCCGTTCCTGCTGCGGGCGGTGACACGGGCCCTGTTGCTCCAGCCGTCGATCAACGCGACGTACGACGCGGACCGCGAGGAGTTGACCCGCTACGCCGGAGTGCACCTCGGCGTCGCTACTGCCACCGACGACGGATTGATCGTCCCGGTCATCCGCGATGCCGATCAGCTCGGCATCCAAGGACTCACCGAAGCGGTGGATCGGCTGGCCGACCGCGCCAGGACCCGCACCGCGACCCTCGACGAACTCACGGGCGGCAGCTTCACGGTGACCAACTTCGGTTCGTTCGGCACGTGGCTGGGCACGCCGGTGATCCGCCCGCCTGAGGTCGGCATCGCCGGATTCGGCCGGATCGCCGAGAAGGTCGTCGCAGTCGACGGCCAGGCCGTGGTCCGGCCGATGTTGCCCATCGCCGTGGCCGTCGATCACCGCATCAACGACGGTGCCGACTTGGGGCAGTTCGTCGCGGCGGTCGCCGAGGCGATCGTCGAGCCGCTGCTCCTGCTCGGCTGAACCCGTCCTGTCACGACACAGACTCGCCAGATCCCGTCCCGCCAGGACAGAAGGAGAAAACTCACATGGTTGTCGGAGAGATGCCCGAAGGCGTCGACCTCGTGGTCGTCGGCGGGGGCCCGGGCGGTTACGTTGCCGCGATCGCAGCAGCTCAGCTCGGACGCCAAGTGGTCCTGGTGGACGCCGACGGCGCCGACGGGCTGGGCGGTGTGTGCGTTCGCGTCGGCTGTATTCCGTCCAAAGCGTTGATCGAGCTGGCGCATCACGTGCACGACGGACCTGTGTGGGCCAAGCGCGGAGCGCCTGCCGTCGGCGGGTCCGACGTCGACCTGGCGGCATTCCAGACATTCAAGAACGACGTGGTCTCCGGTCTCAACGCCGGAGTGCGGGGTCTGCTCAAGAGCGCAGGGGTCGACGTCCGTCAGGGCTACTTCCGGCTCACCCGACCCGATCAGGGAGCGCTCGTGACAGATCCGGAGGCTCCGCCGAGTCATCTGCAGTTCGCGTCGTGCATCCTGGCGACCGGATCGCGGCCCATGCCCTTGGCCGTCTTGCCGGTCGACGGCATGCGCATCGTCGGCTCCACCGGAGTGCTCGATCTCGACGAGCTTCCCGCCCGGGTCGCGGTGGTCGGCGGCGGCTACATCGGGATCGAGCTCGGAACCGCTTTGGCCAAGTTGGGCTCCGCGGTCACGATCGTCGAGGCCGAATCGACTCTGCTGCCCACCATGGACCCTGCTGCGGGGCGCGCCGTGGCCAAGCGGTTGAAGGAGCTCGGCGTCGCGGTCAGGACGTCGACGACCGTCACGGGGGACGACGGACAGTCGCTCAGGGTCACCGGCAGCGGCGGCGAGGAGGGCATCGAGGTCGACCTCGTCGTGGTGGCGATCGGCCGGGTGCCCAACACCGACGACCTGGGCCTGGAAGCGATCGGAGTTGCTCCTGGTCCACGTGGTCTGCTGGAGGTCGGACCCGATCGACTGCTGACACCTCGGATCGCCGCGATCGGCGACATCACTCCGGGTCCGGCACTGGCACACAAGGCCAGCGCCGAGGCGCATGTGGCAGCTGCGGTGCTCAGCGGACATCGGGAGGTCTACGACCCGCGGACCGTCTCGGCCGTCATCTTCAGCGATCCCGAGATCGCGCAGACGGGACTCACGGTCCAAGAGGCCGAAGCCGCCGGTCACACCGTACGGAGATCGTCGTTTCCGGTGTCGGCCTCCGGCCGGGCCCGCACGATGGGCGCGAGCGCGGGGCAGGCCGACTGGATCGTCGACGACGGCACAGGCATCGTGCTCGGCGCGTTGATCATTGGACCACATGCCACCGAGCTGATCGGCGAGGCTGCCCTGGCCATCGAGATGGGTGCACATCTCGAAGACATCGCCGGAACGATTCATCCCCATCCGACGATGTCCGAAGTGCTGCACGAGAGCGCGCTCGTCGCATTGGATCGCCCGGTCCACGTCCCGAGGGGGACACGATGAACGCGAGTGCCTCTGGCCCGGTGTTCCACGCCAGGCCCGGGCAGGTCGCCTACGGCTACCCGATCGGCATGCTGTGCGCTCAGTGGAACATCCCGTTCGTGCCCGGCGACCTCAACAACGCCGCGACCTTCGACTTCCCGATGCGCTACCTCGAAGTTGACGGCGTATCCGGTGCCGACGTCCTGCGCGGTAACGGCGAGACCTTCA
The DNA here is from genome assembly GCF_054049535.1 of Aeromicrobium sp. P5_D10. Taxonomy (NCBI): domain Bacteria; kingdom Bacillati; phylum Actinomycetota; class Actinomycetes; order Propionibacteriales; family Nocardioidaceae; genus Aeromicrobium; species Aeromicrobium sp. P5_D10. Next base: position 147,178 of record NZ_JBFUME010000002.1, read on the forward strand.
CCCGCCTGCTGATCGAGGGGGCACGTCAACTCGAAGCCGAAGGGGTGCGCGCCATCACCGGCAACTGCGGCTTCATGGCGGTCTGTCAGGACGAGGTCGCCGCCGCGGTCGATGTGCCGGTGTTCATGTCGAGCCTGCTGCAGGTGCCGATGCTCAGCAGGATGCTCGGACCTCACCGCCGGCTAGGAATACTGGCTGCCAACTCCGCCGCGCTGACCCCGAGCGTCCTGGGAGGTGCAGGTATCACCGACCTGGATCGCATCGTGATCGGCGGACTCGAGCACCAACCACACTTCCGTGACGTCATCCTCGAGGAGACGGGCACCCTCGACCTCGCGTTGATGAACGCCGAGGTTGTCGCCACAGCGGTCGAGCTGAAGCTGGCGTTCCCCGACCTCGGTGCGTATCTGCTCGAATGCAGCGATCTGCCCGTCTACTCCGCCGCGATCCGCGAAGCGACCGGCCTTCCCGTCTTCGACTGGGCCTCGTACATCGGCTATGTCGAGCGAGCCGCCAATCCACAGCCCTACACGGTCGGCATCTGCTGACCGTCCTGTACCGACCGACAACCCACCAAGGAAAGAAGTCCCATGAGCACCATTCGCACCGTCAACCCGTCCACATTCGGCCCCGCCCTGTTCCCGTACTCCCAGGCCACGGTGGCGAACGGATTCGTCTTCGTCGCCGGCCAGGTCGCACTCGACGATGACAACAAGGTCGTCGCACCCGGTGACGCCTATGAGCAGACCAAGGTCACCCTCGACCGGATCTCGCGGGTTCTGGCAGAGGTCGGCGGAACCCTCGACGACGTGTTGACCGCCACGGTCTTCGTTCCCGGGCTGGAGCATCTGCCGGAGTTCAACCGCGCCTGGCAGGAAGTCTTCGGCTCGCACCGTCCGGCGCGCGCCACGGTCGTGGCCGGACTCCTCATCGACGGTCTCGTCGTCGAGGTCCAGTCCACGGCCGTGCACCACGGCGCCTGAACGGAACAGATATGAAGACAGTCATCCTCGGCGGAGGCATCATCGGTGTCACCTCCGCGTATTACCTGGCCAAGGAAGGCCATGACGTCACGGTGATCGAACAGCGCGAAGAGTTGGGCCAGGACGCCACCGGTGGCAACGCCGGACTGGTCGCGCCGGGTCACTCGTTCGCCTGGGCCTCGCCACAGGCACCCAAGATGTTCTTGAAGTCGCTCGGCGGCCAGGCCACCGCGATCCGGGTCAAGATCAGCGCCGATCCGCGGTTCCTGTGGTGGGGCATGCAGTTCCTGCGCGAGTGCACGACCAAACGGGCCCGCATCAACACCCTGGCCAAGCTGGCGCTGTGCCAGTACAGCCAGGCCGAGATGGATGCCCTCGCTGAGCTCGAAGGTATCGAGTACGACGCGGTCAAACAGGGCGCGGTGTACCTCTACCGCGATGAGAAGGAACTGCAGCTCGGTCTGGCCAAGATGAAGCTCCTGACCGACAACGGTCAACAAGTCCGCCAGCTCACTGCCGATGATCTCGTCGCGCTCGATCCGGCTTTCAAGGACGCGGCACCCAAGCTGACCGGTGCGATCCATGGAGTCACCGACGCCAGCGGCAACTCCGAGCTGTTCACCCTCAACCTCGCGCGGGTCTGCCAGGAGAAGTACGGGGTCACCTTCGTGACCGGTGTGACCGCGAAGAAGTTTCTGGCCGAGGGGCAGCGGGTCACGACCTTGGTCACCGACAAGGGCGATTACACCGCCGAGCAGTTCGTGCTTGCTCTTGGCATCCAGAGCCCGTTCCTGTCGCGGACCGTCGGTCAGAACCTGCCGGTCTATCCGGCCAAGGGATATTCGCTGACCGTCGACGTGACCGATCCTTCGGCCGCGCCGACCGTGTGCGGTGTCGACGAGAAGACCCTGGTGGCGTGGTCGCGCTTCGGCGACACCTTGCGGATGAGCTCGACGGCCGAGTTCGACGGCTACGGTCGGGGCTTCAAGGACGACGACTTCTCCAATATCTTCGCGATGGCTCAGGAGCTGTTCCCGGGCGCGGCCGACTGGGACAACGCCTCGATGCGCTCGTGCCTGCGACCCATGACGCCCGACGGCCCGCCGATCATCGGGCGGGGCAAGAAGCACACCAATTTGTACTACAACACGGGTCACGGTCACATGGGCTGGACCATGGCATGCGGGTCGAGCCTGATGCTGTCGGACATCGTGGCCGGACGGCCCTCGGCGGTCGACACGTCGGCGTTCGTGGTGCGGAACAGGCGCAAGGGATGAGTGTGCCGGCCGGCCGGGCCCTGGTCACAGGCGGCGCGAAGGGAATCGGACTGGCCATCAGCGAGCGACTGGCCGCCGACGGGCATGACGTGTTCATCACGGGCCGCGACGCCGAAGCGATCGACCATGCGGTCGAGACCATCTCGTCGCGGACCGGCGGCCGGGCGCACGGCCACCGCATGGACGTCGGCGATTCGGCCGAAGTCGATGCGGTGTTCGACAGCATCCTTGCCGACCACGGACCGTTGTCGGTGCTGGTGAACTCCGCGGGCGTAATCGTGCGGTCACCCGCGGAGAGCTACTCCGACGACGACTGGTTGCGAGTCATCGACACCGATCTCAACGGTGTCTTCTGGTGCTCCAGAGCGGCCGCGCGGCACATGCTGCCGCAAGGTTCTGGTGCGATCGTCAACATCAGTTCGGTGGCCGCCAATGTCGGTATCTCGGGTCGTGCGTCGTACACGACCGCCAAGGCCGGACTCACCGGGCTGACCCGCACCTTGGCCCTGGAATGGGCCGAACGCGGAGTGCGGGTCAACACTGTGGCCCCCGGATGGACTCTCACCGAGATGGTGCAGTCGGGGTTCGACTCTGGGGATCTCGACGAGGCGACCCTGACGGCTCGCATTCCCCAGGGACGGCTGGCTGCCCCCGCGGAAGTCGCGGCGGTGGTCGCGTTCCTGGCCTCGAACGAGGCGAGCTATGTGACGGGGCAGGTTCTGACCGTGGACGGTGGATTCACCGTCAACGGCGACGCTGTGTGACCGCGCGGGGTCACACCCTGCCGAAGTCGCGGTCGCGCATGCCGGCGGCGAGTCCGTACGCCACTCCCACGAAGACCACCAGGGCCATCGTCCCGACACCGGCAGCGACATGGGCGGTCTGTGCGATGACGCCGGCGACCACTGCTCCGATCGGTGCGCCGCCCCAGGCGAGCATCCGGCCGGTCGTGTTGACCCTCGCCTGCAGACGATCGGGCGTGAGCTGTTGACGCAGGCTGATGCCGTTGAGGATCACGATCGTGTTGCCGACGCTCCAGACCAGGAGGCAGGCCGCGGCGGCGATGATCGAGGTGGATGCCGCGAGCAGGACGAGGGCCAGAAGACAGAGACCGAGGGCGCCCAGGGTTATCCGGCCCACCGCGATATGGCGGACCAGACGCGGGAGGGCCGCCGCGGCCAGGAATCCTCCCACGGCCACAGTCGTGAGGAGGCCGCCGAGAGCCCCGCCCCCGGACGTGATGTCGAGTCGTTCGACCCCCAGCACGAGAAGGAGTCCGGTCACACCACCGGCCGCCACCGAGTTGGCGACGCCTAGCAGCGTCAGGGGACGAATGACGTCGTGCCGCCATAGGAATACGATCCCTTCGCCGATGTCCGAGCGCAGGGTGGGACGTTCGTGGTCCGCCGTCTTTTTCAGCGGGCCCATGGGACGGACGACTGCCAGCATGCAGATCGCGGCCAGGACGTAGCACGTGGCGTCCACGCTGAGGACATTGTGGGCGCCCATCAGTGGAACGAGTAGTCCGCCGAGAGCGGGAGCGCCGATGCCGAGGAGGGTCGACGCCGTCCAGAGCGCGCTGTTGGCCCGTCCGATGTCGGTTCGCTCGACGATCGTGGGCAGGGCACCGAACGCGGCGGCATCGAACCACACGAACGCCGACGCGACGACCGCCGCCACGACCAGTACGTGTGCGACGTGGAGTGTGCCGAAGTGCTCCGTGACCGGGACGGTCAGGAGAGCGAAGGCCGATACGACCTGCGCGCCCAGCATGATCCGGCGGCGGGGCAGCCGGTCAGCCATGGCTCCGGCGAGAAGCCCGAAGACGAGATAGGGCGCAACCTGCAGCGCCGTCACCGACGAGGTGAGCGAGGGTGATTCCGTCAGGTCGTAGACGATGACCGGGAGGGCGACCGCCGTGAGCGCGGAACCCACGACGGCCACCATGCGGGCGGCCCAGAACCAGCCGAAGTCACGTCCCAGGCCGCGCGAGGTCACCCGTGCAGACCCTTGGCGACGATGCGGGCGCCTTCGATGGCCGACAGGGTTCCGGGCTGGACGAAGGTGTTGTCGACCGCGATAAGTCGGCCCGACTTCGCGGCTGGCGTGTCGCGCAGATTCTTGGTCAGGTACGCGCGGGTCTTGGCTTCGTGCTGCTTGTCGTTGACCGCGAAGACAAGCGCCTCCGGGGCCTTGGCCAAGATGACTTCGGCGTTGACCTCGGCGGCGAAGAAGTCGGCGAAGCGACCGTCGCCCGCGAACACGTTCTCGCCCCCGCCCAGACGCAGCACATCGATCTCGACGGCGCCGCCGATCGCGTAGAGCTTGCCGCCTTCGACATAGACCTGGGCGGCCGGGACCGGTGCATCGTCTCCGACGATGTCGGCCACCTCGGCCAGATCGGCGCGGGCCTGCTTCTCGACCTCCGCCGCCTTGTCTTCGGCACCGAACGCCTTGCCGAGGAATGCGATGTCGTCGAAGGTGTCCTCGACAGTTCCGGCGGAGCGCCGGTCCTTGCAGCCGGCGGTGGCGACCCAGGTCTGGGCGCCGACGCTTTCGAGGTCGTCGTAGCTCGCGAATCCCATATCGCTCGTGAATTCGTACTCGGTGCCGCTCAGCACGAGGTCGGGAGTCTTGGCCAGGAGCGTCTCGCGGTTGGGCGGGGTGTCGGCACTGATCGAGGGGATTGCCTCGATCTGCGGTGCCAGTTCCGGCGATGGCTCGCCGAGAGCGTCTTGGGCCTGGGCGACGATCTTGTCACCGAGGCCCAGCTGAATCAGCAACTCGGTGATGCTGGGGTGCATGCTGACGATGCGCTGCGGTGTGTCGGCGATCGAGATCTCGCGGCCGCAGTTCTGCGCCACGACGGGATAGTCGCCGCTCGCGGACGCAGGGGTCTTGTCACTGCCGGTCGTGACGGTGCCACAAGCGGCGAGTGAGGTGAGCAGAGCTGCCGCTGCCAGGCCGAGGCGACTCGTCCTGAGATGGGATGTGGTCATGTTTCTCCTGATTCAAGGCGTTGTGGCGTGGGCACGCTGCCCGCGCCGATGGGTGAGGGCGACCACGGGTCGACCTGTCCGGGGGTGGGTGAGCAGATCGCAGTCGACGCCGTAGACGTTCTCGATCCGTTCGGTCGTCAAGACCTCGGCGGGGGTGCCGACGGCGACGAGTCGTCCGGCGCGCAGCAGCGCCACGCGGTCGCAGTAGGTGCTTGCGAGCGTCAGATCGTGCAGTGCGACGACGCATGTGAGGTCGAGGGATGCCACGAGCTCGAGCAGTCCGAGCTGATGTGAGACATCGAGGTGATTGGTCGGCTCGTCGAGCAGCAGTACCTGTGGTTGCTGGCACAGTGCTCGTGCCAGCAGCACGCGTTGGCGTTCACCTCCCGACAGCGTGGGAAATGAGCGCCCCGACAGATGTTCGGCATCGGTCCGGCGCAAGCTCTCGGCAGCCAGCTCGAGATCGGACCGATCACCCGACGACCGCCGGTGCGGGATGCGTCCGAGGAGGACGACATCGAGTACGGAGAGCTCGATGTCGGTCGCGTGATCCTGCGAGAGGACGGCGCACCGGCGCGCGATCGCCTGCCGACCGGCTGTCCCGACATCGAGATCGTCGAGTGTGATGCGTCCCCGCGTCGCTGGCAGGATCCCGCTGACGGCCCGCAGCAGCGTCGATTTGCCACTACCGTTGGGTCCGAGCAGGCCCACGACCTCGCCGCGCCGGGCAGTCAGGCTTACCTCGTGCAGGATCGGGGTGCCGCCGATGACGACGGAGACATCGTCGACGATGAGTTGATCGCTCATCGTTCGGCTCCCATCGGCCGACGCCGCATGAGCCACAGGAAGAAGGGTGCGCCGACCAGGGCCGTCACGACACCGATCGGGATCTCGCGCGGCGAGGCGGCGGTACGCGCGATCGTGTCGACGAGCACGAGCAGGACGGCGCCGGTGACAGCCGACAGCGGGATCAGCGCACGATGGCCGGCTCCGATCATGAGGCGGCAGACGTGTGGCACGACCATTCCGACGAAACCGATCCCGCCCGCGACCGCGACGACGGCGCCGGTCAGCGCGGACGTGACGACCAGCGTTTCGAGCCGAAGACGCGTCATGTCGACGCCGAGCGAGGCCGCGGTCTCCTCACCGGTCATTGCCGCATCGAGGTGATCGGCCCGCCACACGGCGTAGGCGATGCCGATCGCCAGCGCGACGGCCGGTATCGCCAGAAGGCTCCAGCTCGCCGAACTGATGCTGCCGAGCAGGAAGAACATGAGTCCGGGCAACTTGCCGTGGTCGGCCGTCACGGTGATCCACCCGGTGATGGCACTGAAGAGGTATGAGAGCGCGACACCCGCGAGAACCAGCCGCAGCGGTTCCAGCCGGCGACCGCGCACGGTCAGCACGTAGACCGCGATTCCGGCGGTCGCCGCTCCTGCGAATGCCGAGCCGGTCACCAGCAGCCCGGGGACTGTCGCACCGATTGCGAGAGCGCCGACCGCACCGAGCGCGGCCCCTGAGGATGCGCCCAGCACGTAGGGATCGGCGAGCGGGTTGCGGATGATGGCCTGCAGGATCGTCCCGACCGCGGCAAGTGTCGCCCCGACGAGGGCGGCCAGGAGTACCCGCGGGACGCGGAACGTCCACACGATCTGGTCTTCCACCTGGGTCCAGGCCGCCTCGATCGATCCGGGCATGATGTGCGCCCAGAGGATTTGGATAGTCGTGCTGGGGCTGACCCCGACCGGGCCGACTCCCACGCTGAGGACTGCGACGAGAAGTAGCGCGATGAGCGCGCCGGTCACCGCCAAGCGGCGCCGACGCACTCCGACGTGGTGCACGGCGTCCGCTGTGGTGGGCGGGTGAGCAGAGGTCGTAGCCATATCGGAATGATAACCATTCCCATTAGGGGGACTCGACGTGGCCTGGCCGGGCCCGCGCTACATGCCTGCTTCAGATCAGTGCGCGCCGACTCCCGCCGGACGTTCGGATCCCGTGCGTTCCATGTCAGCCCTGCTGGAGCGCATCATGGCAAATGCCACGAGGGCGCCGGCGAAGGTCAGGCCGGCCGCCCACCAGAACACCGTCGTGTACCCGTGGATGCTGGCCTCGACAGCGGCTCGTGGGCCGGGGTTGTCGGTCGCGTAGTCGGCGACCGCGCTGGCGAACAGGGTCGAGAGCAGCGCCGTGCCCACCGATCCGCCGATCTGCTGCGCCGTGTTGAGCATCGCCGATGCCACTCCGGTGTCGCGTTCGTCCACGCCGAGGGTGCCGGTCGCGAACGTCGTGGTGAACAGGAAACCTGCGCCGACGCCGACGAGGAGCAGCGCCGGCAGGATCGTGAGGTAGCCCGAGCTGCTCGTGATCTGGGCGAGCACGACCATGCCTGCGGCGGCGAGCAGGAGGCCCCACACGATCAGGACGCGCGGGCCGAGCTTGGGCAACAGCACCGATGCGCACACGCCCGACACGATCATGACGGTGATGTTCAACGGCATGAAGGCCAAGCCGGCCTTGACCGGGGAGTAGCCGAGGTTCTGCTGCAGGAAGTAGGTCAGGAACAAGAACACGCCGAACATCGTGATGCCGAGCACCGCGATCGAAAAGTACGAGCCACCACGTGTCGCGTTGAGGACGACGCGCAAAGGCAGCAGGGGTTCGCGCACCCTCTGCTCGATCATGACGAAGGCGATCAGCAGCAGGGGTGCGGCCACGAGGGATGCGATCGTCAGCGGGGAGTCCCAGCCGCGCGCCTCGGCAGAAGAGACGCCGAAGACGAGGGCGAAGATTCCCAAGGTTCCGGTCACGGCGCCGGGGACGTCGATCGTGCGTGCGTGACCGTCTGCTGCCCGGTCGCGATGATGCGCGTGGACGTAGACGATGGCCGCGATCGCGGCCGGCACCGCGAACGCCAGGTTGACGTACAGGCACCAGCGCCACGACAGCCACTGCGTCAGGACACCGCCGAGGAGGAGGCCGACGCCGGCTCCGGCACCTGCGATCGCGCCGAAGATGCCGAACGCCTTGCCGCGTTCTTGCGGATCGGTGAACGTCACCGAGAGGATCGCCAGGGCCGCCGGGGCGAGTGCGGCGGCGAACACGCCTTGAAGGGCACGCGAGACGACGAGGAGTTCGAAGCTGTTGGCGGCACCGCCGAGCGCGGAGGCCAAGGCGAAACCGAACAGGCCGACAATGAACATCTGCTTGCGGCCGAACAGGTCGCCGAGGCGTCCGCCGACCAGCAGGAGGGAACCGAACGCCAAGGCGTAGGCCGTGACGACCCACTGCCGGTTTTCGTCGCTGAAGCTCAGGTCCGACTGGGCTGACGGCAAGGCGATGTTGACGATCGTGGCGTCCAGGACGACCATCAGCTGGGCGACACCGACGATGGCCAGAATGATCCAGCGGGCGGCGTGGTTTGGATCGGTCGACGATGGGTGAGGCGCGCGGGCGCTCATGAAATTGCTCCTCGAGATTGGCGGAACGGGTGGGAAAGACCCACCCGCGAGGGGTGGTCTTTGCGCCCTTGCCCTAGCGCCAACGACCGAAGAACGCTCGACGAGCCGGGAAGACCGGATGAGGCCAGGTCGAGTGGACTTCTCGCGCGCGGGAACCGAAAAAAGGTCACTCCGTGCGCGGCGTCAAAGTTAACACTCGACAGACGTTTCGGCCGCCTCGAACAGGCCGTTCCGGGCTGCGCGGATCGTCACATTGACGCTCGGCGAGTGTTGTGGGCACTGGCGTCGTGTGTTGGGAGATATCTCCGATGCGACGCGAGCCTTGAGTATTGGCAGGAACGTGGCTTAGCGTTCGCCAACCTGGAGGTACCGGCCCGCAGCGGCCCTCGTGGCCGAAGCGTCGGCCAACTCTTCTGTCCCGAACTTTGGCACCAGGTCGAGGGTGCCGTCCGACATCCTCCGACCAGCGAAAAGATATTGCTGATCAGAATTCAGGAGGTTGTCTCCTTCAGGAAGCATGAGTTCGGTGCCGTCTTTGGTGACCCCTCCTCCGAACCCGACCAGAGTGGTTCCGGGTGTCTTGCCATCGAGAGATTGGTCGACCTCAACCTCGTAGACCGTAAGTGGATCCAGGCCGTCATCGTCGAGATACTTAGTCTCGACCTTGCGAGCGACCGTACCTATGAAGATCTCGTCGCTAAAGTCCGCAAGCTCTTGTGGGCTTTCGGGGTCAAACTTATAGATGGCCGAGACTCGGCTCACAGGCAGACCGTCGATGTGCTCGACCTCGGAGTCTGGGGCCGCAGAGCTGCCCGACTGATCGGGGCTGCATCCGGACACAATGGAGAACGTGAGGGCTGCTGCGACGAGCGCAGTGGTTCGGGTCGCTGTCGTCATGAGATCCTCACCAGAGACTTTTGTAGTCGGTTTCGTCGTGCGCACGCACGGTGGTCCATCCTCGAATTGCGTAGTACATGATGTTTTTCCATGATGTCGACTCGTGATCGTCCAGACCGAGCGCATGCCCCATCTCATGAACCATCACATTCTTCATGTTGTTGCCACTCGTATTGCTCATGTAGTTGATCTCAAGCTCGAGCAGGTCGATCTTCGGATACGGGCGGCTGTGGTAGCGACCGGCCCAAGCGGCTGAGGGCCGGTCCACATCCTTGATCTCGAGGTCCGCATTGGTGGTCGCGGAATCGCCCTTGAAGTCGACTCCGCCGACCGCATTCCACTCGCTCTTCGCGTGTTTGAAGGTCGCGTTGTACCTCGTGTTCTCCTCATATCGGATCTCACCACCGTCTACCGAGTCGTGGCCGGAAAAGTGCGCCGCCATGGCCGGACTTGCTATTACGAGCACGAATCCCACTGCAATACCAGTTCCGCCTGCTACCCATCGCCTGCGCGTCATGCCGCAAGATTACGGCGTCAGGCGTAATTGTGTCTGTCTTTCGCAATAAAACCTATGAGGTCTCGAACCGTCGCGCGCGGGGACCTTTGGGTCAATTCGTGCTGCCATCGCAGCGCATTCGACCCCACGGTGTGCTCCGGGCCACATCCGCTCTTGACACTAAACCTAAAACATTTAATGCTTTGGGTATTAATTCGAACCGATGGAGCTCACAGTGATGGCAGAACCGACCTTCAACATGGCGGACCCGAGATTCTCGGTGAAGTCCGACCTGGTCCGCGATGCGCGCGACAGCGATTGGTACGCGACGACCAACTACGGACTCGCGATCCTGCGGTATGCCGAGGTCAACAAGCTCATGAAGCATCCGAAGCTTCGTCAGGGCAGTGTCGCCTGGCCGGCCCACAACGGCGTCACGACCGGAACGTTCGCCGACTGGTGGGCGAGCTGGATCCTCAACAAGGAAGGCGAGGATCACCGGCGTCTTCGCCGCCTGCTCAATCCGGCCTTCTCGCCCAAGCTCCTGGCCAGTCTGGCGCCGCGCTTCGCCGACCTGGGCAATGAGCTGATCGACGGCTTTGCCGACCGCGGCGAAGTGGAGTTCGTCTCGGAGTTCGCCGAACCATATGCCGCACGAGTCATCGCGATCATGCTCGGGATCCCGGAGGCGGAGTGGAAGACCATCGCGAGCCTGTCGACCACGATCGGTCTCGCGATGGGTGTCACGCTGCGCGAAGATCTGCCTCGCATCGAAGAAGCGCTGCTCGGGCTGTACGAGTACGGTGACCAGCTCATCGCAGATCGCTTGGCCAATCCGCAGGACGATTTCGTCACCCGGCTGGTGCAGGCCCAGCGCGATGAAGACAGCCTCAGCGAGCTGGAGCTGCGCCAGACCCTCGCCCTGCTCGTGTTCGGCGGCTTCGACACGACCCGCAATCAGCTGGGTCTCGCGATCCAGACCTTCATCGAGCACCCCGACCAGTGGAAGCTGCTGGCCGACAACCCGGATCTCGGTGGCGCGGCGGTCGAAGAGGTCATGCGCGTCAATCCGACCGTGACCTGGGTGACCCGCGAAGCGCTGGAAGATTTCACGTTCCAGGATCTCGAGATCAAGGCCGGCACGACGCTGCACCTGTTCTCCGAGTCGGCCGGAACCGATCCGCGTGCTGTCGACGGCGGATTCGACATCACCGCCGAACGTCCGCCGCACTTCGGCTTCGGCGGCGGCGCGCACCACTGCCTCGGACACTTCGTGGCCCGCAGCGATATGAGTCTCGCGCTTCCGCTGCTGGCCCAGCGCATGCCCCATGTCGCATTCGGCGGCCCGTCCGAATGGCTCCCGTTGTCGGGCAACACCGGACCCAACATCCTCCCGCTCTCATTCGACCCCACGCCCACGGCCTAGGCCAGGCCCAGCCCGAAAGGACTGCAAACATGAATCTCACAGTCGACCTCAAGAAGTGCCAGAACCACGGGCAATGCGCGATCGCGGCACCAGATGTGTTCCACATGGACGACGAGGGTGAGCTGGTATTCGATGCGAACCCCTCCGACGACACGTACGACGAAGTCGAAGAGGCTGCGGACGTGTGTCCCGTGCAGGCCATCTTCATAGAAGACTGACATGACCGGATCGATTGTCGTCGTCGGTGCCTCGATGGCCGGACTCCGCACCGCAGAGCAACTGCGCGCCGCGGGTTGGGAAGACGCGATCACGGTCGTCGGCGACGAGCTCCACATGCCGTACAACCGGCCCCCGCTGTCGAAGGAGGCCCTTGCCTTACCGACCGAGGCGACCTTGGACGACTGGCACACCGCGACCGCCTTCCGCCGCAAGCGCAGTATCGCCGACGTCGACTGGATGCTCGGAACAGCTGCGGTCAGCGCGGATCTCGCGGAGCGTGCGGTCGTCCTGGCAGACGGACGGCGGGTGCCGTACGACGGACTCGTGATCGCGACCGGCCTGCGTCCCCGGCGTTTGGCTGTGCCGGGCGCTGACGATCGCCGGTTCGTGATTCGGACGATCGAGGATGCCTGGACGCTTCGCCAGCAACTCAAACCAGGACTGACGATCGGCGTGATCGGCGGCGGGTTCATCGGCTGCGAGGTCGCGGTCGCACTCAGCGGAACGGGCCATCGGGTCGTGGTCGTCGAACCACTGACGACCATCATGGAACGCGCGCTGGGAGAGTCCGTCGGTGCCGCGATCCAGGCCCATCACACCGACAGATCGGCGGTGACGTTCCGAACCGGAGCCCAGGTCGTCGGCATCGAAGAGATCGACGATGCCGTCAGACTCGTGCTCTCGGACGGATCTGCGCTGGAAGTCGATCTGGTCGTCGAGTCGGTCGGAGCGGTGCCGAATTCCGAGTGGCTGGCCGGCAACGATCTCGACCTCACTGACGGGGTCCTGACGGACAATCGGTTGCAGCTTCCCGGACATCCCGAGGTTGTCGCAGTGGGCGATATCGCGCGCTTCGACAATCCCCGATTCGGTTCGCGGTCCAGGCGGGTCGAGCACTGGTGCATTCCCACCGACACCGCCAAACGAGCGGCCCGCAGTCTGGTCGACCACCTCGCAGGGCATTCGCCGTCAGCCGAGACATTCGCTCCGCTGCTCTCGTTCTGGAGTGATCAGGGCGAGTTGCGACTGCAGAGCTTCGGCAGTCCGGCGCTCTCGGAACAGCATCGAATCGCCGAAGGAGATCTGGACGATCTGACCGCCGGGGTGGTCGTCGAATACCTGACCGACGAACGACTCACCGGCGTCCTCCTGATCAACATTCCACCGGCCCGACACGCGGAATTCCGCGAACGGGTCGATCACAGCACCGGGTCGATCACGACCACGCCACAACCTATCGAAGGGGCACGACCATGACAGCGCTCGACAGACAACGTGAACTGAACGCCGACGAGGCCAAGATCCGCGAGATCGAGGAGCAGATCGCACGAGCCGGAGTGGAGTTCCTCTACTACCAGGTCGTGACGGTCTCCGGACGGGTCCTGTCGAAGGTCGTGCCCGCTCGCCACTTGCGCCGCAATCTCGACAAGGGCGTCCTGATGCACCGCACGGCGATCGCCGATCTGCAGGCCAACCGTGCCGGGGAGCTGCTCGGCGGCGGAGCGTCATCGCCTGAATTCAATGCCGTGCCCGATATCGACACCTTCGCGATCCTGCCGTGGGACACGACACTCGGCCGCTTCTTCTGCACGCTGTTCGAACCCGATCATCGGGTCGGCAACGGCGGATCGCCGTTCGGCGCCGACGCGCGCGGCGTCCTGAAACGGACGCACGCTGAGTTCACCGAGGCGACCGGGCTCGTGCTGAAGACCGGCTGTGAGCCGGAGATGACCTGGACCGGCCCCGGCCTGGAGGTCAACGTCCGTCCCGACGCGTCACCGGCCTATCACTTCGAGCAGCTCGAACGGATGCGCCCGATCTACCAGTCGCTGATCCGCTACTCGCAGGCCATGGGCCTCGACATGATCGAGGGCGACTACGAGGACACCGGTCAGCTGGAGCTCAACTGGATGTTCGACAGTGCGGAGCTGACTGCCGACCGGCTCATGACCTACCGGCTGATCTGCAAGCAGGTCGCCCGTGAGCACGGCGTGACGGCCAGCTTCATGCCCAAACCCGCGATGGGCACGATGGGCAATGGCTGCCACCACAATCTGTCGTTGTGGGACGGCGACTCCAATGTGCTGGAGGACGGCTCGTCGGAGCTGCATCTGACTCCGATCGGCCGCGACGCTCTGGCCGGACTGTTGCATCACGCCGCGGGATCGATGATCGTCATGGGGCAGACCGTCAACAGCTACAAGCGCTATTGGGATATCGGCCAGTTCGCGCCCACCAAGATCGACTGGGGCATGGACGACAAGACGTGCACGGTCCGTCTTCCCGCGGTCGGACGGCTGGAGTACAAGCTCCCGGACGCGAGCGTCAACCCGTACTTGTCGCACACCCTGCTGCTGGCCGCGATGCGCGACGGTATCGAGAACAAGTTGCCTCTGGAAGGCACCGAGTTCCCGGCACTCCCGAAGACCCTGGGCGAGGCCATCGACGTGTTCACCGACAACAAGCAGATGCGCACGGCCTTCCCGCCCGAACTGTCCGATCTTCTGATCGACGCGAAGACCGATGAATGGGCCCGCTTCTGCGGCACCGTCACCGACTGGGAGCACATGATGTACTCGGAGGCCATGCCGTGAGCCGGCCACTGACTCTGGTCTGCAGCGATCTGTCGGCCATGCCGTTGTTCGAGCTCGCGGACGCTGACGGCTTCCGCGACGGATACGAGCCCGCGGTCGCGGCCCTGCTCGCCGACGTGCTGGATCGCCCGCTGAAGTGGGAGTTCCGGCAATGGGGCGACATGCTGCCCTCGCTCGCCGATCCCGATATCGACGGGGTGCTGTGCGGTCAGGGGATCTCGCCCTCGCGCTTGGAGGTCGCCGACTTCACCCGCCCGTATGCAATGTTCGACGAATCCGTCCTGGTGAGAGGCGACGATCCGTCGTCGAGTCCGTCCGATCTGGTCGGCCGCAAGGTCGCCGCGATCGACGGCAGCGTCAACCTGACGTTGGCGCAGACCTTCGAAGGTGCCGTCGTGATCCCCTTCGACGGCGGCAGCGATGACGTCTTCGGTGACATGCTCGGGGCACTGGCCGCCGGCGTGGTTGACGCCGTCGTCGACGACGATGTCGCGCTCCTGCCGCTGGACGGTGACGAGCGGTTCAACGTGGCCTTCACGGTGCCGACCCGCAATAAGTGGGGTATCGCGGTCTCTCAACAGCGTCCCGAGATCAGGCGCGAGCTCGACGATGCGCTGACCGACGTCATCGGTTCGGGCGAACTCCAGAAGGTGTGGGAGCGCTGGCTGCCGGGCCTGGACTTCCCGCTGGGTGAGCGGCGGTGACCGGGCGGCGCAAGCTGATCGCGGTGACCGGCATGCGCTCCGAGCACGCCGACGGCCTGCGACGCCGGGCCGTGACGGCGTCGGAGAAGGTTCTCGAGAGCATCTGGCGGTCCGGCGCGGAGCCGGTCATCCTGGCACCTTTGACCGGACGGGACGAAGTCGATCTGTCGTCGTACGGCGGCGTCGTGCTGCCCGGCGGTGGCGATATGGATCCGAGTCTCTACGGCCAGGATCCGCATCCGGCCACGGAGAGAACCGATCTGGTCCACGACCGGATGGACATCGCGGTGGCCCATGAGTGCGTGCGTACGGGGCTGCCGTTGCTCGCGATCTGTCGCGGGATGCAGGTTGTCAACGTCGCGCTGGGTGGCACCTTGATGCAGGATCTTCCGGCGTCCGATGTGCCGCATCGCGAGGGATTCCACGCCGTCGCGCTGGAACCTTCCAGCGGATTGCGCGCCGTGATCGGCAGCGACGAGGTGTCGGTGTCGTCCTATCACCATCAGGCCGTGGCCGAACTCGGCTCGGGTCTGATCGTGACGGGCCGCGCCGCCGACGGCTGCATCGAGGCGCTGGAACATGTGTCGTCCCCGCTGCTGGCTGTGCAGTGGCATCCGGAGGATGACGCGCACGAGACGGCGTATGAGCAGGCGATCTTCGATGCCTTGCTGGTCCCGGAGAATTGGAGCAACAGACTCAGCAACAGGGCAGGAGTGTCGGTGTGAGCGGTTTGGACATCGCGGTTGTCGTACCGCTGAAGATTCCCGGTGTCGGCCCGGAGGTCGACGCCCTGGTCGATCGGTTCACGGTCAGCGCACTGCGGTACCTCACGGCCTTGGGCGTCTCGCCGTTGATCGTGGACGTCTCGAGCGTCGCGCCGGTAGCGATCGAGCGAGTTCTCCGCTGTGACGGGATCGTCCTGCTGGGCGGCGGCGATATCGCGCCGGAACGATATGGCCATCACGACGAGGTGCCGAACTCGTACGGCGTCGATCATGGCGCCGACGAGTACAGCATCGATCTGGTGCGGCGGGCTCGCGAAGCGCAGATCCCGCTGCTCGGGATCTGTCGCGGCTCTCAGCTCATCAACGTCGCGTTCGGCGGGACGTTGATCCCCGACATCACCGATCATCTGCTGCATCGCGGCGTGGCACCCGATCCGACATTCCTCGACGAGACGGTGACGCTGCAGGACGGCACGTGGTTGCAGGAGGCATTCGGTCGCGCCGACCTGGTCGTGCGCAATGGTCACCATCAGGCAGTCGACGCTGTCGCGCCGGGATTTCGGATCGCGGCACTGGCCCACGACGGCATCGTCGAGGGAATCGAGTCGGTGACCGGATGGTGTGTCGGTGTGCAGTGGCACCCCGAGGACGCCGACGGCTCCGAAGACGATGCACGGACGCTATTTGGTGGATTCGTCCGCGAGGTCGCCGATCACGTCCGGCCCGCCGGGGTGTCTCAGTCGAGCTGACACAGCGTCCAGTCGGCCCGTCCGGGGTCGACCGGATGAGTTTTGTCGCCCGGGGTGCGAAACCGCTCCCCGGGCGCGAATTCTGGCGAGTTCGAGGTCACGATCCGCGACTCGCGATTGACCAGGACGCAGGACTGGTCGAGCGGTCCCATGTGACTGAGGAAGATCGGCTCGAGCAGGGAGACCAGTACGTCTGCCCCGGTGATGCCCACGAATGTGCCGTCGTGCACGACCGGCTCGGTGCAGGTGATGACGAAGCGGTCGGCACCCGCGAAGTCGAGGTACGGTCCGACGACGGTACGGGTGCCCTCGTGCGCGTGCGCGAACCAGTCCATCGACTCATAGGCGTAGCTGGTGTTGTCGTCATCTGTCGTGCGGAGCAGTAGCCGGCGCGGCTGGCCGCCATGCTCGCCGGCGGTCCACCATTCCCAGAACCGGTGATGGCCCTCGACGATGTCGATCTCGGCGACGAAGCCGCATCCGCTCAGGTGGGGCTGCTTGTCGAGTGTGTCGGCGATGAGGGGCCGCAGTTTCGCCAGGTCGTCCGGCGTGATGGGGCGATCCTCGACGTCGGCCCAAATGGATTCGACCAGACCTCGCAGGTCGTCGGCCGCCGAGAAGATGTCGTCCAGGGTCGTTTCGATGCGCTGGGCGGCCAGAGCGAGCGCGGGGCCGGAATCGGCAGCGGTCACGAGAACATCCTTAGTCGAAGGTCGATGAGCTGGCGGGTGTTGGCGGTCGCGTGCGACTCAGCGAGCGCCCGGGCGGTGAGACCGTCCTCGGCTCGGATCGCGTCGACTATCGCGCGATGCTCGGCCGCGCACTGTGTCGTCTCGATCGTGGATTCGGGCAGCCATAGAAGGTCAACGTACTCCGCGTGCAGGGCCACGAGTCGGTGCGTCAGCCGCTCCGATTGAGTACTGACGGCGACTTCGATGTGGAACCTGGTGTCGAGGCGGGCGGCGTCGGCCCGGTCGGTGGCCTGCTCGAGCTGGGAGACCAGATCGTGCAGTGTGCCGATGTTCCGTTCGTCGAAACGTTTGGCCGCCAGCATCGCCGTGACCCCGGCGATCGCGAACAGCTCGTCGCCGAGCTCGCGCAGATACGAGGGCGTCATCGACTCGAGTCGTTCGAGTGATTTGGCGGCCGAGACGGCGCCCGACGAACGGATGAAGCTGCCGCCGTTGCGTCCTCGTTTGGTCTCGACAAGCCCCTGCTGGCGCAAGATCAGCAGCGCTGCCCGCAAGGTGACGGTCGAGACGCCCAGTTGGACCGACAGGTCGGTCTCGGACGGAAGCTGCTCGCCGTCGGCGATGAGCCCCATGGCCGCGGCCTCGGCGATCCGTTGAGCCACAGCATCTGCGAGGACACCACCGGCTTGGACCGGGACGAAGAAGGACTCTCCGACCACATTCGGCCACGTCTGCGTCATCGTCCGCCTCTCGCAACACGCTGTCAATACAAAGATTACCGGAAACACTGGACAAGAAGACCTTTGAAAACATAGGTTAACGCAATCACATGTTAACCACGTCACACCGAATGAAAAGGTAGACCATGGATCACCCCGAACAAGTCCACGACTCTGAAGGCGCCCGCCTTGCAGAGCTGGGCTACGAGTCGCAGTTTCGACGTGAGATGAGCCCATGGGCGAACTTCTCGCTCGGCTTCACATACCTCTCACCGGTCGTCGGCATCTACACGCTGTTCGGCATCTCATTGGCGCTCGGGGGACCGCCGATGATCTGGAGTCTTGCGATCGTGGGCGTGGGGCAGCTGCTGGTCGCCTTGGTCTTCGGCGAGATCGTGTCGCAGTATCCCGTCGCGGGCGGTGTCTACCCGTGGGCTCGACGCCTGTGGGGCAAGAAGTGGGCCTGGATGACCGGCTGGGTCTACCTGATCGCATTGCTCGCCACGATCGCAAGCGTCTCGTACGGTGCAGGCCCGTATGTGGCGACGGTCCTGGGGTTCACGCCGTCGATCAACACCACGATCTTGTGTGCGATCGCGACCATCGTGGTGGCGACGTTGATCAACCTGTCGGGCACGAAGGTTCTGGCCAAGGCCGCGATCATCGGCTTCGCGGCCGAGATCGTCGGCGCCCTGATCGTCGGCATCTGGCTCCTGGTCGCCCATCGTGAGCACGGCCTCGGCGTCCTGTTCGACGCATTCGGTGCCGGCAGCTCGGGCTCCTACATGTCGGCCTTCATGGCTGCCGGCCTGATCGGCATCTTCCAGTACTACGGTTTCGAGGCCTGCGGCGATGTGGCCGAAGAAGTCACCGATCCGACCCGCAGCATCCCCAAGGCCATGCGGATGACGATCTACGTCGGTGGCGCTGCGGCGACATTCGTCTGCCTCGCCCTGCTGCTGTCGGTCAAGGACTATGCCGCTGTCATCGCCGGCGACGACCCTGATCCGGTCTCGACGGTGCTGGGTTCTGCCTTCGGCAGCGTCGGATTCAAGCTTGTGATCGTCGTCGTCCTGATCTCGTTCCTGTCGTGCGTGATGTCGCTGCAGGCCGCGGCGAGTCGCCTGACCTATGCCTATGCGCGCGATCACATGATCGCGGGAAGCAAGCTGCTCGGGAAGTTCGACACCGTCCGAGGCATCCCGCCGTATGCGCTGATCCTGGCCGGCGCGGTTCCGGCTCTGATCGCGATCGGTTCGAAGGTCTCCGAGGACGCATTGGTCAAGATCGTCTCGTTCGCCGCTTTCGGTATCTACCTCGGTTTCCAGATGGTCGTGCTCGCGGCGCTTCGTGCCCGTCTGCGCGGTTGGCGACCGTCCGGCGCGTTCACGCTCGGCGTATGGGGTGTCCCGGTCAACGTCGCTGCGCTGACCTACGGCGTTCTCGCGATGACGAACCTCGCTTGGCCGCGGACCCCCGACGAGCCGTGGTTCGACAACTACATCGTGATCCTGTCGGCCGTGGTTGTCGTCGGTGCCGGAATGCTCTACATGGCAGTCACCAAACATCACGACCGCAGTGATGCGGCCGCGGGTGATGCGATGCAGGATCGGCCGAGTCAGCTCGCCGGCTGATCCGCCTCGGCCCGACAGCGGCACCGAATAGCTCTCTTGAGCTGTCGGTGCCGCTGTCATGCCAGGCCGTTGCCGCGCAGGTAGAGCCAGACCTCGGCTGCGACGTCGGGATGATCGAGATCGGCGCCCAGCAGTTCGCGACAGCGTGCGATCCGGTGTCGCAGGGTGTTGCGATGGACGCCGAGATCGCGGGCGGCCGGGTCCCACTGGCCACGGTGGCGCAGATATGCCACGAGGGCGGGCACCAGGTCGGCACGCGTGTAGTCGAGGACTCGGCCGATGCCGTCCTGCAAGGCGTCCGACTCGATCTCGAGCTGACGCGGCGACAGGACGGTTCCGCCCGGTGCGGAGGCAACTGCCGACAACAGGCCGACGCGGACCTCATGCACATTGGTCACCGACACGACATCGGACAGCGTGGCTGCCGCGCCGGGATCGACCCCGAGCAGCAGGGGAGTCAGCGTCTCGACATCGGCCTGTGCGGCCGGCACGACGAACCACGAACGGTTGCCTTCCGACGGCGCTGGGATCGCGGCACGATTCCATTGCAGCACGGCGGTGACGACGTCGGCGGACCGTGAGGATCTGACCGCGAGGATCCGGGCGCTGTCGCCGAAGTCCACGAGCTGCAGCCGTGAGGAGAGCCGGTGGGCCGCCTCGACGAATCCCATGTCGAGCAGCGTTGCGATGGCCTGCAGTTGCGACTGGGCGCCGGCATCGGCGCGCTGATGCTGCACCGCGTTGAGGCTCAGCAAGGCGCTTGCGGTCAGCACCAGGCGCCGGTCGGTCGAGGTCAGCCGAGACGACGATCCGACGGCGATGTAGCCGACTACCCGCTCCTCGAGTGGCAGTGGGAAGACCGCGACCACCTCGTCGCCCAGAGGGAAGGTCGCGGCCGAGTGGATCCCGGCGACTCGAAGGTCCTTGATCTGGTCGGCGACGGCCATGGCGTCGACGATGCGTCCGCTCGGGTACACATGTTGGACCTGTCCGCCGGGGTCGAGGGTCGCGACCCATGCGCCGATCGCGCCGGACAGGCTCTTGAGCGTCTCGGCCACCGGATTGCCTGAGACCACCGCGTTGACGAGCGATCGGTGGGCCGTGATCGCATCGCTGAGCTGTTGCTGCGTGGAGCGCGAGCGCGTGGTCCAGTAGGTCTTGGTGATGGTCAAGAAGGCAGAGTCCGGCGGCACGACCAACAGGCACAGTCCGTACTTGGCGCAACTGTGCGCGAGATTGGCCGGCACCTCGGAGATCGTCGGGCCCAGCCCCAGACCCAGGGCGCTGACCCCGACGCCGAGGAGTCGCGAGACATAGCGGTCACAGCCCATCGCGGAGTCCGGGAGCGACAGGCCCGTCGTCAGCAGGAGCTCGCCACCGCTGAGGTAGGCGCTCGGATCGGACAACTCACTCACGTGCACTGCCGAGACCGGGCTTGAGGGCGCTGAAAACCCTTCGGCGAGCATCAGATCGTCCGGGAGTGCGGCGCAGAGCTCGGCCACGGTGGGAAGATCCATACGGACAGAGTATCCAAGATTCGATACAGATGGATGAATTGACCGAGGAAAACCCATCGGCTGAGCGAGAGGATGGGGCTACTCTGACCGCCGCACCAAGGAGCAACCGCGATGTCGCAACCGACCCAGCAACGGATCATCAAGACGGCCCTTCCGGGTCCACGGTCCGTCGAGCTGCAGGCTACCCGCGACAGCAATCTGGCCGGCGGTCTGGGAAAGACGCTGCCGATCTTCGTCGAGGAGGCCGGCGGCGCGATCATCGTCGACGTAGACGGCAATCACCTGATCGACTTGGCGTCCGGAATCGCGGTCACCAGCGTCGGAGCATCGCATCCCCGCGTCGTGGCACGCATCCAGGAGCAGGCCGAGAAGTTCACCCATACGTGCTTCCTCGTGACGCAGTACGACGTCTTCACCGAGGTCGCGGCCGCCCTCAACCGCATCACGCCGGGTGATCACGCCAAGAAGACCGCGCTGTTCTCCACCGGCGCCGAAGCCGTCGAGAACGCGATCAAGATCGCCCGTGTCGCGACCGGCCGCCAGGCCGTCGTCGTGCTGGGCCACGCGTACCACGGTCGAAGCCTGCTGACGATGTCGATGACCGCCAAGAACGTGCCCTACAAAGAAGGCTTCGGACCGTTCGCGCCCGAGGTCTACCGGGCACCGTCGCCGTACCCGTACCGCTGGACCGGAGGCGCCGACCAGGCTGCCACGGAAGGTTTCGAGGCGCTCCGCGAATTGATCCAGACCCAGATCGGTGCCACGAACGTCGCGGCCATCGTTGTCGAACCCATTCAGGGCGAGGGCGGATTCATCGTCCCGCCGCCGGGCTATCTCGCGATGGTCCAGGAGTTCGCGAAGGCGAACGGCATCGTGTTCGTCGCCGACGAGATCCAGACCGGTATCGGCCGCACCGGCGAGTGGTTCGCATGCGATCACGAGGGCGTCGTGCCCGACCTGATCACAACGGCCAAGGCACTGGGCGGCGGTATGCCGATCTCGGCGGTCACAGGTCGCGCCGAGATCATGGACGCCGTTCCCGCCGGTGGTCTCGGCGGCACGTACGCCGGAAACCCCGTGGCCTGCGCTGCGGCGTTGGGTGCCATCGAAGCCATCGAAGCCGAGGGCCTGATCGAGCGGGCGCGCGCGATCGAAGCGACGGTCATGCCGCGTCTCGGCGCACTCGTGGGCGCTGACTCACCGGTCGGCGAGGTGCGAGGACGCGGCGCGATGATCGCTATCGAGTTCGTCAAGCCTGGCACGACTGATCCGGCGCCCGAGATCGCCAAGGCCGTTGCGGCGCACTGCCACGCCGAAGGTGTTTTGGTGCTGGTCTGCGGAACGTTCGGCAATGTCATCCGGCTCCTGCCCCCGCTGGTCATCGAAGACGAGCTGCTCGAAGACGGTCTGTCGGTTCTCGAAGCAGTCATCAAGGCACAGCGATGAGTGTCGACACCAGCTTCGATCCCCGGACGGGAGCCGTTGCCGCGACGGTCGCGCACACCACGATCGAAGAGCTCGACGCCGCTGTCGCGCGCTCCGTGGTCGCCGCCGATGTGGCCGCCCGCACCTCGCCGGCGGATCGCCGAGTCTGGCTGAATGCCGCGGCCGACGCACTCGAATCCCACCTCGACGAACTGGCCCGCATCGCTGACTGGGAGACCGCGCTGGGTCGTACCCGGCTCGACGGGGAAGTCGCCCGAACCGCCAACCAGATCCGTTTCTACGCCGACGTCGCGGTCGAGGGCAGCTACCTCGGCGCGGTCCGCGACGAGGCGGCACCACACATCGCCCGGGTCCAAGTGCCTCTCGGCCCGGTCGCGGTGTTCGGTGCGAGCAACTTCCCGTTCGCGTTCAGCGTGTTCGGCAATGACACCGCCTCGGCGATCGCGGCGGGTTGCAGTGTCGTGGTCAAGGCGCACCCCGCGCACGTGCAGGTCAGCCAGCGAGTCTTCGAAATCACGCGTGATGCGATGGCTGCCGCCGGAGCCCCGCAGGGAATCCTGGAGATGGTCTACGGCTTCGAGCCGGGTCGCGCGCTCGTGCAGCATCCGGCCATCACGGCGCTGGCGTTCACCGGCTCGCAGTCCGGTGGCATGAGTCTGTGGCGGGCCGCGAATGAGCGGGCCACCGTGATTCCGGTGTTCGCCGAGATGGGCACGGTCAATCCCGTTGTCGTGACACCGACTGCCGGTGCCGATATCGCGACGATCGCGAAGGGCTTCGTGGGCTCGTTCACGCTCGGCAGCGGTCAGTTCTGCACCAAGCCAGGTCTCCTACTCGCTCCGCGTGGCGTGGACGCGACGCGCGTCATCGCCGCAGCGCTGGAGGATGCGTACCCGCAGCCGGTCATGCTCACGCAAGGTATCTCCCAGGCCGTGGAGTCCGGGATCGCTGAACTGCAGGAGGCCGGAGCAACAGTCGTGGCTCAGACCTCGGCGTCAGGCGCAGGTTGGTCAGCACCCGCGACGGTCCTGGCCGCCCCGCTCAATCTGCTCCGCGAAGGCAATCGCGTGCTCGAAGAGTGCTTCGGCGCAGTCGCAGTGGTCGTCGAGTACGACTCGATCGACGAGGCGCTGCTGGCCGTCGACAACCTTCAAGGTGCGCTGGCGGCCAGCGTCATGATCGGCGACGAGGACGCGGATGCGGCCGAGGTACTCGATCGAGTGCAGCGCAAAGTCGGCCGGGTCATCGTCAACGACTGGCCGACGGGTGTCGCATTCACCTGGGCGCAGCAGCACGGCGGCCCCTGGCCGTCGACCTCGAATGCTGCCGCGACGTCGGTGGGCGCGGCCGCGCTCGACCGGTTCGTCCGTCCGGTCGCATTCCAAGGACTCCCGGATCAGCTCTTGCCCCCGGCGCTCCAGAAGGCTAATCCGTGGGCGATCCCCGTGCGTGTCGATGGCGCACTCATCGTGCCGGAGTCGACGTGACCGGTCCGCTCGACGGCATCGTGGTCGCCGACTTCAGTCGGGTACTGGCCGGCCCGTTGGCCACCGCCTCGCTGGCCGATCTCGGCGCGACCGTCATCAAAGTCGAACGGCCGGTCGTCGGTGATGACACCCGTCATTGGGGCCCGCCGTGGACCGCGACGACCAGCGCCTACTTCGAGTGCGCCAACCGCTCGAAGCAGAGTGTCGAACTCGACCTCGCTGTGGCCGAGGATCGACGCATCGCGGTCGAGATCGCCAGCACCGCCGACGTCCTGGTCGAGAACTTCCGGCCGGGTGCGCTGGCAGCCAAGGGTCTGGGATACGAAGCGTTATCGGCCGCGAATCCGGGGCTCGTGTACTGCTCGATCAGCGGTTTCGGCAGCGGCGGAGGCGCACACCTGCCCGGATACGACTTCCTGGTCCAGGCCGTCGGCGGTCTCATGAGCATCACCGGTGAGGCCGACCACGAGCCGACCAAGGTTGGAGTCGCTCTGGTCGACGTCCTGACATCCAAGGACGCGGTCGCCGGAATCCTGGCCGCTCTGTTGGAACGGCAGAAGTCCGGTCTCGGACAGCACGTCGAGGTCAACCTGCTGTCGAGCCTGCTGGCGTCGATGGCCAATCAGGCATCGGCATATCTCGCGACCGGCGTCTCGCCGGGACGGATGGGCAATCAGCATCCGTCGATCGCACCGTACGAGACCTTGCGGTGTGCCGACGGTGCGATGGCAGTGTGCTGTGGCAATGACGGCCAGTTCGCCAAGCTCGCCGACGCCGTGGGATCTCCCCTTCTGGCCGAGGATCCGCGGTTCCGGACGAATGCCGACCGCGTGCAGAACCGGCCCGAACTGGTCGCTCTGCTGGAAGCCGCGCTGACCGCCGAGCCCGTCGCGCATTGGGTCGCTGCCCTCACCGCATGCGGTGTGCCGGCCGGCCCGGTCGGTGACGTCGGATCGGCGTTCGCCCTGGCCGAGGAGCTCGGTCTCGAGCCGCGCGTCTCGGTGGGCGAGGACTTCAACGACCAGGTCGCCCACCCGGTGACGTACTCCAGGACACCTGTCAATCACTACGGGCCACCACCCCTGCTGGGCCAGCACAACGAATCCATACGCGCCACCTACTCCGACAAGACGAGGACTTCATGAGCACCAACAGCAAACGCATCAAGCTCGATCCGCTGGACCTGGCCGGGATCGACGACCTGCTCAGCGTCGAGGAGAAGGCCGTGCGCGACTCGGTCCGCCAGATGTGCCAGGAGCGGATCCAGCCATATGTCGCCGACTGGTTCGAAAACGGAGCGCTCGACGATCCCCGCGGTCTGACCAAGGAACTCGGCACGCTCGGCGTGCTCGGAATGCACCTGGAGGGTTACGGCTGTGCCGGCATGAGCGCGACCGATTATGGCTTGGCGTGCGTCGAGTTGGAGGCCGTCGACTCGGGCATCCGTTCCCTCGTGTCGGTGCAGGGTTCGCTCGCGATGTTCGCGATCTGGAAGTGGGCGTCAGAAGAGGTCAAGCAGCAGTGGCTTCCCGACATGGCGGCCG
Organism: Aeromicrobium sp. P5_D10; assembly: GCF_054049535.1. Taxonomy (NCBI): domain Bacteria; kingdom Bacillati; phylum Actinomycetota; class Actinomycetes; order Propionibacteriales; family Nocardioidaceae; genus Aeromicrobium; species Aeromicrobium sp. P5_D10. Next base: position 172,744 of record NZ_JBFUME010000002.1, read on the forward strand.
GTGTGGCGATCGGCTGCTTCGGCCTCACCGAGCCCGATCAGGGCTCCGATCCGGGCAATATGCGCACGGTCGCGCGTCGCGACGGTGGCGACTGGGTCATCAACGGCCGCAAGATGTGGATCACGAACGGCACGATCGCCGACGTCGCCGTCGTGTGGGCGCAGACTGATGAAGGCATCCGTGGCTTCGCGGTTCCTACCGACACCCCCGGTTTCAGCGCTCCAGAGATCAAGCACAAGATGTCGCTGCGCGCTTCGGTCACGAGCGAGCTCGTCCTCGACGACGTCCGGATCCCTGACGCCTACGCCTTCCCCGAGGTCCGCGGTCTGCGCGGTCCGCTGAGCTGCCTCAACGAAGCCCGTTACGGCATCGTGTGGGGCGCGATGGGCGCCGCGCGTTCGTCGCTCCAGGCTGCATTGTCGTACTCGATCGACCGCGAACAGTTCGGCAAGCCGATCGCCGGTTTCCAGCTGACGCAGCAGAAGCTCGCGGACATGAACCTGGAATACACCAAGGGCATGCTGCTCGCGCTCCACCTCGGTCGCCGCAAGGATGCCGGAACGCTGCAGCCCGTGCAGGTCAGCCTCGGCAAGCTCAACAACGTCCGCGAGGCCATCGAGATCTGCCGCACCTCGCGCACGATCCTCGGTGCCAACGGGATCTCGCTGGAATACCCGGTCATCAGGCACATGAACAACCTCGAATCGGTGTTGACGTACGAAGGCACGGTCGAGATGCACACCCTCGTGATCGGCCAGGCCATGACCGGAATCCCGGCGTTCCGATGACCGCGATCCAGGACGCCCCCGCGGCGATGGAAGCGACTCCTCTGGCCGATGCGCTGAGCCAGTTGCGCGAGGCCATCGACGTGCTCGGATATGACCAGAGCATGTACGAACTGCTGTCGCGGCCGCGCCGCGAGATCACCGTCAGCATCCCGCTGCGCCGCGATGACGGCACCGTCGAGGTGCTGACGGGCCACCGGGTGCAGCACAACTTCTCGCGTGGACCGGCCAAGGGCGGTCTGCGCTACAGCCCCGACGTCAACATCGACGAGGTGCGAGCTCTCGCGATGTGGATGACGTGGAAATGTGCCTTGCTCGACGTCCCGTACGGCGGCGCCAAGGGCGGCGTGCGCGTCGACCCGCGCAACTACAGCTCGGCGGAGTTGGAGCGGTTGACCCGGCGCTACACGAGTGAGCTCACTCCGGTGATCGGACCGGAGATGGACATCCCGGCGCCCGATATCGGCACCGACGAGCAGACCATGGCCTGGATCATGGACACCTATTCGGTCAGCCAAGGCCACACGGTCCTCGGTGTCGTCACCGGTAAGCCGATGGCTCTGGGTGGATCACTGGGCCGGGCGACCGCGACGTCGAAGGGCGTCGTCCACGTCGCGCTGGCAGCCATGGCTTCGCGTGGTGTCGAGCCGTCGACCAGCACCGCTGCGGTCCAGGGCTTCGGCAAGGTCGGCCGCGGAGCCGCTCGCCTGCTGCACGACGCGGGTCTCAAGGTTCTGGCCGTCAGTGATCAGTACGGCACGATCCACGCCGGCGACGGGATCGACATCCCGGCACTGGAGGCACACGTCGACGAGCACGGGACGGTCGTCGGCTTCGACGGCGCGGAGCCGCTCACGGCGCCCGATGCCCTGTTGCATCTCGACGTCGATGTCCTGATCCCCGCAGCGGTCGAGGGTGTCATCAATTCCGCGACGGCGCCTGGCATCGTGGCCCGCTTCGTGGTCGAAGGGGCCAATGGTCCGACGACCCCCGAGGCCGACCGGATCCTGGCGGCCAAAGGCACCCTCGTGGTGCCGGACATCTTGGCCAACGCCGGTGGTGTCGTGGTCTCGTACTTCGAATGGGTCCAGGCCAATCAGGCCTACTGGTGGAGCTCGGACGAAGTCGACGAGCGACTGCAGACCCGCATGCTCTCGGCCTGGGAAGCGGTGAGGTTCCATGGGGAGTCCCACGGCCTCACGCTCCGCGCGGCCGCCACGTCGCTTGCGGTCAAGAAGGTCTCCGAAGCGCACCGCGCGCGGGGGCTCTACCCGTAAACCGACGCAGTTTTGCGACGCTTCTTTCCGTATTCCTGATCAAGGAGATGTGACATGACCGGTCCGGCCTATCAAACAGTCAATCCGGCAACGGGCGAGACGGTTCGCCGTTTCGAGACCGCAAGCGACAGCGATATCGAAACGGCTCTGACCTCGGCGCACCAGGCCCAGGCGGCTTGGCGTGCGGTGCCGATCGCCGAGCGGGCCGAGATCGTCAAGCGGGTCGGCGCGCTGTTCGTCGAGCGGGCCGACGACCTGGCCGCTTTGGCGACCCTCGAGATGGGCAAATCGCTCGAAGAGGGTCGGGGCGAGGCCGAGTTCTGCGGCTCGATCCTCGACTACTACGCGACTGAGGGTCCGGGCCTGGCTGCGGACACTGAGATCAAGAGCTTCTCCGGTGGTCGCGCGGTCGTGCAGAAACTGCCGATCGGCGCGCTGCTGGGTGTTATGCCGTGGAACTTCCCGTACTACCAGATCGCTCGGTTCGTGGCGCCCAATCTGATGCTGGGCAACACCGTGATCCTCAAGCACGCCGAGTCGGTGCCTCAGTGCGCCCTGGCCGTCCAGCAGATCATGGACGATGCAGGCGTTCCGGCAGGTGTCTACGTCAACGTGTTCGCATCGCACGAGCAGATCGAGACGATCATCGCTGATCCCCGAATTCAAGGCGTCTCGTTGACCGGATCGGAGCGGGCGGGCGCGATCGTCGGCGCTCTGGCGGGCAAGCATCTGAAGAAGTGCGTGCTGGAGCTCGGCGGATCCGATCCTTATGTCCTGCTCGACACTCCGGACGTCGATGCGGCGGCCGAGACGGCTTGGGGCACCCGGATGTACAACACAGGTCAGGCCTGCAACTCCAACAAGCGGATGATCGTCATGAACGACATCTACGCCGAGTTCGTCGAGTCGCTGACTCAGCGCGCCAAGGAGACGACAACGTTCGCACCGATGTCGTCGCGGGCTGCAGCCGTTGGTTTGGCCGCTCAGGTCGAGGACGCTGTGAGCAAGGGCGCGACCCTGCATGCCGGTGGACAACTGTCGGAGGCTCCCGCCGCTTACTACTCGCCAACCGTGTTGACCGGGATCACCAGGGACATGCGGGCCTATTCAGAAGAGCTGTTCGGGCCGGTCGCGGTGGTCTACTCGGTCGACAGCGACGAGGCGGCACTCAAGCTGGCCAATGACACGGTGTTCGGCCTTGGTGGTGCGGTGTTCAGCTCTGATGAGGACCGGGCTGCACGTCTTGCCACTCAGTTGGAAGTCGGCATGACGAACGTCAACACGCCGGCCGGCGAGGGCCCTGAGATTCCGTTCGGTGGGGTCAAGCGCTCGGGCTTCGGTCGCGAGCTCGGACCGCTCGGAATGGACGAGTTCGTCAACAAGCGGATGTTCTACATCGCGGACTGACGGCGGTGCTCGGCGAGGCGAGTCTCAGATCGCTTGACTTCGTCCGACGGCCGATGACTACTGTGGCGTATGGCTGCCGACACTGACTCCCATGCCGTGGCACTGCGTGATTTCACCCGGCTCTCGGTCGGCTCGGCCGTGTGGCTGGGATTGATCGGGATCGGCGGTGTCGTCTACGCGGCCACCCTTGGCACGAGCCAGAGGGAGCAGGTGCGATTCGTCGGTCTTGCGATCGGGGCAGGCCTCGTGCTCATCTCGCTGGGCTTCCTTGTCGCGCTCGTCGTGGCCTGGCGGCGAGATGTGAGGGCGGTTCCGCTCATCGCCGATGATCGCCCCGAGCGCGCCAGCGGCGGGGCGGCCAGGTTCTACGAAGGCTATGTCTCATGGTGGGCCTTCTTGATTGCGGCGATCCTCGCGGCGTTCGGCTTCGTGTTCGTGCCCTCCGTCGCCGATGGAGCGGTGTGGGGCTGGCTCACCCCGGTGGTGATGGGGTTGGTGGCCATCAGTGTTGGGGTGTTCGTGCAGTGGCGCGGCCATGAGTATGTCGGCGTGCACGCGGAGGGAATCAGGATGATCCGCCGCGGGCGACTCGAGACGGCGTCCTGGTCGCGGGTGCTGTATTTCGAGAGCGGGCAGGTCGGTATCGAGGGCAAGCCCGACCGGGCAGGTGTGAGTGACGAGGTGGAGACGCGTATCAAGGAGTCGTCCATCGCGGCCGGACTCGCCACATTCGAAGAGCGTCTTCTGGCCGGGGAGTCGATCGACCTGGGCGCCGTGACTCTCCAGTCAGCTGTTCTGGTGGTTGAGGGCCACCCCATCAGGTGGGACGAGATCGACTCGGTGACCTACGAGCATGACGGAGAGAACAACTGGACCCATGTCGTGGTGCGTGATCGGCGGCGCCGGCAACGTGGCAAGGTGAAAGATTCGGGCATCGCCAACTTCCCCGTCTTCAAGGAAGCGCTCCGCAAGTACACGGGCCTGCGGGTTTGATCCCGCCGTAGTATGCCGGTGGCAGTGCCGTTGATGTCAAGCCTTGGAGCAACCTGTGGAACATAACGTGATCAACACTCCGGATGCCCCGTGGCCCCCTGTGGGGTGCAGCCAAGCGATCACGTACGGCGGTCTGCTCCACGTGTCGGGCCAACTCCCGATCGACCCAGAGACTGGACGAATGCTGTCCCGACCGCCGAACCCGCTGTTTGGTGGGGGTGAAGAAGCGGTCGGCGCTCAGACGAGACAGTGCTTGAAGAATCTGAACGCCATCTGCCAGACCGCAGGGACCGAGCTGTCCAATGCAATCAAGCTCACGATCTACACGCCCGTGCTGATCGAGTTCGGATCCATCATCGATCTCGCGTATCGCGAATTCTTCATCGACGCTTCCCCCGCGCGCTCGATGATCGGGGTCAATGTGCTGACAGGCAATGCCCTGCTGCAAGTAGACGCGATCGTGTCGCTCAGCTGAGGGCAGAGTTCTCCTACCGAACCTGTCTTACGGTCGCCAGCGGTGGTTGCGTTGCCACAGGGTTGATCCGGGTGGCCGGTATTCGATATGGCCGGCGGTGCTGAGTCTGATCGACCACGGTTCGGAGTGAATGAGCCGGTGGTGGTGTGGGCAGATCAGCAGTCCGTCGTCGAGGGTTGTGGTGGCGCCTTTGGCCCAGTCCATCCGCCAGTGATGGCCTTCGGTCTGTTCCGGTGGCCTGTCACATCCCGGGAAGGTGCACCCGTGGTCGCGGGCGGCTAGCGCTTGTTTCTGGGCTTTGGTGAACAGGCGTTGTTCATGCCCATGATCCAGCGGCAGCGATTTGCCGCCGAATACCTGCGGCACAATCCCCAAATTGCAAGCCATCAGCCGTGCCTGTGAAGCAGAAATCCTGGTGCCGGTCGATAACGTCGCGGCTTTGATGCCGTGGATCAGGGTGTCGAGATCCAAGCGCACCATCAACGTCGCACCCAGCCCACTGCGGCCCGGCAGTAGATGCCCGGGAAGGTGTGAGCACAACTCAGCAAAACCGACACCCATCCGGGTCCGGCCCTTCGAGACGCTCGCTTCGCTCGCTCCTCAGGGACCCGTTCATGTCCCTGGCCGGTGGTTGAGGAGCTGTTGGGGGCACCTCCCGCGAGCGTAGCGAGTGGGGGCGGGACGAGCAGCGTCTCGAAACCACCAGCCAGATCAACCTGATTCGGCCTGCGCGTCAGGGAGTTTGAACCCACCGCTGGTGGTGCCGTCACCATTGGGTTTCATCCAAAACTCCGATGCTTTCCAGGCCCGCTTCTCCTGGGCTTCGAGGTTCTCGTTCTCGTCCTTGTCGACTTCTGGTTCGGGTTTGAACTGGTCAGTGATCCGCTTCGACCTGGACTTCAAGTCTTTGAGGTTGTACTTCGGGGCATCACCGATCAACGCCTCTCCACACGCCTTCTTCTGCTCCTCAGTGGTGCCATCGGGCAGGTCACCGATCGCACCGGCAATGATCCCGGCCTGCTTCTCACCAATCTGCCCATCCGCCAAGGCTTCTTCTGTCGACGGCACGTCTTCGAGCGCCTGGCCCTGTTTGACCATCGCCTCAGCAGACCGCCGGTCACCACCAAAAGAACCAGCCAACATCGCACCCGTCGACGTCGCACCAGACTTCCTCGCCAACCCAGACGCCTCCAACGCCCGCGCCGCAGCCAACTGATGCGCCTTGACCCGCGCTTCAGCCCGCATCAACCGTTCAGCCAGACCACGCACCAACTCCGGCTCCAACCCCGCCCACGCGGCGATCGGCATCCGATCCAAACCGTCCTCGATCGCCACAACCCCACCCGACAACGGGTCAGGCAGCAACGCGAGAACAGCCGACACGGGCAACCTCCAAAAGTGACATTCACACCGCCAACCGGTGCAATATCCACTCTGCCGAGAGGGTCAGACAATCACTTTTCGAGCACCCGAAGTTATCCACATCGACGACACCAGGTCAGGAATTCCGCGAGAGCTGGTCGTGCAGCACGACATAGAGGTTCGCGATGACGGCTGGCGATGACAGCGGCGCTTCGATGATCTCCTCGACGCGCCGCAGCCGGTAGCGCACCGAGTTCGGGTGCAGGAACATCGCAGCTGCGGTGGTCTTGGCGTCCATGCCCGACCCGAAGTAGGCGACAAGCGTCTCCACAAGTTCGGTCTTCTCGAGCAGCTCGCCGAACTGCTGCTCGGCTTTGACGTTGAAAGCCTCGACGCTGCGGCTCGACAAGAGCCAGTTGATGACGTCTGCGTCCTCGAACTTGACGATCATCCCGGGCGATCCGCCGCGTCTCTCCTGCACAGATTTGCCGGCAACTTTGTACGCGACCCGGCGTTGGGCGACCCGCATCGCGCGTACCGCGTCCCGGCGACGGGATCTGGACGCGTGAAGATCGACGAACGGTTCGCTGAGACCGACGTGGAACTGATCGGCGAGCAACCGACACCACTGGTCGAGCATCTCGCTTTCGCCGACCATCCCCGAGACGCCGTATTCATCGACCTCGAGCAGAAGCGGCAAGCCGATGTCATGCGCCAGGCTGACGGCCCGGTCGGTGATGTCGTCGCCGTCGACCCCGCGAAGTGCACGAGGTTCGACGCCAGAGATCGAGGCGGTGACGAATGCGCGAATCTCCTGGCCTCGCTGGAACCTGAACGACCGCATGCGGTCCCACGTGCGGTCTGCGGTTTCCGGCGTGATGCTGCTGCGCAGCGACCGCAGGATCTGGGCGGACTCCGCCACGGACTGAGCAGCCGACAACGTGCGCACGCCCCGGATGGCACCGAGGAGACGCTGGGTGGAATCCAGGACGTGTTCGCCGATTTCGTCGAGCACTTCTTCGCGGCGCGAACCCAGTGCGATCCAGTAGCCGACGCCGCGCAAGACGGTAGGTCGTGCGACGACGTGCCAGCGGCCGACCGTGAATCGCAGCTGGGCGGACGGCGTGGATTTGATCGAGCTCCAGATCAACATCGCCGGTCCGTCTCCGGTCGAGGCGACGACGGAACCTGACTCCTCGTAGAGGATCGCGGTGCCCTTGATGAGCCTGCCCATGCGCCTGACGAGTGACTGGATCGGCTGATCGTCGGCGAGCGCAGTGATGAGATCTGTCTGCACCTGAAGGTTCTGCTTCAGCTGCGAGGCCTCGGCCGACATGACGGAGTGGTTGACGGCGCGCTCGACGGCCAGGAACGGCACATCGGCGTCGATCGAGATCAGCGCGACCCCGAAGTCGGCTGCGGCCTTGATCAGTCCGTGCGGGACGGTGTCGAAGTGCACGCCCACACCGAAGAGCAGGGCGGGGACGCCTCGGCGGTCAAGACCAGCCATCAGCTCGGCCTGTGCCGCGCTGGAATCAGCGACTCCGACGAATCGCATGCCGGTCGTCAACATGACCCAGCCGGGCTCCAACCACGCGCCGGGTTGGTCGATCTCGATCGTGTGCGCACCGAGCACTTCGGCGTCGAGATCGCCCTCGACGACAACCTTCAGACCCAGAGTGCGATTGTCGACCAAGTCACGGACTCGTAGCTTTCGCTCTGCTTGCACTCCCATACTCTGTCCAACTTTTGGACATTTCACAACAAACTAAGTGCTGGTTGTCACTCAGTGACAATGACTGGGCCAGATCTAGCGAGCATCGTGGCATGTGATCACTGCCACATAGGCAGCCCCAGTTGGTAGGAGGAACACCGTGCCTGGACTCAGAGTCGCCGTCGATGTCGGAGGAACATTCACCGACGTCTGCATTTTCGACGAGGACACACATCAGGTCCGCGTCACCAAAGTGCCGTCGACACCGGACGACCCCATGCTTGCCGTCATCGCCGGCGTCGAGCGCGCCGAGATCGACCTTTCGGACGTGACGCTGTTCTCGCACGGCACGACCGTCGCGACGAATGCGCTCATCACCCGCCGCTTCCCGAAAGCCGCGCTCGTGACGACCCGCGGGTTCCGCGACGTCATCGAGATCCGCGATGGAACCAAGGACGACCTCTGGGATGCGTACTCCGATGTCTCCAAGCCGTACATCCGTCGGCGTGACCGTTTCGAGGTCACCGAGCGGGTCGATGCCGCCGGGCGCGTCATCACTCCGCTCGACGAGGACGAAGCCCGCCGGGTCGCAGAGCTCCTGGCCCGCCGAGGCGTCACGACCGTCGCGGTCTGCTTCGTGAACTCGTACGCCAATCCGTCGCAGGAACTCCGCATGGCCGAGATCCTCGCCGAAATCCTGCCCGAGGCAAGCGTCTCGACGTCGGCGCAGATCCTGCCCGAGATCTTCGAGTACGACCGCTTCAACACGACCGTCGCGAACGCCGTGCTGGCGCCCCTGGTCACCGGATACGTCAACCGGCTCGAGAAGAAGCTCGCCGACGACGGCTACCGGGGAGACCTCCTCCTGCTGCACTCCGGCGGCGGCTCGATGACGCCCCGCATGGTCGGCACGTACCCCGTCCGTCTGGCGGCCTCCGGTATCGCCGCCGGCGCGATCGCGGCCAAGCACGTTGCCGCCCAGTGTGGTTACTCCAATGCCATCGGCCTCGACATGGGCGGTACCAGCACCGACATCTGCCTGGTCCACGACGGCGAACTGCGGATGACCAAGGAATGGTCTGTCGAATACGGCTACCCGATCATCTTCCCCAGCATCGAGGTGCTCACGATCGGCGCCGGCGGCGGCTCGCTGGCCTGGATCGACGAGGCCGGATCGCTGCGCAACGGCCCCCAGTCGGCCGGCGCGAGTCCCGGACCTGCCTGTTATGGCGGCGGCGGCGATCAGCCGACCAACACCGACGCGAATGTCGTCCTCGGTCGTCTCGGCACCGCACTCGCCGGTGGAGCCAAGCAGCTCGAACCCGTACTGGCCGAGAAGTCGTTCCAGCAGGTCACCCAGCCTCTCGGCCTGGAATTGGCGGAAGCGGCTGGTGCCGTGGTCAAGGTGGCGAACGCCAATATGGCCGACGCGGTTCGCCTCGTGTCGATCCGTCGCGGCTACGACCCGCGCGACTTCGCGCTTGTCGCATTCGGCGGTGCCGGAGCTCTCCATGGAGCCGAGGTGGCCCGTGAACTCAACATCCCGACCGTCATCGTGCCGCCGAACCCCGGTGTCACGTCTGCGCTGGGCTGCCTGCTCGTCGACATCCGCCACGACCTCTCGGCGATGTTCTCGTGCCTGGCCGCCGAGGCGGACGAAGCCGAGTTCGAGTCGACCTTCCTCGACCTCGAACGCGAAGCCTCCCAGCGTCTCGACCAAGAAGGCGTCCAGCCGGGTGACGCGCTCCTGCAGCGCAATGCCTCCATGCGTTACCGCGGGCAGTGGCGTTCCTTAGTCGTCGAGGTCGGCACCGGTGAGGGCGCGCTCGCCGCGGCCGTCGCACGTTTCCACGAGGAGCACGAGCGCGAGTTCGCGTTCCGCCGCGATGACACTCCGGTCGAGATCTATCAGCTCGGACTCCAGGCCATCGGCGTGACGCCGAAGCCGGCGTTCGCCGTCCAGGAAGCCAGCGAGAAGGAGCCGCCGGCACCGAAGACGACCCGTCAGGTCTGGTTCCCCGAGACCGAATGGGTTGCCACGCCCGTCTACCAGCGCGAGGAACTGCCGGCCGGTACCCAGATCGCCGGTCCCGCGATCCTCGACCAGTTCGACTCCACCACCGTCGTGCCGCCGTCGACTCATGCCGAGATCGACGAGTGGCTCAACATCCGCATCCACCTGAAGGAGGCCTGATGAGCACCCAGCTCGACACCCTCGCCAACCGCCGCACCCTGGATCCCGTCACGTTCGAGGTCCTGAAGAACGCCTTCACGACCTCGGTCGACCTGATGAGCGAGCAGATCCTGCGTACCTGCTACTCGTTCGTGATCTACTGCCGCGACTTCTCATCGGCGCTCTGCGATGCAGAAGGCAACACCGTCATGCAGGGCAGCCAGGACATCGCCGTCCACGTCGGCACGCTGCACTTCCAGTGCAAGGCCGTCATCGAGTACTTCGGCGACGAGATCAATCCCGGCGATGTCTTCGCGATCAACGATCCGTATCGCGGCGGAACCCACTTCAACGACATCAGCTTCATCCGTCCGATCTTCGTGGACGACACGATCATCGGCTTCGCGCAGAACAAGGGACACTGGGCCGATGTCGGCGGAACGGTCCCCGGCTCGTTCGACGTCAACGCGAAGGAGCACTTCGGCGAGGGCCTGCGCATCCCGCCGTTGAAGATCTGGGACCGGGGCGTCTTCCGTCACGACGTCGCACAGTTCATCGTCGAGAACACCCGCTCGCCGTTGGTCGGCCTCGGTGACCTGCACGCCCAGTCGGAGGCGACGGCGGTGTGCGAGCGCGAGCTCTTCCGCCTCGTCGAGAAGTACGGCAAGGACACGATCGTCCAGGCCATGGCCGAGGTGCAGGATTACGTCGAGGACATCATGCGGCACCGTCTCTCGGAGCTGCCGGACGGAACCTGGGAGGCCGTCGACTACCTCGACGCCGATCCGGGCGCCGAAGAAGCCCTGGTGCCGATCAAGGTCTCGATGACGATCAAGGGTGACACCGTCACCTACGACCTGGCAGGCAGCGCGCCCGCCGTCGAGACCTTCCTCAACAGCGGGTACGGAGCGACGTACTCGGCGCTCTACGCCGGGACGAAGACGTTCTTCCCGGACATCCCGCTCAACTCCGGCTTCTACCGCGCGGTGCTCGGTGAGCTCGGCCCCGAGGGGACCGTCGTCAACGCCGGCTGGCCCATCGCGGTGACCGGTTTCTGCTCCGGTGCGTACGAGAAGCTCATGAGCTCGATCATCGAGATCTGGTCGGGAATCGTGCCGGAACGGGCCATGGCCTGTTCGTTCAACCTCGAGTACCTGCTGGTCGGCGGACGTGACGGTCGAGAGGAGAGTCGTCCGTACTTCATGTGGTACGACTGGATGGCCGGCGGATGGGGTGGCCGAAGCACCAAGGACGGCTCGAATGCGACCGCGCCGGTGTTCGGCCCGGGACTCGCGGTCCAGCCGTTGGAAGGGCAGGAACGTCTCTGTCCCGTGCTGACCACGACCCACAGCATCCGTCCAGATTCGGGTGGTCCCGGAGAGTTCCGTGGCGGGTGCGGCGTCGAAAAGGGCGGTCTGCTGACCGACGCCGAGAAGACCGTGATGTCGTACTGCTGCGACCGTGCGCGGTCGATCACCTGGGGTATCGAAGGCGGTCTGCCGTCGATCCCGCACGGTGTGTGGCTCAACAAGGACACCGAGAACGAGCGGTTCCTCGGCAGCGTGTTCTCGAACGTCGCGATCGAGTCGGGCGACAGCTTCACCCGGCCCAGCGCCGGCGGCGGCGGTCACGGCGATCCGCTCAAGCGCGAGGTCGACCTCGTCCTCGACGACGTCATCGACGGCTACGTCTCGCTGAACCGCGCCGCGAAGGACTACGGCGTCGTCATCAAGGCGATCGATCCGGAACTGGATCTGTACGAGGTCGACGAGGCCGCGACCCGCAGCCTGCGCTCCGACATCTCAGAGGCGCGCGTCGGTTGGTTGGACGAAGACCCCGTCGCCCTCGCTGAGCGTTACCGCGCCGGTGAGATCGACATGCTCGACATGATCCGTCGCTACGGCGTCATCGTCGACTGGGGCACGGGTGAGCTGCTGCCCACCACGACCGGACAGTTCCGCGAGAGCTTCAAGCGCCGCGCGCTCGCCGGCTGGTCGTGATCTAGACGGAGGTGGTCCGTCGCTGCGAGGCGGCGGACCGGTTCCGTGACCGTTGGTATCGCGCCGATGCGTGATGCCGGGTGGGGTTCGGTGTTGCACCACCGATCCCACCCGCCCGGCTCGGGGCGGGTCTGCAACATCCCACACATGAAGCAAGGAGAAGTCATGCCCGCAGTTCACAGTAACAATGCTCAGGAAGAGGTCGCGCGCATTCCGCGCATCTCCCTGATGATGGGCTGGTGGTCCCTCGTATCGGCCATGTTCTACCTGTACCTCTCAGCACTCATCGCCTCGGTCGTCGGATTCAACAACGCCGTGATCGGCATGGTGCTCACGGTGGCGGTGTTCGGCGCCGTCAACCGGTTGCTCAGCCAGTACGCGATCGACACCGGTTTCAGCGTCGAGCTGTTCTCGCGTGTCGTCTTCGGCAAGGTCGGTGCGCTGCTGGCCACGGCCGTCTTCGCCGCAACTGCGCTGTACTACGGAGTCTTCGAAGGCTCGATCATCGCGGTGACGTTCGAGTCGTACACCCGCTCGTCCCTCGGCTGGCCCATTGAGATCTGGTACCTGATCGTCGTCCTGTATTCGACGCCGCTCGTGTTCGGCGGGGTGCGCAACTGGCTCGACCGGTTCAACGGAATCCTGCTGCCGATCTATGCGGTCGGCCTCATCGCGGCGGTTGTCGTCGCGGGCGTCAAGGGCGAGCCCAGCGGTTGGACCTCGTTCGGCAACGACATCGACATTTCGCTGTCGCATGGCGGTCCGGGCTGGCTTCTGGCTTTCGGCATCTACATGGGTGTCTGGATCCTGATGATGTACACGGTCGACTTCGCCCGCCTCGGACGCAAGGAAGATCGGGCCTTCCACGGGACCGTCACGTTCGGCTGGGTGTTCTACAGCCTGGCCTTCCTGGCCAATGGCGTCATCGGCATCTTCCTGGCGTACGCGCTGCGTGAGTATGTCGGCGCCACGATCACTGAGGGAGGCGTCGCAGTAGCCCTGACACAGGTCATGGGCATTTGGGCGGTGCTGCTGGTCTGGATCAGTCAGACCCGCATCAACACGGCCAACTACTACCTCTCGTCCAGCAACCTCGAAACGCTGGGACGCGAGCTCCTGCGGCTGAAGTTCCCACGGGTCGTGTGGGTGCTCGTCGGCTCCACGATCATGTATCTGATCATGCTGACCAACGTGTTCAGCTACATCCTCACAGCGCTGAACTGGCAGGGCGTGCTGGTCACTGGCTGGGTCTCGATCGCGGTCTGCCACATCCTGGTCGACCGTCGAGAAGGGATCGACCCGAACCTGGCCGAGACCGAACGGGTCAAGTTCGCGAGCGGTCCGGGCGTCATCGCCTGGGTCATCAGTTCGGTGATCGGACTGACGCTTCTCGAGGCCGGTCCGGATTGGGCGGCGACGTGGGGACCGATCGTTACAGCTGTCACCGCAGCGGCGATCTATGTCGGGGCGAGGCGCTCGACTGGTATCAAGAGCGCAGTCGACTATTCCGAGAGCCGTGCTGCTGACCTTGTCTGACGGACGGCCCGGGGCGTGCTTTGCGCGTCCCGGGCTTTCGGGGTTTTGGGTCGGGAGACTCAGCCGTTGGGCTACGTTGACCGCGATGGGCGCAATCGGTTCGACATGACCTGAACAATGATCTGAGATCGCGACGCCCTCGGGCAAAGTCAACAACAGTGGTACTGGCACGACACACTTTGTCTTCTTCAGACAGGAACAAGGTATGGAGTCCACTGCTTTGTCGCCGCAGGCGCGTGAACAGCGTTTCCGGGAGATCTACGAAGCGGTGTACGCCGATCTGCTTGGTTTCGTACGCAGACGCGTGGACCCAACCCACGCTGAGGACGTTGTCGGTGAAGTCATGCTCGTCGCGTGGCGCCGCCTCGACGATGTTCCCTCCGACCTGTCTGCGGCGCGTGCCTGGCTCTTCGGTGTGGCCCGTAAGATCCTCCAGAACACCCGGCGCCGCGACGACAGGCACGTTGCTGTCGCGGTCCGTCTCGCCCAAAGTCGTCGCGGTCCTGCCGATGTCGGACTTCACCCCGACCTGATTGCCTACCGGGTCGACATCGCTGCAGCCTGGCCGCTCCTCAGCGCGTCCCACCAAGAAGCAATCGCACTCTCCGCCTTCGATGGGCTCACCGCGCCCGAGGCGGCCGTCGTGCTGGACATCTCGTCCACCGCCTTTCGCCTGCGGTTGTCTCGTGCCCGGCGTAGTCTGCGGCGCTACCTCGACTCCACTTCCGCTGGCGATCGTCTTCCCAGTAGCCCTACCTCCGAGGGGATCCCACGATGAACAAACACACCAGCGACCAGATGACCGCCGCTCTGCGCGACCTTGACCCCGCACCGAAGACCGACCTGACCGAGGCGGAGCGTCAACACGCCGACGACACGTTCGTCCGCATCATCGCGACGCCCATAGCTGAATCGCCGCCAGTAGGGTTCGATCGCCCTCGGCGGCGCCGGACGCGACTGTTGTTGCCGATAGGTCTGTTGGGTGTCGCAGGAGTTGCAGCGACCGCCCTGGTGTTCGGCGGGGGTTCTGCCCTCGCGTCGTGGACGCCGACGCCCGAGCTACTTACCCCGGCGGAGACGTCTGCGGCCGCCAGCACTTGTCGCGCTGACATCGGTATGCCTGCGAAGGGTGGGGCGACCTTGGTCGCCGAGCGACGTGGCAAGTGGACCTACGTGCTCGTATCTGAACCCACCGGCGAGGCGACTTGCTTGATGCGCAACCACCTTGTTGGCCAGGACCCTGCAGGTCACGAGGTTTTCGGGAGCTATGACACGGAGCCTGAGACGCCGACGGTGGCAAGCGATGGCATTCTCGAGATGGGAAGCACAGCGACCAGCATCGATGAAGGGTGGTTCCGCGGGGAAAGCTGGCTCACCTGGACCTATGGTTATGTGGGCAGCGGTGTCACCGGTGTCATGGTGCACACTCCTTTGGGCTTCGACGTCGAAGCTTCTGTCAACAACGGACGGTTCGCCGCTTGGTGGCCGTCGGACAAACCCAGTAGCAAGAACCTCGAAGTGATGGGTGCGTGGAGCTACACCGTGACCCTTGCCGACGGCAGCACGCGGCGACAGACCACGGGCTGACCTTGAGTCGCTGGCGGTCAGGCGTCGTCAAGTAAGTCATAAAAGGTGGAATAGCGGGGTAGGGGACGAAGGGTGCTCGTGTCAGCAGTTAGAGTCCGGAACGCGTCCCCGGCCCTAGTAGATCCCGAGATAGAAGCGCGGACTTTCGAGGAGATGGCTGCTGGGCCAAGTGTCTTCGCCACGACGGCACTCAACGCGGACGCGGAATTCTGGCACGACCTCCGAGACCCCCATACAAAGTACGAATGCCAACTCTTGACCAATCTGAATCGGTCCGAGGTCCGCCTCGTCGCCGTAAGCAGTTCCGCGACGCGCCACGGGATAGGTGATGTCGTCGTCCGGGCGGGGCCGGTGAACGACAACCGAGTCCAGGTCCTGAGGCCCGTTGTTACGCAAATAGTAGACGGCCGAATTGTCGGGCGCGCTGACAGCCTTCTCAAGCCGGACGCTGATCTCTGGTCGGCGTTCTCGACGATCCTGACTGCGCGCGGCTTCGGCTTGGCCTTCAGTGGCTCGAGTCTGCCGGTGGGTATATGCGACAGAAATGATGGAGACGATAAGCGCAAGGATCGCGACGACGAGAGCTGCCCATGCCATGGGGTGATAATACGACCGGCATCCGACAAGCACGAGTCTTTCGACGGCGGATCGTGGCGGAAAGACGCACGTCCTCTTGCCTTGTGAGAAGCGGCGCGATTCGGACAGACCTGCTTCGCTGCGGTTGCTTCGGTCGAACTCGCGATTCCGTAGAAGGTCACGAGGACGAGGACCTGGACGAGCCTGACGCATAATTGGGCAACAACTTGGCGACCGATTTCGTACATCTAGCCTGAGTGGCCGAGTATCTTGCCGACCATGCCAGATTTCCTCCCCGAGTATCCCTCTCTCAGCATCGCCGAGAGAGCTACGGAGTCATCCGTGCGCCTGAAAAAATCGCGTCGCCATTTTGAAGGGACCAATCCGCTTGCCCCGAAGAATGAGCAGTGGCTTCTTGAGAGCATCGGCCCGGTTGGCGACTTCACCCACGCCTCCACTCGGGACATTCAGTCTTGGCTCGAGGGTTGGCGCATGCCGCACGAAGACTCAGGCGAGGGTGATCTTCACACTTCGGCGTCAGTCTTCGTGGGCGTGGTCGACTCCAGCGGAATGCCGGAGAGTAGCCGCCGCGGTCAGTCCAACCCTTTCGTGGTCATCCCCACGTATTTCGTTCAGTTGTGCTCGAAAGTCGCCGATCTCTTCCCGACCTTCTCACTACTTGTTGCAGGTTCGCCCTCGGCCACTCAAGCATGGAATGCGCGAGAGTTGATCTTCGACTACCTGGGTCCTGAGACGCCTGCCGGAACCAAGAATGTTGCCCAAGTCCGCGCCTGTCGCGACGAACTCTTTACCACACGCACAACAGCTTCTGCTGTCCGATGGGCCATTGCACATGAGATGGCGCACGTTGTTGCCACCAAGCAACAACGTGCGGATGCATACAGCCAAGTCGATCAACTATGGCCTGGCATGGCAAAAGAACAATGGGTGCGATTGAGGAATGATCTGGGTGACTACAGGGGCTCCCTTGAGGCCTACAAGAACGAAATTGCTTGTGACCTACTCGCAAACCAGTATGTTCTTGAGTCGGTTTTTGCCGTTGACGACCTGATGACGCAAGTGTCAGGCGCTCTGCTCGCTCTGCAGACCAGCATCTGGGAAGGCTGGCTCCAGGATGGTTCAGCGATCTCGGAGACGCACCCATCGCCGACGTTGAGGTACAAACTTGTCTACCTGGCTTGGATCAAAACCCTCAGCGATCCTGCGACGTGGATCGGGCGTGAAGCACCGGGGCCTTTGGGTTTGGAAGATTTCGCCATGTGGAACGCGTTTCAACGATGGGTGGGAGGCGAATACGGGGATCATCGTGACGGTCCTCAATGGGACAACGACACGCACCGTGTCCGAGCAACCCTGCATGCGCAAGTTCCCACCGTGGTCGCGGAGCAAATCTACGGCCGCCTTGGCTCTCGCTTAATCCGCATGCCGGAGGCGTTGTCTCAGGTTTGATGGCAACGATCCCAGTTGTGACCGCAACCTGTTGCAGTGCTCAACTTGTCGAGCATATTCGTGCATCTCGCGAGGCTCCTGGCGCCTTCGCTTCTAAGCGTCTGGTCTGCGGCCGTCCAGGAGACTCACCATCTCGGCCAGTTCGCTCAACTTCGTGTGACACTCGTCTACGATCTCGCCGTACTCCTGCGCGTCGTACCCAGGCTCAGCGCCAAAACCTTCGGTCCATACTTTGCCTTCGATAACTCGCGGCAGAGAACTCTTGAAATAGGCGTTTGTGTACTACCGGGCCATGCGCGGTAGCCGTCATAGTGTGAGCCTACTCACGCCAGAGACCCAGTCCCGGTGAGGTTGGAATCCTGTCCGTGGTCTACGCAAGACTGCACCCGTGGACCTTACTGACAGCCTCGCGATCGTCGCCCTAACCGTTTCATTGGGGCTCGCCCTTTGGGAAGTCATTAAGTTCAGGCGGGAGGGCGCCTGGATCCGCGTCACGCTCAGTCCCGGACTTTACGACGACAACATGCTGCGCACGATGAATATGCGAGTGTCGGAAGAGTCTGAACTTTACGGCGAGAAAGGTCTTCGCTTCAACGTCGAGGTAGCCATCGTCGAGGTTGAGAACCGTGGCCGCACCGCCGTGACAGTCCGCGGTGTATCGCTCGAATTCCAGCGGCAGCGGTGGCCGCGGCGACGCAAGCGCCAATCAGTTGGCTTCCCGTTCATCGAGTTCAAGGACTCATCGGCAAGCGACCGGGTCAGGATCGAGGCCTTCGACAGTGCCACCTTCATCATCGACGCGTGTCAGGCACTTCCAGCTATCACAAGCCGAGAAGCAACCGCCGATGTTCGCGCCCTTGTTGACGTTGCCGGCCGGAAGCCAGAGCGGTCGCCGCGGCGCTCGGCCTGGCACTTCGAGGAGGGCGATAGGCCGTGGCTCTTTGACATCGGAACCTTCGATCTGTCTCGTCAGATTTACCGCCTCCTCGCCTGGCGAGTTCGGGCGGACGCCGGGTCGAGGTTGGCTTTGCCGGACTTTGCAATGAAAGTCGCCGCCCTAGTGGAGAGCGGAGCTACACCCAGCCGCGATGAGCTGGAAGAGGTGGTCAGAGGCGAGGCCGACGACTACTTCCCTTTGCGAATGGCCACCTTCGAGTTGGCCACTGCACTTCAAGATCCGTCAGGAGGAATGTTGGACGGGACAGGCATCGAGCGCCGCCGACTGGCTCGGGGTGCGCAGGTAACAGGATCCGACGAGCGCGCTGTCAACCAGTCGCAGTAGCGGGCACGAACTGGCTTCGTTCCCGGCCTACCCCGCTCCGGCGTGTCGTACGTGAAGTTTCCCAAGAACATCGACGAAGCGATCGTCGGCTCCTGCCACCCTGATGGCCGCCAAGATCATGGCCCGCGATGACCTTGAGTCGCACGGCCGGAGGGTCTTCGCGCTCGGATCCCCAATTCCGCCTGACGACATCCCGGCCCCAGGTGTCGTGCCGGAATCCGAGGAACTGCTCCTAGCGCGCGACCAGTAGGCGACGCGCGTCGGTTGCTTCTCTGTAGATCCAGCCCTAGGCAGCTGAACGCGGTGGATTGTTGCGCGGTCAGACGATCAGCATTCGAGAGCCTAGAGGTCGGCGAGGATGCCTCGGTCGATGCTTCGGACAATGACGCCGCGTAGTTGCCGGATGTAGTGCTCCACGTCCTCGGTGAACTGCCACAGCGATAGATCGTGGGTCATGTGAGGGCGACTCTTCACTCGCGTATGACGATCAAAGTCGCCGTGCAAGAGCCCGCCGTAGATTAGGTCTTCTATGATCTCCGGCGCGCTCCGTTCGAAATCCGGGCCTTCCAGTACACCAATTGAACGACCGACGCCTCGGAAATCAGTCCGGTAGGTCTCCACGTTGGCCGCCAGGTCCTGGTTAGTCAGGCACCGCAGGGCTGAGTCAAGCACCCTCGGCACATAGACGTGATCGGTCTTGCTGAGCGCGAACTTGCGGAGCGCCATCACCCGCACGATTCGATGCCAATGGTCGGGTGCTGGCTCTGAGGAAGTTGGTACCAGTTGAAGATTCAGTTCAACCAGTGGAAGTGCAGCCGCCAGGTCGTCGTATTCATCGACCAGATCACAGAAGAGCGCGAGTCGAGCAAAGTCTGTAGGCGGGCCACTCACGTCGCGAACCCTACATTGGGTGCTGCGATGGCTTCTGAGCCTGGCTTCTAGAGCGTTCCGGAGGTCTTGCCTACGTTGGCGATTTGATCAGCGCGGTCGGCGCGGTAGTGGATCCTCCTCTTCTCTCCCGTATGTCACCAATCGACTTCGATGACTGATTGGGGAGAGTTGGATTTACCGACCAAGTTATCCCAACGGCTTCAGGTCGAGAATGTGCTAGCTATCCGGCTAGATGGCGCGAAGGTTGCGGCTCTCGAGAGCACTGGGCGTATCGGGAGGCGAACCGACACGCATCGGCCAAATGCCAGACCGCAACATCAGCGGATTTGATCAGGGCAGACTTGCGGCATGGTGACGCAATCAGCCCGCAGCGAAGGCGATCGAGTCCGGGCGATCGGGGCAGTCGGATTTGAGATTCGGATGATGGCCCATAGTTTTGCGCTGCTGCGCCAGGCAGAAGGGGCAGACGATGAGTCAATGGCGCAGAACGCCTACATCGATTCCGCTTATCTACATGCCCGAGCCCTGATCGCATTTCTCCTAGAGCCCGGCCGGGGATCTGATATCCGGCGAACGGATTTCGCACCTGATTGGAACCCGGAGCCATTGGACGCCGTCGCGAGGCTGAGCATCAATGTCCGACTGCTGCATAAGTACCTTGCTCACCTGACTTGGGAACGAGTTAGCCTCAACGCGCCGGTCTTGAACTACCCGAACATCGCTACCGACGTCATCGACGTTGCCGACGCGTGGTCAGCGCACCTAGCAGCCTCCGCGAACAAGGTCATGTGGAACACCTTCCGACCCCACGTGTACCTGGCGCGCCAGATCCTGAACGGACAATAGTCGGGTCCTTCCCAAGCGCCTCGACGAGGAAGGCCTTGGCGCGCAGGCGACGGAATGACACGCCCTGATACCGCGCTGGTGGGGCAGATCTACCCGCCCGTTAGCAGCAGTCGGCAGTGGATCCACGAACCCGCAACATTTGTGGCGTAAGCATGGTTGGCTGAGCGTATGAACGAGCTGGCGTACGTACAGGCCCGGCTGCACGCGGCAGCCATCGACGACGAGCAAGCGGGCAATCCCGAAGCCGCCGCGACCGCGCGTATGTATGCACTGGAGGCTGCGAAGCACGACCACGGCAATCCGGATGGACGGACCGTCGTTGCGCACGGAACGCCACAGGTCTGCTTGGTTGACGGCGAACGCTGGCCTTGCAATTTCCTCAAGGAGCTCGCTGGTCCTTGGAGCGACCAGGACGGCTTCCCGAAACACCTTCTGTAGGCCGAACCTAGTCCGCCCGCACTTCGGACTCGTAGCAACAGGCGGCGGAATGGCGTACCCAAGTCGCGGCCGACGCGCATCTGAATGTGGGCAACAAGGCGTGGGCGGAGCCTGGCATCAATTGTCGGTTCTACTTGGCATCATTGACATATGGCCGCCACCGTTGAAGAGAGCGTACGCATCCGAAAGTTCCTTCGACGAGCTGAGATCGCCCTCACTGGGCGTGTGTTCGAGCATCGTGGCATGGAGGAAGGCGACTTTGCCATACAGCTGACCTGGGAACAACATGGAGGGACTCAGGAGATGCGGCTTAAGAAAGTCGACTATGGCGTAGACGAGTACACCGAGGACGAACTCACCGGAACCGCAGCACGCTGCCGAGTATTCATCTTGAAGCGCGAGGACAACTATCTACCGAGCGTAGTCGCAGTGTTGCGTCGAGCCGTCACCGTTGACTTCAGTCGGAAGTTGGTGCCGCTAGAGAATTTCGTGAACGAGCACATTTCGGAGGACCGGCTGGTCGGCGCGACCTTCTATTCGGGTCGTCTTGAGTCAGACAATGGTCTGGGACCGAATCAGCTTCTTGGCAATGACCAAATTGCTATGGACTTCATCAACGGGAGGTTGTTCCATGAGGACGATGCGGCTGGCGTTCGGCTGAAGAACGTCGCCTCGAAGGACACGCTAAAACTAGCGATCGTCGTGAAATTGAATGACCTCATGCGTGTTGTCTATGCCGTTAAGGCGCAAATTGAGAAGTCACTAGCTGATGGAAACCTGGTCCTAACAGAAGAAACAGACCCCGAAGAGCGTCTGCGTGACTGACCCAATCCTGAGTAGGATGCGAACGCAGTACAACTGAATCGTGGGTCTAGGTCAGGGTCTTGTTGCGGTTCGATTCCGCACGTCAGCGTGGTTGTATTCATTGGACTGAGTCTGAGCGACGAAATCAAACTGGTACTGAATCTGGTTCGTGTTCTCAAGATGATTCTGAATGGAGTGATGCGTATGAGCACTAACGTGCGATTCCTCGTGATCATGGCTGCCGCTTCACTGGGTGGGAGCCTGACCTAGATTCACGATTCGTTAGAACGGCGGTCCATCCTTCCGGAGGACTGCGCCTTATTTGTCCAGATGCTAGGGCTTCGGCACCTGGTTGTGCGTTATAAACCCGCGTATGATCCGTTTTTCCTACGTGATCTCTCGGAGAGGGGCTTAACTGAGTCAGTCTTTCGCTTAGGTGTTCTCGGGAGCCTCGTGAGCACAAGTCCTAGGGAACATGGAGATGGGTCAATTCCGATCTCATCGGTTCCCCACAAACGAGCTCAATCGGCTGAGGCGGCCACTTCCGCCTGGATCTGTCTACTCAACGAGTGGGTCCCAGCGGTTCCGTGTCACGCTGTGTTCCAGCGTTGCAGGCGCGGCGCCGATCTGTGGGAGTATCAGCCGTGCTGTGAGAACTTTGACGCGGCCATCGACAGTAACAATGGTTTATCGCAGTTCGACGGTGGAACAGTCCGAGGCTCGCACTACGATTTCAATATGGCCGACAAGGATCCGTTGCGCGGGATCTTCAACAGTCCCAGCTTCCAGGTCGTCGCTCGTTCGCAGCGCTTGGCCAGCCAAGTCGTCCAGCAGCAGGCCGAACATCGCCGAAAGATGGACGAACTAACTGACGCCGTCGGTAGCGCACAACGCGAGAAGGTAAAGCGGGAGCGCTCCACCGCCGAGAGTACGGCCGAGGTTGCAGCCTGGGCGCGTGAGCAGTCGGAAGAGAACCGTCGTCTGCGGTACCTGACCAATGTGCTGGCCTTCGCCGTCATTTACGACGTCGTCAGCGGCACGTTCGACAACCATACGTGGTGGACGACCGTCATCTCAGTGACTGTCGGCGTGGCTGTCCTCGGTGGCGCATTACTGCTCGGCAAATGGCATCACCGTAAGCAGGTGGCCGCTGCGGCGGCGAACAACGTGTCCTAAGGCGTCATGTGTGAACCCGACTGAACTGACAGCGCGCAGCGGACATGATCGATTGGGACGCGCAGTCGGCAACTCCGAGAGTCGTGCCGCTGACCTTGTCTGTCAGCGGGAACGTCTCACCGCCCAGACATAGTCCAGGCGTTCGAGACCAGGTCGATGACAACACCCTCCGGCCCGGTGAACTGGCCCAGGATCTCCGGGTCCAACATCGCGTGCATCGCGATGCCGTCGGCGAGACCGACCAGCTCGGTCGACAGGTGCATGGGGTCGAGCTCGGACGGGATCTGTCCGGCGGCCTGGGCCTCGATGACGATGCGGGCGACGACCCGGCGCCAGTTGTGCAGGTAGTCGATGACTTCTTCTCGTGCCTCGACGTTGGCACCCGCCTCGGCGTAGAAGACCAGGAAGATACGAGTCATCGCGACCCGTCGGTCGTCCAGCGGGAGGATGCTCTCGATCAGGCGCCCGAGCCGCTGCATGGGATCGGTCGTGGCGTCGAGCCGCAGCTCACGGAACATCCGACCCTGGATCTCCGCAGCCCTTCGCAGCGCTCCGACCAGCAGATCGTGCCGCGAGGTGAAGTAGTGGTTGATGACGCCGGTCGACCATCCGGACCGCTCGGCGACCGCCCGCGTCGTGACCGCCTTGATGCCTTCTTCGGCGATCAGGCTGAGTGCAGCATCGGCCAGCTCGGCGCGACGAACGTCGTGGTCGACGACTTTGGGCATGGGCACTCCTTTGTTGGACCACGGCAGGGTAACTGATCACGTGGCATAGATCTAGAGCATTTGACGCTTGAAACGCGCTTGAAATCTATTGGGAACATACCATCCTGCTCGCCTGGATACAGCGAAAAATGATCCTTGACACATATTCGAACGACCTTTACGGTTCTTATATCAGTTGGTTGAAATAAGAAGCGGAGAGCACGTGACGAGTACGAACGGGACGCAGCCTGGAGTCATTCGGGTTCCGCTGCGCTGGCGCGACCTGGACCACCAGGCGCACGTCTATCACGCCACGATGCTCACGCTGCTGGACGAAGCCCGCACCCACTGGCTGCGCGACGTCATCGGCGTCGACTTCCCGGACGAGTATGTCGTGGTCCGTATCGAGATCGACTACGTCGCCGAGCTGCTGATCGATGCCGGCGCAGTCGACGTCGAGTTCAAGGTCTCCCGAGTCGGGCAACGGAGCCTGACCACCGCAGAAGTCGTACGCACCCCGCAAGGCGTCGAAGTCGCTCGCACCGCGGTCACGATGGTCATGTGGGACCGGGACGAGCGGCGCTCGCGCCTGCTCACCGACGCCGAGCGTGCCGCGGCCGCAACGATGATGGCTCCGGGAGTGACCCATGCCTGAAGCAGTCATCGTCGCATCGGCACGCACGCCGATCGGCCGCGCCTTCAAGGGTTCGCTGAAGGACGAGCGTCCCGACGACATGGTCGCCCAGGTCGTCCGGCAGGCCCTCGCAATGGTTCCCGAGCTGGACGTCGCCGAAGTCGAAGACCTGCTGCTCGGCTGCGGTTCACCCGGCGGGGAGCAGGGCTTCAACATGGCGCGAGTCGCAGCCATCTTGCTCGGCCACGACCACCTGCCCGGTGTCACGCTGACCCGCTACTGCGCCTCCAGCCTGCAGACCACCCGCATGGCGATGCACGCGATCCGCGCCGGTGAAGGCCACGCCTTCATCTCGGCCGGCGTCGAATCGTGCTCCTCTTACGTCAAGGGCGAGTCCGACTCGATCCCCGGCACTATGAACCCGGCCTTCGACGCCGCACGAGCCCGCTCGGCCGCCGCGAGTGATCCGGGCGCCGACGTGTGGACCGATCCGCGCGCACTCGGCGACCTGCCCGACGTCTACATCGACATGGGCCAGACCGCCGAGAACGTGGCGCTGCAATTCGACGTCAGCCGCGAAGACATGGACGTCTACGCCGCGCGTTCCCAAGAACGTGCCCGCCTCGCGGTGGAGAACGGCTTCTGGGCCTCCGACATCACGCCGTACACCCGCGCCGACGGAACCGTGCTGACCGCCGACGAGTCGCCTCGCCCGAGCACGACACTCGACGGTCTCGCCGGTCTTCGCCCGGTGTTCCGGCCCAATGGCCGGGTCACGGCGGGCAACGCCTGCCCCCTCAACGACGGTGCTTCCGCACTGATCGTCATGAGCGACACCCGGGCCCGCGAGCTGGGACTGCGGCCGCTGGCACGCATCGTCTCGACCGCCGTGTCGGCGCTCTCCCCGGAGATCATGGGAATGGGCCCGGTCGAAGCCACCCGCAAGGCCCTCGTGCTGGCCGGAATGACGATCGGCGACATCGACCAGTTCGAGATCAACGAGGCGTTTGCCGCCCAGGTCATCGCGAGCCAACGCGAACTCGGCATCGCCGACGACCGACTCAACATCAACGGCGGAGCCATCGCGGTCGGACACCCCTTCGGCTCCACCGGCGCACGGATCACGAGCACGCTCGTGAACTCCCTGCGCTTCGCAGACCACCAGCTCGGCGTCGAGACGATGTGCGTCGCCGGTGGACAAGGCATGGCCATGGTCGTCGAACGACTCGACTGACCACACAGATTTCGGGAACTCAATGCAACGCAGGAAACAAGGAAGGTAAGAGACATGAAGCTCTTCAAGAAGCGAGCGGGTATCCCCGCCGCGGTGCTCGGCATCTCTGCTGCTCTCGTGCTCTCCGCCTGTGGCGGCGACAGCGGCGGCGGCTCGGCATCGGATCAGAAGGAGATCCGCATCCTGGTCTCCGCGCCGTTGACCGGCGACTCCGCCGAGACCGGCAAGGACCTGGTCGACGGCGCGAAGCTCGCAGCCGAGTACCTCAACGAAAAGGGCGGCGTGCAGGCCGGCCCGCTCAAGGGCAAGAAGTTCGTGATCGAGTCGGCCGACGACCAGCTCGAGACCGAAGCCGCGACCACGATCGCCGCCAAGTTCGCCGGCGACGACAAGCTCTTCGCCCTCACCGGATTCCTCAGCAGCGGTCAGGCCCAGGCGGCCGGCGTCGTGCTCCAGAAGTACAAGCTCCCCGCCGTCGTCTCGTTCGCCTCGGCAGACTTCCTGACCACGGACGCCGACAACCTCGTCGTCGTATCGGCGGCAGTGTCGAACTTCGCACGAGTCGCAGCTGACTACGCCTCGACCGACCTCGGCGCCAAGACGGTCGGCAGCATCGCCGGCGACTACTCGTTCCTCGACTCCTACTACAAGGGTCTCGACGCGGCGCTGAAGACCAATGGCGCCAAGAACGTCTCGAAGCAGACGTACGCCGACGGCACCGCCGACTTCGCAACGCTGCTGACCCGCATCAACAAGTCCAAGCCCGACGTCGTCATGAGCGGCGCGTTCCAGGCAGATGCGGGCAAGATCGTCTCGCAGATGCGACGCACCGGCATGAAGCAGCCCTTCGTCGACTTCCTCGGTGAGGGCTGGGGCCAGACGTTCTCGGACGCCGCAGGCTCGACCATCACGCAGGGCGACGTCTACCAGATGGACCCGGCCAACGTGTTCCCCGAAAAGGGCTCGCTGCTGGAGCAGATGGACGCCAAGTTCAAGGCTGCGAACGGCAAGAACATCCCGACCGCCAGCATGCACAGCTTCGACAGCGTCCTGACGATCGCGGCGGCCATCGACGCCGGTGCGGAGTCCAAGACTGACCTGCTGGAGTTCATCACCAAGACCAAGGGCGAAGGCCTGCTGGGACCCATCGACTTCACGAAGGACCTGACTCCCAAGGAGCGGTTCGGAACGATGTCGAAGGTCACCGGCTCCGATCCCCAGGATCGCGAGAAGGCTGCTTCTTACACCATGAAGTCGGACGGGACGGTCGAGCGCACCGATGCCCCGTAACGACCTGACCGTGGCCGGGGCTTCCGCTCCGGCCACGGGCCGCCCGCCCCAGGACTACCGGGCGCTCGCGTCGCGGTACCTGACCAAGGTGGCCACGATCGGCGTCCCGGTGGTGCTGGCGCTCGCCTTCTTGCTCCCCCAAGTCGTGACCTCGCCGTTCCGCCTGCAGATCTTCACGGTCGCATTCCTCAACGCCGCGGTCGTTGCGCCGCTGGTCCTCTCCTTGGGCTACGCCGGAATGCTCAATCTCTCGCAGGGCACGTTCTACGGCCTCGGCGCCTATACGACGGCGATCCTGGTGACCGACCACGGTTGGTCGTTCGAGGCCGCGATCGTCGCCGCCGCCCTTGTGGCCGGTGTCGGCGGTGGCCTGCTCGCGTTGGCCACGGCCCGCGTCAAGGGTGACTACTTCGTCCTGATCTCGCTCGGGCTCACGATCGCCGTCGCGCAGCTACTGGCGAACCTCCCGGATCTGACCCGCGGACGTGAGGGCTTCTTCGGCATCCCCACACTCGACTTCTTCGGACTCTCGTTCGGCGACCCGGTCAACGGCTACTACCTGTGCCTCGGACTCCTGGTCGTCCTCTATATCGTCATCAGCCGGATCGCGTCGGGCTTCCTCGGTCGCTCGATGCTCGTGGTCCGCTACGACGATGTGGCCGCCCGCAGCATGGGCATCAAGCCGCTCAAGATCCGGGTCACCGCGATGATCCTGAGCTCGGCCCTCGTCGGCGTCGCGGGTGCCTTCCTGACTGCCACCTTGCAGTTCATCAGCCCCGCCGATTTCAATTTCGACGCCTCGTTCATGCTCAGCCTGTACGTCATCATCGGCGGCATGGCGAGCCTCCCCGGCGCCGTGGCGGTGGCGATCATCTTCACCCTGCTGAACGAGGAGTTCCGCGGAATCAGCGACTACAGCGTCGGCCTGATCGGCATCGCCGTGATCATCGCGGTCTTCCTGCGCGGCGGTGTCTTCAAGGACGCCCTCGGCGAACGACGTTCCCGACGTGGAAAGCAGGTGCGCGATGCTTCGCGTTGATGAGGTTGGAATGACCTTCGGCGGTGTCGTCGCACTCAAGGACGTCTCGTTCTCGGTGGGCCCCGGCGAAATAGTCGGCGTGATCGGCCCGAACGGTTCGGGCAAGTCGACGCTGATCAACGTCATGACCGGCTTCTACCGGCCGACTCACGGATCGGTCAGCCTCGGCGGCGAGACGCTGTCGGGGCTCTCCCCAGAGGCGATCCGTCAGGCCGGACTGGCCAGAACCTTCCAGAACCTGCGACTCGTGCAGGAGATGTCGGTCCTCGAGAACGCGGTGGCCGGTCTGTATCTGCAGATCACGGATGGCCGGTCGCTGACCCAGCGCTGGCTCGCCGACATGATCGCGACACCAGCGGCCCGGCGCCGAGCATCCGCCGCCAAGGACGCCGCAGAGGCTGCCCTCGAACAGGTCGGTCTGCAAGACAAGCTCAACGAAACAGTGAGCTCCCTGTCGTACGCCGACCAGAAACGTCTCGAGCTGGCCCGCGCGATCGCGCTGCGACCCAAGGTCTTGGTGCTCGACGAACCGACGGCGGGCATGTCGGTCGACGAGGCCGACGAGCTGATCCGCATGGTCACGGCATTGGTCGAATCAGACGGTGAGCCCATGAGCCTGTTCCTGGTCGAGCACCGGCTCGAATTGGTGCTCGATGTCTCGCACCGCGCGGTCGTCATGGACGGCGGCCAGGTCATCGCGGACGGACTGCCCGATGACGTCGCCCGCGATCCGCACGTCCGCAGCATCTACGTGGGAGGTGAGTGACATGCTCGAAGTCTCAGACGTGAGCGCCGGATACGGCGTCACCGAAGTGCTCCATGACCTGTCGTTGCGGGTCGAACCCGGCGAAGTGCTGGCGGTGTGCGGCCCCAACGGTGCCGGCAAGTCGACGCTGCTGAAGGTGCTGTCGCGCCAGCTGCGGGCGACCTCGGGAACCGTGACGTTCAAGGGCGACTCCCTGCTGAAGGACTCCCCGGCACGAGTCGTCGAACGCGGTATGGCGCTGTGCCCCGAAGGCCGTCGGGTCTTCCCCCGCATGACGACCGAGGCCAATCTCCAACTCGGTGCCTACAGCCGCAAGGACCGCGCCGCGATCGACGCGGAGATCGAGGCCTATCTCGACGCCTGGCCCGTCATCAAGCGCCGCCGCACCTCACCCGCGGGCCTGCTCAGCGGCGGTGAGCAGCAGATTCTCGCGATCGGCCGCGCCATGATGTCCAATCCGTCCCTGCTGTTGCTCGACGAGCCCTCGCTCGGACTGGCCCCGGTGCTGATCGACCAGGTCTATGAAGGACTCAAGTCGCTCGTGCAGTCGACCGGCATCAGCGTGCTGCTCGTGGAGCAGAACGTCGTCAAAGCCCTCGAACTGTGTGACCGCATCGCGGTGCTGACCGACGGCGAGATCGTCTTCGAGGCCGATGCCGCCGATGTCACCGCCGATGAGGTGGGTTCGCACTACTTCGAGCATCACGGAGAGGCACGCGCATGACGTACTTCCTGCAGCAGCTCGTCAACGGCATCGCGATCGGTGCCCAGTATTCGCTGTGGTGTGTCGGCTACGGACTGGTCTACCAGGTCCTCGGCCTGATGCACTTCGCCCACGGCGACACGCTGATCTTCTCGGCGTTCTTCGCCAGCACCCTGATGCTCCTGGGCGCACCGTTCTGGGTCGCGGTGCTGTTCGCGATGATGCTCGCGGCGATCCTCGCGATCGGCATCGAGCGGGTCATCTACCGTCCGTTGATGTCGCGCAAGCAGCTGTTCATGGCGTTCATCGCGGCCATGGCCGCAGGATTCGTCCTGCGCAACCTGGTGCAGCTGTTCTGGGGCGTGCAGCCCCGGACGTTCCCCGAGGGGCTGCTGCCATCGGGTTCGATATCGCTGGGCGAAGTCCGCATCACGTACTTGGCTTTGATGAACCTGGTCGTGGCACTCGGCATCGTGGCGCTGTTCCAGCTCTTCTTGACCCGGAGCCGACACGGTCAGGCGATCGTCGCCGTCTCGCAAGACCGGGCGACCGCCGAGCTCATGGGCATCCGGGTCAACCGGATCGTCGCACTGGTCTACGGACTCAGTGGAGCGATCGGCATGATTGGCGTGTTCATGTACATCACGAACTTCCGCACCATCACGATCGGCCTCGGCTTCCTGATCACGCTGAAAGCCTTCATCGCAGCGATCATCGGCGGCATCGGATCGATCCGCGGGGCTGTGCTCGGCGGCATGGTGCTGGGCATCCTGGAAGCAATGGTGTCGTCATATCTGTCGAGCACCCTGCTGGAAGCCATCGTCGTCTCGTGCCTGGTGGTGTTCCTGATCTTCAGACCCAACGGCATCATCGGCATCAAGGAGAACCTCAAGCTGTGACGCTCTACTTCAACCAACTCGAGCAGGGGACGTCGTACACGTCCTCGGGCCGCACTGTCACCGAGGCCGACATCGTGGCCTTCGCGGGGCTGTCGGGCGACTTCAACCCGCTGCACATGGACGCCGAATGGGTCAGGGAGAACACGGACTTCGGCGCCCGGATCGCGCACGGGTTGTTGATCCTGTCGATCTCGAGCGGGCTCCGCACGCCGGGGCTCGACGATCTGGCGATCCAGGCCTACCTCAACGTCGACCGGCGGATGTCGGCCCCGACGTTCGCGGGCGACACGGTGCACGTCGTCCAGACCATCAGCGGGCTCAAGCCCAGTTCGTCGAAGCCCGGCATGGGCGTCGTGACGCTCGACGTCGTGGTTGAGAAGCAGGATGGGACCGTCGTCCAGCAGGGGACCGACGTGCTGCTCGTGGCAGGAGCCCCCGATGCATGAACGCGGACACTCGGGTCGTCGCTATGTCGTGACGGGCGGCGCCTCGGGCATCGGTCGTGCGGTCAGCGAGGTGCTGATCCGCGACGGCGCTTACGTCGCCGTCGCCGACCGCGACGTCGACGCGGCGCAGCAGGTCGCCGACGCGCTGGGCGAGCGGTGCCTCGCGGTCCGGCTCGACGTGAGCAGTCGCGAATCGTGGGACGAAGCGGCCCGTCAGGTGCGCGACGAGCTCGGCGGTGTCGACGGTCTGGTCAACAACGCCGGCATCACCCGCGACCGAACCATGAAGCGCATGAGCGACGACGAGTGGCACCAGGTCATCGACGTCCACCTGCGCGGCACCTGGTTGGGCTGCCAGATCCTGGCCGACGACCTCGGCGCCTCGCCGACGGGGTCGATCGTCAACATCTCGTCGTCGGGACGGCACGGCTCGTACGGACAGACCAACTACGCCGCCGCGAAGGCCGGCATCGTGGGGCTGACCAAGTCGGTGGCGCTCGAGCTCGCGAAGCACGGCGTGCGCTGCAATGCGGTCGCGCCCGGCGCCGTCGAGACCCCGATGCTCGCGGACGTGCCCGAGACGGTCAAGCAGGGCTGGATGGATGCGACTGCCCTGGGCCGCCTCGCCCAGCCCGAAGAGATCGCCGAAGCGGTCGCCTTCCTGCTGTCGCCGGCTTCGTCGTACGTCACGGCGCACGTGCTCGACGTCAACGGAGGTGAGATGCACCTGTGAGGGGACACGTCATCGAGGGGGCCGATATCCATCGGCAGGGTCCGGTCATCGACCTCCTGGAGGCCGAGCGGCTGCGCGCCTCGCACCTGCTGCTGCGCTGGCCCGACGGCGAGTGGACTGTCAGCGAGCTCGCCGGTGCGGCCCGCCGGTGCGCCCAGCACCTGCTTGGCATCGGCGTCACCGAGGGTGATCGGGTCGCTC
The DNA here is from genome assembly GCF_054049535.1 of Aeromicrobium sp. P5_D10. Taxonomy (NCBI): domain Bacteria; kingdom Bacillati; phylum Actinomycetota; class Actinomycetes; order Propionibacteriales; family Nocardioidaceae; genus Aeromicrobium; species Aeromicrobium sp. P5_D10. The sequence goes on from NZ_JBFUME010000002.1 coordinate 204,188, forward strand.
TCGTCAGCGGCAATTCCGAGTGGCGTCTGGCCTGGCAGTTCGGCATCTGGTGGATCGGCGCCGTCGAGGTCTCGGTCAACGCCGAGCTGCGCGGACCGATGCTGGAGTTCGTGCTCAGCGACTGTGATCCCACGGTGATCCTGGCCGAGCGCGAGATGGCCGACGGTCTTCCCCAGGTCGGCGAGGTGCCGCTGGTCGTCACCGACGAGCTCGTTCTCGCCGACATCAGCGCCGACCAGGCTGCCGCGCTCGACGCCGTCGCGGTCGGGCTCGCGCCGTCCGCACTCGGCACGATCCTCTACACGAGCGGCACGACGGGCGCGTCCAAAGGCGTCATGCTGCCACGCGCCTACTTCTCCAACCTCGGCTCGGTCGTCGGTCGGGTCCTCGACCTCGACGAGGGAGACGTCGGCTACTTCGTCCTGCCGTTCTTCCACGTCGACGCGCACATCGTCCTGCCGGCGGTGATCCAGTCCGGCTCGGTGCTGTCGTTTGACCGCCGGTTCAGCGCCCGCAAGTGGTGGCCGCAGATCCGCGAGCTCGAGGTCACGTGGGCGTTCGTGATCGGTGCCGTGCTGTCGGTCGTCATGACGACCGATCCGGGACCGGCGGGCAGCACCCGGCTGACCCGGTTCCTGGGTGCGCCCATCCCGGCGGAGGCCTACGAGTACTTCGAGGACGGCCTCGGCATCTCGATCCTCAGCATGTTCGGCCAGACCGAGGCCGACGGCCCGACGTTCGAGTCGCGCGGCCACCAACGCCGCGGCAGCGCGGGCTGGCCGTGCGCGGGCTTCGACATCGAGATCCACGACCCGGCCGGAGTGCCGGTCGAGACCGGTCAGGTCGGCGAGATCGTGATCCGTCCGCAGGCCGCGAACATGATGACGCTCGGCTACTGGCGTCGCGACGACGCGACCGTCGAGGCATGGCGGGGGCTGTGGTTCCACAGCGGCGACCTCGGACGCCTCGACGACGACGGCTACCTGACGTTCGTGGGACGCCTCACCGACAGCCTGCGCCGCCGCGGCGAGAACATCTCGGCCTACGAGCTCGAGTCGGTCATCGGCACCGCGCCGGGCGTCGTGGAGTGCGCCGTGATCGGCGTCCTCGACGAGATGGGCGGCGAGGACGAGATCAAGGTCTTCGTCGTGCCCGACGAGACGGCGGCGTTCGACGTCGACGACTTCTTCGCCTTCTGCGAGCAGAGTCTGCCCCGGTACGCGGTGCCGCAGATCCTGCAGCTGACCCAGGCGTCGACGTTCGTGCGCAGCGTCGGCACCGGTGTGATCCAGAAGCGACGGCTGTCCGTCGACATCGAAGGACCAGACATCTACCAGCGGGGAGCGACACGAGCCCCCCGCGACGACAGAGAGGTTGCTCAGTGAGCTTCACGTGGAAGAACGCCCTGGAGGAGCTCGACAAGCGTCGCGCCGAGGCCCGCAAGCTCGGTGGCGAGCGCCGGATCGATCGCGCTCACCAGCAGGGCAGGTACACGATCCGCGAGCGCATCGAGCGGGCCTCGAGCGCGTTCTACGAGATCGGCGAGTTCACGACGTACGACGATGTCGACGTCAACGGCAACCTGATCGGGCAGCTCCCGGCCAGCTACGTCATGGGTCTCGCGGAGTTCGCCGGACGTCCGGTCGCGCTGGGCGGCGAAGACTTCACGGTGCGCGGCGGTGCCCCGCAGACCTACCTCGACCGGCTCAAGGGCGGGCTCGGCGGATTCGTCGAGGACCTCGCCCACGAGTACCGCATCCCGCTTGTGATGTTCATGGAAGGCATCGGCGGTGACGTCGCGGCCCAGGCCGAGAAGGGCCACTCCTACCTCGTCAGCTCGCTGAGCTGGAAGCGGTCGTACGAGCTGCTCGCCGAGGTGCCGGTGCTGGCGATGGTCAGCGGCGCGGCCGTCGGCGGCACCGCAGGCCGCACGGTCCTGAGCCACTTCTCGGTCATGACCAAGGACTCGGTGATGTTCGCCGGCGGTCCGCCGCTGGTCAAGCGGGCCCTCGGCCTCGACATCGACAAGTTCGAGCTCGGCGGCGCGAAGATCCACACCTCCGGCTCGGGCGCGATCGACAACATCGCCGAGGACGAGGACGACGCGATCCGCCAGATGCAGACCGTGCTCGGCTATCTGCCGCAGAACGTCTGGGAGCTGCCCCCGCGCGGTGAGCGCACCGATCCGGTGACCCGCCGCGGCGACGAGCTGCTCGAGATCATCCCCGAGAACCGGCGCCAGCCCTATCACGCGTCGAAGGTCATCAAGACCGTCGTCGACGCCGACTCGTTCTTCGAGGTCGGACCCAAGTGGGGCAAGAGCGTCACGACCGGCTTCGCCCGCATGGACGGCATCCCCGTCGGCGTCGTCGCGAGCAATCCGCGCCACCTGGGGGGAGCGCTCGACGCTGCCGCCGCCGAGAAGCAGGTGCGCTTCGTCGACACGTGCAGCACCTTCCACCTGCCGATCGTCTACTTCGTCGACGTCCCGGGCTTCATGGTCGGCCCCAACGCCGAGCGCGGAAACGTCGTCCGCTGGGGCATGCGGGCGATCCAGTCGATCATCGAGGCCGAGGTCCCGGTCGTGACGATCCAGGTGCGCAAGGCGTACGGCATGGCGGTCTCGGCGACGTCGAGCCCCGACAGCCTCAGCCTGCGTATCGCCTGGCCCACCGCCGAGTGGGGCGACCTGCCGATCGAGGGCGGCGTCGAGGCCGGCTTCAAGCGCGAGATCGAGGCAGCCGACGACCCCGTCGAGTACCGCCGCCTCGCCGAGCAGCGGATGCTCGAGCTCTCCGATCCGTGGAAGACCGCCGAGGCCTTCGGCGTCGAGAACATGATCGACCCGCGCGACACCCGCGAGATCGTCTGCGCCTTCCTCAACGCGTCGATGCACAAGGTCGCGACCAACTTGGGACCGCAGAAGAGGCAGTGGAGCCTGCGTCCGTGACGCTCCGCACCACAACCCGTCCGACGCCCAGCACGACTCCCCGTACGAACCAAGCCCGTATCAACGAAAGGCAGAACCCATGACTGACATCGAGTCCGACACCACCGCCGTGGTCTGGAAGGTCCTGGTCAAGGAGGGCGACCAGGTGGCAGAAGGCGACGCCGTCGTGATCCTGGAGTCCATGAAGATGGAGATCCCGGTCGAGGCCGAGACCGCCGGCACCGTCACGAAGGTCCATGTCGGCGAAGGCGATGCGGTCGACGACGGCGACGTCGTCGTGACGCTGGACTGAGGCGCCGTGTTCACCCGGATACTGGTCGCCAACCGCGGCGAGATCGCGGTCCGTGTCATGCGGACGTTGCGCGAACTCGGCATCGAATCGGTCGCGGTGCACTCTGACGTCGAGGCCGATGCGCTGCACGTCAAGGCCGCCGACCACGCCGTGGCGATCGGCGAAGCGCCGGTGGCCGAGAGCTATCTGCGCATCGACGCCGTGATCGAGGCCGCCCTCAGCAGCGGCGCGCAAGCCATCCACCCCGGGTACGGCCTGTTGTCGGAGAATCCCGACTTCGTCGACGCGTGCGAGGCCGCCGGGCTGGTCTTCATCGGCCCGTCGGCGGCGTCGATGCGGGCGATGGGCTCCAAGATCGCGGCCCGCAACACGATGTCCGCCGCCGGTGTCCCGGTCGTGCCGGGTTCGCTCGACGCCATCACGTCGCTGGAGCAGGCAACGGCGATGGCGGCCGACATCGGCTACCCCATTGCAGTCAAGGCATCCGGTGCCGGCGGCGGCAAGGGCTTCCGGGTCGCAGCGTCGCCAGATCAGCTCGAAGCCGCGATCGAAGGTGCCAGCGGCGAAGGCCAGCGCTTCTTCGGTGACGCGACGGTCTACCTCGAGCGCTACCTGGAGGATCCCCGACACGTCGAGGTGCAGGTGCTGGCCGACTCGCAGGGCTCGGTCGTCCATCTCTTCGAGCGCGACTGCTCGATTCAGCGGCGTCACCAGAAGCTCATCGAGGAGTCACCTGCCCCGCAGGTCACGCCCGAGCTGCGCGAACGCATCGGCGCGATCGCAATCGAGGCCGCCCGGGCCGTGGGCTACCGGTCGGCGGGGACGGTCGAAGGCCTCCTGGTCGGCGACGAGTTCTTCTTCCTGGAGATGAATACCCGCATCCAGGTCGAGCACTGCGTCACCGAGATGGTCACCGGCGTCGACATCGTCGCCGAGCAGGTGCGCATCGCGGCGGGCGAGCCGTTGTCGTTCGCGCAGGACGATCTCGTGATCAACGGCCATGCGATCGAGTGCCGGATCAACGCCGAGAACGCCGCCAAGCGGTTCCTGCCCAATCCGGGCACGATCGAGGAGTACGTCGAGCCGACCGGGGAGCACGTGCGCGTCGACTCGGGTGTCACGGCCGGCACCAAGGTGCTGCCCTACTACGACCCGATGCTGGCCAAGCTCGTCGTCTGGGGCCACGACCGGGAGTCGGCGACGCAGGCGATGCTCGCCGCCCTCGACGCGTACACCGTCACGGGCATCGCAACCCTTTTGCCGTTCCACCGTGCGCTCCTGGCGACCGACCAGTGGGCCAAGGCCGAGACGTGCCGCGACATCCTCGACGATCCGGCCAGGCTCAAGGCGTTGCTGGCCGATGCCTGACGGCTACGAGCTCGATCACACGTCGGTCGCGGTGACCGACATCGCCGCGACAGGGCGGTGGCTGCGGCGTGAGCTGGGAGCCACCCCGATCGCGGGCGAGGTGCTCGACGATTTCCGGTACGTGCTGTTCCACGTCGGTGACGCGGACGGCGGCGGACGTCTTGAGCTGATGGAGCCGGAGGCGCCGGGAGGTTTCCTCGACCGGTTCGTCGCGTCCCACGGCGAATCGCCGCACCATCTCACGTTCACGGTGCCGGATCTGGTCGATTCGGTCGCGCAGGTGCGGGCGCTCGGGCTCGAGGTCGTCGGCGAGGACTACTCGTACGACAAGTGGCGCGAAGCGTTCGTCATGCCCGAGCTCACGCATCGCGTCGTGATCCAGCTCGCCGACACCACCGCAGCGTTCCCGCCTGCGGCCGAGCTGATGGCGACCCATGAGCGCGATGTCGACAGCTTCCCGGGCAACCGGGGCGCCAGAGAACCCCGGTGGTGGGAGTTCATGTGGGACGAGGAGCCCAGGCGGCATGTGAAGCTGGTCTCCACGACTCTGCGGTCGCGCGACTTGGATCTGACCGATGCGCTGCTCGGCGGGATCCTGCACGGCACCGCCACCGCCGAAGGCGACGACGTCCGCTACTCGTGGGCACATGCGTCGGTCCTGGTCCGCCCGGCTGCCAAGGCCGGTGTCGCCAGCATCCAGTGCCGTGGCCCGCTTCCTGAGTCCGTGCACGTCGGACTCCTACCTATCGAGGAATTGTCATGATCGCTTCACCTGTCATCGGCACCGAGGTCGTCGGCGAACATGTCCTGGTCGTCACGATCGATCGGCCTGACGCGCGTAATTCGATCAACGATGCCGTCGCCGACCAGCTCGGCCGGGCCATGGAACGGCTCGACGACACCCCGACCCTGCGCGCCGCGGTGCTGACCGGTGCGGGTTCGGGCTTCTGTGCGGGCCTCGACCTCAAGGCGTTCCTCGACGGAGAGCTCGGCGAGCATCCCGAGTACGGTTTCGCCGGGCTGACCCGCCGACCACCCCGCAAGCCGCTGATCGCCGCCGTCGAAGGCTTCGCCCTGGCCGGGGGGCTTGAGATCGCCCTGGCCTGCGACCTGATGGTCGTCGCCGACGACGCCCGACTCGGCATCCCCGAGGTCAAGCGGGGGCTCGTCGCCGACGGCGGCGCGCTGCTGAGGCTGCCCGACCGGTTGCCCGGGAACATCGCGATGCAGATGGCCCTGACCGGCGGCGAGATCTCCGCGACTCGGCTCTACGAGCTCGGCCTTGTCAACGTGCTGACCGCTCCGGGTGAGGCGTTGCGTGCCGCGCTCGACCTCGCCGGTGAGATCGCCGCCAACAGCCCGGCGGCGGTGCAGGTCAGCAAGCAGGTGCTGCGCACGGCTCCCTCGTGGACGCCGGATGAGCTGTGGGAGCGCCAGCAGGTCATGGTCGAGCCGGTCTGGTCGTCGAATGACGCCCGAGAAGGTGCGACGGCGTTCGCCGAGAAACGTCCGCCACGGTTCACCGACGTCTGAACCCTTCTAGTCCGGTCGGTTTGATCTCCCGCACTCCGTTGATATCATCAGATATCAACGGAGGTTTCACATGCCAGATGTATTGATTCGCAACTTCCCAGCAGATGATCTCGCGTTGTTGGATGAGCAGGCGGCCCGGCTTGGCATCTCGCGGACAGAGTTCTTGCGCCGTCAACTGCACCAAGAGGCGCGACGCGCCGTCACGGCCGTCACTGCGCTCGACCTCGCCAGGTTCAGCGCCACGTTCGCAGACCTGGCCGATGACGATGTGATGGCAGACGCGTGGTCGTGAGCACAACCTGGATCATCGACAAGTCGGCGCTCGTCAGACTGGGTGCGAGCCCGGATGCCGACATGTGGGCCAACCGCATCGAGCGTGGCCTGGTCCACATCACGGCGATCACTTTGCTCGAAGTCGGTTACTCGGCCCGGTCGGGCACTGACCTTGACGCGTTGTTGCGTACGGCGCCAATTTCGGCCATGCCGGTCGAGTATTCAGCGCCCGCGATGGAGGACCGCGCGATAGAGGTGCTGCAAAGACTGGTCGAACGCGGTCAGCACCGAGCGCCTTCGATCCCGGATCTCCTGATCGCCGCGACCGCCGAAATCAGCAACCGCTCAGTCCTTCACGTGGACAAGGACTTCGAGCTGATCGCGGGCTTGACTGGCCAGCCCGTTGAGCGACTGAGCCTGTAGTCCAATCGTCGAATGTCACCGTCTGTAGATCCCGACCTCTGGTCGGCTACGCGATCGGTCTGCGCCAGCTCCGAGTCCGAGCAGCCGGCGACGCTGTCAACGAGTGCACACGAACTGAGAGAGACCCCTGCTACTAGGCGCAACGCGATTGCCATCGCCGCGGATCGCGATTGAGCGGTCGCCGTTCTTGACGGCCGGGGACACAGTGCCAACGCGTTGGTGTGGCACAGCGCGATGGTGCGGCTTTTGGGTCTGCGTGTACCGAAACCTCTAACTGGGAGGCGTACCGCATACGATTTCGACAGGAGCGGACGTAGCCGTCGGTCAGCGGCCGGCAACGCTGATGCGTACGTCGAGTCCGTCATTGCCCGGTGCCGCGAGCCCGCCCAGCACGCCGACGAGCATGCCGATCGCGACTAGCTGGCGGATCGGGGCGCCATCGTGGACCGACGGTTTTGTGCGCTGCCAGGCGTACCAGTCGGTGCGGTGGAACCTCGCCAGCCCGGCCAGCGCCACCACCGTGGTCGCGACGGAGAGGACGACCAGGGGCGCCTGGCTGAGGTCGTCGATCGAGACCAGGGCGACGAGTTCTGCGATCAAGCTAAGCACCATCACGATCCAGGCGAAAACCAGCCGGACGGTGCGGGCCCGGACGACCCCGGCGGAGACGTAGCCCACGAGGAGCGCGCCGAGCACGACTGACAGGACAAGCGAAACTTCGTTGTCAAGCTGTACGCCCCGCTGGCCCAGCAGCACCGCCTGGCCCGCCATCGACGCCCAGGCGACCACCCAGATTGAACTTGGCAATGGCGGCGTGGCTCCGAGGTGCTCGGCTCCCCTGTCGATGCCCACGGTGACATCTTGGCACGTCGCTGCCGGAACATACGCATCTGATCTTGGGCGTCCCAGATAGAGCTATGGAGGTCCTCACGTGTCATTTGGGCGGTATGAAACGCCGGTCGGATCGCAGTGAGCGGCAGGCGTCTGCGGCCACTAGTACTCAGCCATGGCCCATAGGACAGGTGTATAGCAATTGCTATAGAGATCGAAGATCTGCGCCGCTCATCGCCGTGGTCAAGGGACCAGCGGTTGCGCGCGAGCCCACGTATCGACGGCGAACGGTCCGGCCTCGGCTGGCAGTGAACCCACACCGGCTGTCCGCTCCACGATGTCGCCGGGCAGTCGACCATCGTCCATCCCAAGGCGATGCCGGTAGTCGGTCGCGAACGCCGCGGCGACCTGGTCCGCAGTAAGGGAGGGCTCGTAGTCGCGCAGACCGGCGATCGATTCCGTCCGCAACTCATAGCCGAGTGCATCGGAAACAGCGGCGATCACCGCGCGCACCTCGGCTGAGACCGCAACCTGCACGACGGTGCTGAACAACGACCCGGTTCCGGTGATGCGTTGGGCCGAACCGACGACCTTGGTCCGTCCGGCGACATTGATGCTGAACTCGCCCGGGCAGTACTCACCGTCGACCGGCCCGACCTGCGCATCGATGTCACCCAACGACCGCAAGACGTTCGCATGACTCCCAGCATTGTCGGCAAAAGTCGATCCACCGGCCTGACGCAGACCCGAACTCCAGGTGAGGTGGTCGATCACGACGGCCCCACTGTCGTACGCGACCATCTGCCCGCCGGGTGAGCGCACGACTGGCTCGAAACCGGCGGAACGAGCCAGATCGGTAGCCGCGAGGATCCCCGGCCGGCGCAGGTCACGGGAGCTGAATGCGACGGTCGGCCCCTGTGGCACGTAGATGTGCACCAGCTCTGACCAGAGGCCAGGGGGGTTGCGCAGCAGCAGGGCGGGGATCGCGAGTTCGACTGCTGCCGACCTGGCCTCGGGAGCCCCATGACCCGCGATCAGTAGGCGAGGAGATTTCTGTTGCACGGCGTGCAGGCCTTCAGCCGCGGTCGATCTGCAGCTCGCCCATCAGGCCCCAGTCCTGGTCGGGGATCACGGCATTGATGATGTGAGGCGTCGACTCCAGCCACTGCGGCATGACCTGCATGGCCTTGACGAAATGCGCCGACTTCACGTGCGCCTCGGCAGCATCGTCCTCGAACGCTTCCAGCAGCACGTATTCGTTCGGATCATCGAGACTGCGCGACCAGCGGAACCACAGGTTGCCGGGTTCGGCGCGGGTGGCCTCGGTGAACTCACGCGATAGCTCGGGCCACTGCTCGGCGTACTCGGGCAACACGTGGAATCGGACGTTAATGAGGATCATGGTTCTCCTGCGGTCGGGTCGGTCTTTATTTACTACGGCGTGCCTGCTCGTGCAGGGAGATCAGCAACTCGGGAGTCGTCCGTCTGATCGTGCCGGCGATTGCCTCGGCGGCCAGATCGTCGAAGCGTTTGAATCGCACACAGCTCTTGCCCATGTCGAGCTTCTTGCCGCTGGCAGTCCAGTCAGCCTGGAACGTTGCCTCTTCCTCGGCGTTCGCGTAGACCCCGTGCAGGTACAACGAGGTGTAGTTCTTCTGCGCGGCGAGGGCGGCGACGCTCAACGGGTGCCCGTTGTAGGTGTCGGGGTACACCTCGAGCGGAATGACCCAGTTCGGCATGCCGAAATCCATCTCGCGCACATACCCTTCTGGCAGGGCCTCCTCGACCAGTTCGATGGCCTGGGTGAGGACCTCGAACCGTTCTGGTGGCAGCCCCGCCAGGTACTCCTCGAACTCTGGCGCTGTGCTCATGATGAGACAGTACCGAGGGCGCGTGCGCGTGAACCGGCCGACGCGAGATGCTGAAGGCTGCACCCCGGCGACACAGGAGATCAGATGACTGTCCATGGGCCCGTCGCGGTCGGCGTCGCAGACGACCAGCTGTCGATCCTCGACTACGCCGCACGTGAAGCCGCCCGGTCCGGCTGCGGACTGCGACTCGTCCGCGCCTATGTCGTGCCGCCCGCACCGCCGGGCCCGATCGCGGGCGTCGACATCGCGGCTTCCTATCGTGCCGGGGGCCAGGACGTCCTCGACGCCGCGGTACGGCATCTGGAACAGAACCACCCGGGTCTCGTCATCGAATGTGTTCTGACACGCGGCCACACGCAGGAGATTCTGGAGCAGGAATCAGCGGACGCGAGGCTGATGATCATTGGTCCGGCAGCTCGCAAACCCTGGTACGTGAAGATGTTCGAGGGAGAGGTCACGCATCACCTCGTCAGGCGTGCCGTATGCCCGGTCCTCGTCGTGCCGGCGCAGTGGCCGCTCGAGCGTGATGCCTTGCCGGTTGTCGTCCTGGTCGGCGGCGACACCCCCGCGCCGTCAGCCCTGGAGTTCGGTCACAAGACGGCGCAGGCCCGCGGGGTCGAACTCCGGGTTGTCCACGCCGAGGGCGTCTCGCGTGACGTCGCTATCGAAGCGGCCGACCGGGCAGGGTTGCTGGTCTTGGTCGATCCGCACGCACAGGAGATCGTCGGCGCGGCCAGCTGTCCCGTCGTCGTGATTCCAGCGGCCGACCGGGAGTGAATCAGCGGTGGTGGACTCGTCTACCGGCGATCGAGCGCGGCTGGACCTCGACGATCGTATTGCGATCGCCGCCGGCCCACGCCGATCGCCGTCCGGAGTGTTCGAGCGCATCGCGGATTGCATCGTCATCGACCTGACTGCTGCTGCCGTGCACCGTGACGTTCCAGCCGTGCCCGAACAGGGAATCGGCGTGGCTGGCGGCCACCGCGACATCGTCATGGCCGTCGGCGAGGATCCCGAGTGAGGTCGTCTCGTCGATGCGGAAGTACAGCCGCTGTTCGATCACCTGGATATTGACCGGGATCAGCTGTTGGCCGTCGGCGTCCACGAAGCCGACGATGCCGACCACGGCAGAGTCGAGCAGATCCCAACACTCCCGCTCGCTCAGTACCGCCAGCTGACCGTTCAACTTGTCGGTCCTGCCTCGGGGTCGAGGTGGAGTTCGGGATCGCCGGCCGTGTCGGCTTCGTCATCGTCGTGCGGGGGCGGAGGTTCGTGTCCTGCGATATCGACGGGTCCGAAACCGGACGGGTCGTCGAGCGGCTGGGGCTCGTCGGGGTCGGGCGAGGCGTCTGATGATGTCGATGTCATGGGAATTCCTGTCCTCAGCTGCCAGGCCACTCGCCGGTCGCCCGCTGGAAGCCCTTGGCGCCCTGGCGTTGGATGACAGTTTTCACAACTGAATAGATGGCTCCCTGGAGCACGGCAGCCAGCAGGATCTCCTTGAATGGATACTCCGACTGCAGCGGTCCGGGTGGGTCCCCGCCGTCGGTGCTGCTGCTGACCCGTTTCCAGATCTGTTTGAACAGCAGACTCGCCACGAGTCCGCCGGCGATCGAGCTGACGATGCCGACGGGTCGGTAGAGGATCTTCGCCGAAGTACTCGGCCGATGGGTAGATGTCACATTGCCTCCTGGAGGCGGCCAGAGCGGACGCCGCGCCCCCGAGACGTGGCGTCCACACTGGTGGTCATAGGGGATTCAACTCGCGATCTTGGAGGTGCGGGCCAAAGCCGCGCGCTCTCCCTCGGTCATGCCGCCCCACACGCCGTAGGGCTCACGGACTGCGAGAGCGTGCTCACGGCAGCGATCGATCACGGGGCAACGTCGGCACAGCGATTTGGCGGTTTCCTCACGGCGCTCGCGTTTGGCGCCACGCTCGGCCTCGGGTGAGAAGAACACCGAGCTGTCGACGCCCGCACACAGGCCGTCGTACTGCCATTCGTACGCGTCGATCATCGGGCCCGGAAGTCGGTTGACGTTCACCATGTTCCTGAAGTTCCCCGCTGTTGACGTTTCAAACAAGTAGGGGATCACTACTCGCGGGTAACATGGGGATATGACCGCACCTAGAGTTCTGACCGAGATCGACGGCCCCGTGGCGTACGTGACGCTCAACCGTCCCGACAAGCTCAACGGAGTCGATCTGGAGACGATCGCCGAGCTCATCGACGCGGCCAAGTTGCTGCGGAACAACACCGAGATCCGCGCCATCGTGCTGCAGGGCACCGGACGTTCATTTTGTGCTGGACTCGATTTCGCCGCAGCGTTCAAGGACAAGAAGCGGGTTGCGCGCTACTTCTTCGCCGGCCCGAGGACCGTCAACAGATTCCAGCAGGTCAATCAGATATGGCGCACGCTGCCTGTTCCGGTCATCGCGGTCATCCAGGGACATTGCTACGGGGCCGGTCTGCAGCTCGCTGCAGGCGCCGACTTCCGTTTCACGACGCCCGATGCCACGTGGGCGATTCTCGAGGCCAAGTGGGGGCTCGTGCCCGACATGGGCGGGACGGTCCCGTTCAGCGAGTTGCTGCCCGCCGATGTGGCGATGCGGTTGTCGATGACCGGCGAACCGTTCAGCGGCGAACGGGCCGTGGAACTCGGTCTGGCAACCGAAGCGAGCGACGATCCGCTGAAGGCCGCGCTCGTGTTGGTCGACCAGATCGTCGAACGTTCGCCCGACTCCGTCGCCGCGACCAAGCAGCTGATCTACCGAACGCGCCGCGGCAGCCTGCGTTCGGCGTACCGGCTCGAGCGTCGACTGCAGGCCGCGATGTTCAAGGCGCGCAATACCGCAATCGCCCGCAAGGCCGGCGCCGCCAAGGAGAAGCCGGTTTTCGGACCCCGCACATTCGGCTGATTCGGGATGCGGCCGTTCGGTTGCTAGGGTTCTGGGCGTGACTGACGAGAATCCCGGCAAGAAGGTTGCCAACCAGTACGAGCGCAACTACGACTACACCAAGTACTGGGACAACCGCGATTACGAGAACGCGGCCGAGCACATTGCGATCCGGCGTCTGCTGAAGGGCAACCGCTACTCCAAGGCGGCTGACATCGGTGGCGGCTTCGGACGTCTGTGCCTGCTGCTGCGCTCGTTCTCGAACGAAGTGACGCTCGCCGAACCTGCCGCGACGCAGCTGGAGGCGGCCAAGAAGGTGCTGGAAGGCACCGACATCAAGCAGGTCCAGATGCAGGCCGACGACCTCAAGTTCGCCGACGGCGAGCTCGATCTGATCACGATGGTCCGCGTCATGCACCACATTCCCGAGCCGACAGCAGAGTTCGCCGAGATCTCCCGCGTGCTCGCTCCTGGCGGTACCGCGATCATCGAGGTCGCCAACTACGGTCACTTCAAGAACCGTCGTCGGCACAAGAGAGAGGGCAAGCCGATGCCGACCACACCGGTCGACATCAGGCAGACCAAAGCCGATGAGCCCGACGCGATCGCGTTCGTCAACCACAACATCGACACCGTCGTGGGGCAGCTCGCAGCGGCGGGACTGCAGCTCGAAAGCAAGCTCTCGGTCTCGAACCTGCGCAGCCAGCGCCTCAAGCGCGCGCTGCCGACGAGCGTCATGCTGGCTGCCGAGAGGGTCACCCAGGCCCGTCTCGCCCGCAGCAATTTCGGCCCCAGCATCTTCTTGAAGCTCCGCAAGTCCTGACGTCCTACCGCACGATCGCTGGCCCTGCCTCGGCTGAGGTGGAGGTCAAGCGGTCGCGCTTCCTGGGTCAGGTCCGGCGGGTCGAGTCCGAGGTCGGTGCACGCGCGTTCATCGACGCGGTGAGGCGCGAACATCACGACGCCCGGCATCACTGCACGGCGTTCGTGATCGGCGCCGACTCGATGTTGCAGCGCTCGAACGACGACGGCGAACCGTCCGGGACGGCCGGCGCGCCGATCCTCGAGGTCGTCACTCGGCGGTCGATCAGTGACGTCGTGGTCGTGGTGTCCCGCTGGTTCGGTGGGACGCTGCTGGGTGCGGGTGGCCTTGTGCGGGCTTACGGCGATGCGGCCGGCGCGGCACTGGATGCTGCAGGGGTGCAGGAGCGATCGCTACGCCATGTCATGCAGGTCGTGGCGATGCCGGCGGACGCCGGTGCGCTCGACAACCGGCTGCGAGCACTGGGAGAGGTGACCGATGTGGAGTACGGCTCCCGCGCGGTGTTCACGGTCAGCGTCGTCGACCCAGCGCTGTTCGAGCGTCAGGTGGCTGAGGCGAGTGCCGGGCGTGCAAACGTCACGAAGTGCGCCACCACCTGGCTCTGACCCCCACGCTCGCGAGTCACTGAATTACCGCTCGCGAGTCGCTCCCTTACGGTCCGTGAGTCACTCAAGTACGCGTGGTTCGTAATTCAGTGACTCGCCGACGGTAACTGAGTGACTCGCGAGCGCTGGGTTAGGAGGCGAAGCGTTTGGCCGATCGTTCCTTGGCCTTGGCGGCCTCGACCTCGCGGTCCTTGGGCGGTGCGGTGGTCACCAGATCGTCGAGCAGGTGTCCGGTGATGTGGGCGATGTCGTCGACGGCCTGCCAGAACACGGCCTCATTGGCCTTCGACGGTTTGGTCGACCCGCTGATCTTGCGGACGAATTGGATCGCGGCGGCGCGGATCTCGTCATTGTTGGCGGCCGGCTCGAAGTTGTGAAGAGTTCGGATGTTTCGGCACATATGTGCAGGCTAACCCCGACCACCCCATTCCCGCGAGTGGTGCAAAGCTGCCCGCGAGCGGTGCGGTTTGGACCGACGCGCCGTCTCAGAAAGACCAAACCGCACCACTCGCGAGAAAGGGGAAGGGGGGAACGGGGACGAGTTAGAGGGCGTTGAGTCTTTTGAGGACGTCGCGGACGTGGGTCAGTGCGTTCTTCTCGCTCAACCCGGTCGTGTCGTCGAAGTACAGACCGTCGCCGATCAGCTGGATCGTGCGGGCCAGGGCCTCGTCGTCGATGTGATCGCGCAGTACCGCGAACCAGTCCTCGCGCAGATCCGCAAGAGCTGCTGAGGCGCGGGAGTCATTCTCCTGCGCGATGCGGCCGGCCGCGATCAGCGCTCGATCGAAGTCGCTGCCGGTGTTGATCGATGTCGTCAGGTAGAACTCGACCGGTCCCTCGCGTGCGGTGCGCATCTTCTCGACGTCGGTCTTGCCCTGCTCGCGAAGCCGGTCGAGCATTCCCTCGACAAGCTCGTCCTTGCTGTGGAAGTGATACAGCAGACCGCCCTTGGACACCTCGGCCGCTGAGGCGACGGCATCGAGGGTGGCAGAACGGCTGCCGGCGGTCACGAGCAGAGTCTCGAATGCGTCGAGGAGGCGGTCGCGAGTCGAACGCTCCTTGGCTGCCATGGGGTCACTGTACCGAGGTGAAGATCACGTCACCCGAGGTATCAACTGTACCGTCCAGACGGTATAGTTGAAAGGTAACCACAAAACCGTGAGGAGGACGACATGACCATGCTCAACGACACCAGCACCTTGAACGACAGCACCATGAACGAACACCGGGCCGGACCCCGTGAATGGGCCGCGCTGGCCGTGCTCATGTTCCCCGTCCTCATGGTCTCGGTCGACAACACCGTCTTGAGCTTCGCGCTCCCGGCGGTCAGCGTCGACCTCAAACCCAGTGGCACTCAGCTGCTGTGGATCGTCGACCTGTACGCCATCATGCTGGCGGGTCTGCTCATCGCGATGGGCAGCATCGGCGACCGTTTCGGGCGGCGCCGGCTCCTGCTGATCGGCTCGGTCGGTTTCGGCTTCGCGTCGCTGCTCGCGGCCTACAGCCAGAGCCCCGAGATGCTGATGGGCGCGCGTTTCCTGCAGGGCGTCTTCGGTGCGACGTTGATGCCCTCGACCCTGTCGCTGATCCGCAACGTGTTCCCCGATGTCCGTGATCGCCGTATCGCGATCGCGACCTGGGCCGCGATGTTCTCCGGCGGTGCCGCGCTCGGACCTGTGCTGGGCGGCTGGCTGCTCGGCCATTTCTGGTGGGGCTCGGTCTTCTTCATCAATGCGCCGATCATCTTGGCACTGATCCCGCTCGCACTCATACTCCTGCCCGAGTCGCGCGATCCCGAGCCGGGACCGCTCGACCCGGTGGCGATCGTCCTGTCGTTGTCGGCGATGTTGCCGACCGTGTTCGCGATCAAGAACGTCGCCGAGCACGGCCTGAACGACCTGACGCTGACCGCGTTCGCGATCGGAGCGATCTCGGGCTGGGCGTTCATCCGCCGGCTGCGCCGCAGTGCTGCGCCGATGATCGACCTGACGCTGTTCAGCAACCGGGTCTTCACCGGCGCGATCATCGCGAACCTGCTGAGCCTCATGGGACTGACCGGCTTCCTGTTCCTGGGTGCCCAACTGCTGCAGCTCGTCATGGGCCTGAACCCCATGGACTCGGCCCTGGTGCTGCTGCCGGGCCTGGCGGCGACGGTTCTGGCGGGCTTCGCGGCGGTGCGGCTCGTGCAGTTCATCTCGCCGCGAGTCCTGGTGACGGTGAGTTTCGCGGCATCGGCGGCGGGATACACCGTCACGGCGTTGACCGGGACGCCCACCGTCGTTTCGGTGGCCGTCGCATTCGCCGTCATGGGAGTCGGCATCGGCATGGCCGAGACACTGACCAATGACCTCATGCTGTCGGCGGTCAAGCCGTCGAAGGCAGGAGCAGCGTCGGCGATCTCGGAGACTGCGTACGAGATCGGTGCGGTTCTCGGCACGGCTGTGCTGGGCACGGTCCTGACCTCGACCTATCGCACGCACCTGACGTATCCGGCGATGCTCGAGTGGGGCGAGCGCCAGGGTGCGTTCGAGACGCTCGGCGGCACGGTCGAGGCCGCCAAGTTCTACCCCAACGAGGTCGGCGAAGGTCTGCTCGAGTCGGCCCATTCGGCGTTCGACTTGGGCGTGCAGTACACCTCGGCGGTCGCGATCGGACTGGCTCTGATGGCGGCGATGGTGTCGTGGCGGACGCTCAAGAACGCCTGACGTCCGGCACTGGGCGACCCCGCTGAGCCCGGCGTCTCATCACGAAGACGACACTGGTTCCATGTCACCTCGTCACAGTCTGCTCGCGCTGACCGTGATGGTGATCTGGGGCGCGAACTTCGTGGTGATCGACGCCGGGCTCGACGGGGTCCCGCCGCTGCTGTTCCTGGCGATGCGGTTCGTGCTGGTCGCCTTGCCGTTGGTGTTCTTCGTCCCGCGACCACAGGCGACCTGGCAACAGGTCGTCGCGGTCGGAGCGTTCATGAGTCTCGGCCAGTTCAGTCTCCTGTACATCTCGCTCGATCTCGGTATGCCGGCCGGGCTGGCATCGCTCGTGCTGCAGGCCCAGGTGATCTTCACGATCGTCATCGCGGCGGTCGTGATCAAGGAACCGCCGACCCGTCGCCAACTCATTGGCGCGACGGTCGGCACGACCGGGCTCGTCGTGGTCGTGCTGGCCCATGGTGCCTCCGCGCCGGTGCTTCCACTGATCGTCCTGTTGGGTGCCGCGCTGTCCTGGGCGACGGGCAATGTCATCGCACGTAGTGCCGGAATCGCCTCGGGCTTCTCACTCGTCGTGTGGTCTGCGCTCGTGGTCCCGATCCCCGCGCTGGTGCTCTCCCTGCTGGTCGATGGACCGGACGAGATCGCCCACGCCATGACTCACCTGTCGGGTGCGGCGATCGCGAGTACGGCGTACACCGCGGTCGGCGCCTCGCTGATCGGCTACGGGATCTGGAACACGCTGCTGGCCCGCTATCCGGCGAGCGCCGTGGTGCCGTATGTCCTGTTGGTGCCGGTCATCGGCATCGCCACGGCGTGGATCGTCCAGGACGAAGTCCCGACCGGGCTGGAGATCGCCGGTGGCGTCGTGATGCTGACCGGAGTAGCGGTGGCCACGATCAGTCGGAGTCTTCGACCTGCGTCGCGTCGATCACGAGGTCTGCCAGCTGAGGAGAGTTCTCGCGGGCGATGAGCGCGACCTCCTGATCGGCCCAGCGCTGCCAGTGCGGCCGATACGTATCACCGTCTCGGGCGAAGGCGCGAGTCTGTCTGAAGGCCTCATCCGCCTCGACCCAGATCGAGTAGGTTGCCAAAGCCGAGCTCGCCCGGGTCAGTGCGCCGGCGCCCTCGACGATCAGCGGATCCGTCGCGTTGGCGGTGAGCCAGCGGCCAGGTGCGGCCGCGAACCAGTCGTACGTGCGCCAGTTGGCGCTGCCGCTCTCGACCAAAGGTTCGAGGATCTCGGTCACGAGGGTGTGAGCGCCTGCTTCGAGTCCGTCCCATCCGGGGTAGATGTCTTCGAGATGTTCGAGCTGCACGCGGATTCCGCGATCTGCGGCGAGAGCCACGAGCTCGGCGGCAAGGGTCGATTTGCCCGAACCGGAGCGGCCGTCGATCAGGATGCGCGCGCCCGGTGCGGTCACGCGGGGAAGGAGTGTCTTGGCCCATTCCCGCCACGTGCGGTTCACGCCAGGAGGGCGGCGCGCGCCATTCTGGCCAGTCGGTCCCGCATCGCCGATTCGCTGATGCGGGCACTGTGCGGCGTCGAGTTCAGCAGGCCGAATGTCGCCTGGACGACGGCCCGGGCCTCCGCGGCATCGAGGTCGCCGCGTAGTTGTCTGACGGTATCGACCCAGATGTCGATATAGGCCAACTGCAGCCTGCGAACCGCGGTGCGGCCCTCGACTCCGAGATTGGTCCACTCGCTGACCTGGATCGTGATGAGTGCGGGATCGGCGAGCGCGAATTCGATATGCCAGTCGATCAGCGCCTCGAGCGCGACGGACGGATCGGCGTTGGTGGCCGCCCGTATCTGTCCTTCGGCCAGCAGGCGCTCGCTGATCCCGACCAGGGACTGGTTGAGGACGTCGTCCTTGCTGGCGAAGTGCTTGTAGATGGCAGGTCCGGAGATTCCGCAGGCGCTGCCGATGTCATGCATCGACACTCCATGGAATCCGCGTTGAGCGAAAAGCGTCGCCGCAGTATCAAGGATTTGGTCGCGGCGCGTCATTGTCACAACCCCAGTATAGCGGCCCCTGGTTAATGGGTGTTAACCTCGGTGTTATGCGTGAACTCGTCCAACAGTTACGTGACCGGCTGGTCACTGTCCGCCAGGGTGGCAGTGAAGCCGCCCGTACCCGACACGTCCAGCGCGGCAAGCTGCTGCCCCGTGATCGTATCGACCGTCTCCTCGACCCGGGATCGCCCTTCCTGGAGGTCGGTTCTCTCGCGGCATACGGCATGTACGGCGGCGAGGTGCCGAGCGCGGGAGTCATCACCGGAATCGGCCGGGTCAGCGGACGTGAGTGCGTCATCATCGCGAATGACGCGACGGTCAAGGGCGGAACGTACTACCCCATGACGGTCAAGAAGCACCTGCGGGCGCAGGCCATCGCGCAGGAGAATCAGCTGCCGTGCCTGTACCTCGTCGACTCCGGCGGAGCGTTCCTGCCGATGCAGGACGAGGTCTTCCCCGACCGCGACGACTTCGGCCGGATCTTCTTCAACCAGGCCCAGATGTCGGCGCTGCGCATCCCGCAGATCGCGGCGGTGCTGGGTTCGTGCACCGCGGGTGGCGCCTACGTTCCGGCGATGAGCGATGAGACCGTCATCGTCAAGGAGCAGGGCACGATCTTCCTGGCCGGTCCGCCGCTCGTGAAGGCCGCGACGGGCGAGGTTGTCACGGCCGAGGCGCTCGGCGGCGGAGATGTGCACGCGCGGACGTCCGGCGTCGTCGACCACCTCGCCGAAGACGACGAGCATGCTCTGCAGGTCGTGCGGTCGATCGTCGGGACGTTGGAGCGTCCCACGAGTGAGCCGCCGCCGCGCGAGCCGGCGCCCCCGCGCGAGGATCCGCAAGGGCTCTACGACGTCGTGCCGGTCGACGGCCGCACGCCATATGACGTCCGGGAGGTCATCCGCCGCATCGTCGACGACTCCCGGTTGCACGAGTTCAAACCGCTCTACGGCGAGACGCTGGTGTGCGGTTTCGCTCGTATCGAGGGTTATCCCGTCGCGATCATCGCCAATAACGGCATCCTGTTCAGCGAGTCGGCGCTCAAGGGCGCGCACTTCGTCGAACTGGCGAATCAGCGCGGGATCCCGCTGGTGTTCTTGCAGAACATCACCGGCTTCATGGTCGGCCAGGAGTACGAGAACCGCGGTATCGCCAAAGACGGCGCCAAACTCGTCACAGCGGTCGCCTCGTCGGTCGTACCGAAGTTCACGGTGGTGATCGGCGGATCGTACGGTGCCGGTAACTACGGCATGTGCGGTCGCGCCTACGATCCGCGATTCCTGTGGATGTGGCCCAACGCCAAGATCTCGGTCATGGGCGGCGAGCAGGCCTCGGCGGTGCTGGCCACGGTCAAGCGCGATGGCATGGAGGCCCGCGGCGAACAGTGGTCGGCCGAGGACGAAGCCGCGTTCCGGGCGCCGATCCGCGAACAGTTCGAGGATCAGGGTTCGGCCTACTATTCCTCGGCGCGATTGTGGGATGACGGGATCATCGACCCCGTCGACACCCGCCGGGTGCTCGCGATGGGCCTGCAAGTGTCCACAGCCGTTCCGATCCCGGAGCCCCGCTTCGGCCTCTTCAGGATGTAGCGATGACTTTTTCTTCTGTTCTGATTGCCAACCGCGGCGAGATCGCCCGCCGGGTCATTCTCGCCTGCCGTGAGGCGGGCCTGCGCAGCATTGCGGTCTACTCCGACGCCGATGCCGACGCTCCTTATGTGCAGTTGGCCGATGATGCGGTGCACCTCGGCCCGACCCCGGCCACTGCGTCGTACCTGTCGATCGACCGCCTCCTCGCCGCGGCGAAGGAGTCCGGTGCGGAGGCCGTCCACCCCGGATATGGATTCCTCTCCGAGCGGGCCGAGTTCGCCCGTGCGGTCGTCGAGGCGGGACTGATCTTCATCGGCCCGACGGCCGAGGTCATGGACGCGATGGGGCGCAAAGACCGGGCTCGGACGATCGCCGAGACGTCAGGTGTCCCCGTCACCCCGCAGTACGACCCCGCCGCGGTTCCGGCCGATGCGTATCCCGTCCTGGTCAAGGCGGCGGCCGGAGGCGGCGGCAAGGGTATGCGCATCGTCCGCGAAGCCGCCGGACTCCAGGACGCGATCGATTCGGCTCGGCGTGAGGCGGCTTCCGCCTTCGGCGACGACACGTTGCTTGTCGAGGCCTACGTCGAAGGTGGCCGACACGTCGAGGTGCAGGTCTTCGGTGACAGCCACGGCAATGTCGTCCACGTCTTCGAGCGGGACTGCTCGGCCCAGCGCCGGCATCAGAAGGTCGTCGAGGAGGCTCCGGCCTACGGACTCAGCGATGACTTGCGGCGCACGCTCCACGACTCGTCCGTGGCGTTGTGCCGCGAGGTCGGATACACCGGTGCTGGGACGGTCGAGTTCCTCGTGTCCGACGGTCGCGCGTACTTCCTCGAAATGAACACCCGCCTCCAGGTCGAGCATCCCGTCACCGAGGAGATCACGGGCATCGATCTCGTCCAGTGGCAGTTCGCTGTGGCCGCTGGGGAACGCCTGCCATTGGCTCAGGATGAGATCACCGCATCGGGGCACGCGATCGAGGTGCGGGTGTATGCCGAGGACCCGTACTCGGGCTTCCTGCCGCAGGCCGGACACGTCCTCGACGTCGCCTGGCCAGATGATGCCCGGATCGAGACCGATCTGGTGGGCGGCGCCGAGGTCTCGACGGCCTACGACCCCATGCTCGGCAAGATCGTCGTCTCGGGTGTGGACCGTCAGGACGCGATCACGGCCATGGTGGAGGCGCTCGACGACACCGGAATCTTCGGCATCACGACGAACCTGGGGTTCGTCCGCCGTCTTGTCGCGAGTGAGGCGTTCGCGGCTGGCGAGGTGCACACCGGATGGCTCGACAGCGAGGCGTCGGCCGACCTGCTGGCGACGCCCTTGGTTCCCGAAGAGGCCGCCCACGCCGCCGCCACGCTCTGGGCCCGTTATGAACTGGTCGGCAGCACTGACCCGTTCGGTCAGTTGGACGGTTGGCGCTCGGGTTCCGATCCGGCGCCGACGCGGATCGCGCTTGCCGACGAGACCGGGCACGTCTGGTCGTTCGACCTCGCCGAGGACGAGATCGACGACGCCGGTGCGTTGGCCATCATCGATCGCGATGCCATCACGATCGCGTGGCAGTCTCAGACCTGGACGCTCGAAGTGCCCGATCCGATGCGCGGTGGTCATCAGCGTGGCGTGTCGACCGACGCCGACCTGGTTTCTCCTATGCCGGGCACGGTGTTGCGCGTCGACGTCGAGCAGGGCGAGGCGGTGACCGAGGGACAGCAGCTGGGTGTGGTGGAGGCGATGAAGATGGAACTCGCGCTGACAGCCCCCTACGACGGCGTGGTGTCCCACGTGGGAGCCGCCGTCGGAGACCAAGTCCCGATCAAGCACCTCCTCTTCACCGTGGACCCCACGTGAACCCCCTTAACCGCGAGCGGTGCGGTTTGGTCTTTCTGGGACGGCGTGTCTGTCCAAAGCGCACCACTCGGGGCGCTGTTTGCACCACTCGAGGAGGCACGTTATGACCAAACCCATGATCGTCCGCGATCCCGCACTGCCGAAGAAGGTCACGATCTATGAGGTCGGGGCCCGCGACGGCTTGCAGAACGAGTCGGCGATCGTGCCGCTCGACGTCAAGGTCGAGTTCATCGAGCGACTGATCGCGGCGGGTCTGCCGATCGTCGAGGCCACCAGTTTCGTCCACCCGAAATGGGTGCCACAGCTCGCCGATGCCGCCGAACTGGTCGGACGCCTACCGCTCGACGGGTCTGTCCCGCTGCCGGTTCTGGTGCCGAATGAGCGCGGTCTCGACCGGGCGCTCGCGGCAGGGGTCAGCCACATCGCCATTTTCGCGAGTGCGACCGAGACCTTCGCGCGTAAGAACCTCAACTCGACGCTCGACAGTCAGTTCGAGATGTTCGAGCCGGTTGTCGAGCGCGCCAGGGATGCTGGATTGGACGTACGGGCGTACGTATCGATGTGCTTCGGCGATCCCTGGGAGGGCGACGTTCCGGCCGAGCAGGTCATCCGGGCCGGCCAGCGACTTCTCGACCTGGGGGCCTCGCAGCTGTCGCTCGGCGACACGATCGGTGTCGGCACGGCCGCACAGGTCGGCGATCTCGTCACCCGCTTCGTCGCTGCCGGAACCCCCGTCGATCAGTTGGCGATGCACTTCCACGACACCTACGGCCAGGCCCTGGCCAATGCGCACGCCGCGTTGCAGGTCGGCATCACGACATTCGACGCGTCCGCCGGTGGCCTGGGAGGGTGCCCGTACGCCGAGAGCGCGACCGGGAACCTCGCGACCGAGGACCTGGTGTGGATGCTCAACGGACTTGGCATCGAGCACGGCGTCGACCTGCCGTCGTTGGTCGAGACGAGCAGGTGGATGGCTCAGCATCTGGGTAAGGAGCCCGCCAGCGCAGTAGTCCGCGCCCTGTCCTGACCGTTCGCCGAGTGGTGCAAAGACGCTCCCGAGTGGTGCAACCTGGACAGACACGCCGTCCCGAAAAGTCCCAACCGCACCACTCGCGGTCGAGGCGCGGTCGAGGCGGGGTTAGCGGAGGCGGCGGTCTTTGAGTTCCTTCGCGGCGTAGGTGCCGATCTGCCACGTCGTGTAGGCGTCGCTGGATGCGCCGACGGCACCGCCGAGGAGCGGCACGCGACGCCCGATCAAGGTGATGGCGCGTCGTCCGGCCGTCCGGCCGATCAGCTCCGACGTCACCTCTCGCGACAACGTCTCGTCGAGCGCCGGATCGTGTACCGGAGACGTCGCGAGCGCCATAGGGGACGACGGCAGCCGATGCGATGCCACGAGAGAGGCGACCTCGTCCTCGCCCAGCATGCAGGCCAGTATCGCGTTGCGGACCCGCGGATCCTCCAGGTCGTAGCCGCGCAGATGCGCGATCCCGGCGACCAAGTGACACTGCACGATCGTCACGCCGGCGACATTGGCCGGTACCGTCACTGCGATCGTGCTCACGCCACCGAGATTCGTCACGAACCCCTGAAGACCGGCCAACGAGGTGTGCATGCGCAACAGGGCAGCCAGAGCCTTCTCGACATCACCGCCGGCGTCGACAAGTTTGGTGTCGGCCGACGCTGCGGCGCTGCGCAGGGGTCCGACGCCGTCGATGGCTTTGTCGAGCACGACCCGCACATAGCCCGACGCAACTGTCGGAGCCAGCTTCGCCCCTGCGCTGACGGCCATAGTGCGACGGACACCCATGGCATCAGCATATGAGAGACCTCCACGTCTCGCGTCGTGTCAGTCGCGGCGGATGGCATCGGTCCGGGCCTACTCTTGGCCCATGAGTCGCCCGTTCTCCGAGCGCGTCGCGCACGATGACTGGCATCGTGACGTCGAAGACTGGGTCCGCACCAGCCTGGCTGGATCCGGGTATGCGGTCGCGGGCCCGATCGAGCAGCTGCGAATACGTCCGTGGTCGACGCAGCTCGCGGTGCAGACCGATCAGGGCCGGGTGTGGTTCAAGGCCAATTGCGCGTCGCTGGCATTCGAGCCGCTTCTACAGGCCGAACTCGCCCGCCTGCTCCCCGACGCGGTCGATGCCCCGTTGGCCATCGACGCCGACCGAGGCTGGATGTTGACGTTCGACCGTGGCGCGACTCTTGCCGACGCGACCGATGTCGACACCGCCAGCTGGCGCCAAGTCATGACCAGGGCGGCCCACCTGCAGCAGGCGACCGCCGGCCACCGTGAGGCGTTGCTCGCTGCTGGGCTGCCCGACTGCGGACCGGAGACCGTCGTCCCGCGGTTCGAGCGCCTGATCGAGATCCTCGCAGAGCTGCCGTACGCCCATCCCTCACACGTTCCGCCGCATCTTCGCGATCGGCTGGTCGGTCAACGCTCCGCGATCGCCGACGCCGCGGCGCAGCTTGCCGCGTCCAGCCTGCCGGTCACCTGGCAGCACGGGGATCTGCATCCCAATAACGTCTTCGCGCGCGATGGACGGCTTTTCGACTTCGCCGACGGTCAATGGGCCCATGCCGTCGAGGTGCTCAGCGTCCCGTACGGGTGGATCATGAGTCAGACCACCTTGGCCTGGCCCGATGTGTTGGAGGCGTACTGCGAGACTTGGGGCGTGCCGATGGTCGAGGTCCAGTCGTTGTCGGCGGCGGCGACCTTGACACAACCGGTCAACCGCACATTGCTGTGGTGGACGTGCCTGCAGGAGGCGACCGCCGCGGAGTGGGCCGAGTGGGGTTCAGCGCCGTTACATCATCTGACGAGGGTGCTCGATCCATGACCCGGAGCCCTATCGAACCTTCGGTGTGGGTCTTCGACCCGGCCGACTGGCCCGATGACGATTGCGTTGCCGTCGGTGCCGATCTGGCCTCGTCCACGCTGTTGGAGGCGTACCGCCGCGGCGCCTTTCCGATGCCGCACGGCGATGAACTGCTGTGGTGGTCGCCGATGCAACGCGGCGTGCTGGTCCCTTCGGAGATCAAGGTGAGTCGGTCGCTGCGGCGGTCGATGCGGCACTTCACGATCACGGTCGACGAGTCGTTCGAAGAAGTCATCGATGCCTGCGCCGATCCGAGCCGGCCCGGTGCATGGATCGATTCGGACATCCGCGAGGCGTATGTCCGGATGTACCGACTGGGCTGGGCGCACTCCGTGGAGACCCGAGATCTCGACGGAAACCTCGTCGGCGGCCTGTACGGACTCAGCATCGGTGCTCTGTTTGCAGGCGAATCCATGTTTCACCGCGCCACGGACGCCTCGAAGGCAGCCCTCGTCGCACTGGCCGAAATGATGGGCACACCCGCCCTGATCGACACCCAATGGAGTACGCCGCACCTGGCTTCGCTGGGTGTCGAACAGTGGTCGCGGCGGCGCTATCTCGGCGCGATCGACTTCTTGGTCGACGTGCGTCCACCCGCGATCTGGCCCTGATATCAGGCGGAATCATGGGGCCGAACGCCGGGGCGCCACAATTCGTCACCGGGCAGTTCATAGACTGTCTCAAGAAAACATCACCACTCACAAGGAGCTTTTGTGGCTATCTCACGCAACGACCTCGTCGCTGCCCTCGCTTCGAAGGCCGGCACCAGCAAGGCCGAAGCAGACGCGGTTCTCTCGTCCTTCAGCGAGATCCTTCTCGATTCCGTCGCCAAGGGCGAGAAGATCTCGATTCCCGGCATTCTCTCCGTCGAGCGAGTTGCACGTGCCGCGCGCACCGGCCGCAACCCCTCGACCGGTGAGACGATTGACATCCCCGCCGGTTTCGGCGTGAAGGTCAGCGTTGGCTCGCGCCTCAAGGCTGCCGCCAAGTAGGCAGAACACTTCAGCGCCCCCCGGGCGGCGGCGGGGGGCCGCTTTTGCGCGTCATGAGCTGCGCAGCGTCAGCTCACGACGGGCAGCCCTGCGGCCTCCCAGGCCTCCATGCCGCCCTCGACGTTGGTCGCGTCGTATCCCTGGGCCTGCAGCCATTGTGTGGCACGCGCCGAGCGTCCACCCAGATGGCAGATCACGAGCGTCGGGGTCGTCGGGTCGAGCTCCCCGAGACGGGTCGGCAGATCACCCAACGGGATGTGGACCGCGCCGTCGATATGACCGGCCGCCCACTCATGCGGCTCACGTACATCGAGCAGCGCATGGCCGTCTGTCAGTGGGCTCGGAACACCCTGGACGTCGATGGTCGGAATGTTTGAGTCGTTCATGGATCCATCGTCCCTTGCCCGCCAAGCTCGGGTCCACAGGGGGATCCAGTGGCAAAAGACTGGCCAATGACCCGGTCGTATAGTTAGTTTGGACCATAGACAAGTCGTCACTACGAACCGAGGCGGCTCCTTTTTTCGCCGATGTTCCAGGGTGGTGAACGACCTGAAGTCCCACGACACGATCTGTCTGCCGTTCGTCATGTCCACTCCCGGTGTGGCCCGTACGCGCCTCGCGGCGTTCTTGACGGTGCACCGCGCCTCGGAGACCGTCATCGACGACGCGCTGATCGTGATCAGCGAGATGATCGCCAACGCCGTGAGCCACGGCGAGCCGAATTCGGCCGGCACGATCGAGATCTCCTGGACGATCAACGGGGATCTGCTCGAACTCAGCGTCCAGGACGCGGGCGAGGGCGGATCGCTCACGCCGATCGACTTCGATGAGGACTCGCTCAGCGGCCGTGGCCTGTCGATCATCAACCGGGTGGCCGACCGCTGGTGGGTCGATATGTCGGCCGGTACCCGCGTCAATGCCGAACTCGGCCTCACTCCCCACTGACCGCGACACCCCGCAGTGACTAGACTCGCCCCTCATGGGCAAGAAGTCGCGAATCAAGAGCAAAGCCGCCAAGAAAGAACGCATGCCGTTCGTGGCGCGCACCTTCGAGGGACTCCCCGGAGAGGCTGACTGGGTCGCGTTGCGCGAGTTTGTGCCGTCGGCGTCGGGAACGATAACCCTGAAGACCGGCGAGACCGTGCGCATCTGTTCGCTGCTGCCCGGCAACGGTGCCGGCATCCGGCGACCTGACGGCGAGATCTGGGTCGGCTTGCAGGTCGCCCACAACTTCGGTGACATCAGCCGCGATCTCGCGCATGTCATCGAGCTGGCGCTCGAGACCGAGCCCGGTAACCCCGTCCGCATGACTGATCCGGGTGTCGGTCCGCGGGTGCAGGATCTGATCGATCCGGCGAGCGGTTTCGATGTCGAGGTCCATGAGGGCTTCGACTACTGGCTCGAAGGTGTCGACCAGGCCGAAGGCGCCCAGGAGATGCTCGACGAGGCGAACGACACGATCGACCCGACGGTCCAGCTGTCGTCGGTCGAGGGTGCGTACTGGACCGAGATGGGTCCGCAGCGCTTCCTGCGTTGGATCATGACGGTCGATGAGACCAAGCTCCTCGACGCCTTGGCCCGCCTGCGCGCGGCCGACGAGGACACCCTCGGTGAGGGCACCAAGCTGATCGGTCACTTCCGGGCCCATGGTCTGCTCGTGCCGGTCTGGGAATTCCCGCATGACGCGGCCGATCTGGAGAAGCCCGCGGTCGAGTTCAAGGCCCGGCTCGATGCCGCCTTGGCCGATGACAGCCCGCTGACCTCGGAGCAGCGTTCAGCTCGTGGGGCCCTGATCAGCCGTCAGGTCACGGTCTGAGTCTGCGGCGATAATCAGGGGTGTCACGTCTGGCACCCCTGCGTCGTCTGAGGGGTGAGCGGCGCACCCGCGCCGCAGGACTGGAGACCTCTCATGCCTCGTATTCCCGCCGTCTCGCCCCAGGACGCCTCATTGCTGGTCAAGGTGGGCTACAAGATCGCGGGCCGACGCTTCGGCGTCGTGCCTGAGCCGTTCACGATCCTGGCCCATCACCCCAAGCTGTTCATGGCCGCGGCCCGGCACGAGATGGCGGTCGAGAAGGCCACCCGGATCATGCCGGGGTCGTTGATCCAGCTGGCGGTCTATCGCACGGCGTGGACGGTCGGCTGTTCGTGGTGCGTCGATTTCGGCACGATGCTGCAGCGTCTGGACGGTTTGGATATCGACCGTCTCCGCGAGATCGGAGACTTCGAGACGTCTGAGGCGTTCACCGACGCTGAACGAGAAGTCATTCGCTACGCCGACGCGATGACCGCGACGCCGATGACCGTCACCGACGATCAGGTTGCCGCGCTCGTCCGGACGTACGGCAACTCCGGCGTGGTCGAGCTGACCTATCAGATCTCGATCGAGAATCAGCGCGCTCGGATGAATCACGCCCTCGGCATCGTCGACCAAGGTTTCAGTTCGGGCGATTCGTGCCGGGTCCCGTGGGCGGCGGAGGCCAGTCAGGAAGCCTGACACCGCCGAGCTTCTCTGGATTGGCCATGTCGTACGTGGCCCAGACCAGGCCGTCGCGCACCGTGAAGCCGCCGACCCGTGGCGGTGAGCTGAGTCGTTTGGTCTCGCCGGTGAAGCCCATGGTCATCAGACCCAGTTGGCCGTTGACGAGGACCGGGACCAACCGATCCAGGGCCTCCGCGCCGTAGCGTCGCAGCAGACCCAGATAGAACCGGGCGAACTTCTCGGGCCCGCGGATCACGTTGACGGCGGTGCTGGTCGTGCCGTTGGCATCGCCGATCACAAGCGCGTCGGGATGCAGGGTCGCCAGGATCGCCGCCAGGTCACCGGCGGCCATCGCGGCGAGGAAGCGGCCGACCGCTTCGTTGTGCACGTCATCGCTCACGGGAGGTGGCGGGTCCGCCACGGTGGCGCGGGCCCGGGAGGCGAGCTTTCGCGCATAGGCCTCGGTGATGTCGAGCGTCGTGGCGATCTCATCGAACGGAACGCCGAAGGCATCGTGCAGGACGAACGCGACGCGCTGCGCGGGCGGGAGAACGTCGAGCACGATGAGTGCGGCCAGACGGTTCTCCTCATGCCGGACCACGGTTGTGAGCGGATCGACCGCATCGGGTTCGAATGACGTCACGATCGGCTCGGGCAGCCACTGTCCGATGTACGTCTCGCGCCGGGCCGCCGCTGAGGTCAGCCGGTCGAGGCACAGTCGGCTCACGGTTGTCGTGAGCCAGGCCTGCAGATTGCGGATCTCGGTGGCACCAGTCGCCCGGTCGAGACGCAACCACGCCTCCTGCACGGCATCCTCGGCGTCCGCGATGCTGCCGGTCAGCCGGTAGGCGACGTTGAGCAGTCGTGGACGCTCGGCTTCGAAGCGGTCGAGGAGATCGGTGTCCATGGGCTCAGTCGCGGTCGATGGGACAGGACATGCAGCGCGGCCCGCCACGGCCCGAGCCGAGTTGATCGCCGCTGATCGCGATGACCTCGATGCCATGTGCTTCGAGTCGGGCATTGGTCTGGACATTGCGTTCGTACGCCACCGCGAGCCGGGCGTTGATCGCGAGCGTGTTGTTGCCGTCGTCCCACTGCTCACGTTCGGCGGTCACCGGGTCGAGGCCTGTGTCGATCTGATGGAGTGTCTCGATGCCCATTGCGGTGGCCGCGGCGGTGAAGAACGATTGCGGTCGTGCGACGACGAGTCCGTCGGCCGAACTCGTGACGGCGTAGGCCTGCAGGGTGTCGGCCATATTGGGGTAGATCACGACAGTGTCGACGTCGACCATCGTGACGATCGTGTCGAGGTGCATCGTGGCCCGGTCCTGCGCGATGGGCACGGCCAGAACGGTTTCGGCCAGCCCCTCGGACAGGACGCTCCCGGCGAAACGCTCGAATCCGGCCGGGGTCGTGCGTTCGCCCACTCCGACCGCGATGACGCCGGGTGCGAGTTCCAAGACATCGCCGCCTTCGAGATGTTCTAGATGCGGACCGTGCACTATTCCGGTGCCGGCGAATCGCGGGTGGTGGGTGTAGATCAACCCGGTCAGCTGGGTCTCTCTCACGCGCGCGGGCATCGCGAGACTCGTGACGGCGACCCGATCGCGCAGCCACACCGAGGAGTCGCGGGTGAACAGCAGATTGGGCAGCGGGTCGATCAGGAAGTCTTCGGGTTCCAACAGGCCCGTCACGATGGACCGGAATCCTGTCACCTCGTCATTGCGCAGCCCGGCCATCAACACCTGGGCCAGCGCGGCCGCATCGAGGTCGGCAAGCCCACGACGCAGATATGACCGCAGACTGTCACCGAGCCGCAGACTGCTGATCGTCGATTCGATGACAGATGTGCGGGCGTCCGGCAGGTCGAGCGTCTCGATCAGCAGATCGGCGAGGTACAGCACGTCGACGTCGTGATCGCGGAGTGCCTGGGCGAAGGCATCGTGTTCTTCCTGCGCACGACCGAGCCAGGGGATTCCGTCGAACAGCAGCTGATCGTTGTTGCGGGGTGTCAGTCGGGCAAGCTCGGCACCTGGGCGGTGCAGCATGACCGTGCGGAGTCGTCCGACTTCGCTGTCTGTGCCAAGGGGCATGCTGTCACCCTAGTCGCGTCCGGGAGGTCATCACGGGCGAAGCGTCGATGCGCCACGCCTGTGATGACGTCCTGCGGGGTCAGGCGGGACGGATGTCGTCGTACCCGTTGAGGACCGCCGACAAGCTGAACGGCGTCTCGATGTTGTACTTCTGAAGCTTCCTGACGGTCTTGGTGCTCGGGGCGACAGCCTTCTTGTAGGCCTTCTTGGCGCGAGCGATGCTCTTGGTCATCGTCTTCTTCGCCTTCTTGGTCTTGCCCGCTTTGGTGTACTTCTTCTTGGCCGACTTGACCGCCGACTGGTACTTCTTCTTGGCGGCCTTCTTCTGCTTGGCGGTCTTGGCCTTCTTGACCTTGGCGTTGACCCAACGGGTCGCGGGTTTTAGGGTCTTGCCGGTTGCGGTCAGGTTCCCTTGCGCATATTCCTCCACGTCGGTGAAGACCGGCTCGGTCAGTACGAGATCGCTGCTGAGCCCTGCGGCGCGATGTGTGACGGGATCCATCGACGAGGTGACGTCCATCGCGTAGCGCCCAGTGAAGGTCAGGCCCTCGTCGGTGAAGATCATCGCGTATGTGCAGGTTGTATCGAGCTCGCCGAAGCCGTCGGCATCGATGTCGGCCGAAATCATCAGGGAGGAGACGTTCTGGGCTTCCGCGATGTCGAGGAGGACGATCGACGCATCGGGGCCGACCGCCTGGCACACCGTGCTGCTGAGGGTTTCGAGCTGTCGAATGAACTCTTCGAATTCAGCATCGGCAGGACCGATCCTGCCAGCGCCATGCGCATCGACGAACTTGGCGACGGCGGCGCGGCTGATCTTCGGGGCGGGTTCGGATGCCTCAGCCGGAACGGCGAGTGCGGCAGTGCCGATGGCCAGCGACGCGATGGCGATCACCGAACGGGACAGGATGGACGTGTGCATGAATCTCCTGGTGAGTGGATCCGGCCATGAGGCCAAAACTCGATCTTCGGGCGGAATGAGGTCTCAGCGCAGGAGGTCGTGACGAAATCATCCTGATGGGCCACATGGAGATGGTCACCATGACTACGTCGACACGGTCCTGGTCGGGCGAAGGCGGCTCGCCGCTCGATGCCGTGACCTTGCCGGCGACCGTCACTGGTCCCGAGTGTGGCGATCATCGCCCTGGGGGATTTACGCACAAGCGACCAGACCTGCGTACGCTCGTGGGTGTGGACTGGAATGACTACGACGCCGCGCTGTTCGACCTCGACGGCGTGATCACGCCGACGGCCGAAGTGCACATGCGGGCCTGGGACCAGATGTTCAACGACTTCCTGCACGAACGAGGTGTCGTCGAGCCGTATACCGCCGATGACTACTTCAAGTACGTCGACGGAAAGCCCCGGTATGACGGGGTCAGATCATTCCTGGCCTCACGCGGAATCACGCTGCCGGACGGTGAGCCGTCCGATCCCGCGACGGCGCAGACCGTGGCGGGACTCGGCAACCGCAAGAACCACGATTTCGAGCAGATCCTTCAAGACGAGGGAGTCGAGCCCTATCCGGGATCGGTCCAGCTGGTCAAAGCGCTGGCCGCCCGCGGCACCAAGATGGCGATCGTGTCGAGCTCCCGCAACGCGGCCGCCGTGTTGAGTGCCGCAGAGGTCTCTGGCTACTTCCCGGTGCTCGTGAGCGGCAAGGAAGCTGCCGAACGAGGCCTGGCCGGCAAACCGGCTCCTGACACATTCCTCGACGCCGCTGCGCAGCTCGGCGTCGACAAAGAGCGTGCTGTCGTCTTCGAAGATGCACTGTCCGGCGTCCAGGCGGGTGCTGCAGGCGATTTCGGCCTCGTGATCGGCGTGGATCGTGGAGTGGGTGCCGAGGCATTGATCGCCCACGGTGCCGACGTCGTGATCTCCGATCTCGCCGAGGTGACGCCATGAGCCCAAGTCACGTCGCGCCGGAGGTCAAGGACTACCTCGACCGCACGCGTTACCCCGTCGACGAATGGGCCCTGGTCGAAAATCACATCAACAATGACGATCTCGGCGCGACCGAGACGCTGTTCTCGGTGGGCAATGGCTACTTGGGCCTGCGCGGGAACGTCGATGAAGGTCGCGACTCGTTCTCGCACGGCACCTTCATCAACGGTTTCCACGAGACCTGGCCGATCCAGCACGCCGAAGAGGCCTATGGCTTCGCGCGGGTCGGTCAGACGATCGTCAACGCCCCCGACGCCAAAGTCATTCGGCTGTACGTCGACGACGAGCCGCTGTTGCTGCCGATCGCCGATCTCGTGGAATACGAGCGCCGTCTCGACTTTCGCACCGGCGTCATGTCGCGCGACATCTTGTGGCGGACGCCGGGTGGCAAACGGGTGCAGATCAGGTCACGCCGGATGGTCTCGTTCACCCAGCGGCACCTGATGGTGCTGACATTCGAAGTCACGATGCTCGACGATCACGCCCCGATCGCGATCTCGTCGCAGATCCTCAACCGTCAAGACGGCGAGGACGAATATCACGTCCGGTCCAAGTCGATGGGCGAAGGCGTCGACCCGCGCAAAGCCGGACAGCTGCGTCATCGGGTGCTGATCCCCCAGAGCAATTCGGGTGAGCTCGAGAACGGGCGGGTGACACTCGGCTACCAGTGCGCCGAGAGCGGTATGACGATCGGCGTCGCGGCAGATCACATCATGGAGACGGCCAACAGCTTCACCGAGCGGGTCACGACCGACGACGATCTCGCGAAGGTCACCTACCGGATCGATGCTCAACCGGGACAGCCCATCACCCTGTCCAAGATCGTCAGCTATCACACCTCGCGCGGTGTCCCATCGCGTGAGTTGATCGACCGTTGCCGGCGCACGATCGACCGGGTGCACGACGAAGGCATCGAGAAGCAGTTCGACGACCAGCGACGGTGGATGGACGATTTCTGGGCGCGTTCCGATGTCGAGATCACGGGTCAGCCCGAGGTCCAGCAGGCGACTCGCTGGAATCTGTTCCAAATCGCTCAGGCCTCGGCGCGCGCCGAGGGGATCGGTATCCCGGCCAAGGGTGTCACCGGATCCGGCTACGGGGGTCACTACTTCTGGGACACCGAGGTCTACGTCCTACCGTTCTTGACCTATACGACGCCGCGGGCCGCCCGCAATGCGCTGCGGTTCCGTTACACCTTGCTGGACGCCGCCCGTACCCGCGCCGGGCAGCTTGCCCAGCACGGGGCACTGTTCCCGTGGCGCACGATCAACGGCGAGGAAGCCTCGGCGTACTACGCCGCGGGAACCGCGCAGTATCACATCGACGCCGACATCTCGTACGCGTTGAGCCAGTACCTGGCAGCCACCGGCGACACGGACTTCCTGACCCGTGAGGGCATCGACATCCTCGTCGAGACCGCTCGCATGTGGGTCGATCTGGGCTTCTGGCGCAATGAGGAGGATGGCACGTTCCACATCCACGGCGTGACCGGTCCTGACGAGTACACGACGGTGGTCAACGACAATCTGTTCACCAATGTCATGGCGAGGTTCAATCTGCGCCGCGCCGCGCAGGCCGTCAAGGAACTCGCCGTCCGTGACGGTGTCGCGTACGACCAGGTGGTGAATCGGCTGTCGCTGGATCTGGCCGAGGTCGACGACTGGAACCGGGCCGCCGATGACATGGCGATCCCGTACGACGAGCACCTCGGCGTGCACCCGCAGGATCAGCATTTCCTGGAGCGCGAGGTGTGGGACCTGGCGAACACCCCGCTCGACAAGCGGCCCTTGCTGTTGAACTATCACCCGCTGGTCATCTACCGCTTCCAGGTGCTCAAGCAGGCCGACGTCGTCCTGGCGTTGTTCTTGCAGGGCGATCACTTCAGCGCGGAGGAGAAGCGCGCCGATTTCGAGTACTACGACCCGATCACGACCGGCGACTCGACGTTGTCTGCGGTCGTGCAGTCGATCATGGCTGCCGAGGTCGGCTATCACGATCTCGCGCTGCGGTACTTCTTGTCGGCGTTGTTCGTCGATCTCGCCGATCGCCATCACAACACCTCCGACGGTGTCCATGTCGCGTCGACGGGCGGCGTGTGGAGCGCGTTGGTCAACGGCTTCGGCGGGTTCAGGGATCACGGTGGGCGGTTCACGCTGGATCCCCGGCTGCCCGAGGAATGGGAGCAGCTGGCCTTCCGGCTCACGTTGTTGGGTACGCGCGTACGGATCAGTGTCTTGCCGGACCGGGTCGATCTGGAGGTTGAGCACGGCGACGAAGCCACGCTCATCATCCGCGGTCAGTCGGTGACGGTGCGGTCGGGCGAACCTGTTTCGATCGCGCTGGTGGGACAGGGTCCGCGACTCGAAGGCGAGCCCGAACCGGTGCCGGGTCGTCGTCGTGCCGACGGCACGATCATCGCGGCGATCGTCCCCGGCACCTGACGCTCGCGAGTCACTGCCTTACGGCCCGTGAGTCACTCAATTACCTGCCGCGAGTCGGGGTTGGCGGGTCTGTGACTCGCCGACCGTGAGCGAGTGACTCATGAGCGTGGGTTGGCCAGCCGGTCGCGAGCTCGATTCGCCGCGGCGGTGACGGCCACGCGGCGGGTTGCGGCGGCGAGACCGCTCAGTGGGGTGTTGACGTACATCGATTCGGCGCTCTGCACGACGTATGTCTCGTGCCAGACTCCGACCGCCCGTGGCGCCTGACGTGCTCGGCGGTTGAAGGTCTTCCAGGCAGGACGATGTGTGGCGGCGGGGTCGGATGCGTATTCGTACAGCGCGTCGACCGACGACCAGTACTGGACGACGGAGGGGCCGCGGGGGCCCACGACGAGCCGGTAGCCGAGGAGCCCGCTGTTCGCGTCGCGCGAGAGCTCGATCAGCATGCGAGGCATAGCGGTGAACACCGGAATCCAGCGGTCCGGCCGCCACCAGTGGTTGATCGTCATGCCGATCAGGAACACGACGAGTTCACCGTCGTGCTGGTGGGTCGTTCGACCCAGGTCGGAAGCCTTCATGATTCTCCAATTAGATAGTTGTACTATCTGATATTGGATAGTGTGAGTCGCTATTGTCAAGGGGTGCGGATTTCAGAGCTTGCTCGTCGGGGCGAAGTGTCGACTGCAACGGTCAAGTACTACCTGCGGGAGGAACTCCTTCCGCCAGGACGGTTGACGTCACCCACGCAGGCGCAGTACGACGAAGAACATGTCGAGCGCCTTCGACTGATCCGGGCGCTGCTGGCCACCGGGCTGTCGGTGGCGACGGCCAAAGAGGTGCTCCAACGCATGGACGCGCCGCCGGCCGACGTGCTCGGCCTGCTGGCAGACGTCCAGATGAGTCTGACTCCAGTGCTCGAGCCGGTCGATCGTGGCGAGGTGACGGCGCTGTTGCAGCGCTGGGGCTATAACGCCGAGGTCGCACTCGACGGGCCTGTGGCGGCGCTCGGCCATGCGCTTGCGGTGGCACGCGATGCGGGATTCGAGATGTCTCCCGAAATGCTGGACCGTTATGCCGCTACGGCTCGGACGATCGCGGAGTACGACATTGCCGGCGTTCCGACCGAATCTCCGGAGGCTGCGGTCCGCTACGTCGTCCTGGGCACGCTGCTGATGGAACCCGTGCTGCTGGCGATGCGGCGATTGGCGCACGCCGATGCCTCGGCTCGCCGCTTCCCCTGACCCTGCGAGTGGTGCAAACCCGTCGCCGAGTGGTGCGCTCTGGACAGACTCGCCGTCTCGAAAGGTCCGATCCGCACCGCTCGCGGGCTGGGGCGTGAAAAACTGTGCCGACGAAAGGGGAGCCATGATCACCGTGACATGGAAGACCGCTGAGGGAACGAGCGGCGAAATGCAGCTTGTCGGCGATGACAAATGGACGTTCGGCCGGTCGGATGGACCCGAGGACCCGACAGTCAGTGTCGACAATCCGCTGATCAGCCGGACTGCTCTGGTGATCCGCGATGCGGGACCGGGGCCGGTCGTATTCCGGGGGCAGCTCGACAACGGTGTGAAGGTGCGGGTCGTCAGCGTCCTCGGCTCGTTCACCTGGCTCGAAGAGGGTACCGCGCGCAATCTGACCGTCGAGGAGAACCGAGTCGAACTGTCACTCGACGACGAGGTGCTGGTGACAGCCGATGTCGCCTTCGAGGACCGGGGCACGGTCGTGGAGCTCCAGCAGACTGAGCGCCAGCAGGACAAGGAGGCCTAGGGGTATGTCGTTCGAACTCGGTCTGCCCAAGGCAGAGCTGCATGTCCACCACGTCGGATCCGCATCGCAGCGGACCGTCTCCGAGCTCGCAGCGAGATATGCGGGCGATTCGCCGGTGCCGACCGATCCTTCGCTCTTGGCCGACTACTTCCGATTCACCGACTTCGCGCACTTCATCGAGGTGTACCTGTCGGTCGTCGACCTGATTCGCACTCCAGAGGACATCTGGACCCTGACCCACGAGGTGGCTCGCGACCTGGCCGCCCAGAACGTCCGATATGCCGAGCTGACCCTCACTCCCTACACCTCGATCGCACGGGGTATCGCTGCGGAGGCCTACTGCGAAGCTGTCGAAGACGCCAGGATCCGGGCGAAGACCGATTTCGGTATCGAGCTGCGGTGGTGCTTCGACATCCCCGGCGAATCCGGGCTTCCGGCCGCCGAGGTCACACTCGATGCCGCGCTGCGGGTGCGCCCTGAGGGGCTCGTCAGTTTCGGTCTGGGCGGCCCCGAGATCGGTGTGCCCCGTCCGCAGTTCGCGCCCTACTTCGAGCAGGCGATCGCGGCTGGTCTGCGCAGCGTTCCGCACTCGGGGGAGTCGACCGGACCCCAGTCGATCTGGGACGCGATCAACTTCTTGGGTGCCGAGCGGATCGGCCACGGTATCGCCGCGGCGCAAGATCCTGAGCTGATGGCCTATCTGGCCGAACATCAGATCGCGCTCGAAATCAGTCCGACGTCGAATGTCTGCACCCGTTCGGTGCCGTCCTTGGCCGAGCATCCGTTGGCGACCTTGGTCGCTGCCGGGGTGCCGGTCTCGATCAACTCCGACGATCCGCCCATGTTTGCCACGACGTTGAGCCAGGAGTACGGCGTGGCCCGTGACCTGCTCGGGCTCGACGACGCGGGTGTGGCCGAGCTGGCTCGCGCCGCGGTGCGCCAGTCGTTCGCGCCCGCTGACGTGAAGGCCTCGATCCTGGCCGAGATAGACGGATACGCCGGGCGCTGATCAGGCCGGGGTTGACGGCCCCATCACCATATGGTTATATATAACCAAGGAGTTATATAAAGGAATGGTCATGAGTGATGAGCAGCTCGATCTCGTGTTCGGGGCCCTGGCGGACCGCACCCGCCGTGCGATCTTGGCCCGACTCTCTCAGGAAGATGCGAGTGTCGGCGACTTGACTGCGCTGTTCACGATGTCGCAGCCGGCGATCTCCAAGCACCTCAAGGTGCTCGAGAACGCAGGTCTGATTTCGCGCACCAGACAGGGCACGATGCGGCTCAGCCGGTTGGAGGGCGCGCCTTTGAAGGACGCGACCAGCTGGCTGGCCGACTACCGGGGCTACTGGTCGCAGAGCTACGACCGGCTCGACGAACTGCTCGACTCGCTCGACTGACCGACCACACCACGAAGGAGACGCACCATGAGTACTACCGACACCCTCACGATCGAGACCCCCGGCAGCCACGCCATCACGATGACACGCGAGTTCGATGCCCCGGTCGACAAGGTCTTCCGGGCTATGACCGATCCGGAGCTCATCGGCCGCTGGATGGGCCCGCGATACCTCACGAATGTCGAGACCACGAGCGATGCGCGCCACGGTGGCACGTGGACGCTGGTCCAGCGCGATCCGGATGGAAACGAGCATGCCTTCCGCGGCGTGTTCCACGGCGAGCAGACCCCCGAGCTGTCGATCCGCACCTTCGAGTGGCTCGGCATGCCCGGCCACGTCTCGTTCGAGACGCTGCGCCTCGAAGATCTCGGCGACGGCCGAACCCGCGCTCACAACGTCTCGGTCTTCACCTCGACCGAGGACCGCGACGGCATGGCCTCCAGTGGAATGGAGACCGGAGTCCGCGAAGGCTACGAACGCCTCGACGAGCTCCTCCCTACGCTCTAGCGAGGCCCTTTCCCGCGAGTGGTGCGGAATGGTCGGTTTCTGACCCGAAATCTGACCAGTTCGCACCATTCGGGGAGGTGTCGACGGGTGTGGATCAACCGGCAGCGGCCGGGGCGACCGGCACCCGCACCAGCAGGACGCCGGGCTGTACGAGGGCCGTGATCATCTGGCCCTCACCGACCGGATCGCCGTCGAGCTGCATCGGCACGGGCTTCTCGGTCTTGATGACGACCTTCTTGCCCGTCAGGCGGTCGAGCCGCTCGTTGGTCCGCTTCTGTCGTCCCACGACCCGCACGATGATCGCGAGCCAGCCGATGAATCGCTTCGGCGCGATCACCACGACGTCCAGAAGACCGTCGTCGATCTGGGCATCTGGCAGCAACGGGATACCGCCCTGCAAGAAGCCGACATTGCCGACCACGACGGTGCGGGCGCGGAACTTCTTGAATTCCTCGTCATCGACCGATATCTGCACCTTCATGGCCGGGAACCGAGCAGCTTTGACCCCGCTGACGAAGTATGCGAGCCAGCCGACCTTGCTCTTGAGCTGATCGTTGACACCGGTCATGATCGCGGCGTCCATCCCGAGCCCGGCCATCACGAGGAAGGTTGTGTTGGCGCCGGTATCCGTTTCCAAAGTCGACAAATCGATAGCTCGGTCTTGACCGCCGAAAGCCACGTCGAGCGCATCGCGGGTGTTGAGCGGGATACCGAGATTTCGGGCCAACAGATTCCCGGTGCCATGTGGCAGGACACCGATCGCGACGCCGGTGCGGGCGACTTCCTCGCACACATTGCGGACCGTGCCATCGCCGCCGGCGGCGATGATCAGATCGACTTCCTCGTGCAGTGCGGCGGTGGCCTGCCCGTGCCCCGGATCCTCGATCGTGGTCTCGTACCAGAGCGGTTCACTCCAGCCTGATTGTTCGGCGACCATCCGCACGCGTGCCTTGAACTCCTCGACGTCCCCGACCTTGACCGGGTTGAGGATCACGGCTGCGCGCTTGCGACCCGATCCGGTGATGACAGCCAGCTCATGGGGCAAGCGGGTCGCATTCGAGACGAGCAGGATCCACAGGCCGAGTGCCACGACCATGCCGAAGCACAGGCCCGCGACGACATCGCTGAGGTAGTGCACGCCCAAGAAGATGCGGCTGGCACCGACGCCGATGGCCAAGGCGCCGAGGATCGTGACGGGGATGCGACGCTTGAAGCCGCGGCCGGTCAGCACGATCGTCATCAAAATCGCCACGGTGAAGAACATCCCTGCGCCCGCTGAGTGGCCGCTCGGGAACGAATAGCCGCCTATCTCGTGCAGCGGTTGGTCGAACAAGGGACGATCGCGGCGGAACACGAGTTTCAGCAGGGCATTGCCGCCGATCGCGACGACGCCGCTGGCGACGATCCAGATCGCGACCATGCGTTCACGTCGGTACAGCGCGAAGGCTGCCAGCAGCGCCAAGGCGATCCCGCACGCCAGATTGCTGAAGATCACGGCGACCGCGTCCAGGAACGAGATCAGACCCGAATCGCCGGATGAGACGTCGTATGCCCAGTCGGCCACGTGGTCGTCGAGCCTGATGACGGCAGGAGCGTCGAACGCGATGCAGAGCGCGAGAACGACGAAGATCGCTGCCGGTACGGCAACCAGCCAAGCAAGAATGGACGGTCGACCGGGCTCGGCACGACGCAGGTCAAACGCCACAGGTCCTCCTCAGGGGTCGGTCTAGAGTAATCGACGGCCAACACTGCCTCACCCGGACGATAGGCTGGCACGGTGATTGACGCCCGAATCCTGCGAGATGACCCCGATGCCGTGCGAGCTGCCCAGCAGCGCCGTGGACTTTCGACCGATGTGGTGGATGAACTCATCAGTGCAGATGAGTCGCGGCGGTCCGCGATCGTTGCCTACGAGGCGGTGCGCGCCGAGCAGAAGAATCTCGGCAAGCTGATCCCCCAGGCTCAGGGCGAGGAGAAGCAGCAACTGCTCGCCCGCACCAAGGAGCTCAGCGCGACGGTCAAAGACGCCGAAGCCGCGCAGACCGAGACGGCTGCAGCGTTCGAGACGCTCATCAAGACGCTGCCGAACCTCGCCTCGCCAGAAGCCCCGCAGGGTGGTGAGGACGATTTCGTCGTGCTCGACACCATCGGCACTCCGCGCGACTTCGCCGCCGAAGGCTTCGAGCCCCGCGACCACCTCGAGCTCGGGCAGCTGCTCGGAGCCATCGACGTCGAGCGCGGCGTGAAGGTCAGCGGCTCACGGTTCTACTTCCTGACCGGTGTCGGCGCCCAGCTCGAACTCGCGTTGACCCAGCTCGCGATGAGCAAGGCCGCCGAATGGGGCTTCACGCCGATGATCCCGCCGGCCCTGGTCAAGCCCAGCGCGATGGAGGGCACCGGCTACCTCGGGCAGGGCTCGGGGGACGACGTCTACTACCTCGAGAAGGACGACCTCTACCTGGTCGGCACCTCCGAGGTGGCGCTGGCGGCCTACCATTCCGACGAGATCCTCGACGCTGCGACGTTGCCGAAACGCTATGCGGCGTTCAGCCCGTGCTACCGGCGTGAGGCTGGCTCGTACGGCAAGGACACCCGTGGGATCTTCCGGGTGCACTGGTTCGACAAGGTCGAGATGTTCGTCTACACGACGCTGGAGGAGTCCTACGCCGAACATCAGCGCATCCTCGGCTGGGAGAAGGCCTGGCTCGACGCGCTCGAGTTGCCGTATCGCGTCATCGACGTCGCCTCGGGTGATCTCGGCCTGTCCGCGATCCGTAAATTCGACTGCGAGGCGTGGATTCCGAGCCAGGGCAAGTATCGGGAGGTCTCCTCTGCGTCCAACACGACAGAGTTCCAGGCGCGCCGCCTCGACATCCGCGTGCGCGGCGAGGAAGGCACAGCGCCTGCGGCGACGCTCAACGGCACACTGTGCGCCATGACCCGCACGATCATCGCGATCCTGGAGAACGGCCAGCAGGCCGATGGGTCGGTGCGGCTGCCGGCGGCGCTGCATCCTCTGCTCGGCGAGGTCCTGAGGCCGCTGCCGTGACCTGGCGGCCGCGCCTCATCGCGCTCGACGTCGATGGCACGATCGTTGACGGTCTCAACGAGATGAGCGCGGCAGTGCGCGAGAGCGTTCGCGCATTGCGGGATTCGGGTATCGAGATCGTCATCTCGACGGGTCGTGCGATCCCCGGTGTGCTCAACACGACCGGCAAACTCGGCTTCACCGACGGCTATGCCGTCGCCAGCAATGGCGCGATCGTCTTTGCCTACGACCCGATCGAGATCCTGCACGCCGTGACGTTCGATGCGAGCGATGCGGTGCGCCGGGTCATGGAATACGTCCCCGACGCGATCGTCGCGGTCGAGGAGATCGGTGTCGGCTTCCGGGTCAACCGGCCGTTCCCGGATGGCGAGGTCTCAGGTCAGTTCATCGTCGAGGACGTCGAGTCGTTGATCGCCGAGCCGGTGACGCGGGTCGTCATCCGTTCCACGGATCACACGGCCGAGGAGTTCTCGGCGATCGTCGATGATCTGGGTCTGACCGGAACCAACTACTTCATCGGCTATTCCGCCTGGCTCGATCTGGCTCCTGACGGAGTCTCCAAGGCTTCGGGACTGGAGTTCATCTGCAATCGGCTCGACATCGCTCAAGCCGACGTCCTCGCGGTAGGCGATGGCAACAACGACCTCGAAATGCTCGAATGGGCCGGCCGAGGGGTGGCGATGGGCCACGCCCCAGAAGCCCTGAAAAAGGTGGCCGACGCCGTCACCGGCTCAATAGAAGAAGACGGCCTTCTAGACGAACTCCGGCGGTACCTGTAACCGGCCGGCAGGCCGGAGGCGCGGATGTCGGCGGTTTTACGTCGATAGGACGACGTCAACGACCTAAAACCGCCGACATCTTGGCCGGGCGGGGGGTGAACCACTTCAGCCACATGATGCTGAAAGCCGGGACGGGACCGTCGTAGCCACGCTCTACCAGGGCGATGTGCACGCGGTGGACGATGGTGCGTGGCTTCTTCAGGTCGGCGACGGTCACCACGATGATGCGCCAGCCGGCCTGTTCGAGGCGTTCGCGACGACCGATGTCGTGTTGGCGCTGCCGGGCGTCCCGCTCATGTTGCCAGCCGTCGTACTCGACCAGAACCAAGTACGTGGGATAGACCAGGTCGCCACGTGCCAGGAAATCGCCGTGCGCGTCACGGATGATCTGATTGGGAAATGGCTCAGGGAGCCGGGCGAACACGAGCATCAGTCGAACGAAGGTCTCCATGGGAGACTCTGCCCCTTCGCGGACCAATGCGAGACAACGGCGAGTGCGGCAGACACCGTCGAGATGTCTGCTCAGCGCATACTCGGCCAATCCCGACAGGGTCGTATGGCCACGGTGGAGCATGAACTCGATGGCCTGGATCAGCTGAATGAGGTCGACCTTGGTGGCGATGTCGACCAGTGTGCGTCGTGGCCCGGTCACGGCGATGCCGTCGATCACCGTGCTTGAGATCTGCGCCCTCCGCTGGTGGGTCGTAATTCCTGCGCGACGGGTGTGCGTCTTCGCGCGGGTTGAGACGTGGAACGGCCGCTCTGCGCCGATCTCGAAGCCGTACAGACGCAGAGCCGTGACGTGGCTGATCACTGATCCGGGTGGTGAGGCGAGCAGCGCAGCCGAAAGCCACAACCGGAGGGTCAACTCGACTGAGGACTGGATGTAGACGCCGTTGAACAGGCGCCGCAGTCGCCTTCGGCGCAGTACCGTGTCGCTGATGCCGGCGGCCAGCGCGCGTTCGCGGGTGAACGGCGTCAGGGTGAACTCGGGCAGCGGGGAGACATAGGGCATCCCCTCACCGTCGGATGCGGCCCGGGAGCAGAAAACCCCTGTGGCGACGGCTGTGGAAAAACCGACTGCCGTCCACCCCTGGGGACGCCGGAAATGTCGGCGGTTCT
This sequence comes from Aeromicrobium sp. P5_D10, assembly GCF_054049535.1. Classification (NCBI taxonomy): domain Bacteria; kingdom Bacillati; phylum Actinomycetota; class Actinomycetes; order Propionibacteriales; family Nocardioidaceae; genus Aeromicrobium; species Aeromicrobium sp. P5_D10. The sequence goes on from NZ_JBFUME010000002.1 coordinate 247,689, forward strand.
ACGTCGAAAAGTCGACGTCAACGACCCAAAACCGCCGACATCTTGGCCGTTGGGCATTGCGCGGGTTAGGCGACGCGGCTGGACTCCAGTTGGTCGAAGACGTCGAGGACGGCGTCGACGGTCGGCATTGTTGAGTCTGCGGTCGGGTCGGTCTTGGCTTCGACCAGCTTTGCTTCGCGGGCCCGCCGCAGGTGGCGCTTGATCGTCGAGGTCGAACAGCCGAGACGCTCTGCGAGCTGGTGGCAGGTGTCCTTGGGATGGGCCTGTCGCATGTTCATGACGGTCTCGTGATTGACCGGCCCGCCGCCGACTCGAGGTGCACCGTAGGGGACGGTCGAGGCCTGACGGATCTGGACGCCGAGCTTGCGCCGGATCTGCTGACGATCCGCCTCGGTGGTGCAGGCCACAAAACCGGAGACGTCGACCTCGACGACGGCACGGTACAGACAGTCCACGAGCACGGGGCAACCAGCACACTGTCGGTGCGCGGAGGCTCGCTTGACGTTGAGCTGTTCCCACTGAGCCGCGCTGATGTCGGTGCGCGCCGGTGGTGAGTGCAACTGCTCGTCGTCATAAACCTCTGGCACCGCAGCGCATGGAGGTGTGATTTGTTCGGCCAAGATGGTCATGGGCTCCCTCTTCCCAATTGAGGCAGGCACGAGGTGCCGACCTCAGGTCACATCAGGCAAAACTCTAGAGGTACATGCCGCCAGAAGTACTGGTTTCACCAGAATTGGCCGAATCATCACCTTTGGCGTCGTTTGGACCCGGCAGGGCCAATCGCATGTTCTGCAGTTGCGACTGGGCCTGCACCTGCTGGGCGTAGAGGGCTGCCTGGAGGCCGTGGAACAGTCCTTCGAGCCAGCCCACGAGCTGTGCTTGCGCGATACGCAGCTCGGCCTCACTGGGTGCTTCGGAGTCGAACGGCAGACTCAAACGATCCAGTTCGTCGACCAGTTCGGGAGCCAATCCGTCTTTGAGCTCTTCGATCGACCGCAGATGGATAGTACGCAGCCGGAGGCGACTGGCTTCATCGAGCGGCGCTGCTTTGACCTCTTCGAGCAGGTGGCGGATCATCCCGCCGATGCGCATGACCTTGGCCGGCTGCGCGACCAGCTCGCCCAGGTCGGTCTCCTGTGGGGGGACGGATACGGCGTTGCCGTCGGGGCCGATGATCTGTGCGGATTCGACGCGAGATTGTTCGTCAGTCATGTCCCCACACTAACGAGCGATACCGTCAGAGGCTCAGCAATACCTTGCCGAGGTGGCTCGACTCCTCGAGTACCTGGTGCGCCAGTCGCACGTCTTCCAGCGGGTAGGTCGCATGGATGATGGGTCGCACCGTGCCGTCGGCGATCAAGGGCCACACCTGAGCCACCATCTGCGAGACGATGGCCGCCTTCTCACCGGTCGGCCGGGCCCGCAACGATGTCGCCATGACGGCAGCGCGCTTGGTCAGCAAAGCCGCGAGGTTGAGCTCGGCTTTGATGCCGCCCTGCATGCCGATGACGATCAGCCGTCCCGCGGTTGCCAACACCGACACATTGGACGCCAGGTATTTCGCGCCGATGATGTCGAGGATGACGTCGGCCCCGATCCCGGCCTGGTCCATGACCTCGGCGAAATCCTGCTCTCGATAGTTGATCACCAGATCGGCGCCGAGTTCACGACAGAAATCGGCCTTCTCCTGTGATCCGACGGTCACCACGACCCTGGCTCCGAAGGCTTTGCCGAGTTGGATCGCCATGGTGCCGATCCCGCTTCCACCACCGTGGACGAGCAGCGTCTCGCCGTGCTGGAGCTTGCCCATCATGAAGACGTTCGACCACACGGTCGAGGCGACCTCCATGAGGCCGGCCGCCTCCGTCAGCGAGATGCCGTCGGGCACCGTCGCGACCTGGCCGACCGGCACGCTGACGTACTCGGCATAGCCGCCGCCGGTCAGCAAGGCACACACATGCGCGCCGGGCATCAGGTCGGTGACGCCCTCGCCGACCTCGACGATGTCACCGGAGCATTCGAGTCCGAGGATGTCGGAGCCCCCGGGAGGGGGTTCGTAGAAGCCCTGCCGCTGCAGCAGGTCGGCGCGGTTGACACCCGCGGCAGTGACCCGGATGAGTACCTCACCGGGCGCAGGTTCGGGAATCGGGCGATCGACGATGACGAGGGCGTCGACCCCACCGGGATGGGGAGCTGTAACGGCACGCATTCCAACCACGGTATCGGACCGTGACCCGCACGCGATGTCCGCAAGTGCTCGGACGGGCCGGTCTCTAGTGCCTCAGAGTCAGACGGAACTAGTCATGCCGAGTCATTTTCTTGAGTGATTCCGGTTTTGATTTTCCTTCCGGGTGCCGATTCTGTTGGATGTCCTAGGGAGTGTGATCAATGTTTATCGCTGGAGCTGTTCGTCCACGCCGTTCGCGGCGTAATTTTTTTGTTTTCCGCAGGCGGTTCTCGGTGCTGTTGGCAGCCACCATGGCGACCTCGGGCCTCGCGATCATGGCCGTGAACGCACCGGCCGAGGCGGCACCGGTCAGCATCTCGCTCGACAAGACCTCGCCGGCGACAGTTCTGGTCGGTGAGCCGATCACGTTCTCGGTCAAGGCCTCGAACCCGACCGATGACGGCGATGCGGACTTCCAGTACAACCTCACCTTCCGTGACGTCCTGCCCGCCGGCGTGGCCTATGTGTCGACTTCGGCCCCTCAGGGCGCGGGTGATCCCCAGCAGATCGCCGAAGTCAACGGCTCGAATCAGCCGACGGGCCGCACGATCCTGATCTGGAGCAATGTCGCCGACCTGCCGGACGGTTCGGATGTGACCCTGACCTACAAGGTCCAGCCCGATGCGACGACCTACCCCGTCGGCTCGACCGTCACCAACGAGGCCACAGGTTTCGCGAGCAGCAACGAGCGCAAGCTGGCCAAATTCAACGGCAAGGGCGAGCTCCAGCCCGACGCCGCGATCAGCTCGGCCCAGGACACTGCCACCACCGCGATCTCGGCGCTCGAACTGCACAAGAGCGAGCCCAGTTCGGAACACGAGCTGACCCGCGGTCTGCATGACCGTCCGACGGTCTACTCCCTCGAAGTCGTCAACAACGGCAAGGCCGCGACCAATGGCGTCACGGTCGTCGACTATCTCCCTGCCGGCCTGGAGTTCCTCGGCTGCGGCGCGGTCGACAACAGCAGCCCTGGAACCGAGGAGTACCCGGGCTCGGGACGTCTGACCGGCACTCCCGCCGTCTCCGGCTGCCTCGCCCCGACCTCCGTCACGACGGTCAACAGCGGGCTCCCGACCGGTTATCCGGCCGGCGTCTACACCCGGGTCGAGTGGACCCTGCCGTCCGCGCTCGCCGCCAACGGCACCTACACGATCAAGTACGCCGCAGGGATCGCGCTGCGTCAGAACGTCATGCCGGCCGCCGGATTCACCTCGACCGCGAACCTCGACAACAACACCGGCGCTTCGACCCGCGAATCCGCGACCGAGATCGGTTACACCAATCGCGCGGTCGCCACGGGACGCTACCAAGGTCTCAACAACGCCGGGCAGAGCAATGTGCAGGTCAGTGCAAACGACACGGTCACCGTGACAGCCGAAGACATCGCCGTCGCGAAGTCCGTCACGAACTCTGCCGATTTCAATCAGGGTGGCGAAGCCGAGTACGAGCTCGTGGTCCGCACCAGCGAGTACACCGACGGCTCCGACATCGTCCTGGTCGACACGCTGCCGGACGGGCTGTGTCCGGCGGACGCCCCCAGCGGGACCTACACGACCGCAGCCTTGGCGCAGGCCGCCGGCGACTGCGCCCCGACCGGCTCGAATGCAGCCATCGAGAAGGTCGACTATGTGGGCGGCGCCTTCGTCATCACCTTCAAGTCATTCGACCTCAGCGCCGAGGATGCCTCGAAGACGCTGAGATACAAGGCTCGTATGCGCACGGTCTACAGCTCCGGCGACGAGACGTCAGCGGGCGACTCGTTCGTCAACAAGGTCGCCTTGACCGGCACCACGACGCCGATATCGGGCACTGGCGAGTCAGGCACCCGCGCGGTCAAGGACGACTCGGAGGCCACACTCGGTTCGAAGGCCCCGACGCTCGACAAGCGGGTCCTGCCCAACACTGCGGCGACTCACACCTGCAACGAGTCCGACTGGGACAACTGGGAGGACCACCAGACGGCAGCCGCCGACGCCGGCTTCACGACCGGTTCACGGGTCTGCTTCCAGGTGCGCGTGACGTTCCCGGCCGGCTCGTCGACGCGTCTTCCGGTCGTCACGGACTATCTGCCCGACAATCTGACGTACGAGCCGAACTCCTTCGCGCTCGTCAGCGGTGTCAACACCGCTGCCTACACGGTCGACCAGTCTGCACTCAACACCGCATTCGCGACCGGTACCGCGGCGCTGCGTCCCGGCGTCGACGTCGGAGCCAATCGCTATGTCGAAAAGGGGAAGGTCTTCGCCTTCCGAGTCAGCGCGACCGTCAACGGCAATGACAAGACGACCAACGACGTGCAGGGAAATCTGGCCAAACTGCGCTGGACCAACAAGGGCGGACAGGTCTCTTCGCTGCGCGACAAGGCCGACTTCAAGGTGCCGCCGATCCCTCCGGTGAACATCCTCAAGCAGGTTGCCAAGTCGCCATACAGCAGTTATTCCGGCACCCAGACGGTTCGCCAGGGCGACGTCGTCCGCTTCCGGATGGTGGTCCTGAACGAGGCACCGAGCAGCGGTCTGGCAGTCAAGGGCTTGCAGGTCTGGGATGTTTTGCCGCCATTGTTCCGGTGCGTCGACGTCGTGAATCTCAACGGCGGCACGTGTACCGATCCGGGCGCGACAGGACACCCGTCATTTGACGGGAGCGGTGTCTACAGTGCGATCCGCTGGACGCTTCCGGCGACGCTGGCGCCCGCCAACGCGACGAATATCAGCTATGACGTCAAAGTTCCGGTCGGCACGAGCGTCGACACCGAGTACGTCAACACCGCGGCCGTGCGCACGTACACGACCGAGACCAACCTCGGTGTGGCCGTTCCGCATTTCCCGGCCAACAACATCGACGGGACGGTGACGGATGAGCAAGAAGACGTCCCCGCAGCCATCGCCACTGCTTCGGTCAAGCTGCCCGCAGTTGGCATGACCAAGACGAATGTCACCGGCATCACCGAAACGAACAACTCCGCGACGCAGGCGGTTCCGGGCGAGACTGTGACCTACATGATCCGGGCCACCATCCCGGCCCACACGACGGTCTACAACGGCATTTTGACCGATCCGTTGCCGGCCGGCATCCAGTTGATCAGTTCGATCGGCACATATTCGGCGACGGGAGCCGATCCGGCGACCGCACCACTGCCCGCAGGTGTGGCGGTCAGCGCGGAGGGCGTGCTGACGCTGCCGCCGACCTGGACCAACGACACCGACGACCCCCAGGTCTTCCAGATCAAACTCGGCACCAGGGTGTGGCCCAATCACACCGGCACATCGACCCTGACCAACACCGCGACATTCCACAGCAACACGACCCCGGGTGGAGTCCTGCCGGTCACACCGGTCAGAGCCTCATCGGACGTCAATCCGGTTCAGCCGAGCCCCACGCTGACCAAGGCGCTCACGACGCCGCCGACTCAGAGCACCACGCCGGCGATCGGCGAGTCTCGTGAGTTCGTGCTGACCGCTTCCAACGCCCCTGGGCGACCGAATCTGTACGACACGGTCGTCGTCGACTGTGTCCCGACCGGACTTGTGGTCACGGCTCTTGGCAGCGATGCGACCCAAGCTCCTGCCGAAGCCGGTGATGCGTGCGCATCTGTGACCGGGACCGGCACCACGATCACCTGGCCGGTCGGCACAGTTGCTGCGGGCTCGCCGAAGACGTTGAAGTACACCGTCAAGGTAGGCACCGGGGCGGCCGGCGGTCAGGCCTACAAGAACGTCGCGAAGCTCACGGGCAGCACGCTCGACAACGGTGGCAACACCACGACCAACGAGCGCGTCCTGACGGCGACGGACAACAAGACCTTGACGGTGCCGCCGGCCACGATCACCAAGGTGATCACGGACGGCACCCTGATCGTCGGTGAACGCGCGAAGTACGTCCTCACTGCGACGCTGCCGGCGAACGTCAACTTCTATGACGCGTCGATCACCGATGCGCTCCCGGCCGGTCTCGATGACGTGACCCTGTCGTCGGTGACCTGTGTCAACGCCGACACCACGGACTGCACCTTGCCGACCGGCGCGACGCTGACGCCGAGCGGACAGAACGTCGGTTGGTTCCTCGGTGATATTGCCGAGAGCACGCAGAGCCGCACCGTCACGCTGGTCTTCACGGCGAAGGTCACGGCGGCCACGTCCAGCAACTCGATCGGCACGGTCCGCTCCAACACGGCCAAGGTCGCCTGGAACAAGACCAACAAGACCGATCCGACGTCGATATCGGCGACCTTCGACGCCTCGGCCACGTCCTCCGCGGTCACCTACACGATCCAGGAGCCGAAGACCGCGATCACCAAGTCGGTCTCCGACACGACCCCGGCGCCCGGCGACACGTTCACGTACACCGTGCGGGCCTCGAACCCGGGCGGCACGAACGTCAGCGATGCGCACAACGTCGTGGTCAAGGACGTCGTACCGACGGGCGTTATCGTCGACGAAGCCACGATCAGCGGAGGCGGCACGTACGATTCCGACACCCGGACCATCACGTGGAACGTCAGCGTTCTGACGGTCGCATCGCCGAACTTCAAGGAGTTCACGTACGAGGCCGAACTGGCCGCGACCAGCACCCTGGACGCCTCGGGCCGCACCAACACCGCGACCATCACGCGTTTCACGAGTCTGCCCGTCATCGCGGACGGCCGCACCTACACCGGCAGCAATGCCACGGCCACCGTCACGCCGGACTTCCCGCACACTACGGTCGCCAAGCGAGTCGTGGGCAGCGCCGTGTCGTACGTCGGACAGCCGCAGAACTTCGAGATCGTGGTCACGAGCGACGGCAAGTCACCGGCCTACAAGGTCGACGTCACCGACGTGCTGCCCAAGAACTGGTCGTATGACGCAGGCACGGCGACCGTCAAAGTCGGCGACGCCGCAGCGATCGCGTTGGCACCGACCAGTGACGCGGGCAACCCCGAGACGATCACCTGGTCCGATCTGGCTCCGGCGCCGACAGGTCTGCCGGTCGGCAAGACGATCGTGATCAACTACACCGCCACCCCCACCGAGGACGCCGTCGTGGACGCAGGTGCGGGCGCCGACGTCGACCACACCAACACGGTGTCGATCAATGCCGAAGACAAGACCGGCGCGACCGGCATCACGGGCGCACCGTTCTACGGCGGTCCCGGCGACGCTTCGGCACAGATCCATTCGGCCGACCTCGAGATCACCAAGACCGGTGACGGCACACCTGTGGCCGGCAAGACGTATTCGTGGGACATCGTGGTCAAGAACCTCGGCGGCGACACGTCGAAGGCCGACATCGTGGTCACCGACACGATCCCGGAGGATGTCTCGAACTTTAGCCTCGACGGTGGGGACGACTGGGTCTGCGCATCCGATGAGGATGAGTGGACCTGCACCTTGGACGCCGACATCGCGAATGGCGCCTCGGCTCCCACAATCGTGGCCAGCGGCCTGATCGACTCCGATCTGGCCGACGAGGCCGAGATCGTCAACACTGCTCGAGTCAAGGGACACACGTACGATCCCGACCTCGACAACAACCGCGACACCGAGACCGTCGAGGTCACGACGCGCGCCGATCTGACGATCGACAAGCGCCTCGGTGGCACCGTCGTCAAGGCCGGCGAGAACGCGACCTGGACGATCGACGTGACCAACCAAGGTCCGTCGACCTCACGGGGCGCCATCAAGGTCGTCGACACCCTGCCGAGCGGATCGACGTTCGTGTCGGCCACCGGAACGGGCTGGTCGTGCTCCGAGGACGAGGGCGTCGTGACGTGCAACCGCGCGGACGACCTGGCAGCCGACGATGCAGCGAATCAGATCACGATCGTGGCCAAGATTCCCGCGTCGCAGACGGCGAACGTCGTCAACTCTGCGAAGGTCAGCGGCCCGACGACCGATCCGGTCGCGTCGAACAACTCCGACGAGGTCTCGACTGCCCCGACACGTACGGCGGAGCTGACGATCGAGAAGGCGTACACGGGCGAGGAGCCGGCAGTAGCCGGTGACGAGTTCAGCTACGACATGACGGTTCACAACGAGGGCCCGTCGACGGCAACCGGTGTCACGGTCGTCGACACCCTGCCGAGCTACATGAAGTTCGTCCCCGGCGGTACGGGCAATGCCGATTGGGCCTGCACCGCGGCCGGACAGCTCGTGACCTGCGACTTCGACGGCTCGATCGGCGTCGGGGATGACCAGAACTTCAAGATCAAGGTCAAGATCGCGTCGGGCCACACCGGAACTGTCGAGAACACCGCGAAGGTCACGGCAACCGAGGACCCGACCGGCGCCACCGACATCGACGTCAACACGCCTGACCTCGAGTCGGATCTCGAGGTGGAGAAGTCGCACGACGACGACAACGCGATCGCAGGGGAGTCGCTGACGTACGACGTGTTGGTCACCAATCACGGTCCGTCCGACACCGACGGCCCGATCGTGGTCGAGGACACCGTCCCGGTGGGTATGACCTACAAGTCAGCCTCCGGAACAGGTTGGACGTGTGACGAGGACGAAGGTGTCGTGACCTGTACGCACGCCGACGGTCTCGTCGACGATGCCAACTCGACGTTCAGCCTGACATTCGATATCGCGGACGATGCCGGCCCGGCAACTGTGACGAACACTGTCACGGTCGACGGCCCCAATACAGATCCGAAGCTGCCCAACAACAGCGACAGCGATCCCACCGTCATCAAGGATCAGGCGAACATCAAGGTCGCCAAGGCGGCCTCGGCCGACACGGTCGATGCGGGCGACAACGTCTCGTGGACGATCGATGTCACGAACGACGGCCCGTCGACGGCCGACGTGATCTCGGTGGTCGATACCCTGCCGGCTGGCCTGAGCGTCGTCTCGATCAGCGGCAGCGGCTGGACCTGCTCCGATTCGACGATCAGCTGCACGCGGGCAACCCTCGCGCCGGGCGCTGCTCCGACGATCACGGTGGTCACGAAGGTTGGCAGCGGCGTCGCGGCCGGGACCGAGCTGACCAATGGCGTCGAAGTCTCGACCTCGACGCCGGGAGACGACCCGGACGACAACGACTCTGACGACTCCGTCGAGGTCACGACAGCGGCCGATATGACCCTGGCAAAGACCCACACGGGTACGCCGGTGGCGGGTGAGCCGTTCACGTTCACGCTGACGGCGACCAACGACGGACCGTCCGATGCGCTCGCTCCGGTCACGATCAGCGACACCTTGCCGGTCGGGATGACCTATGTGTCGGCCAATGACGCTTGGTCATGTGTCGCCGATGCGGTCTCCGCAGCGGGTCAGGAGGTGCTGTGCACTCTGGTCAGCACAGATCCGCTGCTGCCGGGCACCAGCGCTCCGGCGCTGGCGATGGTCGTCGACGTCGCGGCCGATCAGTCGGGCGAGACGCTGGTCAACCAGGCCGTCGTCGACTCCGACACCCCGGATCCCGACACAACCAACAATGAGGACGACGACACCGTCACGCCCACCGACGAGGTCGATCTGTCGATCACCAAGTCACATGCGGGACCGGTCGAGGTCGGAACTCAGCTGAAGTTCGAGGTCAACGTCAAGAACGCGGGGCCGTCCGAGGCTCGCGACGTCAAGATCGACGACACGTTGCCGACGGGGCTGACCTTCGTCAGTGCCGAGGGCGACGGTTGGACCTGCTCCGATGACGCGGCGACATGCGAGCTCGACGAGCCGCTGGCTCCGGGAGCGTCGGCCGATCCGATCACGGTGACAGTCGATGTGACGCCGCAGGCGTATCCGACGGTCGACAATATCGTCGAGGTCGCGACGTCGTCGAATGACACCGATGACTCCAACGACAAGGCGACTGACTCGGTTGTCGTGCCGCCGAAGGTCGACCTCAGTGTCGTCAAGGAGCTCGCAGGAAAGCTCCGGGTCGGCCAGCAGGGGGTCTACACCTTGACGGTCCACAATGACGGTACGACTCCTGATCCCGGACCGATCTCGGTCACTGACGAGCTCCCGGCAGGCCTGAAGTTCGTCTCCGGAACGGCTGACAACTGGGCCTGTGCTGCCAACGGGCAGAAGGTCACCTGTGATCGTGACGGGGCACTTGCGGTCGACGCGACCGATGTCATCAAGCTGACGGTCGACGTCGGCGCGAAGGCGTACCCGTCGGTGACGAACACGGCAGTTGTCTCGACTCCGTCGAATGACATCGATCCAGTCAACGACAAGTCGACGATCGAGTCGCCGGTCGACGGCAGCGCCATGTTGACGATCGACAAGTCGCTGGACAAGCAGAAGGGCGATGAGGCCGTGTGGTCGATCGTCGTCACCAATGAGGGTCCGACCGAGACCACCAAGGCGATCAGGGTCACCGACAAGCTGCCCAAGGGGCTGAAGTTCGTCAGCGCGCAGGGCGAGGGCTGGGACTGCTCGGCGGCCGGTCGCACGGTCACCTGTGACTACGACGGTGCGCTCGCGGTCGATCAATCGGCCGAGATCCAGATCACGACCAAGATCACGGTCGACGACGGCTCGGAGATCGTGAACGTCGCGACCGTCGAAGGTGGCAACAAGGCCGCAGAGAGCGGCGTCCTGAGTGATGACGCGACCGCGGTCGCGCCGGAGGCTGAGGGCCTGATCCCGGATACGGGCGGTCCGGCGCTGTGGCTCCTGTTGGCCGGCCTGCTCGGAGTGTTCGGTGGTGGGGTCCTGGTGACCCGTCGTCGGCCGAAGGCTCCGCAGAGCGCTGGTCGGCACCGCTGAGACAAGGTGGTCCCCCMCGCCCTTCGTGCGKGGGGGACCGCCCTCAGGGGTGACCTGAGAAGATGGTCGGTATGCATATCGCACTGGTCCAGCGGGCGTCAGCGATCGATTCGACGGCCAACCGGGCATCCATCGCGGCACAACTGGCTGAATTGACCGCTGCCGACGGTTTCGACCTGGTCGTACTGCCCGAAGCTGCGATGCACGACTTCGGTTCCACCGACCACGATCTGGCCGCCCATGCGGAGCCACTCGACGGTCCGTTCGTGAAGCTGATCGCCGACGAGGCGAAGCGTCTGGGTGCGACCGTCATCGCCGGCATGTTCGAACAGACCGATGCGCTGCCGTTCAACACCTTGGTGGTCGTCGGTCCCGACGGCGCGCTGCGGGGCACGTACCGCAAGATCCACTTGTACGACTCTTTCGGCTACCGGGAATCCGATCGCATGCAGGCTGGTGAGATCGAGCCGGTCGTGATCGAGATCGCCGACCATCGGATCGGCCTGATGACGTGTTACGACCTGCGGTTCCCCGAACTCGCACGGGCGCTCGTCGATGCGGGAGCCGACACGATCGTCTTGCCGGCGGCGTGGGTCGCCGGTGACCGCAAGCTCGACCATTGGCGCACTCTGTTGACAGCGCGCGCCATCGAGAACACGGTCTACGTCGCAGCCGCCGCTCAAGGTGGCGAGCGTTGCACGGGTCATTCCTTGGTTGCCGATCCTTGGGGCTCTATCGTGGTGGAGGCCTCCTCCGAACCGGCGATCCTGCGTACCTCGCTCGATGCCGCGGAGGTCGAGCAAGCGCGGAAGACCAATCCGTCGCTGGTCAACCGAAGGATCTGTCGAAGTTCATGAGCTCCCCCGTGCAAGGCGGTCGTCGACGTCTCGACGCATCAGTCGCGCCGGAGTACGATCTGCCGACGCGCGAGCCGCGCCTCGGATCAGCCCGCACGGCACGTCTGGTCATGATCGGCGTGTTCTTGATGTGGGTGGTCGGAACGCTGGGTGCCGCCACGACAGTCGTCGCGGTCGACGCGCCCGAAGGGATCGGCCGGCCATCGGCCGCCCTGCTGATGCTGGTTTTCACGATCGGTCTGATCCACCGCGGCGGCGGGCATATGCGTATTTGGATACCCATCGTGACGGTGCTCGGGATCTCGGCCGTGGTACTGGAGAAGAACTTCCTTCTTGTGTCGTCAGCTGTCGTGTGTGCCGTGTTGTCGGCCGTATGGGCCGTCTTGGTGACGCGTCCGGCACCATCTGTCCTGGCGGCGATCCGGGAGTATCTCCTGGCGTTGTTGGTGGCGCTGAGCGGGACGCTGTCCGTCGCGGCCTGGAACGCTCCGGTGAACTATCAGCGCTTCAACCTCATCGTCGTGGCGGTCTCGCTGGTCCTCGCGATCGCCCTGGTCTGGAACCTGGGCGCCGGCCTGCACGGCCTGGGACGGCAGAATCTGTTGATCCTGACGGGTGTGGCGGCTTTGCTCATCGTGATCTTGGCCTACAGCAGCTTCGTCCGTACGCACGGCTCACAGGCGGTCGTCGACCTGTTCAGCGACGTCGTGGTGTGGAGCCGGCAGAACTTCGAGGGAGTGCCCCGCCCCGTCGAGGTGTTCATCGGCTTCCCGGCGTTGATCGTGGGGGTGTCCATGCGGTCGGCCAGGCGCGAAGGCTGGTGGGTCCTGGTCTTTGCTGTCATCGGTACCGCCGTGCTCACGACATCGCTCGTGACACCGGGAGCTTTTCCGACCTATGTGGGCCTGTCGACGCTCTATTCGGTCGTCTTGGGGCTGCTGGTCGGGCTCATCGTGCGGCACTACGTCGTACGTGAGCGGTCGGCGCGGGCAGCCCGGGCGGTCGAGCCGATCGCCCGTGTCGAACCTCCTCGCTTTGCTGCACTCAAGTGATGCGATACTGGGTCTCGGTGCAGCGCCCCGGCGTTGTCCAGGAGGGGTGCCGGAGCGGCCGATCGGAAGCGCCTTGAAAGCGCTCGCTGGCAGCAATGTCAGCCGCGGGTTCGAATCCCGCCCCCTCTGCCAATGGGTATCGAAATAAGTTTCCCTCGACCAAGATCATTCCTCATGACTTCTGAACAGCCGCAGCCTGCTTCCAGCCCCGATTCGATCGAAGTGGTGAAGTACCGGCTCGACCGGCGGTTTGTGCTGCCGGCGGTCGGACTCCACATCGTGGCGGCAGGAGTCCTGGCGGCGCTGGCATTCGTCTGGTGGCCGCCCCTGGGCATCCTCGCGGCCCTCTTGGTCGTCAACGCGCTGCGCGTGCTGGCGATGCCACCCCACGTGGCTCTGACCGATTCGGCGGGCGTCAGGCTGGGAGGTCCGATGACCGTCAAACGGCTGCGGATCGAGTGGTCCGAGGTGGAGGACGTTTCGGTCGAAGGTGCGCGGTTGTTCTTCGACCGCGGCGATTCGCGATTGCTGGTCTTCCCCTTGGCCTACGTCGGGACGCGCGCAGGAGAGCTGGCCGCCGATGTGCGTGAGCGGCTCAACGCCGCCCATGGTTACCGGCGCTACGACCCCACAGGCCACACTCCGCAGGATCCGGATCCGGCCTGAACCGGCCCGGGTCACCGGGTGTGGGGTGCTGTCGGTATCCTGATGCGGTTGCACTTTGCAGTTGCAGCGAGGAGATGTCGCATAGTGGCCTAGTGCGCCCGCCTGCTAAGCGGGTTGAGGTTTAAACCTCTCGAGAGTTCAAATCTCTCCATCTCCGCCACAGCAGTAGAAGCGCCAGAATGGCCAGCGATCATATCGCTGGCCATTCCTGGTTTCGTCCCTCGACACCACGGGAGAACGACCCCATGACCCATCTCGTCCGGCCCGCGACGCCGGCGGACCTGAGTGCGGCAGCGCGGGTCCTTGCCGCGGCCTTCGACGACTATCCGTGGACGCGGTGGACCCTTCCCGAGGAGGGGTACGCCGAGCGCCTCGAAGAGATCCAGCACCTCTATCTCTCTCACGCCCTTGAGCAGGGCATCGTGATGGTCGACAGCCAGGTCCGCGCGGTAGCCGCGTTCCTCCCACCCGCTGCGTCTGCCCCCGCCGAGCAGACGCAGCAGAGAGTGGCCGAGCTGCACGGATCGCGTCTCGCGGCACTGCTCGAACTGGCTCTGCCTGCAGCCCCTGAAGGCTGTTGGACTCTCGAAACGGTCGGCGTCGATCCGGCGTATCAAGGCATCGGGCTCGGGACAGCTGTGGTCGCCGAAGGATTGGCCACGATCGACCGGAGCCGTGCTCCCGTTGCCCTGGAGACATCCGATGACAAGAATCTGCGTCTCTACCAGCGGCTCGGATTCGCAACTTCTGCGACGACCAGGATTCCGGACGGTCTCATCGTCTACTCGATGAATCGTGCCGCTGCTGAGTAGCAGATACCCTTGACCCCACCAGGGATGCCGAGGGGAGTGGGCGTACGTGGACAGTCCGACGCTTGGTCTGCGGAGTCTCGCCGACATGGTTCACCTTTCAATGCGGGCACACCGCGTCGATGAGCTGATCGAGTTCGCGGCCGAGCATGCCTGCATTGCGCTGGGCGCGGCCACGATATCGATCAGCCTGATCGACGAGGACAATGATGTGATCCGCACGCTCGTCAACGTCGGTGATCTCGGCCCCGATGAGGTGCGTTGGCCCGAAAACGAGGTCTATCCGATCTCCGGTGATCAGCGATTGATGGCTTCGCTGCGGGAGCGACGCAGTGGCGTCGACAGTGTGACCGATCCCGATTGCGAACCCGGCGAGCGTGAGCTGCTGACCCGACTCGGCAAGGGATGCTCGCTCACCACACCGATCATCGTCGACGGGATCGTATGGGCCGAGTTCTACGCGACCCGCTATGTATCGGACGGAATCTTCAACGATGAGGCCGTGGCCTACGCCGAAGTGCTGGCCGCGATCCTCGCGGCAGCGGTAGCCCGCCGGCAAAGAGAAGCCGACCTGGAGGATCTTGCCTTCCACGATCCATTGACGGGAGTCTTCAACCGTCGGGCCCTCGACAGTCGGGCCGCCGAGATCTTCACGGTGCCTGCTGGTGTCTCGCGATGCATCGCGATCGTCGCGGTCGACATCGACGGGCTCAAGAACGTCAACGACTCCGAAGGGCATGCGAGTGGAGACCGGCAGATCCAGGTCGTGGCAGCGGCATTGACGAGTGCCTTCTCCGAGTTCGATCACAGTGTCGTTGCGCGTGTGGGTGGCGATGAGTTCAACGTCTTGGTTGCCAACCACCCCGTGGGGGCCGTCGTGCATGCGATCAACGAAGTATGCCGTGAAGTGGCCTCCGCGCCGCTCGCGGTGGGCGTCTCAGCCGGGGTGGCGGCCGTCGAGATCACGAGCGAGTCGGCACTCCAGCCCTCAGAGCTCTTCGCGGCGGCCGATCATGCGCAGTACGTCGCCAAACGCTCGAGGTCAGGTCTCGCGGTGGTCTCGGAGGAATTTCACGGCTGATCGCCCGGAAAGAAATAGCAGTGCCCCGACGGTCCCGCCCAGCGTGTTGGCCACGACATCGCTCAATGTCGCGAACCGCTCGGGTCGCAGGAGCTCCTGCACCAGCTCGATCGTGACCGACAGGGCCGCCGCGAGGGCGGTCACGTACCACCACCGCCATCGCGAGCCCAGCAGCATCGTGAAGATGCCCAACGGGATGAACAGCGCGACGTTGGCGGCGAACTCGGTCACGTCATAGCCCTGGTCGAGGGTCAGACCGAAGATGCGGATCAGCCAGGCGACCGGCCAAAGATGTACGACGTCCACGCCGCGGTCGACGGGTGAGGACCACAGCGCGATCAGCGCCAGCGCCGACGCATACGCGGTCATCGGGACGAGGAGCCACCGAACGCGCATCCCATGATCCTAATTGCGGGCGTCGGCGCGGTCCGCGAGGCACTAGGATCGGGCCGTGAAGAAGACTCTGCCGCTTCTGTTGATCGCAGCTTTCGTCGTCGTCGATGTCGTACTCATCATGGGCGCACGACGCCACGTGTTCCAGGATCCGCCGCCCGCCGACATCGCGGCGGTATCGGCAGTCTCGACGCCTCAGCCGACGGCCGAGCCCGAGAGTACACAGGTCGACTACGACTTCGATGCCGAACGCTCTGTCGCGATCTCTTCGGCCAGGGACGGTGCACTCGTGTTCGGCAGCCGCGGCGGCACCTGCAGCACTTCGGCCCCGCGTGCTCTGATCTCTGCATCGGCGGATGGGGGAGCCAAGCTCAACCGGGTCGAGACAAGCCTTGTCACGGTTCTGGCAGCCCGCGCCAGTAACAGAACGGACCTGCGGATCCTGGGACAAGATGCCAGCTGCACGGTGCGAGAGGCCCGTTCGACCGACGGCGGTGTCACCTGGAAGGCCAGCAAGGAGATCTCCCTTTGGTATGCCGACCCCGACAACGGCAAGCACGTCGTCTCACCTGTCAATGCGGCCGACACGGGGTGTGACGTCATCTCGGTCAGCCAGGTCACGCCGCAGTCGGCCCGGGTGGGATGCGTCGATGGCACGATCAAGGGAACCGGTGACGGTGGCCGGACCTGGACCGATCTCGGCAGGCTCGACAATCTGCGGGTCGCCACGTTCTTGACCCCGACGGCCGGCTACGCCTTGGCCCGGTACAACGGATGTGCGGCCAATGCCTTCACGACCAAAGACGCCGGCGTGACGTGGACGCCTGGAGGCTGTATCACGGGTGAACCCGCGCAAGGCCTCGCCGCCAGCGCGAACGGCTTGGCCGCGATCGTCGATGACGGGCTCTACACCAGTGGCGACGCTGCGACCTGGACTCAGCCCTGACCCGAATCGGTTCAGCAGGCGGTCTTGATCGTTGTCGACTTCGAGCCCGGCACGATGGACGGCGTCGCCAGGACGCGAGTGTCTTCGCGCTGAGCCTTGCCTGAGGCGATCGTGCTCTCGACCGTCGCGGTCTGGCCCGGCGCGAGTTCGACTGTCACCTGCGTGACTCCCCGTCCCAGGTGTGTCCCGGGGAAGGCTGTCGTCTCCTTGCCGTCGATCGTCAAGGCCGTGACCTTTCCGCCGTCCGGCGCGTACACATAAAGGTTCATCAGCATGGTTCCGGGCACGGCGCCGAAACCTGGGCCCTTGATCGCGACGGGTAGGTCCGCGGCATCGGCCGGGGCGGTGGACCTCAATGTCATGACGGTGTCGTATTTCTGCACGCCGGCGCTGTTGCACGTGGTTGCCTTCGCGGCGATGTCGTAGTCGAGGTAGTACTGCATCTTCGCACCGGTCGCGTCGTTGAGATAGAAGCCGATTGCGGGCCGGGCGTCCTTGCCGGTGGGAAGCTCGCCGGCGATCTGGGTGCCCGACAGTCGGTCTTGGATGGCCTTGTCGGACGACCACACCGCGATCCGTCGCTCGTTGGTGGCGCGGGTCAACGCCGACAGGACCTCGGTGGGATTGCCGGCACCGTTGAGCACTCTGGCAAGGATCTTGTCGGTTGCCGATGCGAAGAAGGCATCCTGTGCCAGGCCGTCGGAGTAGTCGACGTACACGCTGTTGAGCAGCACGTCGACGGCATTCTTCTCGGTCAGGACAGTGCTGTCCGACAAGGCGATCGATCCGGTGCCCTTGAGCAGATACGACAATGTCACCGGATCCAGAGAGATCACGCCGTCGACATCGATGCCGCGTTCTCGTTTGAGCACCTTTGCTCCGATGGCGGCGGCGCGCGGGAAGTCCGGAGTGAAGTTGATATTGCGGAAATCGCGGACGAGCTGGGTGTCGAACAGATCGAGTTCTTCGTCACTGATCGAGGTCACATCAGAGGCCAGGTCGCCCATCGACGCGCCATTGCCTTGGGCGCCGAGGCTGATCGCACCGTTCCTGACCTGGAGCACCGCCCAGGCGCCGGGCAGTCCACCGGTCGCGCGGATCTCGGCATTGTTCTGGAACAGCAGGAGATAGTCATGGGTCCCGGTGAGCATCTCGGGAACGATCTCCGAGGCGGTGTCGGCCCGTGCGGCGGCCGTCGCGGCGTCAGCGACCTTTTGCTGGGCCTCTCGGACGGGTTCTTGGACCGCGCTGAGCAGCGCGCCGGCGTCCACGGTCGCGATCTGTTCGGCGGCGGCATCGAGAACTGTCGATGCCTGCTTGATATTGGGCCCGATCTTCTCGATCGCCGCGACATCCACCGCGCCGCCACGAGGATTGAACGTCTTGGCATTGAACTGATCGGCCACCTCGACCAGCGGAGGCAGACCGGAGTCGGCGATATGTTTGACCGCTGATGTCACGGTGCGCACGGCCGTGATGTTCTTGCCCATGAACGGGACCTTCGTGCCGACCGAGAAGATCGTGCTGTCGAGGATCGAGTCCGCGCTGTCGACATCGTCCTGAAGTGATGTCAGGGCCGCCTTGGCCGCGGGGACGTCCCCGTTTGTCAGGGCGGTCTGCAAGGTTGTCGCCTGCGTCGTCGCGCGGTCGAGGTCGGTTCGGGCCGACGACAGCTGCTGGTAGGCGAAGAACGAGATTCCGCCCAGGACCACCACGACGATGCCGAGCCCGATCAGAGCGAGGCGCAGGATGGTCGACTTCCGTTTTCTGCTGGACCGTTGGCCTGTCACGTGTTCGGCTCCCGAGAGTTCAGGCGGACATGTTCCGCCTGTGCAACTTCACTGCTGAATATCGGACTGCTGGAAAATAAGCAGTGGGGCTGCCGATGGCAGCCCCACTCACGCCTTGATGGCTGTCGAAGCCAGGCGTTACTTCTTCTTCTTGACGTTCTTGACCGTGATCTTCTTGGAGCCGCTGCTCTTCTTGTAGACCGAGCCGGCCTTTGGGGTGAAGGTCGCCGAGATCGTGTACTTCTTGTTCTTGGACACCTTGGGCGCCTTGAACTTGACGCTGGCCGAGCCCTTCGACACGGTCTTGGTGTACGACTTGCCCTTGAAGGTGATCTTGATCTTGCCGGCGACGGCCGAGGCGCTGCCGCCCCGGACCCGAGCCTTGACCGTGAAGCTCTTGCCTTCCTTCACGCTGGAGGGCGCGGATACCGAGGTCGAGGTCTTGACCGTGCCGGGGTATACCTTGGCCTGAGCGGGGCTGGTGAAGGCCAGCGCACCGAGGATGAGTCCGAAGGTGGCGAAGAGTGCGACGAGGGTCTTCTTCATGGCAGTTCCTTTTCTTGGTGCACTAGCCGAGTCTGTTCAAGAAATTCGTGAACCGTCTGGAGAAAAAAACAATAGCGAACTCAGACCGGTGTAAACGACTGTGATCAAGAAAAGTTATTGCAAAGCGGAGTGATCTCGGTCACATTTCTTGCGGCTTTGGCTCCCGCTTGCCTTTGCGGGAGCTCGGCTTCGCATCTGACGGCCCGTAGCCGTAACCGTAGCCATATCCGTAGGCGTCACTGGCCGAAGCCTTGACCATCGACAAGATGATGCCCGACGTGTGTGCACCGACGGCCTCCAGACGGGCTTGTGCAGCCGTGATCTGATCGACCGTGGTCTTGCTGTGACGAACCACCAACAGGGCGCCGTCGGCCTGGGCCGCGATCAGGGCGCCGTCGGTGACAGGCAGCAAGGGCGGCGAATCGATCAAGACGATGTCGAACTCTTCGCGCAGGTCCGCCAGCAACGTCGACATCGCCTTGGACTTCAGCAACTCGGCTGGATTGGGCGGTGTCGCGCCGCTCGCGAGCACCGTGAGGTTCGGGTGAGTGGTCGGCTGCAGTGCGTCCTTGAGTTCGACGCGCCCGACCAGGACCGTGGTCAGTCCGACGGTCGGCTCCAACCGCAGATACTCGCTGACCTTGGGACGGCGTAGGTCGGCTTCGATCAACACGACCCGCTCCCCGCCTTCTGCCAGCACCAACGCCAGGTTGACGGCCGTGGTGGTCTTGCCCTCGCTCGGCAGCGAGCTGGTGACGACGAAGACCTTGTGGTCTTGATCCGGGTCGACGAACTGCAGATTGGTGCGCAGCACCCTGAAGGCCTCGGTGCGCGGGGCGTACGTGTCGAGCGCTGTCACGAGCGGGGTGTCGACAGCCTGGCTGTCGAAGCCGATCGCGCCCAGTACCGGGGCGTCGATGATGGCGCCGAGTTGTTTGGTCGATTTGATAGTCGAATCGAACGTTTCGCGCAGCACCGCGATTCCGGCACCGACCAGCAATCCCAGTGCCAACCCGATGACGAGATTGCGCTTCGGATTGGGCGAGATCGGCGATTCGGACAGATTGGCCGGATCGACGATGGTGGCCTTGATCGTCGCCTCGTCCTTGCCGGGAGGGGTCTCGAGCACGGCGACATAGGCCACGAACTCTTCTGAAACGGTATTCGCCAGCACCCGGGCACGTTCGGGCGAAGGGTCGGTGACCTTGACAGTCAAGATGACGGTGTCGAGTGCTGACGAGGCGGAGATCTGCTTGGCGAGTTCTCGTGGATCCTCCTCCAGGCGGAGTTTCTCGGTCACCCTGCGGGCGATGACTTCGCCGGTGAGCAGATTGGCATATGACTTGACGCGTTGCAGCGAGAACTGGCCGCCCTGATTGGCCTGGACGTCGTCGGCGGCGCTGGAGGTCGAGACGAACAATCTGACCGACGACGTGTACTGAGGTGTCGAGGCCCAGGTCAGTGCGGCGGCGATGCCGAGGGTGATCAGACCGCACAGTGCGATCGACACCCAGCGCGTCCGAGCGATCCTCAAGTAGTCACGCAGGTCCACGGGAGCTCCGTCCAAGCTGGGTAGGTCGCGAATCAGTGTGTGAGTGTATCCGGGGGCGTGGTGAGAGGTCGGGACGAGTGCGGTGGGAGCGGCCCTGTCGGTCAACGCGGTCCTCGCGACCTTCTCTCGAACCGACGCGTGCGTACCGAAGCACCAGGTACCAGGCGTAGATCACGAAAACGTTCTCGATGCGAAGAAGAATGCCTTCTGAGTTGAAGTACGCGGACACCGAGATCAAGAAGGCGATCTCCGGGTAGCGCTTGAGCTGGAAGAGATGCAAGACCGATGATCCGAATGCGTACACGTACAGGGTAGTCAGGACGACACCTCCTCCAACCAGTAGGTGGAGGTAGGAGTTGTCGACGGTGCGCACTGCCAGAACATAGGAGGAGAACTGCTTGACCGACGTACTCAAGACGAAACTGTCGAGGCTCACGTTCTGCAGGAACAGGCTGATCAACTGCGGCCGATAGCTGAAGAACTTGTCTGCTGCGGGGTTGCTGGCCAAGCTCGCGAGGAAGAACGAGATGGCGATGAAGATGACCGGCATGGCCGCCGTGGCACCTCGGAACAGCGGCCACGTGGAGAACAACGGGACGAGCCATAGGAGAACCACGAAGATCAGGAAGGCGAAATATCCGCCTCGGGCGTCAGTCTGCAGGTACAGGTACGTCGTGATGGTTAGGCAGGCCGCGAGTACGAGTTGCCGCCGCCTCAGACGGTACTTGTACGAATACAGCGTCGCCATGGTGGCCGCACCGTAGACGACATTGAAGAAGAATGGGACTCCCTGAGTTCCGAACGTGGCCCTGCTTCTGTAGTCCAGAACCACGTTGTGGGTCACGCCCGCGGCAAGGAAGGCGAAAATCAGTCCGAATGACACCAGCGCGCCGAACACCACGGCGCGTTCGGCATCGCGTTCGGGAATCGACCACAGCAGCGGCACGATGAGAAATACGAAAACGTATGACAGCTGATCCGGATTGCTGCGTAGCAGCATGAGCCCGCACGACAGAAGCGTCGCGCACACGAGCCACCGGGGCAGTTTCGTACCGTCGAGAAGCGCGGCAAAGCCTGCGAGTAGCAGAACGCCGGCCCTCACGATGTTCTTCAGTGGCGACGCCTCGTCGGTCACGACAGTTTGGATCACGACGGCGTTGACCGCGATCGCGACCAAGCAGACGTACGCGACTCGCCGCATGGCGGTGAACCCCAGCCGTGACTGTGTCAACGGGGCGGGCGCGGTCGTACCGGCGTCGTACGGCTGCGGAGTTGTGGATTCCATGGGGGTCGATCGTCTCAATGTCTGTCCTGCTCGGGATGAGACGGGGCGGCCAGCGCGTGTGAGAACGGGGATCTCCCCTCCGCCCTGATGAGTGACAGCATCGTCTTCGTTGCGTCCCGAGTGTGGATCAGTCCGATCCATTCGCTGGCATCTTTGCGCTGATCAGAACTGCCGGGCAGCCGCCCCAGCACCTCGGCCGACCAGGCTGAGAACTCGTCTTCAGTGGCGATCAAAGGGCCCGCGAGATGATTAAGAACCTCGGGTGTCCAGACCCCGCGGCCCTGAAGGTACTCGTCCAGGTCAGGGAAGAAGTACGCGATGGGCCGGTCAAGGAGCAGGTAGTCAAACAGCACGCTGGACACATCGGTGATGAGTCCAGCAGATCTGCCAAGCACTGAATAGAGCGAAGCGCCGACCTGGAAAAGGTCCGAATCGTCGATCGTCGTGGCGCCCACGACACCGCGTGACATGGAGTCGGCGGGGTGGGCCTTCACCACGAACTGGATCCCGTGGGTCGCCAGCACATCGGCACCTGCCGTGATCAGGTTTCCGAGGGCCTCGTCCTGAGTCAGATCTCCTGCATCGCGATAGGTGCGGTCCACGCCGCTGACAACAGAGTTCCGGAAGCTTGGCATCCACACGACGAAAGGCATGGCCGGATCGATGCTCATTTGCCGGAGCTTCTCGTCACTGCACGGACGAAAAAGCTCATCATTTCGCGGATAGCCCGAAAGGATGATGTCCTCTTCCTTGAGCAGTGTTGCTTTCGCGAAGTATGCGGAGTATTGCCGTGTACATGCAATCAGGTAATCAGCAGGCTTGCCGCCGACGCGCCTTCCCGGGAAGGGAGTTGTGCTGTCCTTGATACCTTCGCCGTGCCAGAGATTGAAGGTCGGCTTCCGGCGAACTGTCCGGGGAATGCCGTACAGGCCGTGGGTGAAGAACACCGCTTCTGCTCGAATGTAGAGCCACATGCCCGGCAACGAGAGTCTGCGCACCGATCGAATTGCGCCGGGATCGAGCCCTAGCTCCTGGCAGTACTCGTTGCTGGGAGCATCGAGCCACACCACCTCACCCGCGTAGCGTTGAAGCAGCCCGCGAACCGTTTCGACGACATTGCCTTCGGTGCTGGGGAAGCCGAACAGTACGACGTGTCGGCGTGCGGGCGTCATCGCGCGAAGAATCCAGAGCAGCGTCGGCACGACCCATCGGCCCAAGAGTTGCTTCGCCACGGTGGTTGCCCTTTCGTCGTAGTTGGAAGTGCGGCAAGATGCGCGGAGGCCTCAGCCTGGCACGGAGACCGAGCCGCCCACGCCGCGTCCTTCGTGTCGTCTTCGCAGATAGGCCGTGAGAGCAAGGGCCGATTGGAGAGCAGACGTCAGAGCGATCGCCCAGGCAGCTCCGGACGTACCGGCGATCCAGTAGCCGAGGAAGAACAGCGGGACCATGAGTGCTGCGGGATAGAGGCGGAGCGAGAGGGTGGCCCGAGGGTCCACGATGCGCAGCGCTAAGAACGCCACCGTCGAGATACTGGTGAACGCTGTCTGGACACCGATGGGAACGACGAAATCTCGCGCCAATGTCCAGGTATCGCCGAGGAGGCGTTCACCGATGCCCTGAGGCAGGAGCCACAGGACTGCTGTCAACGTCAGACACGCGACAAGGAGACCTCCGGCCATCAGCAGGAGAGCGGTGTCTCGCCGTGAAGCGCGGACAGCGCTGATCACGGGTGCGCCGAACGAGGTCGTGGCGAGGACCACGACCGTCAACGGTCCGAACAGGGTCGTTGCTCCGCGAAATGCGCCAGTCGCGCTGAGGCCGGCCAACACCCCGAGGATCAGTATCAGCGTCTGGCTTGATGCGCGTAACGCCAGGAACTCCCAGATGAAGCGATATCCCAGATAGGTCCGCGCCCGAAAACGCGCAAGCGTAGGGCGCGGTAGGGCGGGCTCGATGAACCGCGCCGCGGCGAACACCCCTGACAAGCTGCCCGCCACAGTCCAGATTGCGATGAATGCTGTGGGCGAAGGATCAATATCTGCAAGGTGAAGACCGGCGATACCGACGGCACCGAGTCCCAGCCAGGCCGCGTCCGCGATGACCGCGATGTGCATCGAATGGAGCAATGATGCGCAGTACCGCACAGTGTCCTGAACGAGCAGCAAGGGTATGGTCGCGCTCAGGACAAGAAGCGACGATCGCAGATCCCCGAACAGCCAAGCGGCGGCGAAGACCAGCAGGCCTAATCCGAGCCCCAGACAGACCGCGAACAGCAGGGCGTCGCGGCATCGTGCAAGCGTCACAGGTGGTGTTTCGCGGGTCAACACCAGTTCTTGACCGATGATCGCTTGAGCGCAGGCGACCAGGAGTCCGGCCACGATGAACGTCGCTGAAAATGCGCCGAAGTCACCGGGCGACAGAGCGACAGCGGCGACGATGACCACGCCGAAGTTCGTGACACTTGAAATGCCCTGGTCGACGACTCCGAGAACTGCATTGGTCTTTGGCCGGTGCGGACGCCCGGACACCATGGATCGCCTCGTCATAGGCGGCCCTCGTGTCGTCGTCGCTCCATGGAGGCGCCAGTCATCTCAGACGGGCGCGGACGCGACGGACGACGTTCAGCACCGACCCCGCGAAAGCCAGGGCGAGGCTTCGTAGGTGAGGAAGCGACCAGAACCGGGCCCGTCGATGAGAGTCGGCGTGACGTGTCGTGGGGGTACCTCGCAATGCCTCCAAATATCCGTACCCGTGCTCCACGTCCGGTTCGAGGTACGCGCCTTCGGCCCACTCGTTCCATGCATTGACGAACATCAGGCCATGATCCCCGCGGGCAGTGGACTCTTTCTCGCGGGCCTGCTCTACCCAGCAGGAGAATTTCTCGGGTGTCGCTCCCACGTAGACGGTGGCCTTCGATTGACGGCGTGCGGTGTTGTCCCAGCCGGGGACGACACTTCGATATCGGATGAAATCTGGCTCGGGGCGCACTGCGAAGTACCGAGCGAGACGTTCGTACGACATCAGGCGGCCGCTGAAGTCGCGGGCAACCCCGCGGATCGGCGCCAGTGCCGAGGTCCGCAGAGTGTTGGCACCGACCGGCGGGAACTCGACGGCCGCGTCGAATCCCAGGGCCAGCGGATCCACACCGTGCGTTGTTTCGGCCGCGACGAGGTGCACGCCTGGGAGGCCAGCTTGTTCGGCGCGTCTGCGGAAGGTCTCAGCGAAGGCGCGGGGATCAGGAATGATGTCAGCGCGGTGCACCACCAAGATCGGCTCCCCATCTTGTCGCAGATAGTGCGGAGCTTGGAAGTGCGGGAGCAGGTCGTCAAATAGATCATCGGCGTAGCCCGGCGCGTAGCCTTGCGGCATCAGGACATCTCGGGTCTTCCCGTCCCACCGTCGGGTCCAACTCTCGTTCGCCCACGACAGGCAGTACGGCAGCAGGGTTCGGTCTGTCCGCCAGGCCTCCACGGGTCGCTCGAGCAGTCGCTGCCCGTCGAACCAGTAGTAGTACATGCAGAAGGCTTCGACCCCATATTGCAGAGCCAGATCACTTTGCTGTCGATAGACGGCCGGGTCGGTCAGGCTGTACTCGCCGAGCGCGGGCACCCGGGGATGCACGTGGCCTTCGAATTGTGGCTTGGCCCTCCGGACGTTGGTCCATTCGGTGAAACCTTCGCCCCACCACTCGTCGTTCTCGGGAATCGCGTGGAATTGGGGAAGATAGAAGGCGACGGTTCTCATGTGCTGAGCAACTCCTGCGGGGGCGTCAAGGCTGGTCTGAAGAGAGGCGAGATATCGCAGGCGCAGGTCACGCGACCGGCTCCCACAGGCGCCGGAAAAGTTCGCCGTAGCCCTTACGCTCCAACCGGCTGGATCGCGCGGCCGCCGACCAACCTGAGCGCAGCAGTTCGGGGTGATCTCGGTAGAAGGTCCGCATGGAGTCGAGCTCGTACCGCCAAGCCGGTGTGTTGACCTGCATCGTCGCGCGCTGCCACGAGTGGATCCAGCGGACCCGGGGATCCAGGACGACGGACAGTCCGTTTCGCCACGCGCGTAAGCCCAGTTCATGGTCCTCGTAGTAGAGGAAATAGGACTCATCCCATCCTCCGAGATCGCGCACGGTATCTGTCCGTCCCGCAACCGCAGCCCCCATGGCCCAGGCGCAGTAGGTCGGCACAGCCAGACCGGTGCGGGCGTAGTCGTGGCCTCGATCGGTTTCCGGGCGAAGGCGGTTCCGCACTTTTGCCGAAAGGAATGGAATGCCTCGCGCGTTGGGCTGCTCCGAGCCGTCGCTGTAGAGCAGTTGCGGCGTGACGAGTCCGCCGGTTGCGTCGACAGTTTCGGCCAGGGTTCGCTGCCAGCTCGTGCCGCTGATGGAGACGTCTGGATTCACGAAGACGACATACGGGGTGCGAACCGCAGCCAGACCGAGATTGTTGGCCACGGAGAATCCGTGATTGCCGCCCGATGGGATGACGCTGTCGGCCATCTGCGAGGCCAGTTCAACTGTTTTATCGCGTGAATCGTTGTCCACCACGATCCAGTGGAAGTTGCGGTCGGCCGGATCCGCGGGCCAGTGCGCCCGCAGGTGTTCGGCGCTGTTGTAGGTGACGGTGATGACGGACCACTGCTTGTTCATCGGGTTGTTCATCGATCAGTAAGCTCCGCTCGACTGCAGGACGGCACGAACCGTCCGCCACAAGATCATGAGATCGCCGATCATCGACCAGTTCTCGACGTACCTGACATCGAGTCGGATCGCCTCTTCCCAGGCCAGGTCGGACCGTCCTGACACTTGCCACAATCCCGTCATTCCAGGGCGAACCCGAAGTCGCCGGTGAGCTGCATCGTCGTAGAGCTCGACTTCGGCAGCGCGTTGTGGGCGGGGCCCGACCAGGCTCATATCGCCTTTCAGGACGTTGACGAGTTGGGGTAGTTCATCGATCGAGAAGCGGCGTAGGAATGCGCCGATCGGGGTGATGCGCGGGTCGTTCGTGATCTTGAACAAAGGTGTGTCCGCTGTTCCCTGCTCGGCGAGGAGCGAATCGAGTTCGCGGTCTGCGCCGGTACGCATCGAACGAAACTTCAGCATCTTGAACGGTTTGCCGTTTCGCCCGATGCGCTCTTGGCGGTAGAACACGGTTCCGCGGCTGCTGACCTTCACCGCGAGCGCTGTGCCGAGCAGCATCGGCGAGAGCATGAGAAGTAGGAGAGCAGCCCCGCATCGGTCGAAGAGTGCCTTGGGCCAGTTGCCTGCCGAGGCGTACTGCGGCTCCTCCAGATGCAGGAATGACATGTCGGCGATGCCCCGCATATGCAGACGCGCACCCGTGATGTCGATCATGTTGGGCGAGACCATCAAGTCGATGCCCGCGGCTTCGAGTAGCCACATCAGATCACGGAGTCCCTCATGGCCGAGGAATTCGGTGTCAGTGACGATCACAGTGTTGGCATCGGAGATCGTGAGGGCGTCGTTCAGGGCGCGCTCGGTTCCCAATACCGGGATTGAGCGGTGGGCGATCTCCAGCTTTTCGTCCGAGCTGTATCGACGGTCAGGGACCCACACCCCGGTGACCCGGAAGCCGGCGGCCGGATTGGAATCGAATGCCTGGGCGATACTGCTCGACGAGCGCACCCCGCCGATCGTGAGCACTCGTGCCATCCCGTGGCCCCGAACCCGCTGATTACACAACCAGACGCGCCAGATCTTGCGAGTCAGGAGCAGGCCGACGATTCCGACCGGGAAGGCGATGGCCAGGTAGCCGCGGGAAAGATCTGCCTTGAACAGCAGGGAGACGATTGCGAGCAGACTGAAGGTGAAGACAGTGGCACGCACGACCCGTCGGTACTCCTCGGCGTCATCGCCGAAGAGTCGTAGATCGCGGCTGCGGAAGGCGATCAGGCTCAACCACCAGATGGCGACGATGATGATGCCGAGAGTGTTGTAGGTGAGGCCGAGCAGTCCCTGTCCGTCGGTTTGTCCGGTGTCGCCGAATCTCACGACCAGCGCGATCAGGACGGCGATCGACAGTACGAGTAGATCGGACAGTGCCAGTCGTGCAGCGTGACGGCGGTCCCACGCATCGCGGGCAACATGTACGTCGGGGGGCGCGCCGAGTCGGAGTCGTCGTCTACCGGGGCCGCCATTTTGTCGGCGATCGGTTCTGCGCCTCTCCACCAGCGCAGGGTCTACTTGCTGCGTCACGTCTCTCCCTCGTAATCCGGCTCATCGAGCCAGAGCAGCCAGCCGGATCCCCTGCCACTCCCATAGCAGCGGTCCGTAGGTGACACCGTATTGTTAAATCGACTCTGGATAGCGCAAATAAATAAATATTTCACCAGGCGTTCTGTGATGTACGTCATATCTGTTCACCTGCAGTTGCTAATGGGAGAGGTCGGGACAGATTTGTCGGCAGTAGGTCGGGGATCTGTGCCGACCATCGACAGACGGAGAAATTGACTGCTGTGACGAGCCGTTAGGCTCATGGTGTGACCACGAAGATTGCCGTTGTTGGGCTGGGCTATGTCGGACTCTCCATCGCTGTCCTGCTCTCGCAGCGCCACGAGGTCGTGGGTCTGGAGATCGACGCCGACAAGCTGCGTGACCTCGAGGTCCGCCGGAGCCCGATCCAGGATGCCGAGATCGAACGCTTCTTGGCCCGTGACGACTTGCAGCTGACGTTCACGAGCGATCCGGCCGTCGCCTACGCCGATGCCGAGTTCGTCGTGATCGCGACACCTACCGACTACGACGTCGACAACAACTACTTCAACACCAAGACGGTCGAGAGTGTCATCAGCGATGTGACGAGCCGCCAGCCGTCCGCGACGATGGTCATCAAGTCGACGATTCCGGTGGGCTTCGTCCTCGACGCCCGCGAGCGACTCGGCACCGAGAACATCATCTTCTCCCCGGAGTTCTTGCGCGAAGGCAAGGCGCTCTACGACAATCTGCACCCTTCGCGCATCGTGGTGGGCGAGCAGAGTGACCGTGCCCGGCGGTTCGCCGATCTGTTGATGGAGGGCGCCGAGGACAAGGGTTGCCCCGTGCTGCTCACCGAGCCCACCGAGGCCGAAGCGATCAAACTGTTCGCCAACACGTACCTGGCGATGCGGGTGGCCTTCTTCAACGAGCTCGACTCATTCGCGATCAGCCACGGTCTGGAGACTCGGCAGATCATCGACGGCGTTGGCCTGGATCCGCGTATTGGCACCCACTACAACAATCCGTCATTCGGCTATGGCGGTTACTGCCTGCCCAAGGACACCAAGCAGCTCCTGGCCAACTACCAAGACGTGCCGCAAACGCTGATCAGTGCGATCGTCGATGCCAATCGAACCCGCAAGGATTTCATCGCCGAAGACATCCTGTTGCGTCAGCCCAAGGTCGTCGGCATCCACCGGCTCATCATGAAAGCCGGATCCGACAACTTCCGGGCCAGCAGTGTGCAGGGCATCATGAAGCGGCTCAAGGCCAAGGGCATCGAAGTCGTCCTCTACGAGCCCGAGCTGACCGATGACGAGTTCTTCCACTCCAAGATCATCCGCGATCTCGACGAGTTCAAGCGCATCGCCGACGTCATCGTCGCCAATCGGCTTGTCGACGAACTGGAAGACGTGCGGGCCCGGGTCTACACGCGGGACTTATTCGGCTCCGACTGATCGCGCTTACCGGTGCCCGGCTTTCTGGCCGGTTTGTCGGCAGTCGACGACTTATCGCGTTCGGCCAAGCCGTACTCGGCTCGGATGGTTGCTTGCGCCTCGGCCAACTCCCTGACCAGACGCGCTTTATCCCCCTCGAATGACATGTGCTGATCATAGGGGCAGCCAAACGGTTTTGGTGAGCCTAAGTCAGCGCTGCAGTGCGAATTGCAGCAGAAAGTCCCGTTCGATCCGGGCCTTTTTGCCCTGTGCCTACCGAAGAAGTCGTTTTGCTGCGCCACGCACCGTCCTTCCGACAGGATTTGGTCCATGCGCGTTCACTCCCTCAATTGCGGCACATTCGATCCGCCGCTCGCCGGATCCATCGTGTGTCATGTGCTGTTGTGCGAGACCTCCGAAGGGCTAGTGCTCGTCGACACCGGTCTCGGCTTGGCCGACTACGCCGATCCCAAGAGTCGTATGGGTCCGGTCCGCGCCCTCCTGCGTCCGACCTCAGGTGACGGCGACACGGCTCTGCGACAGATTGAGGCTCGGGGTCACAGCGCATCCGACGTCAGTCACATCGTGGTGACGCATCTTGATTTCGACCACATCGGAGGGCTTTCAGACTTCCCTGACGCGCAGGTCCACACGACGGCCGACGAACATGCCGCGGCCGTGACAGCTCCGGATTTTCGCGACAAGCAGCGTTACCGTCCGGTGCAATGGGCCCACGGACCGAGATTCGTGCTGCATGAGGGGCGCGGAGATCTTTGGCAGCACGACCTCACGGGTCATGAGGTGCTGCCCGGCATCACACTCGTGCCGATGCCCGGTCACTCTCGGGGCCATGCCGCCGTGGCGGTGCAGTCGAGCGGGCCGCGAGGTGAAGAGTTGCTGGTGCATGCCGGCGACGCAGCGTTCGATGCCTCGTCCTATGCCGACACCTCGCCGTCAGGCACACCCCTGGCCAAGACCCGCACCATGCGGATCTTCGAATCGACGGTCGGCCGGGACCGGCGGGCCATCAAAGCCAACCACCAGATCCTGCGCAGACTCAACGACACTGCGGGCGTCACGGTGTTCCCGGCACACGACGAGCGCATCCTCGACGACATGATGGACGCCTGAATCCGGTCAGGCGGCGCCGGGAGTGAGTCGCCCCACGTTTGATGGGATCCGACTCATCGGTCACCTAATATGGTTGCAACAAGCAATCGCTTGTCCATGTGTTCGTGAAAGTTTTTGTCTGTGCCTACCGCCGGCCGCCGTACCCATTACTGGCTGACCTTTGCCGTCCTTGCCGTTGCCGTGTCCTCGTACTCGCTGATGCAGTCGCTGACCGTTCCCGTGCTTTCGGAGATCGAAGCGCAGATGGACACCGACCAGAACACCGTCACGTGGGTCCTGACCGCGTACTTGCTGTCGGCTTCGGTCTTCACCCCCATCATGGGACGCCTCGGCGATGCGTACGGCAAACAGCGACTGCTGGTCATCTCGCTCGCGGCTCTCGCGGCGGGATCGATGGTGGCGGCGCTTGCTCCTTCGATCGGCGTGCTGATCCTCGCCCGCGTGATCCAAGGGATGG
This sequence comes from Aeromicrobium sp. P5_D10, assembly GCF_054049535.1. NCBI lineage: Bacteria > Bacillati > Actinomycetota > Actinomycetes > Propionibacteriales > Nocardioidaceae > Aeromicrobium > Aeromicrobium sp. P5_D10. Next base: position 278,827 of record NZ_JBFUME010000002.1, read on the forward strand.
GCGGCGGTGTCTTGCCATTGGCCTTCGGCATCATCCGTGACGAGTTCCCGATCGCGAAGATCGGCGGAGCCGTCAGCATCGTCTCATCGTTGCTGGCCGTCGGATTCGGCGCCGGTATCGTGCTCGCCGGTCCCATCACGTCGACCCTGGGTTACCACTGGCTCTTCTGGCTTCCGTTCATCGTCACGTCCACCGCAGCGGTCGTCTCGATCCTCGTCGTGCCGGAGTCGCCGGTCCGCACACCTGGTCGTATTGCCGTCCTGCCGGTTCTGCTGCTGTCGGGTTGGCTCGTTGCTCTCCTGCTGGGACTCAGCCAGGCACCCAAGTGGGGCTGGGGCTCGCCAGGAACTATCGGCCTGCTGGTGCTCGCGGTGATCCTCGCGGTCAGCTGGATCTTCGTCGAGTTGCGCGTCGATGTTCCGCTGATCGACATGAAGATGATGCGGCTTCCCGGCGTGTGGACGACCAACCTCGTGGCGCTGCTCGTGGGCACGGGCATGTACGCCTCATTCGGATTCATCCCGCAGTTCAACCAGACGCCCAGCGACAGCGGCTACGGCTTCGGCTCATCGATCACCGAATCGGGGCTCCTGATGTTGCCGTCTGCGGTCATGACCTTCCTCACCGGACTCATCGCGGCTCCGATTGCCCGACGGATCGGGCCGAAGACGGTCGTGGTCTTCGGTTCGGCTCTGGGCGCGGCCGGCATGTTCCAACTGGCCCTGTTCCACGACGAGAAGTGGCAGGTCGCCTTGGCCAATGGCATCACCGGCACCGGCATCGGTCTGGCGTTCGCCTGTCTGGCGGGTCTGATCGTCGCGGCAGTCACGCCGGCGCAGACCGGTGTCGCGAGCGGTATGAACGCCAATATCCGCACGATCGGCGGCTCGGTGGGTACCGCGATCATGGCCAGCATCGTGACCGCGCACTATCTGCCCAACGGCTTTCCGAAGGAGATCGGCTACACCGCCGGCTTCGCGGTGTTGGCCGCGACCTTGCTGGCAGCGGCGATCGCCGGACTGGCCATCCCGTCGATGTCGGAGAAGAAGATCGAAGACACCATCGATCAGGAGCGCATCGATCGCGAGCTCGCGATCATGGGCGCCTGAGCGGACGGTTCCTCGATGAACAGTCGATCGGATGGGGTGAGCGCTCGCCGGACGGTCGCGGTCCTCGCAGTCGGTGTCGCATCGTTCGGACTACTTCAATCGCTGATCATCCCGGTCCTGTCGCAGGTCCAGGACCGGTTCGACACCGATCAGTCCACCGTGACCTGGGTGCTGACGTCATATCTGCTGTCGGCCGCCGTGGCGACCCCGTTGATCGGCCGTATCGGTGACGCTGTCGGCAAGCAACGCATGCTTGTCGTGACGCTCTCGCTGCTGTCGTTCGGCTCGGCCATGGCGGCGCTCGCGCCCAGCATCGAATGGATGATCGCGGCCCGGGTCGTGCAGGGTCTCGGCGGCGGTGTGCTGCCACTGTCGTTCGGGATCATCCGCGACGAGGTGTCGCGGGAACGCTCGGGCACGGCTGTCGGCATGGTGGCATCGCTGCTGTCGGCGGCGTTCGGCATCGGCATCGTGCTGGCCGGTCCCATCGTCGAGGTGCTCGGCTACACCTGGTTGTTCTGGCTGCCGGCTATCGCGACGGGCCTGGCCGCGCTGGGCGCCGTGCTGTTCATCCCCGAGTCGCCGGTCCGACTGTCGGGGCGTATCAGCATCGTGCCGGCGATACTGCTGTCGGGTGGTCTCGTCGCCTTGCTGATGGGGATCAGCGAAGGGAATGATCGTGGGTGGGCCTCGGTCACGATTGTGGGCCTCTTCTGTGCCGCGGTCGTGCTGCTGTTCGGCTGGATCATGGCGGAACGCCACGCCGCGGTGCCGCTGATCGATATCGATCTGATGCGATTGCGAGGGGTGTGGACCTCCAATATCGTCGCCTTCGTCGCCGGCTTCGGTACCTTCGCGTCACTGGGCTTCCTGCCGCAATTGCTGCAGACGCCGGTCGAGTCGGGATACGGCTTCGGTGACACGATCTCGCAGTCCGGGTGGGTTCTGTTGCCGTCGTCGGCCACTGCGTTCGTGATGGGATTCGTCGCCCCGCGTTTGGCGCGGTCGTTCTCGGCCCGTGGGGTCATCTGTGCCGGTTTGGTCGCGAATGTGTTCGCATTCGGCGGGGTCGCACTGTTCCACGACGAAACCTGGCAGCTGGCTGCGTGGATGGTGTTGCAAGGTGTGGGCGTCGGCTGTGTCGTCTCGACCCTGGCTGGGGTCGTGCTCAGTTCGGTGCCTGCCGAGCAGACCGGGGTCGCCAGCGGACTCAATGCCAATATCCGGCTGATCGGCGGATCCATCGGATCGGCGATGATGGGCGGCGTGATCACCGCCCGTGTCGGCGCAGGAGGCTTCCCCCTCGAGGTGGGTTACCGCGATGGATTCCTGGTGCTGTCAGCGGCAGCGGTCGTGGCTGCCGGCACGGCACTGCTCATTCCGCGGGTGCCCGGACATGTGTCGGAGTCGACCGCTGCCACCGGACTGCTGCGTGCTCAGCTCTGAGTGTGGCCGAGCTCTTCGACCAGATTCATGAATCTGCGTGCCGGCTCGGTACGTTCCGTGCCGCCGAGGTAGAGATCGGCCTGCTGCGCGCGGACTCCTGCGAGCGGGTCCTTGCCCAGGGCCGCGGTCAGCACGGAGTCGAGCTGCACGAGATCACGGTCGATGACATAGGCCGCCCGGGCCGATGGATGGGAGGTCCGGAAGTCCGCCGGATCGACGTACTGCGCGGCGTACATCACGAGCGGCTTGTTGCTGGCCATGAAGTCGACCACGATGCCCGAGACGTCGGAGACCATCAGATCGGCGGCGTTGAATGCCTCGATGAGCGGTTGCTGCATCGCCTCGGCACCCCACATATGTGATCCGGGCGCCGACTCCAGGAGTTCGTTGACGCGGACGATCATGGCTTCGGCTTCGACGTGGTTCTGACCGGCGAAGTGACGGCGGAAGATGACGTTGCAGCCCCGATCGAGCAGAGCCTGCACGATTCGGTCGGCCACCGCGAGCGATGAGACGTTCAAGGTGTCGTCCGCGTGGCGCCACGTCGGCGCGTAGAGGACCGTGGGGTTCTTGCGGACCCGCTTCGCGGCAGGTCTGATGCCCTCGGTCTGCGGGCGTCCGATGATGCGGATCTTGTCGGCCGGAACATCGAGACCTGCGGCGGCGAACCGGTCGATCGCAGCCTGACCCGCGACCGCGATCAGGTCGTACTGCAGGACGCGCTCGGACGCGCTGAGCGGCTTGTCGCTGTCGCCGTGGCCGAGGAAAACGTGGGTCGCCGTGGAACCGTCGATGAGGTCGGTATTGGACTTGGCGCCATGCGAGTAGAACGCGGCAGTGACGCTGGCCGGAATCTTGCCCTGGACGATGGGGGTGCCGGGATACATCGCGGCGAGCTCGCGGAACAGGCCCGGGGTGCGGGCCACGATGACCCACGGGATGCGGGTCCGTTCGATCCACGGCGACCACATGCCGATGTGCACGCCCACCTTGCCGGCGTACGGCATCGCGATCTTCGGCTGGAAAGCCTCGACCGCGGCCCGGACCTCCTTGCAGCCGGTCGCGTAGCGCCGTAGAACTGCCGAGATCATGCCCAGCGCCGCGGCGCTGAGGAATGCCGCGGCGACTTGAAACTCCGGCGCGAACAGCATCAGGGCGATCGTGACGAGGGTCGCGATCGCCGCGACGATCACCCAGATCCGGAACCGGAACGGCGGGGCGGGGCTGACCCAGGTCGGCTGACCGGGGATGTGGGCCGCGAGCGGCGGGCGTGCCTTGGCGCCGGCCAGCGCCAGGGGGGCGGTCGCCAGACCGGCAAGAAGAACGACAGCCGCCACGAAGATCACGAGTCGACCTTATCGACCCAGGAACACCGCACCGGCGCGCGGCGTTGACCTGGGCATGACACACGTCGGGTTCTTGTCCTTCGGCCACTATCAACCGGTGCCGGGTTCGCAGACCCGCACGGCCAGCGACGTTCTCCTGCAGTCGATCGATCTGGCGATCGCGGCCGAGGAGCTCGGTCTCGACGGCGCGTATTTCCGGGTGCATCACTTCGCCCGCCAGCTCGCTTCGCCCTTTCCGCTGCTGGCTGCGGTCGGTGCCCGGACCAGCAAGATCGAGATCGGTACCGGAGTCATCGACATGAGGTACGAGAACCCGCTCTACATGGCCGAAGATGCCGCTGCAGCCGACCTGATCAGCGGCGGCCGACTGCAACTTGGCATCAGCCGCGGCTCGCCGGAGACGGCGATCCGCGGTTACGAGTCTTTCGGTCATGTGCCGCTCGAGGGGATGACCGACGCCGACATGGCACGTGCGCACACCGAACTGTTCCGGGCAGCGATCGAGGGTGCGGGAGTCGTCGACTCCGATCCGCGGATGACCGGTCGGTCGGTGAGGCTTCCCGTCATGCCGCAGGCGCCGGGTCTGGCTGAGCGGATCTGGTGGGGATCAGGCAGCCGTTCGACGGCCGCCTGGACCGCGCAGCAGGGGATGAACATGATGAGTTCGACTCTGCTGACCGAAGACACCGGTGTGCCTTTCGACGAATTGCAGCTCGAACAGATCGAGATCTTCCGCGACGCCTGGGCCGAGGCGGGGTGGGAACGTACGCCGCAGGTCTCGGTCAGCCGCAGTGTGATCCCGCTGCTCGACGAGCAGGACCGGGCGTACTTCGGGGAGCGCTCCGGCGACGATCAGGTCGGCCATCTCGATGGCGGTCTGGCCCGTTTCGGCAAGTCGTATGTCGGGACGCCCGACGTCCTGGCCGAGGAGCTCGCCAAGGACGTCGCGGTGCAGGCTGCGGATTCGCTGCTGCTGACGGTGCCGAACCAGCTGGGTGTCGACTACAACACCCGACTCCTGTCGGCGCTGGCCGATCACGTCCTGCCCGCGATCGGCTGGAAGCCCCGCCCCTAAACGCAAGATGTCGGCGGTTTTACGTCCATCCCGGCGTGGGACGACGTAAAACCGCCGACATCTTGGTGGGCGGCCAGAGGCCGGGGTTACAGGCCCAGGCGGGACTTCAGGCCGTCGAGCTCGGTCCAGAGGACGGCCGGCAGGGTGTCGCCGAACTTCTCGAACCATTCGTTGATCTGCGGGATCTCGGCCGCCCATTCATCGGCGTTGACTTCCAACGCCTTGGCCAGCTGCTCTTCACTGACGTCGAGGCCGTCGGTGTCGATCGACGACGTCGGCGGCACGAGACCGATCGGGGTCTCATTGGCCGACACCTTGCCCTCGACGCGGTCGATGACGTACTTCAGGATGCGGCTGTTCTCGCCGAAGCCCGGCCACAGGAAGCCACCGTCTTCGTCGCGGCGGAACCAGTTGACGTAGAAGACCTTGGGGAACTTCGACTCGTCGTTGTTCTTGGCCATGTTGATCCAGTGACCGAAGTAGTCACCCGCGTCGTAGCCGATGAACGGCAGCATCGCCATGGGATCGCGGCGCACGACGCCGACGGCTCCGGTCGCAGCAGCAGTCGTCTCGGACGACAGGGTCGCACCCATGAACGTGCCATGGGTCCAGTCGCGGGCCTCGGTGACCAGGGGGATCGTGGTCTTGCGGCGGCCACCGAACAAGATCGCGTCGAGCGGGACGCCGTTGGGGTCGTCGTACTCGGGAGCGAGGATCGGGCACTGCTTGATCGGCGTGCAGAAGCGGCTGTTGGCGTGGCTTGACAGCTGATCGCTCTCGGGCGTCCAATCGTTGCCCTTCCAGTCGGTCAGGTGCGCCGGCGGTTCGTCGGTCATCCCCTCCCACCAGACGTCATTGTCGTCGGTCAGCGCGACGTTGGTGAATACCGAGTTGCCCTGCGCGATGGTCTTCATCGCGTTGGAGTTGGTGTCCCAGCCGGTGCCCGGCGCGACGCCGAACAGGCCGAACTCGGGGTTGACGGCGTACAGGCGGCCGTCGGCACCGACCCGGATCCAGGCGATATCGTCGCCGATCGTCTCGACCTTCCAGCCCGGGATCGTCGGCTCGACCATCGCCAGGTTGGTCTTGCCGCACGCGCTCGGGAAGCCGGCAGCGATGTACTTGACGACGCCCTCGGGGTTCGTGAGCTTCAGGATCAGCATGTGCTCGGCCATCCAGCCCTCGTCGCGGCCCATGACCGAGGCGATGCGCAGCGCGTAGCACTTCTTGCCGAGCAGGGCGTTTCCGCCATAGCTCGAGCCGTACGACCAGATCGTGCGCTCTTCGGGGAACTGCACGATGTACTTGGTGTCGTTGCAGGGCCAGGCGACATCGGCCTGCCCATCGGCGAGCGGGGCGCCGAACGAGTGCAGCGCCGGCACGTAGTCGGCATTGGTCGACTCGATCTTGTCGAGGACGTCCTTGCCGATACGGGCCATGACGGTCATCGACGCGACGACGTAAGCCGAGTCGGTGATCTCGATACCGAACATCGGGTGATCGGAGTCGAGGTGACCCATGACGAACGGGATGACGTACATCGTGCGGCCCTGCATGCAGCCGTCGTACAGGTCCGTCATGATCTTCTTCATGTCGGACGGGGCCATCCAGTTATTGGTCGGCCCGGCATCTTTCTCATCGACAGAACAGATGTAGGTGCGGTCCTCGACGCGGGCGACGTCATTGGGATCCGAGGCGCAGTAGAAGGAGTTCGGCTTCTTCTCTTCGTTGAGGCGCTTGAAGGTGCCTGCTTCGACGAGCCGGTCGGTGATGGAGACCCATTCTTCTGGGCTGCCTTCGCACCAGTAGATATCGGCCGGCTTGGTGAGGGCGGCTACTTCGTCGACCCAACTTTGCAGCTTCGTGTAGGTGGACGTGTAGTTCGTGGTCAGGGTGTCTGCAGACATGTGTGAACTTTTCCTTCTCGCGCATCGCGGACCAAGCGCATTGGACCGCACTCCCAGGACGATAGGGGCCCTGGGCAGCTGATGTGTGATGAAAATCGTCAACGACGGGCGATGACGATTCAGATGACTTTACGCGGCGGTCTTGGGCATTGGTACGCGTACGCGGGTGAACATAGTCACACATACGTCAGGCCGGGAGCGTGGAAGCTTCCGGCCTGACGTACATAGTGGTGCGGTGGGCTACTTGCGGACGTTGACCTTCAGTTTGAACTCACCGGAGACGATGACCGGGGACTTGACCGTACGGGCATACGACCGCCCGCTCGACAGCATGAGTGCCGCACTGAGAGTGTCCTGGCGAGGCAGCGACTTCATCTGCTGGATGAGTTGGTCGAAGGACTTTGGACGGGTGTCCTCGCCTGCTATGTAGCAGTCACCGTCCTCATCGCATTCGTACGGGACGTCTTCGAACTCCTCAAATTCCTCGAATTCGTCACCGCCTGACGAATTGCCGACGATTGTCGCAAGCGACGCTCCCCGAGCCGACTTTGGGACTTTCCAGGTCACCGTGCGGATCATCGGCACCGCATGGGACTTCTTGTCGGCCTTGACCAGGTTGACCCGAACCGTGAGCTTCTTGCCGGCCCGTACCGTGACCTTGCTGCCGGACGTGGACTTCCGGTTCCACTTGCCCTTGGCGCGGACGTCGACCGATCCGATCTTGTACGCCCGATGTTTCGGCGTGACCTTGTTGGTGAAGCTCACGCCGGTGATCTTCACGTTCTCGAACTCGTTGTCGAAGATTGTGCTGATATCGCCTGCGAGCCCGAGCACGATCTCTTCGCCGATCGAGTCGCTGCTGGAGTAGCGCTCGCTGCGGCTGAAGCTCTGCTGAGCGCCGTTGGCTCGCGTGTAGTTGATCCGCCACGACACGACGGCTTCGCCACCAGCGTCCTGATCGAGGCTCAGAACGGAATCGCGGTAGGCCTGTGTCGCCGCGATGAATGCCAGCGACTTCGGGTTCGGGACCGTGGAGACGCTGCTGCGGCCGTTGGTCGTCGAGGTGATGGTCGGGTAGGTCGGAACGGCGCCTAGCTTGCCCAAGATGGCGTGCAGGCCGTCCTTGGCGAGGGTGCCGCTCGGTGCGCCGAGGTTGGCCATCTTGAAGGAGAAGGCGCCGGCGGCCTGGACCATGACCGCTGAAGCGCCGTGGATCGCCTTGGTCGAAGGCGCGTGCTCGTAGGGATGGCCGAACGCGAGGACCTGGTTGCCGCAGATCGCCGTGGCAGTGCCGACGCCGTAGGACGCGACTGATCCGTAGGAATCGGAGGCAGCCAGGTTGCCGCCCGGGACGATCGGAATGTCGCGGCCCTGGGTCGAGCCGCCGGAGCCGGCAACCCGCGGGACCGGCTGACCGGCTTTGCGAGCGATCGCCGCGATAGTCGCGGGCTTGACGTTCTTACCGCCGCTGACCAGGGGCACCGGGTCGAGTCGCCGCAGCTGTCCGGCCGCCGTCGCGGGTACACCGCTGCGGACGAGCTTGGACTTCTCGCTTGACGAGGTCTTGACCGTCTTGGGCGCGGCTGCTGTCCGGGCGAGCAGCGCGGGGCCGTCGAGGAGGTCGTACATGTCGGCAGCCGGGGTCACACCGGCGAACTCCGAGGCGCCGTCTTCGCCGAATGTGTAGGAGACGGCTCCGATCAGGCGGCCGTCGGCGGCGTAGACGGGGGATCCCGACATGCCCGACCAGATGCCGGCGTCGATATCGCCGTTGGCCTTGGTGATCCGAGATCCCGCAGTCTGGAAGACGAACAGGTCGCCGCTGTCATCTTCGACCGTGCCGATGTAGGTGCCGGTGAACTCCTCGGGGGTCTCGGTGGAGTCGTGCGTCACACCGAGGCTGTCCTTGTAGCGGCCAGCGGTCGTCAGGCCCGTCACCTCCTGGAAGGGGGTGAGCTCATCTGCGGGAAAGACGTCTGGGCAGGGGGTTCCGATCGGAACGGCGGATGGTGCGGCGGTCGCGGTGCTGGTCGTGGCGGCGATACCGGCCGCGATAAGTGCGAAAGTTGAAGTGGCGCTGGCGGCTAGGCGCAGCGTACGAGACGTCATCTCGTGCTCCCCTGGGTTAGTGACATAGTGAATCCAATAGCCTACGGGTTGCTGCCCCGTTGTGGGGTGAGTTGGGCAAGTTCACCCGGTTTCCTTTTCCGAATGGAGCCAAGGTAGGATCGTCAAGGCCCGCAAGGGTGTGCGCCCGTAGCTCAACGGATAGAGCATCTGACTACGGATCAGAAGGTTAGGGGTTCGAATCCCTTCGGGCGCGCAAAGCTGGTCTTTTGACCAGCGACAGCAGATGAAAGCCCCGCGAAACGTCATGTTTCGCGGGGCTTTCGTGTGTCTGGGGCCTCTGTTGCGCCCGGAGTGGGATGTCCGTGCACACGAGGGATCTTTCTTTTGGCGACCCCTTGCGGTGTTTCTGGTTTGCCCCTACATTCAGTCATGAATTAGGCAAGGCTTACCTAACTAAGGAGTTTTCATGTCCGTTCTGACCCCCTCTCGACGCACTACTGCCCGTCTCGCCGTCGCGTCTGCTGCCGCTGCAGCGGCCGTCCTGCTGCCGCAGGCGGCCTTCGCCGCCACGGTGTCCATCAGTCCGAGCAGCGGCCTTTCCGACAATGACGTCGTCAGCGTGACCGGTACCGGCTATGTCGCGAACGGCTCGTACAAGGTCGGCATCTGCTCGAAGGAGACCTACGGGATCTTCGGCATCCCGGCCTGTGCGACAGGCGTTGCTGTCAGCGCCAGCGGCAGTGGTGCCTTGAACGTCAACTACACCGTCATCGCGACGAACGCCAACGCCCATGCGTCTATCCCGGTCGTCGGCCTCGGTCAGCCCAGCACGTTCACGTGTGCCGGCGTCGGTGACGACGACTGCGAGATCGTGGTGACCGATCACAACGGCACCAGCTCGACGGTCGTGGCGCGCCAGGACATCTCCTTCTCCTGATCGAGCGATTGGCCCCGCCGTTCGGCGGGGCCAATCTTCGGTTTTGCTGACCGCCGGATTCGATATGTATTAGGTTAGCCTCGCCTCACTTTGAGTCTCCCCACTTTCAAGGATCTCCATGCACTCCCGCCATCTGCTGCCCCGTTCCTTCGCGGCGCTGGTCGTCGCTGTCGCCCTCGTCTTCTCGACGCTCGGGATCGTTGCTGCGACGACCGCACCTGCGACCGCTGCCTCGGCTGACATCACGAGCGGCTCGTTCGTGTGGGGCTTCAAGGAGTCGTGGCGCAAGTACATCGCGGACGGCGCCACGACTGGCGACGGCGCGACCATCACGGGGCAAGTCCCGAACGGGACCCAGATCCCGTACCCGGCAGCGTTCTCGTTCCCGATCGAATCGGGCTCCTACGAGCCGGAGACCCGGACGACGACCCTCAGGCTCAAGGGATATGTGCACTTCCGGTCGTGGTTCGGGCAGGTCACGCCCGGGCAGTACGCACTCGACACCAAGTTCAGCGACCTGACCGTCACGATCAGCCCCGCCACCCAGGAGATCCGCGGCACCCACACGGGTTACAACCGCAGCGATCCCGGCGGAGCGCTGCACGTCGATGAGGACGTCGTCCTGGCCTCGATGGATATCACCGCAGCGACGACGAGCTTCGCCGACGACGCCACGAGCTGGACGGGTATCCCGACTGTTGCCGGCGACGGCTTCTCGATCTACGGCCCGGGCACGACCCTCGACGCGGCATCGATCTCGTACCCCGGCCCGGGCGGCATGCCGGACCTCACCGAGAAGTTCGACGCTCCAGGCGTCCCGGTCATCGATGCGGGTGAGGTGTGGGCGACCGGTAGTGCCGACTACAACACCAATGGCGGTGCGCGAGAGCTCGAGGTCTCCGGCGACGGCAAGCGGCTGTTCTCCTTCGAGACGTCCCCCACGACCGGCGGCAAGCTTGTTGTCACCGCGGTCAATGCAGCGACCATGAAGACCGAGGGCACGCCTTACGAGTTCAACTACGCCCCCGGCTCGTTCAAGTACGTCCGGACCGCGATCGACCCCGAGACCGACACCCTCTTCTTCGTGACCGGCAAGGACGGAGCCAGCGGTCTTGAGACCACGGTCCGGAGCCTGAACTTCAGCAAGGAGTCCGGCGTCTTCACCGCTGGCGTCGTCGGCCGGCTGCGAGATGCCGCAGGCGCTGTCAACGTCGGACCACTGGTGTGGAACGGGATTAAGCGCGAGCTCTTCACCGCGACCAACTACGTGACTCGCCCTGACATCCTGACGGCGGACGAGGCCTATCGCTTCGTCCGCAGCGGCTCCCAGTGGGACGTGTCGCGGACCGACCTGAGATATCCCACGACGGGAGACTTCGCGGGCGCGACGAGCAATGTCGCGAGCGCTCTGACGGCGTCAGGTAGCTCCAGCCAGATCGCCGATCGTCTCGCCGTGGCATCCGACGGCTCGTACATCCTGGCTGCGGGTGCGACGACGGTCTACCGCGACGCCGCATCGGTCACTCCGCGGATCACTCATCGCATGCCTGCCTTGCGCCTGGTCTTCGGCGCTGATGGGGCGGCCACGATGACCGAGATCGCCGGCACCGTGCAGACAGCGACGGTCCTCGGCACGTACTACGGCTACAGCCGGGTCATCACGACCAAGGGTGGTGTGACGTACCTTCACGGCGACGGCCAGTCGCTGCAGGACTACCTCCGCGTCGACCTGGCTGGTGGGTCACCCACTGTCGGGACCCCCGTCACCGGCCCGGACATCTTCACTCCCTATGGGATGTCGGTCCTGGCGTCGTCCATGATCGACGACCCGTCGCATGGCCTTCTCTGGGCGACAGATCCGCAAGATGTCGACGGCAAGTCGCTCAAGGTCGTCGACGATGACGGCGTGGTCGCCGCCTATCGCATCGCCGACTTCGCCGACAACTACTTCGGGGAGCGCACGATCCACGCTCTCGCGGACGGCGCGCTGATCATCCCTGCCAAGGACCCGGTCTCCGGCACGTACGGGTGGCAGCGTGTGGACGTGCTCGGCATCGCCCCGGCCGTCACCGAGCAGCCCGAGCCGGCCACGGTCGAGCTGGCGGCGGACGAGGAATCCAGGAGCATCTCCTTCTCCGCTGCGATCGACACAGATATCGGCGGTGACCTGCAGTGGCAGTCCAAGCCGGTCGGTGCTTCGAAGTTCGCCGATGTGCAGGGCGCGACGTCGACGTCGTTGGCCGTCGACGCTGGTCCGCGTACGGACGGCAGCCGGTATCGCCTGAAGGTCTCGAACGGCGCGGGGACGGTCGTCTCGGACGAGGTGACCTTGTCGGTCACCTATTCACCCCGATTCGCGGTCCAGCCCAAGAGCGTCACGGCACGTCCGGGCACCATCGCGAACTTCAACGCCGAAGTGCTCTCGAACCCGGGCACCACCTCGACGGCGTGGCAGCGCAAGTCTGGTGGCTTCTGGGTCGACATCGTTGACTCGGATGACAATTTCGCGGTGTCGGGCAATGCCCTCACGGTGCGCGAGACCGACGTCGCCCAGTCCGGAACGCAGTTCCGTCTCAAGGCGGTCAGCTCCCGGGGCACCGCCTACTCATCGGTGGCCAGGCTGACGGTCGAGGCGCCGCAGATCGAAGACGGCTCGATCACCGGAGCCACGTTGGTGTGGACCGGATCGAAGGAGCTGCAGAAGGCGCCGCCCTTCGGCGGTTCCTCGTTCTTCTCTGCGGGAGTCTCTGACGGGCAGGAGTCGACGTATGCGGCGGCGAAGGGGAACGTGTCGATCTTCCAGGTCGACGGGCAGAGCCAGGTGCCTGCAACCTGGTCGACCCGGGCCGCGCACCTCGGTGGCTCGTCGACGCAGACCGTCGTGGTCGCCGACGGCGCGGGCAGGATCGCTGCGGACGGCTCGGCGACGATCGAGTGGGACGGGTCCTGGAGCGTCAACTTCTACGGAGGACTCGTGCCCTTCACGCTCACGGATCCTGTGTTGACCGTGGACGAGCAGGGTAAGGGCACGCTCAAGGCTGATCTGTCCGGCTATGGCTCGACGCAGGAGGATCCGTCGGTCCGTGAGCCGATCGCGAGCGTCGAGGACGTCACGGTGGCGACGTTCGACGACGTGGCGGTCGATCCTGACGGATTCACGATCACACCGGACTACGACGGCGTCGAGGTTGACGTTCCGGTCGAGTTCACGCCGCAGAAGCGATCGGGAGAGTGGGGTGGATGGCCTCAGCCGTTCGTGGGATTCCACCTTGCGACCGGCCTGTCGTCCTACTGGTACACCTCGGGGGGCAGCGCGGATGCGGACAAGGCTCCCTCCGACATCAGGATCGGCAGCTTCGATGTCGCCCGCACGCCGCCGGTCGTGGTGGCGCCGGCCATCGTCGTCCAGCCCTCGCGCACCGCGAGCACGATCGGCACCAAGGCGCGGTTCCAGGTCACCGCGACCGGCACGGATCTTGCCTATCTGTGGCAGCGCCGGGTCGGGTCGAGCTGGATCGACCTCTCGGACGAGCGTTCACCGACGATTGCTCTCGCGAAGGTGCGCTTCGATGACGACGGCGCCCAGTTCCGCGTCAAGGTGTCCAATTCGGCGGGCAGCGTGACGTCGGCGGTGGCGCGCTTGGACGTCGCGGCCATTGCGACATCGGCCGAAGTCACCCGGTCGAAGCGGTCGCAGAAGTACAAGTCGGCGCTGAAGAAGCGGGTGCTGCTTACGGTCAAGGTCCGTTCGGCCACGGGTGGGCCTGCAGCCGGGCGGGTGCGGTTCTATGACGGCAGTCGCAAGATCGCCACGGTCCGGGTCGGCTCGGGACGGGCCAAGTTGCGGCTGCCTCGAACGCTCAAGGTCGGCAGTCACCGCATCAAGGCCGTCTATGAGCCGTACTCGAACGGTGTCTTCGCACGGTCGACGACCAGGACGATCACCGTGAAGGTCACCCGCTAGGGCCGAAAGCCCGGGTGGCACAGCCAGCCATGCAGATTGAGAAATCTGCGTGGCTGGCCCTTTTTTTTGATTGTCACGGCAGTTTCTGATCCCATGTATTGAGACCGGATGAAAACTTCCCCAGTCCGCCGCTGCGAGCAAGAAATGGCTCGGCAGCGGCTCGTTTGCGCTCGTGGCGCTCGACTCAAAACGGGGTGTCCCCGCTCACTTTGTATTTCGAGGTGATTAATATTGCGCTAGGGATTGAATCATGGATCCAATCTCGGATAGTTTCATTCCCACAGTTCATCCGGGGGCAGACCCGAGTGTCTGCGATTGAGAAGAGGAATCACAATGTTGAGGAAGACCTCATCGATCAAGCTGCTGGCTCCCGTGCTGGCTCTTGGCCTGACACTGTCCGCCTGCGGATCATCCGACAGCGAAGGTTCGGACAAGCCCGAGGCCGGCGCAGAGAACACGTACGGCCTGCCGGCCGACTACGTCGGTGGAGAGGTCAAGGTCGGAACATCGGTCGGCCTGGCTCCCTACGAAGTCTTCGGCAAGGACGGTAAGACGATCGAGGGCTACGAGCCCGACATCCTCAACGAGGTCGCCAAGCGCCTCGGCGTCAAGCTCGACTGGACCGCGGCCAAGTTCGAAACGATCATGCCCGGCGTCAACGCCGGACGTTACGACATCGCCGTCAACGGCATCTTCTACAACGAAGAGCGCGCCGCCGAATTCGATCTGCTGAACTACTTCGGCGACTCGGCCACCTTCTTGGTCAAGAAGGGCAACCCGAGCAAGATCGCGTCGTTCGCGGATCTGTGTGGCAAGAACATCGCCGTGCACAGTGGCACCAAGTACGCCGAGGACGTCGCCGAGCTGTCGAAGGAGCACTGCGCCTCCGCCGATCTGCCGGACATGAAGGTCATCAAGTACGGCGACTCGGCCGGCTACGTCCTGCTCATGAACCAGGGACGTGCCGACGCGACTGCCACGGCCCGTCTGGTTGCGGACTACGCCTCGCACATGGGCGACAGCCCGCTGGAGACCGTCCCGGGCGTCGACTTCGACAAGTCGAACTACGCGCTCGTGTTCAAGAAGGACAGCAAGCTCGTTCCGGCGTTCCAGAAGGCACTGCAGTCGATGATCGACGACGGCACCTACGGTGACATCGCCAAGAAGTGGGGCCTCGAGCAGAGCATGATCGAGACCGCTAGCACCGAAGCGCCCGCGAGCTGATCACTAGATGAACTCCACCACACCAAAGCAGCACTCCGCCTCGGCCGACCTCGCGKCGGCCGMGCGGGTGCTGCCCCGGCGGCATTACGGACGTTGGTTCTCTGCCGCCCTGATCGTGGCCGTGGCCGCGATCGTCGTACGCCAGTTCGCCAACGCCGAGATCGACTGGGGAATCATCCCCGACTACGTGTTCTCGGGCATCATCCTCGAAGGCCTGTGGGGCACTATCGCTCTCACGATCCTGGCCATGGTCGTCGGCATCACCGTCGGCGTCGTGGTGGCGATCATGGGGCTGTCGGACAATATCGTCCTGCGTGCCTCGGCCAATTTCTACCTGTGGTTCTTCCGCGGTATCCCCGCGCTGGTCCAGCTGCTGATCTGGTTCAACATCGCGCTGGTCATCAAGGACGTCAACTTCCCCCCGTTCTATGAAGGTTCGACCAACGATCTCGTGACCCCGCTCGTCGCGGCGGTCCTGGGCCTCGGCCTGTCCGAAGGCGCCAGCATGGGTGAAATCGTCCGCAGCGGCATCCTCTCGGTCGACAAGGGTCAGGCCGAAGCGGCGCGCGCCCTCGGCTTCACGCAGGGCAAGACGATGCGCCGGGTCATCCTCCCGCAGGCGATGCGCGTCATCGTGCCGCCGACCGGCAACGAGATCATCAACATGACCAAGTACACGTCGTTGGCGTTCGCGGTCTCGTACTCCGAGCTGCTGAGCAATGCGACAAATGAGTACTCCAGGAACTTCAAGGTCATCGAGCTGCTGTTCACGATCACGATCTGGTACCTGGTGCTGACCACGATCTTGATGTTCATCCAGGCCCGCGTCGAGGAACGCCTCGGCCGCAGCAAGGGTCAGCAGGCCAAGGCCAAGCGTCGGATCCGCCGATTTCGCCCGGAGGTGAAGGTATGAGCACCCTTGTCAACGTCACGGGAGTGACCAAGAGCTTTGGTAGCAACCTGGTGCTCAAGGGCATCGACCTGTCGATCGAGAACGGGAAGGTCCTGTGCATCATCGGGCCGTCGGGCTCGGGCAAGTCGACATTCCTGCGCTGCCTCAACCATCTGGAGAAGATCGACGGTGGACGCATCGAGATCGGCGGCGAGCTGATCGGCTACGAGCGTCACCGCGGTCACCTGCGGGAGATGCGCGAGAGCGATATCGCCAAGCAGCGCAAGTCGATCGGCATGGTGTTCCAGAACTTCAACCTGTTCCAGCACCGCACCGTGCTGGAGAACATCATCGAGGCGCCGATCAAGGTCAAGGGTGAGAACCGGGCCGAAGCGGTCAAGACGGCCAATCAGCTGTTGGCGCAGGTCGGTCTGGCCCATCGCGGAGACGCCTACCCGTCGCAGTTGTCCGGCGGACAGCAGCAACGAGTCGCGATCGCGCGTGCCCTGGCGATGAAGCCCGCGCTGATGCTGTTCGACGAGCCGACGTCGGCTCTGGATCCCGAGCTCGTCAGCGAGGTCCTCAACGTCATGAAGGGACTCGCCGAGTCCGGAATGACGATGGTCGTGGTGACTCACGAGATCGGCTTCGCCCGCGAGGTCGCCGATGAGCTGATCTTCATGGACGACGGACTCATCGTCGAACGAGGCGTGCCTGAAGAGGTCATCTCGGCTCCGCAGCACGAGCGCACCAAAGAGTTCCTCAGCAAGGTCTTGTGACGGTCTTGTGAATGCGCGGATTGGAGTAGAAGGCATGGACCTCGAGGAAAGCTTCCACACCGTCATCATCGGCGGCGGTATTGCCGGTGTCTCGCTGGCGTACTACCTGGCCGAACAGGAGGGTGACGGCAACGGCATTCTCGTGCTCGAGGCCGACGAACTGGCAAGCGGTGCCACGGGTGGCTCGCTCGGTGGCGTGCGCCAGCAGTTCAGCACGGCACAGGCAGTCGAGTTCGGAATTCGCGGCCTCGACTTCTGGCGTGGATTCGAAGATCGCTTCGACTACCCGTGCCCATTTCATCAGGAGGGCTACCTCCTGATGACGAGCGAGGCCGAAACCTTCGGGATGCTGGAAAAGGCAGCCCAGGTCCAGCGTGACGCCGGCGCGCCCAACGTCGAGATGCTGACCGCCGACGGAATCGCCGACCTGCTTCCCTGGGTCGGTACCGACGACCTTGTCGGCGGATGCTGGACACCGAACGACGGCCGGGTCAACCCCACCGACGGCGTCTACGGCCTGGCTCGCGCAGCGCGCAGGCTCGGCGTGAAGTTCCAACTCCACACTCCGGTGCGTTCGATCTCTCCGGTCGGCAGCAGTTGGCGGTTGGAGACTTCTGAGCCGATCGTCACCCAGCGGGTCGTGGTCGCGGCCGGAACCAAGACCCCGGCGCTGCTGTCGCCGTTCGGGCTCGAGCTGCCGATCACGCCGATGAAGATCCACTCGGGATTCACGACCGAGGTGTTGAAGGGCGAACTCTTCCCGATGACGATCGACATGGAGACCGGCTTCTGTGCCGAGCGCGAGCAGGACGGGGCTGTCGTCACCGTGACGAGCTCCAATGCGCCCGACTCCTACGGCGTCGACGACATGCTGATGGAGTTCGCCGAACTGGCCGAGGTGCGGGCACCGATCTTCACGGAGGTCAGCATCCACTCGACCACGACTGCCTATGCCGATGCCACAGGCGGTGACGGCCAGCCGTTCATCGGAGAGGTCGAACCCGGCCTGTGGGTTCTGGCCGGATTCGATGCCCACGGCACCATGATGGCGCCCGTGGTCGCCGAATTCACCGCCAAGCAGATGGCGGGAATCGCAGACCCTGCGATCGACCCGAGCGTCTATGCGCCGCGCCGAGAAGCCGGCGCCGGTGAGTGGCTGCGCGCCGCCAAGCGCGAATAGCGCCGTCTCGTCCGAACTGAACGACCACCTGACCCTGAAAGAGGAAAGTCCATGACGTTCGCCATCGGCACCGCATGTGTCGAGGTGCAGGATCGCTCCTGTGTCGACGTGTGCCCGGTCGACTGCATCTATGAGGGTGATCGCAAGCTCTACATCCACCCGGATGAGTGCATCGACTGCGGCGCCTGCATGACCGAGTGCCCGGCCAAAGCCGTCATCCGGATCGAGGACGCGCTCGACGTCGATCAGGAGGCCGTCGCCGACAACGCACGGTTCTTCCTGGAGATCCTTCCGGGGCGCACCGAGCCATTGGGATCGCCCGGTGATTCCCGCGCGATCGGCCGAGTCGGCGTTGACACTCCGTTCATCCAGGACTTCGTGGCTCAAGGCACGGACGCATGAGCAGCCTCGTCCGGGTCGCGCTGGTCGGGCTCGGCGGGATGGGTATGCGTCACCTGCGCGCGTACGCCGCTTTGCACAACGAAGGTGTGGCCGATGTCGAGCTCGCCTTCATCTGCGATCGTGACGAGGGGCGCCAGCTGGCGGCAGCGAAGCTGTATGAGTCGCTGACCGGGGTGTCACTCGACTGCGTCGCCGACCTCACTGATCTCGCGGCGGGCGATGTCGACGCGGTCCACCTGGCAGTGCCGACCGGTATCCACCGTGTCGTGGCCGAATCGGCCTTCGCGGCCGGACTGCACGTGCTGGTCGAGAAGCCCATCGCGATCACGATCGCCGATGCGCGTGCGATGCAGACCGCCGCCGACGGGGCTGGCCTGGTGCTCGCGGTTGCCGAGAACTTCCGTCGCATCCCGTCGAACCGGGCGGTGCGGGCCATGGTGCGCGACGGCCTGATCGGTCGACCGTACTTCTCGACGTCCTTGTTGTCGCTCCCGGCGGCGCTCGTCCACCCCGACGGCGGTGGCGCGTGGTTCCGCGATCCGGCGGTGGCCGGGTCATTGGCCGCCCTTGAGATGGGCGTACATGAAATGGACCTGTTGCAGTACTGGTTCGGTCCGATCGCATCGGTGCACGGCACCGCCCGCGTGCTCGAACCGGCCGTGCCGGGCCCGGCGGGCATCGCGCCGGACGACCAGACCGATGACTCGTGCTTCGCAACGGTCAGCCTCGCGAGCGGTGTCGTCGCACAGTTCGCACTGACGATGGCCGGACACGGCGGCGCCCAGGCATCGCGACTGATCGTGGGAGATCGCGGCAGCGTGACATCAGACATCTGGGAGGGCTGGCAGGGCGGATTCGTGACGACCGACGATGGTCAACGCCGCCCCGTGCAGGATCAGGTTGCCGACTGGATCGCGGGCCTGGACGAACGGGAGCGGGCCCAGCTGTTGCCTGCGGGTACCTGGGATCCGGACGATCTGACGATCTCGACCGCCGAGCCGCTGCGCTATGGACTGGCCTACGAGATCTGGGACTTCGCGCGCAGCATCATCGAGTCGCGTCAGCCAGAGATCGGCGGACCCGAGGCCATGACCGCGCTGGCCGGTGGCCTCGCGATCCTCGAATCCTCGTGGGCCAAGCGCGAGGTGTCGATCAGCGAGGTCCTCGACGGCAGCGTCGATGCCTGGCAGGCGAGTTTCCAGGCCCGCCAATGAGCAATCTGCTGGTTCGTGGCGGTCGGGTGCACACCCCCGACGGCTCTGAGCTCCGCGACATCCTGGTGCTCGGCGGCCGG
This sequence comes from Aeromicrobium sp. P5_D10, assembly GCF_054049535.1. Taxonomy (NCBI): domain Bacteria; kingdom Bacillati; phylum Actinomycetota; class Actinomycetes; order Propionibacteriales; family Nocardioidaceae; genus Aeromicrobium; species Aeromicrobium sp. P5_D10. The sequence continues at coordinate 298,452 of NZ_JBFUME010000002.1, forward strand.
ATCGTCGCGGTCGAACCCACGATCGCGTCGGTCGACATCGCCGGCGTCCTGGTGCCTCAGTTGCATGCCACGGGCATGGACGTCTTCGCGGGCCTGGTCGATCAGCACTGCCATCCGACCGGTGGTGGGGGCGGACAGGGACCGGCCAGCCAGAACCTCCCGCTGATGTTCGAGGAGTTCACGACCGGCGGCATCACCTCGCTGGTCGGCGTCCTGGGCCACGACACCGTCGTGCGCAATCCCGAGTCGCTGCTTTCGCGGGTGCGGGCGCTCCAGGCCCAGGGCCTGCATGCCTCGATGCTGACCGGTGAGATCAGCGCACCACCGGTCACGCTGACCGGCGATGTGAGGCGAGATATCGCGCTGGTTGCCGAGGTGCGCGGTCTCAAGATGGCCATCGGTGAACTGGGGGCGGTCAGCTCCTCCCGCCAGCTCGCCGATCTGGCGGCCGCCGTCGCAGCCGGTTCCCGTACCGCGGGCAAGCCGGGTGTCGTGCACATCCACATCGGCGCCGATCCGGCCTGCCTCGATCTGGTCGAGCAGGCCGTGAACGAGCACCACGTGCCGCCTGGTCTGTTGACGATAACCCACGTCAATTGGAATGCCGAGGTGCTCGGGAGATCCATCGAATTGGGTCGACTCGGCGTCAATCTCGACGTCACGGCGTGCATCACGCCGGCCTATTTCGCCGGCACGGTGGCTCCCGAAGCGGCGCTGAAGGTTCTGGTGACAGCTGTTCCTCTCGGCCAGCTGACGGCTTCGTCCGACTCCGGCGGCTCGCATCCTGATGCCCACGGTCTTGTCGTCCACACGCCCGGACTGTTGCTCGACGTGGCGCTCGGCTGCCTGTCTGATGGTCTCTTGACAGGACCCGAGGTCGCGGCGATCTTCGCTGCGAATCCGGCGGGCCGCAATGGTCTGAGCGAAGCCGGTCGGGTCGAGCCGGGAGCTCATGGCGATCTGTTGGTCGTCAACGCCGCACACGGCCGTTCCTCGGCCACGGTGGTGCTCGGTGGACGTGTTGTCGTCGCTGACGGAACCGCCACGGTGACCGATCCGTTGACTCGCACCACGGCGGACCGATGACCGCCCATCCGTCCGTCGTCGACATCAGGCGTGACCTACATGCCTATCCGGAGCTCGGTTTCATGGAGTACCGGACGTGCGCCGTGGTGGTGCAACGGCTCAATGAGCTGGGCTGGTCGGTCTCGGTCGGAACCGAGGTGCTCGACCCGGCGCTGCGGATGGGAGTGCCGCCGCAGGAACAACTCGACGAGGCGTGGCGCGAGGCATTGGCCGCAGGAGTTCCCGAAGCGGTGCTTGCGCCGATGGCAGGCGGGATGACGGGAGTCGTCGCGACGCTGACGGGACGCCGGCCGGGCCGGGTCGTGGCGATCCGCGCCGATATCGACGCTTTGCCGGTGCTCGAATCGGCCGATCAGACCCACCCGCCGACGGCGCTCGGCTTCGCGTCCACCAGACCCGGACTCATGCACGCCTGCGGCCACGACGGGCACGTCGCGATCGCCTTGGACGTGGCCAGACGACTGGCCGACCGCGACTTCGCCGGAACTGTCAAGTTGCTGTTCCAGCCGGCCGAGGAGGGGCTGTGCGGCGGCCGGGCGATGGCGGCATCCGGCGTGCTGGACGACGTGGACGATCTGTTGTGCATCCACTTGGGTGTAGGAGTCTCCAGTGGTGCCATCAGCACCGACACCGCGGGATCGCTCGCATCGGCCAAGATGCGTGCGACGTTCGAAGGCACCGCCGCGCACGCGGGTCTGGGTCCAGAACGCGGACGCAGTGCCCTGCTGGCGGCGGCTGCTGCGACGCTCGCGGTGCACAGCATGCCTCAGCACGGCAGCGCTTCGGTGCGGGCCAATGTCGGTTCGCTACACGCTGATGGCGCGACCAACGTCGTACCCGCGCGGGCGGTCATGACGTTGGAGGTGCGGGCCAGTCGCTCCGACGCCTGCGCGGAATTGCTGTCGCGGGTCGAGCAGGCCCTGCACGGAAGCGCCGCGACGTACGGTGTCGGTTGCTCGATCGATCTGATCGGCCAGGCGCCGGCCGTGGTGTCGGATGCGAGTCTGGCCGAGAGGGTCGCTGGCGTGGCGACCACGGTGCCGTCCGTGCTCGAGGTACTGCGGCATACGTCCGACGAGGGCAGCGACGATGCGTCGTGGTTGATGGACCGGGTGCACGAGCTCGGGGGGCGGGCGATCTACCTCGTGATCGGCAGTTCACCGGCCGCGCACCACCATGAGGCGACCTTCGACCTGGACGAACAGGTGCTCCAGATCGGATCGGATCTGCTGTTCCAGAGCGTGCAGGAGCTCGGCACCCGCTCCTGACCCGTGCTCCCGCGCCCCTGGGGCGGTGCGCCAGCGTCCAAGACGTCGGGCTAGGTGGACGCCAGCGCACCGCCCCAGGGGTGGTGCGGCGGCGGGGAAGGGTTACAGAATCGCGGAGCTGTCGATCGTCGAGCGCCACGGCTTGCGGGCGAGGAGGTCGTCGACGTCGATGTCGAACTCCAGCTGCGGGAGGAGCTGAGCCAGTTCGCCGTCGCGGTGCAGGTTCTGCAGATTGATGACGGTGCGGGCGTCGCGGGCCGCTGCGGCGTCGGCGATCGCCTGGTGCTCGTGCGCGTTCGCGATCGCGGCCTGGATGTCGGAGGTGTAGAGCGAGCGGTACGCGTCGGCGTTCCAAGCCTGCTGGATCGCGCCCAGTAGCTGCTCGTGTTCGGGCCGGGTGCACAGCGCGAAATGGAAGCTGCGGTTGGCGTACGTCGCCGCGACCCGGTCTCCGGCGGCCAGGGCGTCACTCGTGGCATCGCAGGCGGCCCGTATGGCCGCGACGTCAGCGTCGGTCAGGTGCGGGACCGTGCGGGCCACGGCTTCGGCCTCCAGCAGCTCACGGGTGCGGTACAGGTCGAACAGCGACTCCAGGCTCAGCCGCGGAACGACATATCCGCGGTGGGGTTCGTACTCGACCTGGTGCTCGCCTTCGAGGATGCGCAAGGCATCGCGGACCGGCGCGCGGCTGACGCCCAGGTTCTTGGAGATCGCGTCGACATTGACCCGGCCGCCGACCGGGAAGTCGCCGACCAGCAAGGCTCGCCGTACTTCCTGCAGCACCGCCTCGACCTGGGTCGGGGGCTTCTGAAAAGAAGGCGCGCTTGACATGACTCTCCTATCGAATCCTGGATCCAAGGAGCCTAGCAGCATCAGCAGACAGGGTGATTCGATTGTTCGGGTGATCTCACATACAAGGACGCCTGCCCTCGACTCCTTCCAACAATCCGACAAAGCGGCCGCTTACTTCTGTGATTCCAGGCTTTTTAGTGCCTGAAGGATTTTCTGTCAACCCATTGACAGTGGAGTATGCATCCTTCATATTGGATCCATTCGCCGATCCGAACCAGGACTAGCACACCCACGAAGTGTCCCTGGACAAGGCTCAGCGGCCACCACGGATGGACGACGCTCTGCTCGCCCGCCAAGCCCCGAGAACGCCGAGTACGCCCCCGGATCACGTTGTCAGTTGCGCCCCAGTGGGGCGCCGGTCCCTGGGGTGAGTTCGGCGCGCTCGCCTGACGAAAGGGAAGTTTCTTCGATGAAGAACAACGGCGCCACACGATTCATGACCGGCCTGGTGATCGGATTGCCGATTCTGGCACTGACCGCCTGCGGCGGAGCATCCGGCGAAAGCGGCGATATCAAGATCGGCGTGCTCGCGCCGATGAGCGGAAGCGTCGCGGCCGACGGAGAAGATATGGTCCGAGCCTCAAAACTGGTCGTCGAGGAAGTCAACGCAGACGGCGGCATCGACGGCCGCAAGATCAAGCTGGTGGTGGCCGACGATGCGTGCGAGGCCCAGCAGGGAACCCAGGCAGCCCAAAAGCTCGTCACCGACAAGGTTGTTGCGGTCGTCGGCGGCTTCTGTTCGTCCGCGACCTTGCCCGCCAGCGAGGTGTTCCACCGCTCCGGGGATCTCCCGCTGGTCACGTCGGTGTCGAGCAATCCCAAACTGACCGACGCGAAGTACCCCGGAATCACCCGCTACATCGGGCGTGACGACCAGGAAGCGCCGGTCACGGCGGTCTACATCGCCGACCAGCTCAAGTCCGAGAAGGTCGCGATCATGAATGACAACACCGAGTTCTCGCGCTCGGTGGCGGACTCGCTGAAGTCGGAGATCAAGGCCAAGGGCTCTGTCGAAATGGTTTACGACGATGGAATCCAACCGGGCCAGAACGACTACCGGGCGGCATTGGAGCGGGTCAGCCGAAGCGGTGCGGACACCCTGGTCTACACCGGCTTCTATCCCGAATTCGGCATCCTCGCCAAGCAATGGGCCCAGCTTCAGCATGGCTATCGTTTGGTCGGTGGTGCCTCGTCGATCGACCTGACGGTCCTCGCGGCGGCGCCCAAGGCCGTCACCTCGCCAGAATTCAGCATCATCTCGTACCCGACAGCAGGACTGTTGCAAGGCGATCAGGCCGATAGGTTCCGCGCAGCGTACGACGCGAAGTTCGACGCGACGCCGGGGCAGTTCGGCGTCTTCCAGTACGACGCCATGCAGGGCCTGGTCAAAGCATTGAAGGAAGATCCGAAGAAGCTCGATCCCAAGGATCTCGGTCGCCGCCTGCGGGCGCTGACGTTCACCGGCGTGACCGGAGACATCTCATTCGACGAACGCGGCGACCGCAAGGCCTTCCCGTTCCTGGCCATCCGAGAAGGCGAAGTGGGCAAGTTCGCCCCCATTGCGTCCTACTCCCCCGACGCAGGTTGGTCGGACGTCGGTTAAGCGGATCTGAGCCAGGAAAGGTCGCCTCCTCATGGACACCTTCATCCAGGTCGTCTTGACCGGCTTCACGATCGGATCCTTCTACGCACTCGTGGCCCTCGGGTACACGATGGTCTACGGGATCGTCAGATTGATCAACTTCGCGCATGGCGATCTCGTCATGGTCGGCGCGTATCTGGGCTGGATGTTCCTCCAGATCGGCTGGATCGACGCGATGCCGATGCTGCCGAGATTGCTGGTGGCAGGTACCGGCGCGGTAGTGGGAACCTCACTGCTGTCGCTGGTCCTGCTGCGCTTCCTCTACACCCGGTTGATCGGCCGATCCACGCTGGGATTCATGCTCGTGACGTTGAGCGTCGCCTTCGCGATCGAGGAGATCGTCAAGCTTGTCTTCGGCGCTCAGCAGAAGACCTACCCGCAGACCGAGCTCGGCAATATGACGATCGACATCGGGGGCGTCGCGATCAGCGGCATGGACGTCCTCGTGATCGGCCTGGCCGGTCTGCTGATGGTCGGCATGATCTATTTCGCCCAACGGACCATGACCGGAACCGCGATGCGGGCGCTGGCCGTCGACCACGATGCGGCCAGGTTGATGGGCATCAACGTGTCATTCCTGATAGCTGCCGCCTTCGTGATCGGTGCGGCCCTGGCTGCTCTCACCGGGGTGCTGGCCGGTGCCTACTATCAGCGGATCTCCTTCGACATGGGATTCGCCTTGGGTCTCAAGGCCTTCACCGCAGCAGTCATCGGCGGTATCGGAAATATCGGCGGTGCCGTCCTCGGCGGTCTGCTGATCGGGCTTCTGGAGGCATTCGTCCAGGGCTATCTGGCAGGAACCTGGTCCGATGCGGTGATCTTCGGCGCTTTGATCCTCGTCCTGTACGTCCGACCACACGGAATCCTTGGCGAACGAGTTGCGGAGCGTGCCTAGATGTTGACCTTTTTGCGCCATGACAAGCTGCGCAGTCTGTGTGATCGGGCTGCGACCTCGATGATCGCGATGCTGTGCCTCGGCCTGCTCGCGGTCGGAGTGCTCAGCCTCTACGGATCCGACTACATCACGACCGTCGCGATCGGCGTGACGACCTATGCAGCGCTCGGCCTCGGCCTGAACGTCGTGATGGGCTACGCGGGCCTCCTGGACATGGGGTACGCGGCGTTCTTCGCGATCGGCGCCTACGTCTCAGCGATCTGCGGGGTCCAGTGGGGGCTCAACTTCTTCGTGTCGATCCCGATCGCGGTGCTGGTCACCAGCGTCGCCGGCATCATCATCGGCTATCCGACGCTGCGCCTGCGTCCGGACTATCTGGCGATCGTGACGATCGGATTCGGTGAGCTGATCCGCACGATCGCCAACAACTGGGATTTCGTGGGCGCCTCGCGGGGACTGTATCCCTTGCCGATCCCGACGCTGGGAGGGTTTCAGTTCGACTCGCCCATCCGTCAGGCGCTCCTTGCGTTCTTGTTGTTGGGGATCGCGGTCGTGTTCTGCAACCGCCTCGGACGTTCGCACATCGGCCGGGCCTGGCGAGCCATCCGCTCTGACGACATCGTGCCCGAATCCATGGGGCTGCCGACGCTGCGACTCAAGATCGGGGCGTACATCGCCGGTGGTGCGATGGGTGCTCTGGCGGGGTCGATCTTCGCTGCGCGATCCGTGGCGATCGACCCGACGAACTTCACGTTGTTGTTGTCGGTCCAGATCATCATGGTCGTGGTACTCGGCGGACTCGGTAGCACGACGGGCGTCTTGTTGGCGGCGGTGATCTTCGTCGGGCTGCCCGAGGTGTTGCGTTCCTTCCAGGAGTACCGTCTGCTGCTCTTCTCGATCGCGGTGATCGTCCTGGTCGAATTCAGGCCGCAAGGGATGATTCCCGAACGGGTGGCCACCCGGGTTCCTGCCTTGGACGGTCTCCCGGAGCGGGTCGCTTCTCGGCGGCGCGAAACCACACCGTTGTCGGGCAGTCCGCTGCTGGAGGTCCGCGACATGACCCAGAAGTTCGCCGGGCTGACCGCGCTCGACGGCGTCTCGATGACGCTGGAGAGCGGAAAGGTCGTCGGCATCATCGGTCCCAACGGGGCGGGCAAGACGACGCTCGTGAACGCAATCACCGGAGTGTGCAGTGCGACGCGCGGATCGGTTCTGCTCGACGGGACCACCATCTCGAATCTCTCGGCCCACCGCGTGGCTCGTCTCGGCATCAGCCGGACGTTCCAGTCGGCTCGCCTGATCGACCAGATGACGGTTCTCGACAATGTCCTGGTTGCCGACTACGCGGACTCGGGGCTCACTGTCAGACATGCGCTGCTCTCGCCGGGTTCCATGAGGCAGTACGACAGCGAGGCCGCCGTGCGGGCGCTGCAGATGCTCGACCGGGTCGGGATTGCTCACCTGGCCGGCCAATGTCCGCCCGAATTGTCGTACGCGGACCGGAGACGCGCGGAGATCGCGAGGGCGCTCATGATGGAGCCGCGTCTGCTGATTCTGGATGAACCCGCGGCCGGGATGAATCCGGTGGAGAAACAAGATCTGGTCAAATTGCTGCGCTCAATCGCCGCGGAGTCTGTCGGCGTTGCGTTGATCGAGCACGATATGCCGCTGGTCACCTCGGTGGCCGACGAGCTCGTGGTCCTCGATCAGGGGAAGGTCATCGCGGCCGGGAAACCCGCCGAGGTTCTGGCCCGGCCCGACGTTATCGAGGCCTACCTCGGAGCGCCAACTGCGCAAGAAGGAGGGACACGCCATGGCACTGCTCAGCATTGAGGCTGTCGATTTGGGATACGGGGAGTTGACCGTTGTCCACGACATGACGTTCGACGTCAACGCCGGGGAGGTCGTGGCGCTGCTCGGCCCTAACGGGGCCGGTAAGACCACGACGATGAACGGCATCTCCGGTCTCTTGACGCCCAAGCGTGGACGAATCCTCCTGGAAGGGCAGGACATCGCCGGGATGCCGGCCCACGAGGTGGTGTCGAAGGGGTTTCGCCATGTTCCTGAAGGCCGGCGGGTTTTCGGCACTCTGTCAGTCGGTGAGAACTTGCGCCTCGGTGCGTACTCGCTGAGAAAGACCCGATCGGTGATCGGCGAGCGGATCGAGGAGGTTTTCGAGATGTTCCCGGTCCTGGGGCAGCGTCGCGATCAGCTGGCAGGGACCTTGTCCGGAGGAGAGCAACAGATGCTCGCGGTCGGTCGGGCTCTGGTCACCCGGCCTCGAGTTCTGGCTCTCGATGAGCCGTCATTGGGGCTGTCGCCGCGAATGTCCCACGAGATACTCGGTGTCGCCTCGAGGCTCGCCGAGGCAGGGACGGCCGTATTGCTGGTAGAACAGAACGTCCGCGAGGCGCTGCGGATAGCTGACCGTGCCTATGTCATCGAACTGGGTCGGATCGTCCTGTCGGGAACCGGCAAGGAGCTTTCGGCCAATAAGCGCATCGAGGAGACCTATCTCGGTGGCACGGTTGACGATGGCAGCAATACTGCTGGTAATCAGGCGTGAGGAAGGAATCCATGACGATTCGCGATGTGGCCCAGTTCGCGTCCGAGCTCACGATCGACCTCATTCCCGATCTTGCCCGCACTCGCGCCCGACAAGGTCTGCGTGACACGGTCGCCACCGCGCTGGCGGGCGCGACGACGAGCGCGGCCCGCACGGCGGAGATGGCCTTCGGCGATGATCTCGGAGACTTCCGGGTTCTCGCGCCGGGCGCTCCGGGACGCAGCGCGACAGCGGCCGGCTTCCAGAGTGCGCTCGCGGCAAGCGCTCTCGACTTCGATGACGGGCACTATCAAGGCGGTGCGATCCATCCGTCCTCGGTCATCGTGCCGACGATCTTGGTGGCTGCCTCGAATCGGCCCACCTCGATGAAGGCGGTGCTGGAGGCGCAGGTGGCAGGTTTCGAAGTCGCCGTCCGGCTCGCCCACCTGTTGTGGCCCAAGGATGAGGTCACCGATCGCTGGTATTGCTCGGGGACTGCCGCGGCCGTCGGAGCGGCGGCCGGAGCGGCGAAGGTCCGAGGGGCTGATGAAGACGGGATCCGGCGGGCGATGCAGATCGCCTGGGCCCACGCTCCGATGGCGGCGCTGCAGTGGCCCATGGTCAAGGAGGCGATCGGCTGGTCCGGAGCCACGGCATTGACCGCCACGAAGCTCGCCGAGGCGGGATTCATGAGGCCGACTCTTGGCGGCGATGTGGCCGATCCGGCGATTTTCCCCGCCACGCCATTCGATGAACCCGGCGCGATGAATGATCCGTTCGTCGACTCGTGGGGCACGGTGTTCGAGATCGAGCGCTCCTACCTCAAGCCGTACCCGAGCTGCAGATACACCCACACGGCGCTCGACGCGTTGGCCGATCAGATCACGCAAGGGCTGGCGGCCGAGCAGATCGAAGGCATCACGGTGCGGACGCACCGATGGGCATCATTCCTCGACCACAAGCGGCCGCCGAGCCTGGAGCACGCGCAGTACAGCTATCCGTTCGTGCTGGGGACGCTGCTGACACACGGCACGGTCGGTCCGGCCCAGATGACGGCCGAGGCCCTGAGTAACGAGCGAGTCCTGGCCGTGGCCGAAACTATCGAAGTGGTGCACGATCCGGCTCTGGATTCCCATCTTCCCGACAAGTATCCGACGCAACTCGAGCTCCGGTTGTCCGACGGCCGCACGATCGTCTGCGAGCCACGGATCGATGCGCGCGGCGACGTGGAACTGCCGATGAGCGAATCGGATCAGCGGGCCAAGTTCTTCAGCTGCGTCGAGCCGGCACTGGGCGCCGAGGTTGCCCGGCAACTCGCGGACGGATTCGACGGCGATATGGACACCGCCGGGTTGTGGGCACTGATCGGCCGCAGCAGCTAGCGATCGAGGTGTCTGCCGGCCTGGCAGGCACCGCACGCATCCGGCTGGTCGGTTGGCCAGGCCGGTGAATCGACGACGGCATATGCGGTCGTTCTTGCCGGGCACGGGTCGCGTGGAGACGACTGTGCCGCTCGGGTGGAACGTGACACCCGACATATGTATGATTGAATCCTGGATCCAATCCTGACCTTGGAGGTGGCATGACAACGCCCGATGCATCAGCGATCGAGCAATTCCGAATTGCGATGGAGCAGTTCTGGCATCCGGTGATCCGGTCGCAGGATCTCGGCGACAAGCCCGAACGCATCACGATCCTCGATCAGGACATCACTGTCGTCCGCTTGGACGGCGAGATCGCCGCATTCCCCGATGTGTGCCGCCACCTCGGTGCCGCCCTGTCGCTGGGAGATGTCACCGACGGCGGCAAGGCGTTGCGCTGCCGCTACCACGGTTGGTCGTACGACAAGTCGGGCCGTTGTATCGACATCCCGCTGCGTGCCAGCGAGAAGATTCCCGCCCAGGCGCGCGTCCGCAAGTACCACTCGCAGGAGCGCTACGGCCTGGTGTGGGTGTGCCTGGCCGAAGAGCCCGTCGGCGATCTGCCGCCCTACGACGAGTTCGACGATGACCGGTACTACAAGAACGAGATCCTGCAGCACGACGAGTGGGCAGCCAGCGCGCCCCGGCTCGTGATGGCCGCCTTGGACGACACGCACTTCTCCTGGGTGCATCCAGGTTCGCTGGGCGTGGCCGGACAGCCGCGCATGCCCGAGCGTGTCGGTGACGTCCCGGTCCGGGTCGAGGACAATATCCTCTACTCGGACTATCGCACCCGGCTCCCGGCAGGTCCGCTGGCACACGAGGGCGCAGAGGTCGGCGAGGACGAGACGATCGAGGTCGAGTTCAACAACGTCTCGACGATCTCCTCGACCAAGAACATCGTCAAGTCCGCGATCGGCGACTCCGTCACCTGGAATGTCTACCTGCCGGTGTCGTACAACCGCACCCTGACGTTCACGCAGCTCGCACGCACGTACGACAAGGATCCCGCCAACGATGCGGCGATCGAGGAGTTCAACCTCGGCGTGAAGCTCGAGGACAAGGAGATCGTCGAGAGCCAGAAGCCCTGGCTCCTGCCGCCGCTGCGCGCCCAGATGATCCTCTACGTGCGTCCCGAGGACGTGCCGTTGGTCGAATTCCAGAAGATGGCCGAACGCCTCGGCGTTCCACAGGTCTGACGGAGGAGAACATGAGTGGTCACGTCAAGGTCGCAGTAGTAGGTGCCGGTCCGGCCGGTACCTACGTTGCCGGCGAGCTGCTGAGCCGCAGCCCGGTGCCGTGCACAGTCGATGTGCTCGATCGGGATCTGACTCCCTGGGGCCTGGTCCGCAGTGGGGTCGCGCCTGACCATCCGAAGATCAAGTCGGTGACCCGGGTGTTCGACCGCATCGCCGACCGCGAGGGCTATGCCTTCTGGGGCGGGGTCAACGTCGGCTCTGACGTGACTCACGAAGAACTGACCCGGCACTTCGACGTCGTCGTCTACGCCACGGGCGCCGAGGTGGATCGCCGTCTCGGCATTCCGGGTGAGGACCTGGCCGGAGTCATGGGTGCCGGTGCATTCGTCGGTTGGTACAACGGACGAGTCGCCGAAGCCGGTCTCGAGATCGGCCTCGATGGGCGTCGCGCCGTTGTGGTGGGCAATGGCAACGTCGCGATGGACTGCGCGCGGATGCTGCTGGCTCCCGATGAGCTGCTCACCGCGACCGATATGGCCGATCACGCGATTCACGCCTTGTCGGCGAGCGCTGTCGACGAGGTCGTTCTGCTGGGACGTCGCGGCCCGGATCAAGCGGCCTGCTCCCCTCAGGAACTGAGGGAGTTGTGCTCCTTGCCCGGTCTAACCGTTGTGGTCGAGGGTGCAGAACTCGACGGCGACAGCGAGATCAGCGCGATCCTGCGCGATGCGGTGTCCCGCGAGCCGGATCCTTCAGCCGACAAACGGCTCGTGCTGCGGTTCCACGCGAGCCCGACCGAGGTCATCGGCGCCGACGCGGTGACAGGTGTGCGTATCGGTGGCGAGGTCGTCGAGTGCTCCTTGCTGATCACCGCGATCGGCTTCTCGACCCTTGCCCTGCCCGATGTCCCCTTCGCCGAGGATCTCGGCCGGATCCCGCACGAGGACGGTCGGGTCGCACCGGGTGTCTATGTCGCCGGCTGGGCCAAGCGCGGCCCGCGAGGTGTCATCGGCGAGAACAAGCGCTGTGCCACGGCGACGGCGGCCAGCATCATGGCCGATATCGAGTCCGGCGCCATCGCGCGGGGCTCGGTGCGTCCGAGCTTCGCCGCGCTGCTGAACCAACGAGTGCCTGCCGCGGTGACGATCGACGGCTGGCGGCGTATCGACCGGGCCGAGGTGTCCGCCGGACTGGCTCAGCAGCGTCCACGGGTCAAGTTCGTGTCCGTGGCGGACCTCCAAGCAGCTGTACGGGCCACCGACGAGAGCGAACGCGAGGCGAGTTGATGAGTAGCCATATCGAGATCGACGAGGGTGCCAAGGCGCAGCTGACTGCGATCCTGCAGGCCGGCGCACGGCTGTACATGCACTTCACCGAGGAAGTCCTGGCGATCGGCGGCCCCACGGCCGAGCCCACCGTCAGGCGTCACCTGCGCGAATACGGCAGCTGGCGAGGCAGGGAGATGCGTCAGGCGCACAACGCCCTGGGCGGGTCGATCGATATGGAAACCCTGATGCGTCGCTGGGACAGCGCGAGCACCTATGTCGTCGCGGACGAGATGGAGTCCAGCGGATCGTACGCACCGTCTGACGTCCAGCACGATGTGCACTACTGCCCGGCGTCACTGGCCTGGAAAGAAGCCGGCTTCCATCGCTGGGGCCACGTGTACTGCGATGAGGTCCACCAGTCGATCGCCAGCAGCTATCACCCCGACGGCATCGTGGTGATCCCCACGAATCTGATGAAGGGCGACAGCCACTGCTCGTTCCGCTGGGTGCTGCCCGGCGGAGTCGATGCTTTCGAGGCCGGCGAGCCGACCGAGCTGGGCCGGCGTCTGGCGCGGATGTATCCCGGCTCGGACACCGATCCGGCCGAGGGTCTCCGCTCGGCGTTGCAGCGCACGAGCCGGCTGGTGGCGGGGCGCTATCTGACCTACGCCAGGTCGATGGAGACCGGAGAGATGCCTGCCGGCGTCCTCGAGCGGGCCATCGGCGTCTGGGCGACCCAGCGCGGCGAGTTGCTGGCCGAGGTGCTGCGGGAGGCAGGTACGCCGTTGACTCCGGCGGCACTGGTCGAGCACCTCGATGTCGCTCCGCTGCGCATCTGGGAGATGGATGTCGAACAGTGCGATGACGACGGATTCGTTGCCGCGGTGCACGACACACCATTCGATGAGCTCTTCCGCGATGAGCAGGCGGGCCAGCACGCCGCACTGTTCTGGGCGGTGTCGTTGCCGGCCATCGTTCGCGGATTCGCGCCCGATTGGGAGTGCCGGGTCACGGTGCAGCCAGGTGAGACTCCGCGTCTGGAGCGAGTCGAGATCACCCGGTCCGCCTGAAGCTGGCGAGATCTCGCAGCGGCCGAAGTGAGGCGAGCGGGGATGGGCTGAGCTCCCATCCCCGCTCTTCAGTCATTGTCGCTCAACCGGGCGCGATTGGGATAATCGCGCTTACCGGATCAGCTGAGCGGGGGCTCCGGGGCCAATGGATCGCCGGTCGCGGCGGCCGGTGCCGGCGGAGTCTTGGGTGCCGCCGGGCTCGCGGGACGCGGCGGTGTGGGCGGCGGGGGAGTGTAGGCCGGGGGCGTGTCGCCGCGGCGCTTGAGGATCGCGAATGCTGCGGCCCCCGCACCGGTCAGTACGCCGACCACTGCGACCTTGCGTAGCCGGCGGCGTCGGGGCTTGACCCGCTCGGGCAGTTTCTCCTGCACGCCTTCGGGCAGCTTCTCGAACAGATCGTCGCGCAGATCGACCAACTGGTCCTTGTCGGGGAGTGCGGCGATCAGCTGATCGCGGACGCCCGGTGCGCGGTCGACAACCTGCTGGCGTAATCCGTCGGTCTGAGAAGCCAGGTCCTCGATATGGTGCTCCAGCTTGTCACGCAGGGTCTTGTTTTTGCGGATGGGCATCTGGGTTTCTCCTCCATGATTCAGACCGACATAGTTCAAGCGAACTATGCCACCTAGTTACTAGTTACCCTTCGGGGCTTGCTTTCACACATCAAATGGTGAAAGGGTTGTGGAGTGGTTGAGCAGTAGCCGCACCCCGGATCGATAGCCCCAGGAGGGTCATCGTGAATTCCGCTCAAACTCGCCCCAGTAGCAGCCACTTCGAGGATACGGCCGTACTCATAAAAGCCGCAGCCGTTGCCGACCCGCACGAGCGCGAGGCACTCGAAGATGAAATCGTGCGCCGTTACCTGGGCCTTTCCCGTCAGCTCGCGGGCCGATATTTCGGCCGCGGCATCGACCGAGAAGACCTGATCCAGGTCGCCAATTACGCCTTGGTCAAAGCCATCCGTGGCTTCCATCACGATCGCGGAGAGTTCGTGCCGTTCGCAACCGTCACGATCCTCGGCGAGATCAAAAAACACTTCCGCGATCACGGCTGGGGCGTACGTCCCCCGCGACGAATCCAGCAGCTCCAGGCCGATATCGCCAAGGCGTCGGAGCGCCGCTTGCAGACAGAGGCGCACGCCCCGGGGGTCGACGATATCGCCGATGAACTCGGTGCTGACGTGGCTGACATCACCGAGGCGCTCGCGGCGAAGGGCTGCTTCGCGCCGACGTCGCTCGACCAGCCTGTCGGCGGTTCGAGCCAGCCGCTCGGCGAGACGATCCGTGTCGAGGAGTCGGCCTATGACTTCATCGACGACTGGGTCACGGTCGGACCGCTGTATCGCCAACTGCCAGAGGACGAGCGCGAGCTCATCCGGTTGCGATTCGTCGAGGACAAGACCCAGCAGGAGATCGCCGATATCGTCGGCGTCAGCCAGATGCAGGTCTCGCGTCGTCTGGCCAAGGTTCTCGAAGGGCTCAGGGCCAAAGTGGGCTTCGCCGACGCTGCCTGACCGAGCGTCCTGACTCCGCCTCGTGGGGTCAGGGCGCTTCCAGTCCCGTCGGCTCGAAGATCTCGTCGGCAATCGTCGAGACGAGTTCGTCGAGCGATGTCCGGTCGAGTGAGGTGTGCAGCGCGTCGAGCGAATCGTGCCAGATCAGTGACGTGCGGTGGTTCTCGCCACTTTGCGCCCAGGCCGTGCGGATGCGGTCGGCCGCTGCAGCATCGCTGGTCGTCTCGCACACCGCGACGGCATGAGTCGCGGGGGCCGAACTGGCGGCCAGGCCGTGCATCGCCTGGTCGCCGGTCGGGGTGCCCAACCGGATCACGGCATGCGTTGTGGAAGCCAGCCAGCCCATCGAGGCGGTGATGATGTGAGTGCTGCATCCTCGTCGGGCCAACTCGACTCCCAAAGCCTGGTCCAGTTCGTCGCGGATGCCGAAGAGGGTCACGGTAGGACCCTCCAATTGCAGGTCTGCGGTCATGACGATCTCCCTTATGGCCGGGCCGGTCAGTGACATATCAACGATGTGCTATCTGCGGAGGTACCCTTCGATCTAACCGCCAAACTGTGGCGACATGACCGCGGTGTACGGTCTCGACAAGCAATTGTCTTTCTGCTCCTGAAAATTCGACTCTGAGGGGATTGCGGTGACCGGTTCTTCGTTCTTCGCGCAGATGGCGCTGGATCTTCACGATGCGCCGACAGCTGAGCGCACCGTTGAGAAGATTGCCGAGTATGCACAGCTCGCCACGAACTGTGATGACGCCGGGATCATGCTGGTACATGCACGTCAACAGATCGAGACTGCTGCGGCGACCTCCGACCGGGTGGGTGAGTCGCACAATCTGCAGATCATCCATGACGAGGGACCGTGTCTCGATGCGATCGAGGGTCCGTCTCATTTCATCTCCGGAGACGTGGGCATCGATCCGCGGTGGCGCAAATGGGGGCCGGCAGTGGCTGCTTTGGGTATTCGCAGTGTGTTGAGTGTGCGCCTGGAGACGTCGGCTCGCCGGTACGGATCGCTCAACCTGTACGCCAACGGGCCCGATGCATTCGACGAGGATGACTTCGCGGTTGCGGCGATCTTCGTGCGCCATGCTGCCGTGGCGCTCGCCAATGCCCACAATGAAGAGGGCCTGCAGATCGCGATCGATGCGCGCAAGCTGATCGGTCAGGCGCAGGGCATTCTCATGGAGCGGTTCGATCTTGACGCGGACCGGGCCTTCGAGTTCCTGCGCCGTCAGTCCCAGACTCACAATGTCAAGCTGCGCTATGTCGCTGAATGGGTTGTCGAGAACCGCCGCAAGCCCGACGCCGTGTTCGAGGTCGGCCCTCTGGCTTGAACCGGCCGCTCTGTCCTCTCTTGTGCATCATGCACAGTGCGGGCCGAGAAGTTCGTGGGGCTGGGACGTGGGCGGGGCCCCCAGTTGTCCCTAGTGTCGTAGGTCACATCTACGACGAAGGGCGCAACTGTGGACCTCCCCTATCTGCCGTGGCAGCAGCCAGCTCGACGACACGGCCGGCCCTGCCTCGCCGACGACAGTTCAGATCTGACGTACGGCCAGGTGGAGCAGCGGGTCGAGGCGATCGCCGAGCAACTGGCTGCCCGCGGCTTCGGGTCGGGAGACGTGCTGGCGATCATGCTGCCCAACCGGGTCGAGCTGATCTTGGCGGTCTTCGCCGCCTGGCGCCTCGGCGGCTGCGCGACCCCGATCAATCCGGTCTTCACGGCTTCGGAGGCCGATCACCAGATCAATGACTCCGGCGCCGTCCTGGTGATCAACGCGGGTTCCGACGCCCCCACCGCAGGACGTCCGCACGTGAGCGTCGACGAGCTCGCGAAGACGACTACGACTGCCGCGCCTCCGCCAGTGCGGCTCGGGCCGGACGACCTCGCACTGCTGATCTACACGAGCGGCTCGACCGGCTCGCCCAAGGGCGTCATGCTGAGCCACGGCAATCTCGAGGCCATGACGTCCTCGATGGGAGCGCACCTGCAGATCTCGGCGGACGATCACTGCCTGCTCGTGCTGCCGCTGTTCCACGTCAACGCGATCGTCGTCAGCACCTTGACCCCGCTCGTCGCCGGAGCCCGCATGACGATCGTCGGCTCGTTCTCGCCCAGCACATTCTTCGGGCACGTCGAACGACTGCGCCCGACGTACTTCTCGGCGGTTCCCACGATCTACGCCCTGCTGGCCGCCCTTCCCGAAGATGTCCGTCCCGATACCTCGTCGCTGCGATTCGTGGTCTGTGGCGCCGCGCCGGTGTCGGCCGAGCTGCTGCAGCGTTGCCAGGACCGGTTCGGCTTCGTCATGGTCGAGGGCTACGGGCTCACGGAGGGAACGTGTGCTTCGGCCTGCAATCCGGTCGACGGCGTGCGCAAGCTCGGCACCGTCGGGCCCGCACTGCCAGGTCAGCAGATCAGGGTCGTCGATGCCGCTGGCGACGATGTGCCGACTGGGACGAGCGGCGAGGTGCTGATCAGCGGCCCCACCGTCATGCGCGGCTATCTCGGCAAGGCCGACGCGACCGCCGAGACGATCGTCGACGGCTGGTTGCACACCGGAGACGTCGGACGCCTCGACGACGACGGCTACCTGTCGATCGTCGACCGGGTCAAGGACATGATCATCCGCGGCGGGGAGAACATCTATCCCAAGGAGATCGAGACCGTACTGGCACAGGTCGACGACGTCCTCGAGGTCGCCGTCGTCGGGCGACCCGATCCCATCCTCGGCGAGGTGCCCGTCGCCTACGTGACGCTCTACCCCGCCTCGACGGTCACCGCAGACGCGCTGACCCAGCACTGCCGCACCCACCTGACCCGGGTCAAGGTGCCCGAGAGCATCACGATCGTCGACGTCCTGCCGAAGAACCCGGTGGGCAAGATCGACAAACCCACATTGCGCAGGGCGCTGCACCCCCAGCCCGCCTGAGCAATAGCACCGCCGCACGACCGCGACATCCCCTCGCGGTGCTGTGCCCTGCCCCCACGCCATATCGAAGGAGACATCTGATGGGACTCAAGACCGCCGACATGCCGCCGGTTGACCCGGCCGAATTCGGCTCACTGCCATTCATGGAACGGATGAAGCTGCTCGCGATCCACTGGTGCGAGTACGGCTTCGGCGGGCCCAAGCAACTGCACCTGCTCTACGTGTTCAAATTGATCTTCTTCATCGGCGGCGGCATCGTCGTGGTAGGACTGACCACTCCAGGACTCGGCGGCTTCGGTGACTTCAGCTCGTGGTGGGACCAGCCGATCGTGTACCAGAAGCTCATGGTCTGGACGATCCTGTTCGAGATACTGGGCCTCGCCTCCTCGTCGGGCCCGCTGGCGTTCAAGTTCAGCCCGTTCATCGGCGGCTGCCTGTACTGGACGCGGCGCCGCACGTTGCGGGTGCCGCCGTGGCCCGGCAAGGTGCCGTTCACGAAGGGTGACGAGCGCACGACTTGGGATGTCACGGTCTACGTCGCGATCCTGGCGGTGTTGCTCTTCCTGCTCGTCGGCCCCGGTGCCACGTCCGACACCTTCCCGGTCGAGCCGGGACTGCTTCCGGTGTGGGGTGTCGCGGCCTATCTCGCGCTGATCGTGCTGATGGGCCTGCGCGACAAGACGGTTTTCCTGGCCGCCCGGTCGGAGCAGTACATCCTGATCCTGTTCTGCTTCGCGACGTTCAGCTCCCTCGTCGACATCATCGTGGCCGCCAAGATCGCGATGGTGGTGATCTGGATGGGCGCCGGCGTCTCCAAGTTCGGCCACAACTTCACGAGCGTCGTGGCGCCCATGGTCAGCAACACCCCGTGGATCACATCGCGCCGGTTCAAGCGGTCGCTGTACCGCGACTTCCCGCACGACATCCGGCCGTCCAAGGTCAGCAGCGCGCTGGCCCACATCGGCGGCACGGTCGTCGAGCTCGTGCTGCCGCTCGTGCTGTTGTTCTCGACCAATCGCACGATGACCTTGCTCGCGATCGTCGGCATGCTGCTGTTCCACGCGTTCATCACGTCGACGTTCCCGCTCGCGGTGCCCTTGGAGTGGAATATCTTCTTCATGTTCGCGACGCCGTTCCTGTTCTGGAACTTCGACGCCGGTGCGGGCTGGGGCGTCGGCGACATGACTCCTGCCTTGTTGGGGTTCGTGGTGGTGGCTGTGCTGTTCTTCCCGATCCTCGGCAACCTGCGGCCCGATCTCGTCTCGTTCCTGCCGTCGATGCGCCAGTACGCCGGCAACTGGGCGTCGGCGACGTGGGCGTTCCGCGGCCGTGACGTCGAGGAGAAGCTCAACACCCACCTGGTCAAGTACAACGCCAATCAGATCGATCAACTCACCGCGGCCTTCGGCGAGGAAGTCGCCGAGATCTTCATGCAGAAGGCCGTCGCCTGGCGCACGATGCACACCCAGGGACGGGCCCTGATGTCGCTGATGATGCGGCACACCGACGAACTGGAGAACTACGTCATCCGGGAGGCGGAGTTCGTCTGCACACTGCTGATCGGCTGGCAGTTCGGCGACGGCCACCTGCACGACGAACGGACCATCGCGGCAGTCCAGAAGCGCTGCAACTTCGCGCCGGGCGAGGTCGTCGTGACGTTCACGGAGTCGCAGCCCATCCACAAGAACTACGTCGAGTACCGGGTCATCGATGCGGCCCTCGGGGTCGTCGAGCGCGGCACCTACATCGCCAAGGACGCGGCGGACGCGCACCCGTGGCTCCCGGACGGTCCCATCCCGCACCAGGTCACCTGGACCCTCGAGGGATACCGCGCACCCGGCGACCTGCCTAAGGTGGCTACGTGACTCAAGCGGTGGTGGTCGGCAGCGGGCCGAACGGGCTCGCTGCCGCCGTGACCCTCGCCGCCGAGGGGGTCCAGGTGCGAGTGCTGGAGGCGGCCGAGACGATCGGAGGCGGCACCCGCAGCGGTGAGTACACCGGTGCCGGGGTGCTGCACGACGAGTGCTCGGGCTTCCACCCGCTCTCGGTCGACACCGCCTTCTCGAGGCGCATCGACCTGTCGCGCTACGGGCTGACCTGGAAATGGCCGCAAGTGCAGTATGCGCACCCGCTCGACGGCGGGCGCGGTGCGGCGGTGCGGCGTTCGGTCTCTGAGACCGCGGCGACGCTGGGTGCCGACGGACGTCCGTGGCAGCGGATCTTCGGGCCGCTCTCGGAGCGTTTCGGCGATATCACCGAAGACTTCACCCGGCCGATGCTGCATGTGCCCGATCACCCGGTCAAGCTCGCCCGCTTCGGGGCGTATGCCGCGATGCCGGCTGCCGTCCTCGCCCGCAGGTGGTCGACCGAGCCGGGGCGGGCGCTGTTCGGTGGGGTCGCGGCCCACGCATTCCGTCCGTTCGGGGGTCCGATGTCATCGGCGATCGGCGTGGCTCTCGGCTCGGCGGCGCATACCTACGGCTGGCCCGTCGCGGAAGGCGGTTCGGCGTCCATCACCACCGCGATGGCCGATCTGCTGGTCGACCTCGGCGGCACGATCGAGACGGGTGTGCAGGTCACCTCGCTCGACGAGCTCGACCGGCCCGACATCGTCATGCTCGACACGGCCCCGGGTGCTGCGGCCCGCATCATCGGACCCCGGTTGCCCGGTCACGTCGCGAGGGCCTTCGGGCGGTATCGGCATGGTCCGGGGGCGTTTCAGGTCGCCTTCGCCGTCGACGGCGGGATCCCGTGGACGCACGCCGACTCGCGTCTCGCCGGTACGGTCCACGTCAGCGGTTCGTACGCCGAGACGGCGCAGGCCGAGCGCGATGTGCACGCAGGACGGATGCCCGAACGTCCCTTCGTCCTGCTGGGCCAGCAGTACCTGGCCGATCCGGGACGCTCGGCCGGAACTGTTCACCCCGTCGACGCCTATGCGCACGTCCCGGCCGGGTTCACGGGTGATGCGACGGCCGCGATCGAGGCGCAGATCGAGCGGTTCGCACCGGGCTTCCGTGATCGGATCGTCGCCCGGCACGTCCGATCCGTCGCCCAGATCGAGGCCTCCAACGCCAACTACGTGGGCGGCGACATCGTGACAGGGGCCAATGCGGCGCTGCGGCTCGTGTTCCGTCCGCGTATCGCGCTCGACCCCTACACGACAGGTGTCGCAGGTGTGTACCTCTGCTCGGCGGCGACTCCTCCGGGTGCGGGCGCGCACGGCATGTGCGGATTCAATGCGGCCCAGTCGGCTCTGAAGCGGCTGAGATGACCCCCGAGGCCGATCAGGAGGTCGCCGCGCTCGTCGCGGTGATAGGCGACCGGCTGCAGCTGCACTTCGATGAGATCACGACGCGGATGACCGATGTCATCGCCCGCGAGGTGGACTTTTTGAATGATCCGGAGCTGATGGCGATGCTGCGGGCCAGCGTCGAGGGCAATATCTCCACGATCCTGCACATCATCCGGCACGGAATCCCGTTCGAGCACGTGCAGCCCATCACGGCCGCGACCGAGTACGCGTTCCGGTTGGCGCAGCGTGGCGTGCCCGGCACGTCATTGCGCCGGGCCTATCACTTCGGTTCAGATGATCTGCGCGACTGGATGTTCGACGAGGTCGAGCAGCTCGACTGCGAGGCGGGGGTCAAGCTGCGTCTGCTCAATGAGTTGTCGCGCTTCCTGCACCAGTACATCGACTGGATCACCCAGATAGTCCTCGACGCGCATGAGCAGGAACGTCAACGGTGGCTCGACAAGAGCGCGAGCGTCACCTCATTGTTGGTCAGCCGGGTACTGGACGGCCAGGCCGTCGACCACGCCGACTTCGCCACGGGGGCGCGGTACCGGCTCGATCAAGTGCACGTGGGTGCGGTCATCTGGATCGACGGGGCCAACTCCGGCACCGACCAGACCGAGGAACTGCGCGATTTCGCCCGAGGACTCGCCGATCCGATCGGCGCCGCGACGATGCTGTTCACAGCCGTCGACCGCGGCACGGCATGGGTGTGGTTCGGTCGTGGGCGAAGTGCGATACCCGTGGATGTCGAGCCGGTCCGTCACAGCCTGGTGCGCACGCCTGATGCGCGGATAGCGCTCGGCTGTCCGGTACACGGGGTCGAGGGCTTCCGGCGGACGCATGAGCAGGCCGATGCCGCGATGAGCGTCGCCCTGACGTCGGCGAGCCCGGTGACCCACGCGATCGGCTTCGGCGAACGAGGGGTCGCGGTGGCGTCGATGTTGGTGCGTGATCTCGACGCGGCCCGCCAGTGGATTGCCGAGGTGCTGGGACCGCTCGCGGTGGACGGCCCGGCCGAGGCGCGCATGCGCGAGACATTGCGGGTCTTCCTCGGCACGGGCGGAAGCTACGCACAGACGTCCGAACAGCTCATGCTGCATCGCAACTCGGTCAAATACCGAATCGGCAAGATCGAGGCCGAACGAGGCCGATCGCTCGACCCCGACCGGCTCGATCTCGAGCTGGCGGTGCAGGTGTGCCACTTCCTCGGCGCGGCTGTCTTGGTGGCCGACCGCCGCTGAGCCCGGCTAGTCCTGAGGTCCCTTCGGAGTCGCGAGAGCGATGACCGCGGCCAGGATCGAGGCTCCGGCGCACAGCGCGAACAATTCGCGGTACGCATCGAGGGTCGGGAAGTCGTGCCCGCCGAGGCTGATGACACTGGCGGCCAGCAACGCTCCGCCCACCGCGCTGGCCAGCGAACTGCCGACCGATCGGACCAGACTGTTGAGCCCGTTGGCGGCTCCCAGTTCGGAGACGGGGGTGTGTGCATTGATGATGGCCGGCATCGTCGCGTAGCCGATCGCGGTGCCCGCGCCGACGATCGTGGCACCGATGATGACCTGGGTCAGCGAGTCGATGAACACGATGCGGCACAACCAGCCGGCCGCGACGACCAGGGCACCGAACGTCAGGATGCGCGGGGCGCCGAACCGGGTGGCGAGCTTGGCCGAGAGCGGCGCCAGCACGAGCATCGCGAGACCGCCGGGCAGCATCGCGAGGCCACCGGTCATGATCGACGAGCCGAAGCCGTAGCCGGTGGCCTCGGGCGCCTGGACGTACGAGGCGGTGCCGATCAGTGAGGCGAACAGCGCGAAGCCGAAGAAGATCGACGCGATGTTGGTCAGCATGATCGGGCGACGGCGCAAGGTCACCAGGTCGACAAGCGGCTCGGCGATACGGGTCTGGGTGAACGTGAAGACCGCGAACAGTACGGCCGACAAGATCAGCAGGCCGATGACCTTGGGTGAGCCCCAGCCCCATGCGCCGGTCTCCGACAGCGGGTAGAGCAGCGAGACCAGGGCGGCGGCGAGCAGTGTCGCCCCGATGAAGTCGACCTTGCCACCTGCCAGCTGGGTGTCCTTGGGGACCACCGTCATGATGCCGATGAAGGCCAGCGCGCTCGCGCCGGCGGTCACCCAGAACAGCACGTGGTAGTCGGAGTTCTGGGCGATCGCCGCGGCTAATGGCAGGCCGAGGGCGCCGCCGACGCCCAGCATCGCGCTGACCGTGGCGATCGCCGTGCCGGCACGCTCGCGCGGAACGAGCGAGCTCAGCAGGCTGATGCCCAGGGGGATGGCGGCGGCCGAGATGCCCTGGATCGCACGTCCGAAGATCAGCACGCCGATATTGCTCGACAGAGCCGTGATGACCGAGCCGACGACGAGGGCCCCGACCGCGATCAGCAGCAGCAGACGCTTGCCGAACATGTCGCCGAGGCGTCCCATCAGGGGCACCGCGACGGCAGCGACGAGCAGCGTCGCGGTCAGCAGCCACTGGACGTTGGCGCCCGAGGTGTCGAGCTCCTCGGGCAGCAGGCCGAGCACGGGAATCAAGATCGTCTGTGCGAGCGAGACGACGAGGGCTGCGGTGCCGACGAAGAAGAGCCACAGGCCGACGCGGGGTTCGGAGTCGAAACTGGTCTCGGGCGGGTTGGTCTCGGGTGTGTTGGGAAGAGTGCTTGTCATCAGGGTGATTGCTCCGAAATCTGGGTTGTCAACTAAGTTGACACCGAATAGTTGCGAGAGTCAACTTGATGTGACGTGAGGAATACTCGAGCCATGACCAAGCCCGTCGCTGTCCTCCCCAAGGACCTGATCGCCGCCAGCGCCAAGTCTCTGTTCGAGGAGCGTGGCTTCGCCGCCGTGACCGTGCGGGCGATCGCCGCCGATGCAGGAGTCGATCCGTCGCTGGTCATCCGGCACTTCGGATCGAAGGAGGCGCTGTTCCTCCAGGTGCTGGGCCTCGACGAGTATGTCCGGCCACCGATCGACGGTCCACTCGACGAGCTCGGGCAACGCCTGGCCGGCTTCGTCCTCGCCAAGGAGCACGAAGAGTTCAGGTCGCACTTCTCCACCATGATCCGGGCCTCCGACCGCGAGGCGATCCGCGACGGATTACGTGAGACGGTGCGGCGGATGTTCCTGGACGATCTCGTCGCGGTGCTGCCGGGACAGGACCGTTATGTGCGCGCGCTGCTGATCGGCACCCAGCTCGGCGGCATCATGCAGTCGGTGCAGTCCATCGAGGAAGAAGTGCTCCCCGCGATCGGACGCGACCGACTCGTCCAGATGTACGGCCGCGCGATCCAGTCCCTCGTCGACCAGGGGTGAGGGCTGCTCAGAGCCAACGGCGCTTTTTCGCAGGCTCGGCTGCGGGGGTCGGCTTCGGTATCTCGAGGTACCCGGGGTCATAGGTCGGGAGACCATCGACGAGGCGGTCACGCAACTGCTGGGCGGCTGCCTCGGGCTCGTCATACGGGATGCCGCTGAGCTGATTGGGTGAGTGGCGCCACCAGCGCAGGTCGAGCAGTTCGTCGCGCAATTCGTCGTCGACGCGCGGACGGATGACCCGGGCCGGGATGCCGCCGGCGATCGAGTACGGCGGGACGTCCTTGGTCACGACCGCGTTCGCCGCGATGATCGAGCCGTCGCCGATCGTTACACCGCGCAGCACCACGACGTTCGCGCCGAGCCACACGTCATTGCCGATCGTGGCCTGGTCGGGACCCACGCTGCGAAAGCTCTGCCGTCCGCCGGCCTCGGGGTCGACGATCTGGGTGTCGTCGGCCGACGGATGCCAGCCCCACGTCGACTTCTTGTACTGAAACGCCGAGACGCTGAGCCAGCTGGTGGGATGTCCGGTGGCGCCGATCAGGCTGCCGGGTCCGATCTCGCAGTAGCGGCCGATCGAGCCGGCCTGCACCTCGACCTCGCGGCCGAACTCGGTGAACGCGCCGATGCGGGTATCGGACCGGATGACGAACGCGCCGAGGAAGCGCACGGGCGGTTCGACCAGAAGGCGTGACGTGCCGACGCGCTGCACCTGGTGCGCGCCGCGGGTGTGCTGTTCCACCTGACCTCCTCGGGACCAGGTCTTAGGCTATCGACCCGGACAGCGGTGCCGTGGGACCACTAGGGTCGACATGTGAATCGACTTTGGCATGGCACCATCGCCTCACTCGCGACGTTCGCACTCGTCGCTCAGATCATCCTCGTGATCGACGGCGACCGCAGCGTCGTCAACTACCTGAGCTACTTCACGGTTCAGTCGAATCTGCTTGTCGCAGTGGCCTGTTGGCTGCTCGTCGCGCGCCAGGATCGTGACGAGCCGTGGTACCAGGCTCTACGGCTGGCCAGTCTGGTCGGCATCACGGTGACAGGCATCGTCTTCGCGACCGTGTTGGCCGGCGACGTCGAACTGACAGGGCTTTCGTGGTGGCTCGACAAGATCTTCCACTACGTCGTCCCCGCGATGTCGGTCATCGGTTTCCTGGCCTTCTCGCCCCGTACGAGGTTGTCGAACGCGGCCTGGTGGTTCTTGGTCTGGCCGATCGTCTGGCTCGTCTACACTCTGGTGCGGGCCGAGGTGGCCGAGCCGGTCTACGAGGTCGGCGAGGGCATCACGAGCGCGGTGCCGTACACGTTCCTCGACATCGCCGAGAACGGCGGCCTGAGCGTCGCGATCGCGTCCCTCGCCGTCACAGCGCTTGCGGTCGTGATCGCGGCGGGTTACATCCGGGTCAGCCGGCGCGGCGCTGCGGCCTGACGACCGTCAACGGCAGTCGACTGCAGCCGACTGCGTCGGGATAGTCGTCGAGCGGGACGAGACTGCCGGTCGCGATGTGAGGGTCCGCTGAGGCGACAGCGCGACCGTCCTGGTTGACGACGGTCGCACCCGCGGTCCGCAGGCTGGGCAGCAGGAGACGTTCGAGCGTCTCGACCAGGGTGTCGGCGCCCACGACTCCGACCATCCGTCCGCGCGAGACGACGGGCGTCGTCGCCGTCATGACGTATTCGTCGGTGCACACGAAGTCGACGTACGGTCCGGTGATGTGAGGTTCGCCGGTGCGCTCAGGGGTCCGGAACCAAGGGTGCCGGGTGTAGTCGAGCGGCTCGCCGGTGTCGGGTGCGCCGGACTCGCCGAGCAGGTGCTGGTCGTCGCCCTGCCACCAGGCGAGGTATAGCGGGACGTTGCTCAGTGCACCGCGGGCCGCGACGAATCCGGCTCCCACGATGTCGGCCGAGGCGAGGAAGTCACGGGCGAGCGGCTCGAGTGTCGAACGGGCTGCCTCGGAGTCGACCGCGCCGGCCTCGAACAGTGTCACGAGCTGGGCGCGCATCGTCTCCAGCTCGTCGAGGATGTGATGGAAGTGGTGTTCCACGCGCTCGGCGCATGCCGCGAGCTCAGCTGTCTGGGTAGGCATGCGGACTGCTCCTGTCGAGAGGTTCGATGTGTCGATCATTGCACCGCCGCATGCAGATCTGCCAGTCTTTCCAGGGCATCACTGACATGCTCCTTGACGCAGCGGCGGGCGGTCTCAGGGTCTTGCCGTTCGATCGCGTCGACGAGTTGGCCGTGGCGTTCGAACGTCGACGACCGGAATGTGTCATCGGCGAGGGGTAGCCGCAACAGCGCGCCGAAGTCGGCCTCGAGGCGTACGACCTCGCGAGTCATCCGGGCCGACTGGGTCAGGGCCGCGATCGACAGGTAGAGCTCGGCGTCGGCATGTCGCCAGTGCCCGATGTCGGTGTCGTCGGCGTCGACCAGAAGCACCCGCAGCCCCTCGACATCGTGCGCGTCGGAGCGTTCGGCCGCCAACTCGGCGCAGCCCGACAAGATGACGCCGTAGATCGTGCCGCGGTCGCGCAGCTCGACACGCGACATCGCGGTGAGCCGTTGGTTGAGGTCGGCGGCCCGGCTCGGTGCGGGCCGACTCACGAAGCTGCCGCCGCCACGTCCACGCGTCGTGGTGACGAGCCCCTGGGCCCGCAACGCAACGAGTGCCTCGCGGGCCGTCACGGTCGCGACACCCAGCATGGCGGCGAGATCGGGTTCGCTCGGCAGCCGTTCGCCGTCGGCCAGGACGCCCGAGCGGATGGCCTCGGCCAGTCGGTTCTCGACCCGGACCGCGCGCCCCTCGTCGCCGATGGGGGCGAAGATCGCCGATCGGGCTCGGGTCGACGCTCGTCGCACAGTCGCCATCTCCACCTCCTCGAGAACGTAACAAGATCGTCGCAAACAGCACCTAGCCAATTAATATCTGGTCCCATATGATTTTGCCAGCACGTGGCTCAGGTCACACCACCGACCCCGAGGGGACAACCCAACGATGAGCGTGAGCACCATCGACGAACCCGCATCCGACCGCACCGCGCCATCTGGCACGGCGATCTCCCTGCGGGGACTCAGCAAGCACTTCGGTGACGTCAAGGCCGTCGACGGGGTCGATCTCGACATCGCTGACGGCGAGTTCTTCTCGATGCTCGGACCATCCGGATCGGGCAAGACCACGGTGCTGCGGCTCGTCGCCGGATTCGAGCAGGCCACCGCCGGGACGATCGAGCTCGCCGGCGAGGACGTCACCTCGCGCGCGCCCTTCGACCGCGACGTCAACACCGTCTTCCAGGACTATGCGCTGTTCCCGCACATGAGCGTCCTCGACAACGTCGCGTACGGTCTGCGCGTCCGCGGCGTCAAGAAGGCCGAGCGCCGCCGGCAGGCCGCTGAAGCCCTCGGAACTGTGCAGCTCGCCCACCTCGGCGACCGGCGCCCCGGCCAGCTGTCGGGTGGTCAACGTCAGCGCGTCGCTCTGGCCAGGTCGATCGTCGTGCGGCCAAAGGTACTGCTGCTCGACGAGCCGCTCGGCGCCCTCGACCTCAAGCTGCGCGAGCAGATGCAGGTCGAGCTCAAACAGCTGCAACGCGATCTCGGCATCACGTTCGTGTTCGTGACCCACGATCAGGAGGAGGCGCTGACCCTCAGCGACCGGGTCGCGGTGTTCAGCGAGGGCAAGATCGTGCAGCTCGGCTCACCGCAGGAGATCTACGAGCAGCCGACGTCGGAGTACGTCGCCTCGTTTGTCGGGACGTCCAACATCTTCGACAGCGCGACCTCGCAGCGGCTTCTCGGCCGTCCGGGTACGCACGCGCTGCGGCCCGAGAAGATCACGATCGGGGCGGGGGCCTCGACAGTCTCGACGGGCGTCGTCTCAGCACCCGGCGTCATCACCGAGTCGATCTACCTCGGCTCGGGTCATCGCCTCCACGTCCGGCTCGACGATGGCACCCGCCTGGTCGTGCTGGAGCAGAGCACCGGCGCGCAGGCCCAGAAGGAACAGCGCGGCGAGAAGGTCGTCGCGAGCTGGTCGCTCGACGATCTCGTGCCCCTCACCTGAACCAGCAGATCCCCGAGAAGTATCACTCCCACCCCGAAGAGATGGAGACAACGATGAGAAGGACGACACACCGGAGGAGGGCCGTCGGCGCCCTGCTCGCCAGCAGCGCGCTCGTCGTGCTCGCCGCCTGCGGCGGAAGCGACTCCGACAAAGCCGCAGAAGTTCCGACCAAGCTCGGCGCCATGGAAGGAAAGGTCTCGATCCTGGCCTGGCCCGGGTACGTCGAGGACGGCAGCAACGATCCGGCCGTCGACTGGGTCAGCGACTTCGAGAAGGAGACCAAGTGCCAGGTCACGTCGAAGACCTACGGCACCTCCGACGAGGCGTTCAACCTCGCCAAGACGGGTGACTATGACGTCGTCGTGGCCTCGGGTGACCTCACGGCGCGCATGGTCGCGTCGAAGGAGGCCGTCGAGGTCAACACCGACCTGATTCCCAACTACGCGAAGGTCTTCGACTTCCTTAAGGACCAGGAGTGGAACACATTCGACGGCAAGCACTACGGCGTGCCGCACGGCTACGGTGCCAACCTGCTGATGTACAACGCCGACGAGGTCTCGCCTGCCCCGACGTCGTGGTCGGCAGTGTTCGAGCCCGACGAGCTGGCCAAGTACAAGGGCAAGGTCACGGCC
The DNA here is from genome assembly GCF_054049535.1 of Aeromicrobium sp. P5_D10. NCBI lineage: Bacteria > Bacillati > Actinomycetota > Actinomycetes > Propionibacteriales > Nocardioidaceae > Aeromicrobium > Aeromicrobium sp. P5_D10. Next base: position 327,464 of record NZ_JBFUME010000002.1, read on the forward strand.
TATGACTCGCCGATCTACATCGCCGATGCCGCGCTGTACCTCATGAAGCATCAGCCCGATCTCGGGATCAAGAACCCCTACGCGCTCGACGACAAGCAGTTCACCGCTGCGGTCGACCTGCTCAAGGGACAGCGCGCCAACGTCGGCGAGTACTGGTCGGACTACCTGAAGGAGATCTCGGCGTTCGAGACCGGCGACTCGGTCATCGGCACGACGTGGCAGGTCATCGTCAACTCGGTCGACGCCAAGAAGACCAACGTCAAGGCGATCCTGCCCGAAGAGGGAGCAACCGGCTGGTCCGATACCTGGATGATCTCGTCGAAGGCCAAGAGCCCCAACTGCGCGTACGCCTGGCTCAACTACATCGACTCGCCCAAGGCCAACGCTGCGGCGACCGAGTACTTCGGCGAGGCGCCCAACAGCAAGGAAGCCTGCGACTTCGCGAGCGATCCCGGCTTCTGCGATACGTACAAGGCCGGTGACGAAGAGTTCGCGTCCAAGCTCTGGTACTGGCGCACACCGGTCGCCGAGTGCCTCGACGGTCGTACCGACGTCGAGTGCAAGGACTACTCGGAGTGGACCAAGGCCTGGACAGAGATCAAGGGCTGATCAACGACATGTCGATCGACACCAGCCGTGGGGGGGGGGGGGGGGGGGGGGGGGGGGGGGGGGGGGGCGGCTCGCTGCGCTGCTCGTCACGGCGTTGTGGTCGGTCGACAGCTTCACAGGGGAGCTCAACCGCTCCCTGACGTTCGACAACCTCAAAGAGATCGCGACCGAGTCGCTGTACCGGACCGTCGCCCTGCGCACGCTGGGCGTCGCGGTTGCCGTGACGATCATCGACGTCCTCATCGCGCTGCCGATAGCGTTCTACATGGCCAAGATGGCCTCGAAGCGGATGCAGCGCATCCTCGTCATCGCGGTACTGACACCGCTGTGGGCCAGCTACCTGGTCAAGGCCTTCGCCTGGCGCTCGGTGCTGTCGGATGACGGCATCTTCGAGTGGGCCACCAGCAAGATCGGCATGGGCACCCCCGGGTACGGCATCACGGCCGTCATCATCACGCAGGCCTACATCTGGCTGCCCTACGTCATCCTGCCGATCTTCGCGGGGCTCGAACGGGTGCCGAACTCGCTGCTCGACGCCTCAGGAGACCTGGGTGCCTCGACTTGGCAGACCCTGCGCACGATCGTGTTCCCGCTGCTCACGCCGGCGATCATCGCCGGATCGATCTTCAGCTTCTCGCTGACACTCGGCGACTACATCACGGTCAACATCGTCGGCGGGGCCAATCAGATGCTTGGCAATCTCGTCTACACCAACGTCGGCGCCGCCAACAACCTGCCGCTCGCCGCGGCGGTTGCGCTGATCCCCATCGTCATCATGATCGGCTACCTGACGGCTGTGCGCCGCACGGGTGCCCTCGAGAACCTGTGAGGTCGCGATGATCCTCGGCACGGGCGTACGACGCCTCCTCGCGGCGATGACCGCCGTCATCTTGTTCCTGATGTACCTCCCGCTGTTGCTGGTCGTGCTCAACTCCTTCAACACCAGCGCGTCCTTCGCCTGGCCACCGACGGGCTTCACGCTCGACTGGTGGCAACGGGCCTGGAACTCCGACGGTGCGCGCGAAGCAGTGCTGACCAGCGTGCAGGTCGCGCTGGCATCGACCGCGATAGCGCTGGTGCTCGGCACGCTGATGTCGCTGGCCTTGCAGCGGTACAGCTTCTTCGGCAAGAACTCGGTCAATCTGCTGGTGATCCTGCCGATCGCGCTGCCTGGCATCGTCACCGGTATCGCGTTGAACAATGCCTTTCGCGGCATCATGGGTATCCAGTTGTCGATCTTGACCGTCATCGTGGCGCATGCGACGTTCTGCATCGTGACGGTCTTCAACAACGTCCAGGCCCGGCTGCGGCGAATGGGCGGCAGCTTCGAAGAGGCCTCTGCCGACCTCGGTGCCGGAGTCTGGACGACGTTCCGGCTCGTGACGTTCCCGCAGCTGCGTTCGGCCCTGCTGGCCGGTGGTCTGCTGGCCTTCGCGCTGAGCTTCGACGAGATCATCGTGACGACATTCACCGCGGGTGCGGGCACCACGACCCTACCGATCTGGATTCTCAACAATCTGTTCCGTCCCAACCAGGCGCCCATCGTCAATGTCGTCGCCGTGGTGCTGATCTTGTTGTCGATCATCCCCATCTGGGTGGCGCAGAAGCTCAGCGGCGACACCGAGGCGTTGAAGTGATGACGCACACTTGCACCATCCCCATGAAAGCGAGGAGTACGACATGAGCAGTCCCAGCTATCAGGTGACCGACCCGTCGACGGGGGAGGTGCTGGAGTCGTTCGACACTGCGACTGACGCTGAGATCGAGTCGGCGTTGGCGTCGGCGACGACGGCGTACTCCGCGTGGAAGGACGTGCCATGAGGGTGTGGAGGAGGCGGAGTTCTGTCAGGCGATCTTCGACTACTTCGCCGATGAGGGTCCGGGTCTGGCGGCCGATCAGCCGATCAAGTCGTTCTCYGGYGGCAAGGCTGTGGTGCAAAAGCTCCCGGTGGGTCCGTTGCTGGGGATCATGCCGTGGAACTTCCCGTTCTATCAGATCGCCCGTTTTGCGGCGCCCAATCTGATGTTGGGCAACACGATCATCCTCAAGCATGCTGAGTCGGTGCCGAAGTCGGCGTTGGCGGTCGAGCAGATCATGAAGGATGCCGGGTTGCCCGAGGGGGCGTATGTCAACGTGTTCGCGACGCATGAGCAGATCGCCACGATCATCGCCGATCCGCGGGTGGCAGGTGTTTCGCTGACCGGTTCGGAGCGCGCTGGAGCGATCGTGGCCGCGCTGGCAGGCAAGAACTTGAAGAAGTGCGTGTTGGAGCTGGGTGGCTCYGAYCCGATGGTCGTACTCGACACCGATGACCTCGATGAGGTGGCCGACCAGGCCTGGGGTTTCCGGATGTACAACACGGGGCAGGCGTGCAACTCCAACAAGCGGATGATCGTGATGGAGGACCTGTTCGACGACTTCGTCGGGAAGTTGACCGAGAAGGCACTGGCGCTGGAGTCGTTCTCGCCGTTGTCGTCACGTGCGGCGGCGGAGTCATTGGCCGAGCAGGTGCAGGACGCGGTCGATAAGGGCGCGACGTTGCATGCCGGCGGTGTGTTGGGTGAGGGGCCGGCGGCGTTCTACTCGCCGGCGGTGCTGACCGGCATCACCAAGGACATGCGGGCGTATTCCGAAGAGTTGTTCGGGCCGGTCGCCGTGGTCTACAGGGTCGACTCCGAGGAGGAGGCTCTGGCTTTGGCCAATGACACGGCCTATGGCTTGGGTGGTTCGGTGTTCAGCGCCGATCCGAAGCGGGCGGAGTCATTGGCCCAGCGGCTCGAGGTCGGCATGGCCAATGTCAACACGACCGCCGGTGAGGGTGCTGAGATTCCGTTCGGCGGGGTCAAGCGTTCAGGGTTCGGCCGTGAGCTCGGCCCGTTGGGTATGGATGAGTTCGTCAACAAGCGGATGTTCTACATCGCCGACTGAACCCAAGGGTTTCGAGGCTCCGCTTCGCTCCGCACCTCAACCACCGTTGGTTGAGGTGCGCTTGTCATCGTCGACAAAGAACATGATGACTGAGAACACTGCGCCAGCAGCTACTGAGATGAGAATGCCTCTAGCGCCGGTCGAACTCGACGCCCACCCGAGAGCGTTCCCGAGGGACTGAAGGACATAAACGGTGATGGTGAAGACTGCGAACCTTGCAAAGTGTCTCAATTGTCACCTCCACCAACACGCGTGGTGCTCACCGTGCACCGGAAGTGCCCTCGACAGGAATCGAACCTGTGGCCTACCGCTTAGGAGGCGGTCGCTCTATCCGACTGAGCTACGAGGGCTACGGGTGTCAGGTTATCGGTCCTTGGTCGCAGCACATACGATCGCCCTTATGCCCTGCCTGCCGAGCCTCGCCTCGAGCCCGGAGTTTCAGTGCTGAGGCGGTTGATCTTCGGCAGCGCAACGCTCGTGATCGCGGCCGGGACGCTCGCGGCGTGTGGCACATCCGATCAGACACCGGCGGTCTCTCAGCAGGAGTGCGCAACGGCTCGCCCTCTGCCGGCGGGACAGACCGAACGCACGATCGTCTCCGGTGGCCAGAAGCGCTCGTACGTCATGCATGTGCCGCCGGGCTACGACCCCACCGAGCGCACCCCCGTCGCGGTGATGTTCCACGGCCTCGGCGGCGACCCCGACACGGTGCTGAAGGCCACCGACATGGTCAAGCAGGCCAACAAACGCAATGCGATCATGGTCGTCCCGCTGGGCCGGGGCAAGGTCGCGGAGTGGCAGTTCCGATCACCGATCACCGATCCGAACTCGGACCTGGCCTTCGTGCGCGATCTGGTCAAGGAGATCAAGCGCGATGGCTGCATCGACTCCTCACGGGTCTACGCGGCCGGATTCTCCAACGGATCCGCGCTGACCTTGGCCCTGGCGTGTGATGCGTCGACCCAGTTCGCGGCGTACGCGGCGGTCGCCGGTCCCTATTTCGAGCAGCGCTGCGCCGAGGCGCCTCCGGCCTCGATCATCTACTTCCACGGCACCGCCGACACCACGGTTCCGTTCGCCGGCGCGAAGACCGTGATCGGTCCGTTGCCCGCAGTCAACGACACCATGGCCAACTGGGCCATGCACGACCGTTGCCCCGCGGCGAAGGCCGTCACGACGGCGTCGGAGAGCGTGCACTACTTCGCGTGGGCCAACTGCAAGGCGGGGACGTCGGTCGACATCTATGCCGTCGTCGGTGGTGTGCACGGCTGGCCAGGGGGAGGCCCCATGTCGCCGGGACGGACTTCGCGGACGAAGGACAGTCCGGTCGATGCGACCAAGCTGATGTGGGAGTTCTTCGATCAGCACTCGGCCACTGAATAACGTAGGTACTGGTGGACAATGGTCACATGACCAAGCCGATCGAGACCTGGCTGACCGACATGGACGGCGTTCTCGTGCACGAGGAGAAGGCGATACCGGGGGCGGCCGACTTCATCGCACGCCTGCGGGAGGCTGAACGCAAGTTCCTGGTGCTGACCAACAACTCGATCTTCACTCCTCGCGATCTGTGCGCCCGACTGCGAGCGGCCGGCATCGACGTCCCGGAGTCGGCTATCTGGACCTCGGCGCTTGCAACCGCGAAGTTCCTCTCCGAGCAGCGTCCCGAGGGCACCGCCTACGTCATCGGCGAGGCCGGTATGACGACCGCGCTGCACAATGTCGGATACATCATGACGAGCAGTGAACCCGACTACGTCGTGCTCGGGGAGACCCGGACGTACTCCTTCGAGGCGATCACCCGGGCGATCCAGCTGATCGACAACGGTGCCCGGTTCATCGCTACCAACCCGGATGCGACCGGCCCCTCGCCTTCGGGATCGCTGCCCGCGACGGGTTCGGTCGCGGCGCTGATCACCAAGGCGACGGGAGTGGAGCCGTACTTCGTCGGCAAACCCAATCCACTGATGATGCGCAGCGCGCTCAATCAGATCGAGGCCCATTCAGAGACGACCGTCATGATCGGCGATCGGATGGACACCGACGTGCTCTCCGGTCTCGAGGCCGGGTTACGGACCTTCCTCGTGCTGACGGGCTCGACGCCGGCCAGTGCGGTCGACCGGTTCCCGTTCCGGCCCACGGAGATCTTCGCGTCGATCGCCGACGTGGTTCCGCTCGTGACCTGAAAGTTACCCGCTGGTAACACTTTGGCGTCGAAGTTTGTTATCGTTTCGTAATCTCCGGATCCGCCCACAGGCGGCGAAGGCGATGCCCGGATAGTACGTGTCCGGGGACCCCCATCAGGGAGAGAAACGTGAAGGTATTTCTCACGGGTGCCACGGGAGTCATGGGCCGATCCTCCATCGACGCGCTGCACCAAGCCGGACACGACGTCGTCGGACTCGTCCGCACGAGGGAGCAGGCCGCCCTGGTCACGGCCGCGGGCGCACATCCGTGGGTCGGCGACTTGTTCGATCGGGCCACGTTGACCGCAGGTATGAAGGGCTGCGATGCGGTCGCCAATCTCGCGACGAAAGTGCCGATCGGCAAAGGCGCGCTGCGTCCCGGATCGCTCAAGGCGATCGATCGAATCAGGCTCCAGGGTTCGCGGATCGTGGTCGACGCCGCGCAGCGAGCCAGTGTCGGCCGGGTCATCCAACAGAGCCTGAGCTTCATCTACGCCGACCAGGGCGATCAGTGGATCGACGAGCGTAGTCTGGTCGATGTGACCCGGGCGACTGAGCCGGTCGTGGTGGCCGAGGACAATATTCGTGCATTCGGCTCAAGCGGGGGAGTCGCGGTCAGCCTGCGATTCGGGCTCATCACCGGCAAGGATCGCAACACCGCGTGGCTGTTCCGGCGTGCGGCAGCCGGCCGGGCCATCGGGCTCGGCGAACGTGATTCCTGGATGCACGCGATCCATCCGGACGACATCGGCACCGCCGTCGTGCACGCCCTGGCAGCGCCCGGCGGAATCTACAACGTGGGTGCCGATCCGGTAAGGCGTGGCGAGTACGTCGACTCGATCGCGATCGCCGCCGGACGTCCGTCGGGTGAATTCCTGCCGCACTGGATCTTGCGCGTCGGCGCCGAGAAGCTCGAGATCCTCACCCGGTCACAGCGGGTCTCGTCGCAACTCTTCAGCGAGCAGACGGGCTGGCAACCGATCCATCGCACCATGACGCCAGAATGGTTCCGTGAACTCGTCCAAGCCTGAGCCGAAGGCATCAGAACGTGAACGCCGTCGCCGTGCGGCTGAGCTGCTCGGTGACCTGTTGCCGTCCACGACGACCGATGAGACCGACGAGGGCTGGAACGAGCAAGGCGGAACGTCACGCGATGAGGACTACCTCCGCGACGTCCCGCCCCACCACGGCTGAGCCGTGAATTGGTCCTGTGACTGAGCTGTAGTCAGATCTGGGGGCGACGAGCCAGCTGATCGCGGATCTCGCGCAGCAGCGCGATGTCCTCGGAAACGCCTTCCGGCTCGGGCTCCTTGCCCTTGTCGCGCAGCTCGTTGAGCTTCTTCATCGGGACGACGATGAAGAAGTAGACGACTGCGGCAGTGATCACGAAGGTGATGCACGCGGTGATGAATGCGCCGATCGTGAACTGCTGGTCGTTGATCTCGAAGCTCATGCCGTACTGGCCGCCACCGCCGATGACGCCGAGCAGAGGCTCGATGAACGACTTCGTGAACGCTGCCACGAGAGCTGTGAAAGCGGTGCCGATGACAACGGCGACGGCAAGATCGACGATATTTCCGCGGAGCAGGAAGTCTTTGAATCCCTGGAGCATGCATCCCCCTGAAGGTGTAGAAGCTGGTACGACGACCCTAGCCACGTCACGCGGTCCGGCGCTATCCCGGCTGTCACGAGGACGAGGTGATGACGCTGAACCGCGAGTTCAGCCCTGCGGTCGCCAGCGCGAGGGCGTTCTTCTCCGACGTCACGACGCCGAGGGCTGTGACGCCCGAGTCGTCGACGGACGGCACCGTGACGACCTCGACGCCGCGGGCAATCACCTCGGCTTGGCTGTTTCCGTCGGGGTCGACCGCGACGATGTCGACCCGGTCGCCGGGCTGGACGTTCGCCGCGCCGTCTGAGCGGTCCACCCGGATCGTGGTGAGGACGGCGCCTTTGCCGTATCCGGCCATCGTCCCCGGCTGCAATACGCGATAGTCGGTCAGCGCCTCGCCGTCGCGCATGGGACCGGCCACCGTCCGGCCAATCGCCTCGTCGTGTTCGAGCGCATGCTCTGGAGCGGCGTCGGGAGGGACATGCGCCGTACGGAGGTCGGCCCCGGTGAGAATCTGCCCGCTGCGCAGGTCATGGCTGGCGACCGTGACGGCCGTCGTGTCGGGAGAAGCTGTCAGCGCATTGAGTGCCGCGAGGACGGCGAGACCCGTGAAGAGCGCAGCCAGCAATCTGCGGTGCTCGAAGACGATGCGCCAGATGCGGTCCATGACCGGAGCCTAGGAAGGTCCGGCCCGCCGTGCAGGCGGCTGTCCACAGGGTTCAGGCGGCGGAACCGGACCCCGAAGTCTTGGCAGGCGTCGAGGTGGATGCGGCAGGCGTCGCGCTCTCGGACTTGGCCGGCTTGCTGCTTTCGGCCGATGACGAAGTCGATGAGGCAGGTGAGGACGCCGTGGATGTCGAGCGGCTGTCGGTCTTGTAGAAGCCCGAACCCTTGAAGACGACGCCGACTGCGTTGAAGACCTTGCGCAGGTTGCCGCCGCACGCGGGGCACACCGTCAGTGCATCGTCGGAGAAGCTCTGCTGCACTTCCAGCGCTTCTGCGCAGTCCTTGCACTGGTACTGGTACTTCGGCACGACAAGCTCCCGATCGATTGATTGGCCTCCCAAGGGTACAGTTACGCCATCGTGATCGATTACATCCCTCACCGAATCAGTCCTTGTAGAGACCATCGTCCCGGAGTCCTTCGATGACTGAATGGCTGCTCCTGGCCACCTCCTTACTTCTCATGCTGGCCTGCGGCGTGTTCGTCGCCGCAGAATTCTCGTTCGTCACCGTCGACCGGGCGACGATCGAACGCGACGCCGAAGCCGGCGACAAGGGCGCGCAAGGCACCTTGATCGCGTTGAAGTCGCTGTCGACCCAGCTCAGCGGTGCTCAATTGGGCATCACGATCACGAACCTGGCGATCGGCTTCCTGGCCGAGCCGGCGATCGGCAAGCTCCTGAAAGGGCCGTTGGAGTCGGTCGGCCTCGAGGACGGGGCCCTGCGGGGTGTCTCGTACGCGATCGCGCTGGTGCTGAGCACTGTCGTCACGATGCTGGTCGGCGAGCTCATCCCCAAGAACTTCGCGCTGGCGCTGCCGCAGCGCACTGCCGCGCTGACCCAATGGCCGCAACGTGCGTTCACCAAGGCGATGGCGTGGCCGATCCGGTTGCTCAACGGCCTGGCGAACGCGATCCTGCGGGCCCTCGGCGTCGAGCCACAGGAAGAACTGCGCTCGGCCCGTTCGCCTGTCGAGCTGCGGTCGTTGGTGCTGCGCTCGGCCATGGAAGGCGCGATCGACGACGAGACCGCCGACCTGGTGGCCCGCAGTATCGCGTTCGGTGACCGCACCGCGGCCGACGTTCGCACGCCGCGGGTGCGGGTGCACTTCCTCGAAAGCCGCGACACCGCATTCGACGTCATCGAGGCGGCGAGGCAGACAGGCCATTCCCGATTCCCGGTGATCGGCAAGAGCCCCGACGACATCTTGGGCGCGGTGCACGTCAAGCGCGCGGTCGGCGTCGACGTCAACCGTCGTCGCAGTGTCCGACTGATCGACATCCTCGACCCCGTCACGACGGTGCCCGACAGCATCGAGCTCGACCCGCTGCTGCTGTTGCTGCGCGAGCAGGGCATGCAGATGGCGGTCGTCGTCGATGAGTACGGCGGCACCGACGGCATCGTGACGCTGGAGGACCTGATCGAGGAGATCGTCGGCGATATCGCCGACGAGCACGACCGGCTGTCGGCGCGCAGCCGGCACCGTCGCGACGGCACCTGGTCGTTGTCGGGGCTGTTGCGTCCTGACGAGGTCGAAGAGCAGACCGGTATCGCGCTGCCCGAGGGTGAGGACTACGAGACCATCGGCGGCCTGATCAATCTCGAACTCGGCCGAATCGCGGTACGCGGCGATGTTGTGCGGCTCACGATCGAGCGCACCCCCGACGAATCAGATGAGGAGCTCGAACCCACCATCGTGATCTTGACGGTCGAACGCATGGACGGTCGTCGCATCGATCGGGTCTCCCTGACGATCGATGACACAGCCTCGGTCGAGGCAGGTGATGGGCATGAGTGACTGGGCCGGAGTACTCCTCCTGCTGGTGCTGTTGGCGCTCAACGCCTTGTTCGTCGCAGCGGAGTTCGCACTGATCTCGGCGCGGCGCACTCAGCTCGAGCCGCGTATCGCGGCGGGTTCGCGTCCCGCGCGCATGGCGATGCGGGCGATCGAGAACATCACTCAGGTCATGGCCGCGGCGCAGCTCGGCATCACGATGTGTTCGCTGGGTCTCGGTGCCGTCGGTGAGCCCGCGATAGCGCACCTCATGGAGCCGGGCTTCGAAGCGCTGGGCGTCCCGCACGGACTGCTGCACCCGATCTCGTTCGTCATCGCGATGACGATCGTGGTGTTCGCACACGTCGTCCTGGGCGAGATGGTGCCCAAGAACCTCGCGCTTGTCGGGCCCGACCGGGCGTCGTTGTTCCTGGGTCCGTTCATGCTGGGCGTGGTGTTCGTGCTCAAGCCGTTCGTCGTGGTCCTCAACGGCATCGCGAACGTCATCATCCGGTTGTTCCGGGTGCAGCCGGTCGACGAAGTGTCCTCGACCTACACGCACGACGAGGTCGCCGGCCTGGTGGCCGAATCACGCCGTGAGGGCCTGCTCGACGAGCACGAGTTCAGCCTCGTCTCCGGAGCGCTCGACTTCTCCGACGGGACGATCGACCAGGTTCTGTTGCCCCGTGACGGTCTTGTCACGATCCCGCCGAGCTCGACTCCCGTCGACGTCGAACGGGCCTGCGCCGATACCGGGTTCTCCCGCTTCCCCGTCACGGACGGGAGCGGGAACCTGACCGGCTACCTGCATATCAAGGACGTTCTGGAGACCGACGAGACATCGCGCCTGGAGACGATCGCGGACAAATGGGTCCGTCCGCTGGCGACGGTCGGGATCGGGTCTGGCCTGTATGAGGCACTGCGCACGATGCAGTCAAGAGGCTCACACATGGCGCGGGTCGCCGACGAGAACGGCGACGTGCTCGGCGTCATCATGCTCGAAGACGTTCTGGAAGAGCTCGTCGGCGAGATTCGCAGCGCAGAGAGGGCCTGAGCGCCGGCTCGTTCGCAACCGTTGGTGCGGTGGGTGAGAATGGCTCGGTGCGTCGCATCCTGATCGGTCTCGTTGGCTTGCTCACCGTCCTGCTCGTGGCAGGAGCGGTGTTCTCGTTCGTCACGGTGCGCAAGTCGTTTCCCGACACCACGGGTGCGGTACAGATCGCTGGGATCAAGACGGATGTCACGGTCAAGCGCGATGGATTGGGCATTCCGCAGATCTACGCGGACACGTCTGAAGAGTTGTTCCTGGCGCAGGGTTATGTGCACGCCCAGGACCGGTTCTACGAGATGGACTTCCGCCGTCATGTGACGGCAGGACGTCTGGCCGAACTGGTGGGCGATGCTGCGCTGGACACCGACAAGTACGTTCGCACCCTCGGCTGGCGACGAGTCGCCCAACAGGAGCTGGCACTGCTCGACGATGAGACCTTGGGCCTGCTGCGTGCGTATGCGCGTGGCGTCAACGCCTATATCGAGAGCCGTTCGGCGTCGAAGCTGTCGTTGGAGTATTCGGTGCTGGGCCTCACCGGACCGGACTACACACCCGAACCATGGACGATGGTCGATTCGCTGGCCTGGATCAAAGCGATGGCGTGGGATCTGCGCAGCAATATGACTGACGAGATCGACCGGGTACTCGCGACGCAGAAGCTCTCGGTCGCCGAGGTCGAACAGCTGTACCCGGACTATCCCAAGGACCACGCGACGATCGTCGGAGATCAGGGAACCGTGGTGGGCGATCAGTTCGCCCAAGACGGTGCGCCCACGCCGACTGAGGCGGGGCTGGCCAGGTCCGCGGTCGCGTCGTTGAAGAAGGCACGCAGTGGCGCCGAGGCGCTTCCCGCGCTGCTCGGCATCGGCGACGGTATCGGCTCAAACTCCTGGGTCGTCGACGGCAAACGCTCGAAGACCGGCAAGCCGATCCTGGCCAATGACCCGCACCTGGCGCCGTCGATGCCGGGTATCTGGTACCAGGTCGGCCTGCACTGCAGGACCGTCAACAAGGCGTGCCCGTACGACGTCGCGGGCTTCTCGTTCTCCGGTCTGCCGGGCGTCGTGGTGGGGCACAACGCGAAGATCGCGTGGGGTGTCACGACGATGTACGCCGATGTCACGGATCTGTACCTCGAGCGGGTCGTCGGCGACACGTACGAGTTCAACGGCAAACAGGTTCCGCTGGAGACCCGCAAGGAGACGTTCAAGGTCGCCGGCGGCGACACCGAGACGATCACGGTGCGCTCGACGCGGCATGGGCCATTGCTCTCTGACCTCGACGACGACATCGACGAGGTGGGCGAAGGCCTGCAACGGACCACCGATCAGGGGACGTACGAAGTCGCGCTGCGGTGGACGGCGCTCGACCCGTCGCCGACCGTCAAGGCGGTCTTCGCGCTCGGCAAGGCGCAGAACTGGGAGCAGTTCCGTGCGGCCGCCAAGCTGTTCACGGTGCCGTCGCAGAATCTGATCTATGCCGATGTCAAAGGCAATATCGGTTATCAGGCGCCCGGCACGATCCCGATTCGCAAGAAGGGCGATGGACGTTGGCCCGTTCCGGGCTGGGACTCGTCGTACGGCTGGAGCGGCTCGATCCCGTTCGATTCATTGCCGCGTGTCTACAACCCCGATGAGGGCTTCATCGTGACGGCCAACAACAAGGTCATCGGTGATCAGTACCCCGAGATGCTGGGCGCCGACACTGCGGCGGGCTACCGGTCGCAGCGCATCAGGGAGCTCATCGAGGCGACCGACAAGCTCAGCGTCGAGAAGATGGCCGACATCCAGAACGACACCTACAGTGCCGTGGCGGCCAGGCTGGTTCCGGCGCTGCTCGACATACCTTTGGAGAGCAACTACTACCGTCAGGGCGCGAAGACGCTGAAGGGGTGGGACTTCCGGCAGGACGCCGATTCGTCTGCCGCGGCGTACTTCAACGCTGTGTGGAGCAATCTGCTCGCCGACACCTTCCACGATCAGCTGCCGAAGGCAGTGTGGCCCGGCGGGGGAGAGCGTTGGTACAGCATCATCGACGAGATCCTCGACGATCCCGCAAATTCGTGGTGGGACGACGTCCGAACCCCGGTGCGGGAGACTCGCGATGACATCTTGGCTCAGGCCATGCGGGATGCCCGCGACGAGCTGACGATGCACCAGTCACGTAGCCCGGAGAAATGGCGCTGGGGCGCGATGCACACCCTGGAGCTGGTCAACCCGACGTTGGGCGACTCCGGCGTCGGGGCAGTCAATTGGCTGTTCAACCGTGGGCCGTACAAGATCGGCGGCGGCAGCGGCCTCGTCAATGCGACCGGCTGGGATGCAGCTGAGGGCTACGAGATCACCTCGGTTCCGTCGATGCGGATGATTGTCGACCTGGCCGACCTCGACCGGTCGAGGTGGATCCAGCTGACCGGCAACTCCGGGCATGCCTTCCACGACAACTACGTCGACCAGCAAAAGCTCTGGGCGAAAGGCGAGGCCGCGCCCTGGGCGTTCGGCCAGAAGGCGGTCGAGAAGGTGACGGAGAAGGAGCTGACCTTGACGGGAAGGCCGGATTAGTTCTGGCGGCGGTCATTTCGGCATACTTGCCGTGTGACCTGGAGAGTCCTGCACGGCGGATAAGCAATAGTCCGGTCGGAGCGGGAGCTCTGCCTGACACGATGGGTCCATGGCTTCATCTCTTGACGTTGTCGACTGGCCGGTCCGCACCGAACGGTTGGTGTTGCGACGCTTGGCCGACGGTGACATTCCCAAGATCTTCGCTTACCGGTCGCAGCCTCAGGTCGCTGAGTGGATCGGAGGCAATGCCACCGACCTCGAATCGCTCGCCGAGCGTTTCGGCGACGGCGAGACAGCCGTCATCGTCGAGCACGACGGCCAGTTGATCGGTGACCTCATGGTCAAGCTCCGAGCCGCCTACGCGCAGCGAGAGGTGGCCGAGCAGGCCGTGGGATCGGAAGCTGAACTCGGCTGGACCTTCAATCCGGCGCACCACGGCCGCGGACTCGCGACCGAGGCGATTCGAGCTTTGATCGGTGTCTGCGTCGATGACCTGGCGCTGCACCGGGTCACGGCCGCCTGCTTCACCGACAACGAACCGTCGTGGCGTCTGATGGAGCGGGTCGGCATGCGCCGCGAGGCTCATCACGTCAAAGACTCGCTTCACCGCGACCACGGCTGGATGGACGAGTACGTCTACGCGCTCCTCGCCGACGAATGGACGCGCTCGGCCTGAGTCACTGGCGATGCGACGGTAGCGCTGCCTCCGCAGACTCCTCCGCCGGCGCATGGTCCAGCTCCGGCAGCAGCCGATCCAGCCACCCCGGCAACCACCAGTTCGCATCGCCCAGAAGCTTCATGGTGGCCGGGACAAGCACCAGGCGTACGACGGTTGCGTCGAGGAAGATCGCCGTGGCCAGTCCCACTCCCATCATCTTCACCACCGGGTCACTGCCCAGGACGAAGCCTGAGAAGACCGCCACCATGATCAGCGCGGCTGCGGTGATGGTGCGCCCGGTGCCGGCGATCCCCGCGATGACCGCACGGGTGTTGTCGCCGTGTCGCCGGTACTCCTCGCGTACCCGCGACAACAGGAACACCTCGTAGTCCATGGAGAGACCGAACAGGATCGCGAACATGAACAGCGGGATGAACGACACGATCGGCACCGCCTGTTCCACGCCGATCAGGCCGGCCGCCCAGCCCCATTGGAAGACCATGACGAGCACGCCGTACGCCGCGCCGACGCTCAGCAGGTTCAGCAGGACCGCCTTCAGCGGCACCAAGACCGACCTGAACAGCACCGTGAGTAAGAGGAACGACAGCAGCAGCACGGCCATCACGAAGCGGGGCATCCGCTCCTGCACCCGGTCACCGAGGTCGGCGAACGTCGCTGTCTGGCCGCCGACATGGGCTGTCGCCGCGGTGCCTTCGAGCATCGTCGGGATGACCTCGCTGCGTAGCCTCGCGACGGTCTCCTGGGTGGCAACGTCTTGGGGCGAGGTGCTCGGCTGCGCCACCAGGGTCGCCACGCCCGCGGTGAGATCGATGGTCGGTTCGCTGACCGAGGTGATGCCCGGATCGGCTGCCATCGCCTCTGCCAACGGAGCCACGACGGACCCGTCCTGGGAGATGTCGACCGCGATCACCAACGGCCCGTTGGCGCCGGGGCCGAATCCGTCGGCGATCAGGTCGTAGGCCCGTCGTTCGGTCCTCGACTCGGGCTTGGTCCCGTCGTCCGGGAAGCCCAGGTTGAGCGCGAGAACGGGCGTGGCCAGGGCGATCATGAAGACCGCTCCGCAGGCGAGGTACGCCGTAGCGTTGCGGGTCACGTGGGCGCCCCATCGGTACCAGCCGGTGCTCGGCCGGTGCGGCGTGCGCCGGCGTCCGTTGATCCGGTGCCCTGCCAGCCCGAGAAGTGCCGGCAGCAGGGTGACCGAAGCGAACACCATCACGAGCACCATCGCGGAGATCGCGATCCCGCCACCGGTCACGAACGGGATCCCCGCGAAGAGCAGTCCCAGGATGGCCACGACGACCGTGCCTCCGGCGAAGATCACCGCCTGTCCTGCCGTAGCCATGGCTCTGCCCACCGCTTCGGCGACCGGCATGCCCAGTGCCAGGTGTTCGCGGTGCCGGGTGACCAGGAAGAGCGCGTAGTCGATACCGACGCCGAGTCCGACCATCGCCGCAAGCTGCGGCGCCCACGCCGGGATGTCGATCAGGTACGTGACGAGCTTCATCGAGGTGACGCCGACGACCAGACCGAACAGCGCCATACCGATCGGCAGCCCCATCGCGACAAAGGAGCCGAACGCGATCAGCAGGACGATCATCGCGACGACGATTCCCGCGACCTCGCCGAGTCCGGTGGGGGCTTCCTCGAACGCGAAGAACAGATCGCCTCCGGTCTCCAGTGTCAGGGACGAGTCCTCACGCAGGTCGGCGACGGCGTCCTGGAGGTTGTCCAGGTCGGCGGCATCGAGGTGCTCGATCGCGGGGTACTGCACCCGCACGAGTGCAATATCGCCGTCCGGTGAGATGCTGCTGGTCGTCCCGAGCACGTGGGGGAGTGCCTCGAGAGCTGACTCCACCGACGCCAGTCGCGCTGCTGCGTCCTGGGCTTCGAGTACGACGTGTGCGGTGACCCCGCCCTCGTCGGCCTGCGCCTCGGCGAGCAGCTCCGCAGCTTGGTAGGAGTCGAGGCCGGGCGCCTCGAAGCTCTCCTCGAGATCGCGCCCGAAGGCAACGGAGGAGGCGATGACAACGAGCGTGAGAACGACCCAGGCGCCGATCGCGACCCAGGGCCGGGTGGCAGCAGACCGGCCGAGCCGGTAGAGGAGATTCGACATGCCTCCACGGTGGCCCGGCAGCGAGCGACATACATCGGGCCCAGGATTGAGGGACTCCTCGGCCGAAAGGACGAGAAACGGCTCGTACTTGTGCCCCGTACGGTGAGGGTCAATGCTCCCTATGCTGGAGCGGTGTTCGCCGCATTCATCCGCTCGGTCCTAGCCGAGCCCCGTGCCCCGGACCCGCCAGCGCGGGTGTGGTGGGACTGGGCCCTGGTCGGCGCCTTCCTGGTCGCGGCCGCGGGCGAGGCGATCTTCCGCCCTGACGTACCGGAACGCCCCTTGGCCATCGTGGTCGCGCTTCTGGTGATCCCGGTCCTGCTCTGGCGGCGTACTCATCCGCTTCTGGCGACCGCGGTCGGCTTCGGCGGCGCAATGGTGCTGCAGATCCCGATGCTCCTCGACGGCGTCTCCGATGTGGGGTTCAACTCCATGGTCTGCGTCCTGCTGTTGCCTTACGCCTTGTACCGCTGGGCTTCCGGCCCCGAAGCGCTGGTCGGTACGGCGATCGTCGCCGTACCGGCGGGCCTGGGTCTCGCGACCAGCGGGAACCTCGGGGACGTCATCGGTGGCACCACCGTGCTGGTCGCGTCGTTCGCCCTCGGGGCCGCGATGCGCTATCGCTCGGTTGCGCGCCAGCGCGAGGTGCAGCAGGTCCGGACGCTTGAGCGCGGTGAGCTCGCCCGCGAGCTGCACGACACCGTCGCGCACCATGTGTCGGCCATCGCGATCCAGGCCCAGGCGGGACGGGCGGTGGCGGCCACCGACCCGGCTTTGGCGGTCGAGGCGCTGGCAGTGATCGAGGCGGAGGCGTCGCGGACACTGTACGAGATGCGCACGATGGTCCGGGTGCTCCGCGACGGGGAAGTGTCCGACGCAGAGCCAGTCGACTACGCGCCGCAGCGGGGCATCAGCGATCTGGACGAGTTGACCCGCATGAGCTCCCTGGTGCAGGTGAACCGCGGGGGCGACCTCGCTGGCCTGCCGCAACCGGTGGAAGTCGCGGTCTATCGGATCTGTCAGGAGTCGGTCACGAACGCGATCCGGCATTCGCTGAACGCCACAGCGGTCACCGTGGGTGTCACAGGCGACGTCGACGTCGTACGGTTGCGTGTGCACGACGACGGAGAAGCGCCCCGCCCCGCGACCACCGTGGGCTACGGCCTGCTCGGCATGGCAGAACGAGCCAAGCTGCTCGGTGGTGTCTGCCAGGCTGGCCCGGACCCGCTCGGCGGCTGGACCGTCGAAGCGACTCTGCCGCGGGAAGTGCCGCGATGACCATCCGGGTGGTGGTCGCCGACGACCAGCTCCTGGTCCGCACCGGGCTCACCATGATCCTCAACGCGCAACCCGGGATCGAGGTCGTCGGCGAGGCAACGGATGGTCATGAGGCGGTGGCCGTGGCACGCGAGTTGCGTCCCGACGTCTGCCTCTTCGACATCCGGATGCCCGGGATTGACGGCGTCGAGGCCACCCGCCAGCTCGCCGGCCCAGGCGTCGAGAACCCCATGGCCATCGTGATCATCACGACCTTCGATCTCGACGAGTACGTCCATGGCGCCCTCAAAGCCGGAGCCCGGGGCTTCCTCCTCAAGGACGCTGGACCCGAGCTGCTGGTCCAGGCAATTCACGCAGCCGCGAACGGCGACGCGCTCATCTCGCCCGACATCACCCGACGCCTGCTCACCACACTGGCGGGCCCAGACCGAGCCTCCCCACCGGCTCAGCCGATCGAGCCGCTCACTGAACGTGAGGAAGAAGTGCTCCTCACCGTCGCCCGCGGCCGCACCAACGCCGAGATAGCGGACGAGTTGCACATCACCTTGAGCACCGTGAAGACCCACGTCGGCGCGCTGATGAACAAGCTCGGCGCCCGCAACCGCGTCGAGGTCGCGATGTGGGCGTACGAGACCGGTCGCGTCAAGGGATAGGGCCAGCTGTCACGCCGGACCCGTCAGCGTTTGGTGCGCGGCGCCGCAGGTCGGTCGGCCCCCTCGGCCGAAAGGTGTCGAACATCCACAGGAGGATCATCAGCGCCAGGACGCTGCCCGCGGCGTCGCCCCAGTCCCGCCCGCCGAGCGCCACCACGAGTCGCCACCCACACCTGAGTATCAAGTACACGACCCACAGCCCCACGACCCATCGAAGCGCTGTCCTCATGAAGGTACGGTAGCGCTTCGGCATGGCTCAGGTACCAATCTTTGGAAGAGCCACGTTGTCGAGGGTCCACCTCTTCGGATCATGTGTGCGTGCCGATATACCGAGGCACCCGGACCTGTCGTAGAGATAACCGGTCGCATCTTGCTTGACTAGATTTCACCTCTGAGCCGAGACTGCAGAGCGTCAACAGACTCGGTAGCACTGCGACATCAGTTGATTGGACGTATCGCAGGCTTGGTCCTTTGCCTGCCAGAGCGACGTTGATCCTCATCCATCTGACGGAGTCTTGCGGAACCAGACAACGCGAAGGACCGGGTGTTTAGCGCTCTCTGCCCCATTCGCGGTGGATTGAGGCGCTAATCTCCAGTGGTGACCGAACGTGCCTATCTGGAGCATCGCCTCGACGACAACGTGCTGCTCGTGCTCGACCACCGGGTGGTCGACATCTATGACGCCTCTGAGCGTGTGGTGGCGGGTGGGCACGGCCGGTGGCACGTCGATCATCTCGGTGTGGAAGCGAAACCCGTCAGGGGCGGAATGAAGATCAGGGTCGGACTCCGCCGCCCGGATGAGAGCATCAGCGTCAGCTCTGACATTGCGAAGTTCACGGTCACCGACCAGCAGTTGCCGCACGTACTTGCGTTCTTCGACCGAGCCAAGGCAGCCCGACTACTCCTTTGATGGATTCGGAGCTCGCGGTTTGACGCGAACGACCAAGTGCCCCTTGACTGGGACGGTCGGTGCCTTCAAGCGATCAACAGATCGCGGGTGTGGCCGTTGCTGCCCGACGTGCACCTGAGGGTCTGCTCAGCGTGCCTCGCAGCAGACCAGGCTGGTTTCTGCGTTCCGATCCCGCCGGCCGAATAGCGGGGATTGACGCGCGCCACGGTGCGCAGAACCTGGCGATCGCATGGATCGCCATCTCTTCACCGCTCTCGAAAACCAGAACGACAGTCTCGAGTAAACGAGCCCGGGTGTCGAAGCCGAGCCGCAACTCACAATGCGGTCAATCATCACCATCAAGGGGCTCAATCCACTGGGGCCAATCGGCCGCCTGGACAGCGTTCTCGGACAACACTCCGTGCTTGAGCGCACTCGAGTGGATCCTCACGCTGCAAAGTCAGCCAGTGCGCGCCGAATCGCCTCAGAACGGGACAAGTGCTCGCGCTCGGCAACCGCATCGAGCGTCGCGATCTCGTCAGCGGTGAGCCGTACGGCAACCACCTGCATCGGCTCAGCACCACGACCCGGCCGACCACGACCGCGACGCTTCAATTCGTCGATGTCATATCCCGCAGCAGCCTCGTCCGACCACTCCCGAATCTGCTTCTCAGTGACCATAGACAAATCGTATAACGAAAATCCCAGCCAGGTAGGTGCCGACGCCGCTACGGACATTTCGAACAGGCTTCTCCCCGCAGCAAATGCGGTGGATGACGCAGATGTGGAAAGCGGGTCCTGACCTCCGCCTACGTGTCAGAGACTGCTGCGCCCTCGGCCGCCTCGTGGCCGTTGAGGAACTTCACTACCTTGTCGTACGGCATCTCCCAAGGTCCGGAGTGCTTCCCCAGGTGATCGGCAAGCGCGACGATCCGATCCGTCTTGCCATAGGCGGCATCCAGCTCAGAGTGATACAGCTCCATCAGCGGCTGACCCAACATGTCGGTCAGCTCGCGTTCTTCGAGGAGGTCCCTGCGGCCAGCGCCGATGCGCCAAGTAATGATGTCTTGGCGCCACCCGCCGGATATTTCGTGACCAAGCACAGCGCGCTCCGCGACAGCCCCGCCGAGCAAGAAGCGCATCGACGCGAGCATGTCGTTAGGAACCCAAGTCGCCGGGTCGCCATCCAACATTTCGACCGCACCCGGCGCGACTACCAAGCCGTCCGCAAACTTCGGCATGGCATCCTCAGCGAAAAGGACGATGCGCCGGAACTCTAGTCCGTTGTCGATCGCTGCAACAGCGTGCCCTGCCTCGTGCACGAACACGTGCCGATCCAGCCCGTGCTTGTCGCACTCGCTCTCCACCACGTCGTCGTTCATCAGTTTCGAAAGGCCCGAACCAGGTTCATCCCGTCGCCCTCATCCCTAGTAGTCGGTGACAAAGTGTCACACGCCACGGTCAATCTGACGCCCTTTAGTCCTGAAACTCGTCTCTCCAGGCTTCATCAACCTACTTCCGGCGCCTTTGGGTGCCGAGACGCGGCGGATGACGCCTTACGTCTCAGCACCAAGAACACACATCTCAGCATCGTTGTCCGCCTCATGCGCGATAGATCGTCCGATCTTTCAGTATCTGTGCCGAACGTGGCTCGACACGTCTTCTCAGATTCCGGCACTACTGGACCCCAACTGTCACTAAGGTGAGCGCATGTCTGACATCCACGCGCTCGCGTCCGGCGCGTCAGGCTTCTTATCAAGTCCGGCACCGGACGATTCAGGGGCGCAAACGCAGGATCGGTTTGAATGGCAGGCTGCGATGGCAACCGCTGATGTCCTGGCGATGTACTTGGAGTCGCTGGCTCCAGACGGCACCTTGCTCGCCGACTCGGACTTCCAGCTTGTCTGCGAGCATCACGAAGACTGGGCGCTCATTTCCAGTGACAAGATTGAGATCGTCTCGGCTAAGCACAAAGAGACCGCCTTCGGAGCGTTTACTACCGTCTCTTCACTTCTGACCGAGGGTGGGGTTCTCCATCTGTATGAACGTTGGGTAGCGCTTGGAGCAAAGTGTCGATGCCGAGTTGCGACGACGGCAGGTATTGGAGCGGAGGTCTCGAACCTGTCGGCTCTAGGCATGCAGACGATTCCTCCACCGGGTCCGGGCAAATTGACCAAATCCAAACCTTCCATCGACGCGCTTTGCGCAGCCGTTGAGAAGGCACATGGAGGCGGCGTTCCAGTGGCTGACGGGGCCAGTCTCATTGAGAGCGTCTCACGGTTTCTCGCGATACTAAGGATCGAGCACAGCCTCGCTCACCGTCAGCATCTCCCACATGCTGCGCCAGGCATGTACGCAGCACCTATCGCAGCAAAACTCGGCTCTCCTCTCGCAGCTTCAGCAATCTGGAAATCGGTTCTTGAGGTGGTCAGAGAACGAATGCGTTCGGCGGGTCCGAGGACGGCCGGCCGGTTGCCAACTGTCCTCGGACACGAAATTGCACATGGGGACGAAGCTAGGTGCCTCACGCTTCCTGAACTGGATCTAGTCATAAGGATCAGCGCGGCGAATCCAAGGGGATACGACCCCCTACCTCGCCTGCCAAGAACGAATCGCATGGCCATCAAGATGGCAACGGGCCGCTGCTCCGACAACTCAATCGAACGCGCAGAACTGCTGCGTCTTGACTATCGACAGTTCGTGAATGGGCGCGGTTCCTCTCCGTCGAACTCGACTGATGTCAGGCAGCTCCGTCGTCTCTTGCTCCGTGTCGTGGATACCGCAACACATGAGGTCGAAACGTCCGGCGTGCCGTGGGGCGCCGCGCTGTGGCGAAAAGTCGAGGGCGAACTTCTCGCTCTACAGGGAAGGCCGGAGGCTCTAGGTATGGACGCCGACCTGCTTCTCGGAGGAGTCTCTGACCTGTCGAATCAATGCAAAGTTTGGTTCTCCGATCGTTTTGACATCGCTGAGCGAATTGATGCGATTCGTCGAGGCGATGCGCAGTGGTGAATTCAGCAGCCACGAGCGAAGAGGATCGCCGCTGGCTTTTGGACGACTTGGCGTACCACCAGTCACGGGTTCTCCTCCTCATCGAAGCGGTCGCAGCCGACCCCGGCCACGCAAGGAAACTGGACGGACTGACAAAGCTTGCGAAGCTGGACTTCCTGGTTCGATACCCGGGACTCGCGCCAGCCGTATTAGAGGATTTGCAACCGACGGATCCTCGGCTACATATCGAGGATCCCGAGTTTCCCACGCGAGTCGACGATCCAATGATCCGATACAAGTACGGGCCTTGGGATGACCGGTACTACCCGGTGATTGGAGCACTAGTGTCTCGAGGGCTTGTCAAGTACGTACGAGGCCGACGCGGCAGCGTCGCCCTCGCCCCGACGCCATCTGGGCAAGCCTTGGCGAGCGACTTGAAAGACGCCGCGATGTGGGGCGAGATCGCGGAGCGATGCGCCGTCATAGCGCAAGCCACAGGCGGAATGTCGGGTAACCATCTGAAGTCGTTGATCTACGCGAACCTCCCAGCGCTGATGAATCGCCCCCAAAGGACAGAGATTCGATGACTTCGCATTTCAGAATCGTATCTATCCGGCTAGATACGACCAATGGCCAGCTTGAACACTCGTTCTCGTCCGATTTAAGCGTATTGGCGGGCCATACCGGTGTTGGCAAGACAACTCTCCTCGAGCTGGTGAAGCACGTGCTCGGTGGCGACGCGATGTTAGCCCCAGTTGTAAAGGAATCCGTTACTGATGTTCATCTGAACGTCCAAGTCGGCAACGAGTCATTCCAGCTTTCACGTTCGACGGACGCAAACGGCATGAAGAAGATCCGCGTAGTAGATCTCATGACCCGCGAGCGGCTTGGCGACCGCAATGTCGACTCACGCGAACCAAGCATCAGCACCCTCCTGCTGGAGTCGCTTGGACTTGAAGCTGGGATGAAGGCAGCGGCACGAAGTGGACGAAGCGCGAAGCCAGGTGCTGCGATCACCTTCAACGATGTCTTCCAGTACATGTATGTGCCGCAATCCGCGATCAACCGAGAGATTGCGAAGAGTAATGACGGCTACTACGAGCCGAAGCGTAAGGCAGTGTTCGAGGTACTGTTCGGCCTCACAGATTCCGAGATCTTGGGACAGTGGTCCGAGTTCAATCGGCTGAAGGGTCAGATCGAGTCGGCAACTCATGAGTTCCAGACCGTCAATCAGTTCCTGGAGTCAAGCGGCCTTACCGACCGGTTGGACGTCGAGATCCTGCTCGCGAAGGCCGTTGCCGATCAACAGGAAGCCGAGGCTGAGATCGCTTCGCTCCGGGATGAACTAGCTCCAGCAAGCGACCGGGAGACGCAACTGCTGCGCGAGATGCTCGGCAGTGCCGAGCAGGCTCTCACAGAAGCCAACCGAATGGCTGTTGATCTCGCCAGAGAGAGACAAGAGTACGCCAGCGAGAAGAATCGGGTCAGGTCGGAATTGGGCCGCCTCGCGCGTATGTCCGATGCTGGGGAACGACTTGCAAGTATCGAGTTCTCCGTCTGCCCGCGGTGCACTCAACGTTTAGATGCTCGCCAAGTCGCTCCAGAGCTGTGCCGGGTCTGCTTACAGGCCGACGTGGTACCGGGACACAATCACGAACTGCAATACGAAAGCGAGCAGCTTACCGTCCAACTGGCAGAGCTCGAGGATCAATTGAATGTCATTGACCAGCGTGCCTCAGAGACTCAGCGGGTTCAGTTCAGTCGGTCTGAGCTCATTTCATCGATTGCTGAACAGATCGAAGTGCGCACCTCGACCCGGGTGTCTCCGAGGCTGCAGGCGTTCGCCGACGCCACCGCAAAACAGCAACGCGCGATCGTCCAACAGGAGTTTCTCGAGCAGACCCTCCGACAGTGGGACCATGCTGACGACCTCGGACAAGAAGCTGAACGGCTCACCTTGCGTCGCAATCGACTGAAACTGGACGCTGAGAGCGGTCAGGCTCGCTTGTCCCAACGCAAGACGGAAGTCATAGCCGAGTTGAGCGAAGAACTGCAGTCGACGGTTCTTGCGTTCGGAATCCCTAGCGTGGAATCAGCAGTCATCAATCCAGACACATACCTCCCCATGATTAATGGCCTCGTCTTTGACGAGGTCAGTTCAGGCGGCGGGATCATCACATCGACACAGGTTGCGTACTGGCTGAGCCTGCTCACTGTCGCCAACCGTAGATTTGACTGTCCCTACCCAGCCTTCTTAATGATCGACAGTCCAAGGCTGGCTCTGAATAACCAAGACGACATCGCCGCTCAGATGTATCGGCGATTCGTTACGCAGGCAGACGCCACGCCGGGACGTCTGCAATTCATCGTCGCCGACAACGCCATCCCAGACAGGTACGGACAGGAATTCTCGGAGATCGACTTTGACTACGACCACCCAACAATCTCCACGATCGCTCACCCAGGCTTGGCAGCCGTCACAACTCTCGTGCCGGAACCCGAGTAGTCGCACATGCACATGGAAGAACGGACGATGCGCTTGGCGACGATACCGGATCGATTCGACCACGACGGAGCGCCTCGCATCTGAAAAATCATCGTGTCCCCCGCCCGGATGCTGCCTCGACCGTTCTGCACCTTTGTGACTTGCAGGTTTGGTAGAGCGTCATTCTGGGCGGAATGACGCACGTCTTTGAGCATCAGGGATTCTGGGACAATGACACTTATGAGTATCCCAGCGTTCCTCGACAGTGAGGCGGTCACGCGTGCATGTAGACGGCGCGGCGTGGCCCGGCTGTGGGTCGTCGGTTCGGTCGTCGCTGGTCGGTTCGATCCAGAGCGGAGCGGCGTCGACTTCTTGGTCGATTTCCTTCCCAGGGTTCACGATCTGTTGGGGAACTATCTAGCACTCAAGACAGACCTTGAGCGGATCATCGGTCGCAAGGTCGACCTGGTGATGTCCGATGCGGTCGAGAATCCGCACTTCGCGGCTGAGGCGTTCGGAACTGCTGAAGAGATCTACGTTGCCTAGATCGCTCCACCCGCGCTCACGGCACTCGAAAGATCCCCGCAGGAGTCGCAGCCATCTGCACCGGCACGTCGTGGGGCTCGTGCGGAACCTCGGGCAGCAACTCATGGACGAACACCACGGCACAGATCGGAGCAGTGACACTCGCCAGCGCGCGGTCGTAGAAGCCGGCACCGCGGCCCAGCCGATGTCCGGAGTGGTCGACCGCCAGCGCCGGGACGATCACGACATCACAGCTCGCCAAGGCCTCGGCACCCAGACGCTCGCCGTCGGGTTCGGGGATCCCGAGACTCGTCGTAGTCAGTGCGACCGCGGGGTCAAACAGAACCCAGTCGAGAGTGTGATCGTCCTGGGTGATCGGCACGATGACCTCGATCCCGTGCTCGGCAAGCGCAGAGAGAGTCGGCCCAGTGCCGGGCTCTGACAGCATCGACAGATAACAAGCGACCCTGCGAGCCCGCGCAATCACGGGCGTGGCGAGCAGGTGCAATGCGATCGCCTCGGCGGCTTCGGCCCGCTCCGACGAGCTCATCGACCGTCGCCGCGCGAGCAGCTTTTCGCGCACATCGCTCTTCGTCACGCGGCTGACGCTAACCTATGGGCCCTGGGGGAAGAGGGAATGACTGTGACCGGACTCGAACAAGCCAAGCAGCGCATGCTCGCCGCAGGCGTACCTCAGCGTGCCATCGACGTCTTCGCGTCGTTCTACGTGCAGCTCGAACAGGGCGCGACCGGGATGATCCCCGAGTCCGACGTCGAACCGCTGATCGACATCGACCACGCAGGTGCCTTGGAGATCAGCGACGACGACTGTCGCGCGGCCGCCGCCGTCACGGCTGTCATCAAGCTCAACGGCGGACTCGGCACGTCGATGGGTCTCGATCGGGCCAAGACGCTGCTCTCCGTGCGCCCCGACCTGACGTTCCTCGACGTCATCGCCGGCCAGGTGCTCGCGGTCCGTGAAACGTATGGCGTACCGATGCCGTTGCTGTTCATGAACAGCTTCCGCACCCGCGACGACACCTTGGCCGCACTTGCGAAGTACGACGATCTCGCCGTCGAGGGGCTGCCGCTGGACTTCCTTCAGAACCGTGAACCCAAGCTGCGCGCGGACGACCTCACCCCGGTCGACTGGCCGGCCGATCCCTCCCTCGAATGGTGCCCCCCGGGGCACGGCGATCTGTACACGGCGCTCGAAGTCTCCGGAATCCTCGATGCCCTGATCGACGCCGGTTACCGCTACGCGACGGTCTCCAACGCCGACAACCTCGGTGCGGCCCCGGATCCGGCGATGATGGGCTGGTTCGCCGCATCAGGCGCGCCCTACGCCGCCGAGGTGTGCCGTCGCACGCCCGCCGACGTCAAGGGCGGGCACATCGTGGTGCGACGCAGCGACGGACGGCTCGTGCTGCGCGAAACGGCGCAGACTCCCGAAGAAGACATCGAAGCGGCGTCCGATCTGACGAGGCACAAGTACTTCCACACCAATAACCTGTGGTTCGACCTGCAGGCCATGAAGTCGACGCTGCAAGAACGCGACGGCGTGCTCGGGCTGCCGTTGATCCGCAATGCCAAGACCGTCGATCCGACCGACCCGACTTCGACTCCGGTCGTGCAGATCGAGTCGGCGATGGGGGCTGCGGTCGAGGTGTTCGACGGCGCCACGGCGATCGAGGTCGACCGGTCGAGGTTCCTTCCGGTCAAGACGACGAATGATCTGCTGTTGCTGCGGTCCGACGTCTACGGCCTCGGCGACGACTTCCGCGTCCGCGCGCAGGTCAAGAGCCCGCCGCTGGTCGACCTCGACCGCCGGTTCTACACGACGATCACCGACTTCGACGCCCGCATCCCGGAGCCGCCCTCACTGGTGGGCGCCGAGTCGTTGACGGTCAAGGGTGACTGGCGTTTCGGCCACGATGTCGTGGTCGTGGGCAAAGCTCATCTCGACGACACGGGCATGGCCGAGAGCGTCGCAACCGAGACGCGGTTAGGCTGATCGACATGTCGACAGGAGAGACCGGTGACTCATCAGATCAGGACATGCTGCCGATCGACCCGGTGAATTCTGAACCGACGGGCGATGAAGAGCTCACCCAGCCGGTGCCGAGCCCAGAAAAAACAAGCCCGGAGAACCCGAGCCCCCATAAGAACCCGGTGACGCCCGACCCCCAGAAGCCCGCGGCAGAACCGCAGGCCCGTTCGGCGCGTCCCCGACCCGCGAGCATTCGCGAGGGTCTGCTGACGGTCGAAGACCACCTTGAGAAGATCCTGCGCGGAATCGGCCCCCTCGCGGCGTACGACCAGCCGCTCGTCGAGTCCCTGGGACTACCGCTGCACGAAGCATTCGTCGCGCCGATGAGCCTGCCGCTGTTCGACAACTCGGCGATGGACGGATACGCCGTGCGCGCCGAAGACATCACGGAGGCACGCAAGGACCGTCCCGTGACCCTGCCGGTCGTCGGTGAGATCGCAGCAGGATCGGCCAAGCCGTTCGCGATCAGCGCTGGAACCGCAGTCAAGATCATGACCGGTGCCCCGATCCCACGCGGCGCCGATTCGGTCGTTCCGGTCGAGGAGACCGACGGCGGAAACGCCCGGGTGCAGATCTTCGCCTCGACCCAGCCCGGGGATCGGATCCGCCCCAAGGGCGAAGACGTCGCTGCCGGCGACACCGTGCTCGCCGAAGGGACGGTTCTCGGTCCCCGCGAGATCGGCCTGTTGGCCGCACTCGGTGCACCTCGGGTCAAGGCCCGTCCCCGTCCTCGCGTCGTCGTGATTTCGACGGGCACCGAACTGCGCGAGCCCGGCACACATCTCGACTACGACTCGATCAACGACGGCAACAGCTACATGCTCGCCGCGGCGGTCCGCGAGGCCGGTGCGATCTGCTACCGGGTCGGTGCTGTCGATGACAATCCGCGCACGTTCCGCCGGGTGCTGTCGGAGCAGCTCGTGCGCGCCGACCTCGTCGTCACGAGCGGCGGCATCAGCATGGGCGATCACGATGTCGTCAAAGAGACGCTGTCGGCGCTCGGCACGGTCGAGTTCAACCAGGTCGCGATGCAGCCGGGCAAACCCCAAGGCTTCGGCCGGGTCTTCGACGAGCAGACGCCGATCATCACGCTGCCCGGCAACGGAGTTTCGGCGTATGTCTCGTTCGAGGTGTTCGTGCTGCCGGCGATCCGCCGGATGATGGGACGCACGCCGTACCGCCGGCCCATGGTCCACGCGGTGCTCGCGGCTGACCTGCAGTCACGCCCGGGCATCCGCCAGTACGTGCGAGGCGTCTTCGAGGTGACCCACCGTGGTGCCAAGGTCACCCCGCTCGTCGGCGCCGGATCGCACATGGTCGGAGCCTTGGCCAAGGCCAATGCACTGATCATCGTGGGGGAGGACCAGACCGCGCTCAACCTCGGCGACACGGTCCGTACCCTCGTGCTCGACAGGCCGTTCTGATGGGTCACCGGCTGACCCACGTCGACGATTCGGGCGCCGCCCGCATGGTCGACGTGACGGCCAAGGCGGTCACCGCCCGGACGGCGACGGCCAGTGGACGCGTCGAGGTCAGTGCCGAAGTCATCGCCTTGCTGCGGGGCGACGGCGTACCCAAAGGCGATGCCCTCTCAGTAGCCCGCATCGCCGGAATCATGGCAACCAAGCGCACACCCGATCTGATCCCGCTGTGTCACCCACTGGCGATCGGCGGCGTCGAGGTCGATCTCGAAGTCGCGGACGACGCCGTTCTGATCGCCGCGACGGTGCGCACCGCCGACCGTACGGGCGTCGAGATGGAAGCCCTCACAGCGGTCAGTGTCGCGGCCCTGACGGTCGTCGACATGGTCAAGGCGGTCGACAAACTGGCCCGGATCACCGACATCGAAGTCGTCGCCAAGTCAGGCGGCAAGAGCGGTGACTGGCGGCGATGAGTACGCCGAAGGCCGCCGTCGTCGTTGCCTCCAATCGGGCGGCGGCCGGCATCTACTCCGACGAGACCGGGCCCATGATCGTGGAGGCCCTGCGGTCGTGGGGATTCGAGGTCGACGATGCCGCAGTGGTCGGTGACGGCGACCCGGTAGCGGTGGCCATCAAGGCGGCGTTGGATGCCGGTGCAGATGCTGTCATCACGACCGGCGGAACGGGAATCAATCCAACCGACCGAACGCCTGAGGCGACCAGGCCGCTGCTCGACCGCGAACTGCCCGGCGTGGCCGAGGCGATGCGCGCCCGAGGAGTCGCTGCCGGTGTACCCACTGCCGTCCTTTCGCGGGGACTCGCCGGAGTGGCGGGATCGACGGTCGTGGTCAATCTGCCCGGTTCCCGAGGCGGCGTGAAGGACGGGCTGGCCGTACTCGCCGACATCCTGCCGCATGCGGTCGACCAGTTGCGTGGCGGCGATCATCCCCGGAGCGACTCCTGAGCCCCGGCTGGCCGGTCGAGCTGAAACACGGATCGATCGGCGTCCGTCCGCTGCGCAGGCGTGACGCCCGTGCTTGGGCGCGAGTGCGGAACGCCCACGCGTCGTGGCTTCAGCCTTGGGAGGCGACATTGCCCCAGGAGGCCGGACCGCCAGCCGCGTCGTACCTCGGCATGATCTCGACTCTTCGCCGCAGAGCCCGGCAGGGCCACACGATGCCGTTCGTGCTGACCTGGGACGACGAGTTCGTGGGCATGCTGACGGTCAATGCGATCGCCTGGGGATCGTCCCGATCGGCGAGCATCGGCTACTGGGTGGCTCGAAGTCACGCGGGTCGCGGCATCACCCCGACCGCCGTCGCGTTGGTGTGTGACCATTTGCTCACGACAGTCGGACTTCACCGGATCGAGATCGCGATCCGCCCCGAGAACGCTCCGAGCCTGCGCGTCGTGGAGAAGTTGGGCTTCGCCGAGATCGGTCTTGCCCCGCGATTCCTGCACATTGCCGGTGAGTGGCAGGACCACCTCTTGTTCCAGATCCTGGCCGAGGACGTCCCGCGCGGACTCCTCGAGCGTCTCTCGCGCTGACCGAGTCACACCAGCCTCAGAAGTTCTCAGGCGACACACGGCGATTTGTCCGGGCTATCTGCCGCTCGACAGCCTACGGTTTTGCTTGTGGGTGCCAGTGCCGGGTTGATCGTTGCGTTCGTCGTCGTTGTGTGGGCGGCGTACTTCATCCCGCTTGCCCTGCGCCGTTACGACGAAGCCAGCAAGAGCGCGTCCGTGGAGAGTTCCGGATCGCTGAGCCGGGTCATCGCTTGGCCCCGGAGTGGCGCTGCGTCAACTGTCGAGAGCGATGGGGTCGATACGCCTGTCGCAGTGACCAGCAGCGCCGACAAACCCGAGGCACGCAAGCTCGACCGTCCGGCCGCACGACTGGCGGCTCGCCGCCGTCGCCGCACGCTTCTGACCCTGCTGGCGCTTGCTGTGATCGTCAGCGGTGTCGCCTTCGCAGGTGTCATCGCCAAGACGTACATGGCTATCCCGGCCGCCCTGATTCTGGCGTGGCTCGTGGCCTGCCGTATCCAGGTGCGCGGTGAGCTCGGGCTCGTCCGTGACAAGAAGCCCCGCTCGACCAAGTCCGTCGGCACATTCGCGAACAAGGTCAAGAGCAAGGCCAAGGCGAAAACTGCCAAGACCAAGACCAAGAGCAAGACCGGTGCCAACGTCTCGACGGCTGCCGACGAGGAAGAGACGATCATCGTCTCCGGGCAGTTCGAGGACGTCGACCCGGGACGCCCGCACGTCATGGAAGTCGTCGCCCTCGAAGACGATGCGCTCGACGACAAGATCGTCATCGCCGTCCCGTCGGTGTCGACGTCGGGGGAGGCCCTGTGGGATCCGCTTCCCGTGACGCTGCCGACCTACGTGACCAAGCCGCGGGCCGGCCGCACAGTGCGGACGATCGACTTCTCGCAGCCCGGAACGTGGACCTCGGGTCACATCGAGGGCGAAGATGTCGAACTTCCGGCACGCGCCGATGAGCCGGGTGAGGAACGCCGCGCGGTGGGTCACTGACCCCGCCTGATAATGTTGCGGAGCGCTCGCAGGTTGAGCGCATGGGGCATTGGCGCAGTTGGTAGCGCGCTTCGTTCGCATCGAAGAGGTCAGGAGTTCGAATCTCCTATGCTCCACCAGTAAGTCGAGATATGTGACATCCAGAGGAGTCCGGGCCATCGGCCGGGGCTCCTTTGCTGGTTCCGCCGATAGTCAGGTCGATGACGGTGGCTGTTGCGGCAAGGCGTAGCGTGCCCGCATCAGCTCGCCTGCTGCTGGTCCGGCGCGGAACGCGAAACGCGGGTCGGATACCGACACCCCTGTGACGGGATCGATCGTCTCCGGTTCCACCTCGCGTCCGGTCGCCGTATCGACGAGCACCATCGCACGCTCGGACGGAGCGAGCTGCTCGTTCCTCCACGCGGCCATCGCCACCAGGATCGGCCGCAGCGAGCGACCGAAGTCGGTGAGCACGTACTCATACCGGACCGGTCGCTCTTGGTAGGCGCGTTTGGCGAGGATGCCGTTGTCGACCAAAGTCTTGAGCCGGGTCGTGAGCATGCTTGAGGACAAGCCGATGTTGGCCTCGAACTGATCGAAGCGGGTGTACCCGTCGAAGCAGTCGTGCAGGATCAGGATCGTCCACCACTCGCCGACGTACGACATCGCTGTCGACAGGGGGCACTCGCGGTCTTCGGCTCGGACATGCGCAGACACTTGGTTCCTCCTTCGGACGGGCGGTCGAGGTGTCGGTATTCGACGACGCCGACCGTGACTGCTAATCTAGCAGCCGTAGCGACTGCGAAAATAGAAGTAACTGACGAAACGGAGAACTCCATGACCGACACCTTCACCGACTACACCCGCGCGGCGCTCCCGGCCCCCGTACTCGCCTACCTGGACGCCCATGACGAGAACCGCCACGCCGACGCCGCGGCGGTCTTCGCGCCCGATGCGACCGTCCTCGACGACGGGAACACCTACGAGGGCATCGATGCGATCAGCGTCTGGATCGAGACATCCGCGACCGAGTACACCTACACCAGCACCCGCATCGGTCAGCGGGTCGCCGACGAAAATCACGTGGTCGTGCAGATCCGAGTGGACGGGAATTTCCCTGGCGGCACCGTCACCCTCCGCTACCAGTTCGAACTCCACGCCGGACTCATCAAGCGGTTGGCGATCGAAGTCTGACCGCAGAGAGGTCGCGTAAGCAGGCCGTCCCCGAGGTGGAAGGTGTCGGAGCAAGGGTGAGCCGATCTGATTTACTACTCCACGTAGTAGTCATGCGCTCTGCGCAACTCGCAAGGAGGACTGTCATGAGACGCCTGCCCATCCTGTTCGGCGCGATCGTGTGCCTCGTTGCCTTGGTAGCACCGTCGGCCGCGATGGCGCACACCTCGCTGACGGCGTCCTCTGGGACGGCAACACCTACACCTACACCGACGCCCACGACCGGACCCCAGAAGGCGCCGTCGTCCGGTAGTTCCACGACGGCCGTCGATGCCCTGACGATCGTCGGCTTCTCCATCGTCACGATGGCCGGCCTGATCCTGGTGATCCGCGCCGGGCTCAAGTCGGCCAACTCCGAGGACGAGGACTGACGCTGCTGGTTGCGCGATAGCGCTTCCGATGACTATCATCGCCATATGACGATGATAGTCGCGCAAGACGATACCCAGGCCGAAGCCTCGTTGACCGCCGCCGCTTGCCTGTTCCACGGTTTCAGCGATCGTGCCCGCCTGGTGATCCTCCAGCACCTGCTGCTCGGCGAGCACCGCGTCGTCGAACTCACCGAGCACCTCGGCCTGGCGCAATCGACGGTCTCCAAACACCTGGCCTGCCTCAAGGACTGCGGTTTGGTCACATCCCGCCCCCAAGGTCGCGCGTCGGTCTTCAGCGTCACGCATCCCGAGGCGACCACGGCGCTCCTCTCGGCAGCTGAACAGCTCCTGGAACTCACCGGATTCGCGGTCACGCTCTGCCCCGACCACGGGATGTCGTCACATGACTGACCTGGACGTCGCCACGAAAGTGCGACTGGGCAGGCGTGCCCAACTGCTCGCCGGATTGTCGGTGACCTACAACGTCATCGAAGCGATCATCGCGATCACCGCCGGGCTGGTTGCGGGCTCGGTGGCGTTGGTCGGATTCGGCCTCGATTCCGTCGTCGAAGTCTCCAGCGGCCTGATCATCCTGTGGCAGTTCTCGCACCGCATCCCCGAATCCCGCGAGCGCCAGGCCTTGCGGCTCCTGGCCTTCTCATTCTTCGCGCTGGCCGCCTACGTCGGATTCGAATCGCTCCGAGCGCTGATCTTCGGCTCAGAACCTGATGCCTCGACCGTCGGAATCGGGCTGGCGGCCGTGTCGCTGATCGTGATGCCGTTCATCTCCTATGCCCAACGACGCACCGGCAAGGCATTGGGATCCAACGCCGTCTACGCCGACGGCACCCAGACTCTGCTCTGCACCTACCTGTCAGCGGTTCTGTTGATCGGTCTGCTCCTGAACGCGACCCTCGGTTGGTCTTGGGCCGACCCCGTCGCCGGCCTGATCATCGCCGGGGTCGCCGCACGCGAAGGTCTCGAAGCGTGGCGAGGCGACGGTTGCTGTGCAGGCACCCAATCCAGTTGTTCAATCGAGTCGTCAGACTCATTAGAAGGGAAACTCTGATGGGCGCAGGACACAGCCATCCGCCGGCACCGGCCGGACACGCGGGCGGACGGTACCGCCGCAGGCTCATGATTTCGTTCGGCCTCATCGCCGCCTTCTTTGTCGTCGAACTCGTTTACGGACTGCTCGCCGACTCGTTGGCACTGATCTCCGACGCGGGTCACATGGCGGCCGACGTGGTCGCGCTCGGCGCGGCACTCGCCGCGACCAAGATCGCCACCCGCAAGGACAAAACCGGCAGGCGGACGTTCGGCTCCTACCGCGCCGAGGTGTTCGCCTCCGGGTTCACGGTGTTGCTGATGCTGGGCGTTTCCGCGTACGTCGTCGTCGAAGCCATCAGCCGGATCGGAAGCGACCCCGAAGTCTCGTCCGGACCCATGGTCATCGTCGGCGGTATCGGTCTGCTCATGAACATCGTCGTGATGCTCCTGCTCAGAAGCGGCGCTCAGGAAAGCCTGAACGTCAAGGGCGCCTACTTCGAGGTCGTTGCCGACACCGCCGGTTCCGTGGGCGTCGTCATCGCCGGAATCCTCATCGCCACGACCGGCCAAGCGTGGTGGGATACCGCAGTCGCGCTGGCCATCGGAGCGTTCGTCTCTGTGCGCGCCGTGATCCTCGGTCGCCAGGTCCTCGCGGTCCTCGGGCAGCACGTACCCGATGGCATGGAGATCGACCGGGTCGCCGACGACCTCGCAGCCATCCCAGGTGTCAAGAACGTGCACGATCTGCACGTCTGGGTCCTCACCTCCGGGATGAACGTCGCGACCGCGCATCTCGTCGCCAGCGAATCCGATAACTTCCAGCGGATCCTCGACGACGCTCGTGCGACGTTGAAGAGCGGCTATGAGATCGAGCACGCGACTCTGCAGGTCGAACACACCGCTGCCCATGAATGTCACGAGATTGACTGGTAGTGCTGGGAATTATCTTTATCTCGGATCAGTGTGTTTATCGTCGCACTGCCGCGAAAGTGGAAGTTGGTGACACCCTGCGCCGATAGAATTCCTGGGTGAATCGACAGCATCAGAGCAAGTTTGGCCGTTTTGGACGTTCTGGGACCTCCCGACGTTGGTTGATGATCCTGATGGCAGGACTGTTGAGCGTGCTGTCGCTGCCGGTCCTGCAAGGGACGCCGGCTTCTGCTGCGCCGAATTCACTGCAGATCGACAAGAGCGTCGATGTCGCGAAGCCGGCACCCGGCGAGGTGTTCACCTATTCGATTCAGGTGCGCTGCTCCGAGGACGACTGCCTCGACACCCAGGTCGTCGACGAGCTTCCCGATGATCTGATCGGCTTCCCCATCACGGGTGTGACGTTGAGCCCGAACGCCACGAGCGTCCCGCGCGATGTGACGTGGGCCCCCGGCGGTACGTCGACGCCTCCGGCGACCGTCACGGCCGACACGAAGCTGACCGTCGATCTCAAACAGGTCACGGATGATCCGGCCGGCGTCGGCCTCCAAGCCGGTACGACCTACACGATTCAGATCTCGCTGAAGGTGCCCGAGAACTACCCACCGGGCAACAGCGGCGACATCGTCAACACCGCGTCGGTGTCGGCGTCCAATGCCAACACCAAGACGAGTGCTGCCACGATCAACATCGAGTCGGCGATCAAGATGGGCGCCGCCGTTGACAAGAGCTGGTCGCCGTCGAGTCAGAGCTTTAATCCCGGTGCTGAGTCGACGATCGGACTGGAGATCGGCAACACGTCGAATGTTTCCGTCGACAGCCTGACCATCCAGGAGCCCAAGAACGCCCCCAACGGTGCCGCGAACCTCGACTCGAGCAACCCCTACACGATCACCGACTTCGCAGGCTTCGGCGATGTGACGCTGCCTGCGGGCTGCGAGAACGTCAAGGTCTCTGCCTACGTCTACTCCGGCGGTAGCTGGAACTGGGTGGCTGGAACCGAAACGGCGACTCCGACGACCCTGGCACTGCCCAGCGGTGTCAGCGCGGGTGACGTCGGAGGAATCCGGGTCACGTGCGCCGGCGACATCGAGCCGGGCCAGAAGATCTCGCTCGACCTCGACGTCGAGCAGCGGGCGACCCATCGCAATGACGACAGTGATCTGTCGACCGCGGTGCACAAGGTCGACAACGTCGCGACCGGCACGGCCGCCCTCGAGGGCCAGGATTCGGCCACTGACGACGATTCGGCCAGCTTCACGGTCAATCCGGCGATCCCCACCGTCGAGGCGGCCAAGGACATCACGCCCGGCAGCATCACGGCGGGCCAGTCAGCCACCGCGACGATCACCGGAACCAACGGTGGGATTCCGGTCAAGTCGATGACGGTCGCCGACCTCGACTTCTTCACCGCCGATGTCACCTTCGACGGATTCTCATCGGCACCGACGTGGCCTGCCGGTGCAACCGCGGCCACCGTGAAGTATCACCTGCTCGGCGGTGGAGCCGAAGACGTGTCATTCACCGAGGGCAACAAGCCTGCGGATCCCAGCGGCAACATCTCCGGATTCGAGATCACCTGGACCGGTAACACGATCGCCGCAGACGAGACCGCGACGGTCAAGTTCGATATCGCGACCAGCGAGACGGCGACCGGCAACGAACCCGATGTCACGTTGACCAACACGGTCGACACCGACGTCGAGTCATCCAATGGGCTGAAAGCCGACGATTCGGCCAATGACACCTTGCGCATCGTCGACCCCAGCATCGAAGCGACGCTCGAGAAGACCGTGCGTCCGTCGTCGGCTGTCCAGCCAGGTGAAACGGTCATCTCGTCGCTGGACGCCAATGCGAGCGCGACCGGCGATGGCGCGGTCCTCCACGACATCGTGGTCGAAGACGCCCGCGCCAACGGTGACCACGAATTCTGGAATGCCTTCGACCTGAAGTCGATCGCCTCGACCCAGGTTCCGGCCGACACCGAGTTGACCGTCGAGGTCAAGGGCACCGATGGAACGTGGCACACGCTCACGGTCCACAGCCCTGACCCGAGCACCACGATCTTCAAGATGACAGAGGCCCAAGTCACCTCCGCGCTGACGGGACTGGGACTGACCAGAGACGACGTCGTGGGAATCCGATTCAGTTTCCACAACGAGGACGGCTTCGCGTCGGATACCTCGGTCACCCCCAATATCGTGTTCGAGGCGCGTGGCGATCTGCGCGATGGCGGAGCGGTCACCCCCGGAACCAATCAGCCGACGCAGTACACCAACACCGCCACCGTGACCGGTGAGGGCGAGACCGCCGGCGGCACTCCGCTTGAGGGTGAGGACACCGACACCGGTGTCGGCACGATCGAGACTCTGCCGGGTGCGCCCGGCCCGCTCGGCATCGAGAAGCACTGGGTCGAGGACAACGTCGACGCTCAGTCCAACGACCAGGCGAGCACGAACCTCGACTGGCGGGTCAGCGAAGGCTTCTCGCCGGTCACGATCAGCGATCCGGCCAGCGGATTCGCCAATCCCGCCGACACGGTCTTCGATGCCTTCGACCTGATCGGCATCAAGCCGATCTCGGCCTCGAACACGCCCTACTCCACGGGCTGGTACCTCAAGTACGACACGGTGACCGATGTCCAGCTCTTCCACGGCGGATCCTGGCACTCGGTGCCCGCGCCCGGCGGCAGCTGGATGACGTCCGATCGCGGCTTCAAGGGCTACGAGCTGACCGGCACCGAACGCGCCGACACCCAGGGCATGCGGGTCGTACTGCAGGAGACTGCAAGCGATACCGCGGCGCGTGAGGCGGCGCAGCAGGATGGCAGCGCCTTCGACCCGTTCGCTCCGGAGCCCGACTCCGGCGTCGGTGCAGGAAGCACCGACCGCCGCTTCGGACTCACCTGGCAGCTGCGCGACAAGGCCCGCTCGGACGGTCGCTTCGTGACCGGAAAGGCCACCTACAACACCGCGAGTGCGGGAGAGGTCGACAACACCACGTCACTGAGCGGCAAGCCGCTGACTGGCGGAGTCGAAGTCGAGGACGTCGACAACGACACGATCCTGATCATCGACCAGAAGCCGGCGGCCAAGGTGGCGAAGTCGGTCAACCCGACCAGTGACGTGTTCACGCCGCCGGTCGGCACTCCGACCGAGGACTATCCGACGGCGACGTGGTCGATCGTCGGCCACAACAACTCGACGGCGAAGGCCTCGTACGTCCGGCTGACCGATCCTGCGACGTGCACCGACACATCGCTCGGCGACTGCACGAGCGCAGGCACCGCTGCAGGCGCCGTGGCAGACCCCTTCGACACGGCAGCGAACTATCTGAGCAACACCGACGTCGCGAATCCGTTCGAGCGTTTCGATGCCACCAAGATCACGATCGCCGCGAGCAAGAGCGGTCAGATCGATCCGGCCGCTTCGAAGGTGTGGCTGCTGCATTTCAACGGCGGCGTGTACACGACGACATCGCACACCGTGACCGCTGCGAACGCGCTCTCGGCGAGCGCACTGTCTGATGTGGTCGGCTTCTCGGTGACCTTCCAGGACACCGATCCGGCCGCTTCGGGCGGAACCATCACGCAGGACAACAACTTGACGATCACGGTCGAGTCGAGGCTGCGCGCCACGGTGCGCAGCACGGGCGCCGATCAGGTGCTGCGGGCCGGCCAGACGCTCGATGTGCCCAACCGCGTCTTCGTCCAGTCGTACGATCCGGTCCTGGCCGAAGGCATCACTGAAGGAACCAGCGATGTCGACGATGCGATCGTGACGCTGACCGGTGGCGTCGTCAACGTGACGCCCACCAAGCAGGTCTCACCCGGACTCATCACCGAGCCGGCTCCCGACGTCCCGGTGACGGTGACCCTCGGCGCCAACCAGGGCTCGGATCCGCGTAGCTCCTTGTCGCCGGCCAAGGTCACGATCGAGGATCAGGCCGATTCGGCCGAATTCTGGAATGAGTTCGAGTTCACCGGCCTCGGTGCTGTGACCCTTCCGGCTGGTGCCGACCGCGTCCAGGTCGACGTCTACGACGGGACAGCGTGGGTGACCGGTACGGCCGCCGCGACCGCTGCCTTGCCGGCCGACGTCGACAACGCCGACGTCCAGGGCATCCGCTTCACGTTCACCCGTGCTGACGGCGCACTGTTCTCGCAGACGATCCCGGCCCCGAACTGGACCGGATCAGGGGCCTTCACGGTGCAATTGCGTGACACCTACCGCGATTCGGGCGAGCCGGTGACGTTCGATCACTCGGTCGAGAACACGCAGACCTCGCAGTCGACCCGACCGGACGGCAACGACTCGGCCGAGAAGGATGCGACCGCCAAGATCGACCTGGGCCTGGGAACCCACGAGATCGCGGTGCACAAGCTCACCAACGAGGGAGTACGGACCACCTCCGCAGGTGAGACGGTGCCATTCGATCTGACGTTCAAGAACGTCGGCACGGGCTTTCTGACGGTCGACAAACTGACTGACGTGCTGCCGGCCGAACTCGCCTACAACGGCGATCCGGCACCGGAGTACACCGCCGAGTCGGGCGGACTGCTGTCCGAAGACGTGTCGCTCTCGTCGAGCCCTGATGGCAAGACGCTGACGTTCAACTGGCCCGAGGACGGTCAGAAGATGAAGCCGGGGGAGACGTTCAAGATCCGGCTCTTCCTCGAACTGCAGCCCGGTCTCGGTGCGGGGCAGCGGGCCACCAACACCATGACGGTGCAGACAGCGCAAGAACTCGTGGGTTGTCGCAACACCGAGTCGGGTGGAAACCTGACGGGCGATTGGGCAGCTGACAAGCACACGTGCGGCACCACCGACTACATCGGTGCCGTGACCGGCTCGAACCTGTACACCCTCAAGGGCGTCCGCGGATCAGTCGAAGGCGCTTACCGCCCCGGTGCTCCTTCCGCGATCTGCTTGCCGACGCTGGCCGCAACGGGAGGCAACTTCTACCGTTCGCCGTGTGTTGCCAACAGCCAGCTGGACGGCACGGACGACTGGGTCCTGCACAACGTCAACTCCGGTACCGTCACGATCGACGAGATGACGATCTTCGACCAGCTTCCGGTCGCCGGCGACAAGGCACTCGTCTCCGGCGGTTCGCGAGGTTCGGAATACCGTCCCCAGATGGTCGCCGATTCGCTGCAGGTCACGGCTCCGGCCGGCACGACAAAGGTCGTCGAAGTGACGACCAGCGCCGATGTCTGCGTCGGAACCTGGGACGATCTGGCCACCCAGCCGGTCTGCGAACAGAGCTCTGAGGTCTGGAACGCAGTAGACGGTTCGACCGACTGGTCGAAGGTCACCGGTGTCCGGGTGCATCTCGATTTCCGCACCAGCGCCAAGGGACACCTGGCACCGGGCGAAGCGGCCGACGTCAATTTCTCGACGGTCAACAAGGCCAAGACCGACAGCGATGCCAGCGGCGCATCCGACCAGGTGCCGGCCATCGACCAGCTGGCGTGGAACCAGTACGGCGTCAAGTTCAAGTACACCGGCGCCTCGGTGTTCCGCACGATCGCACCGAGCAAGGTGGGTGTCCACCTCCAGTTCGGAGCGATGCAGTTGGTCAAGAACATCACCGGCCCGGCGAAGCAGTACGCGCCGAAGTCGTTCAAGGTCGATCTGGTCTGTACCGCCGGCGACGTCACACTCGACATGGGCGATGATTCGACGGTCGAACTGACCGAGGGCAATGACTACTCCGTCCGGATCGACGGTATTCCGTTGAGCCAGGACGGCACGTCATGTGTCGCGACTGAGCAAGGAGACCTCGGCGAGTACGGCGAGACTTCGCGTTCCGGTTCGCCGTCCACCGTCGACATCACGACGCCGGTCGCACCGGGCCAGCCGCTGCCCGAGGGCTCGCTGGCTGAGATCAGCAATGACTACCAGTACACGGGCCTTTCGGTCACCAAGAAGGTCGAGACCGAAGCCGGCGGCGCCGAGTTCGGGCCGTTCACGTTCGGGGTCAAGTGCGAGACGGCCATGGGCGACGACGTGCTGTTCGACGGCGATGTCACCGAGCTCGAGTTCACGCTCGAGGACGGCGAGACGTGGACCGCGCCGGCCGACCGGATTCCGGTGGGCGCTTCGTGTGCCGTGACGGAGACCGACAAGTTCTTCGCAGATGACATCTTCGTGACGGGTGACAATGTGGTCGACAACGGCGCTGGCGAGGCGACCGTCACGCCCGGCGTCGATCCGGCCGCGATCGTGTTCACCAACGCGTATGACGCGGCGACTGTCACCCTGGGCAAGGTTGTCGACGGTGCGGGAGCTGCGCTGTACGGCACGAAGCCGTTCACGTTCGCGGTCAAGTGCGAGTACCACGGCCAGACTCCGTTCGAGGGCGAGTTCGAGATCCTGGGCGGCAGCACCAAGACCCTCGGTCCCTTCCCGGCAGGCACCAGCTGCGCCATGAAGGAGACCAAGGCGGCAGGTGCGACGACCACGACGCTGGAACCGGCCGATGGCGTCGTCGTGCTGGCCTGTGAGACCGAACCGGAGCCCGCCGACCGTGCGTCGGCTACGCCCGCGCGTGCCGATCGTGACTGCGATGTGACGCTGACCGCGACCAACACCTTCGACCTGACGTCATTCGACGTGGTGAAGAAGGTCACGGGTGACACGACGGTCGACGGCGCCAAGGGGCCGTTCGAGGTCGCAGCGGTCTGTACCTGGCTCGTCGACGGCCAACGGGTCGCGCTCGACGTACCGGGAGGCGACACGCGCAAGCTGTCCAAGGCCAATGGCTACCGGGCCGGCTTCACCGAGCTTCCGTCCAGCACGGAGTGTGAGGTGACCGAGACCGATGCCAAGGGCGCCGACGAGACGACGATCGTCTCCGAGGTCAAGGGCAAGACCCACAAGGTCAAGGGCGAGAACATCA
Organism: Aeromicrobium sp. P5_D10; assembly: GCF_054049535.1. NCBI lineage: Bacteria > Bacillati > Actinomycetota > Actinomycetes > Propionibacteriales > Nocardioidaceae > Aeromicrobium > Aeromicrobium sp. P5_D10. Next base: position 368,997 of record NZ_JBFUME010000002.1, read on the forward strand.
CGGTCGATCTGTCGGCCACCGATGGTCCGGACCAAGCGGTCGTGACGATCACCAACCGGTTCAAGTCCGATGCGGGAGTGGGCGACGACGGCGAGGAGAATGGCATCTTGCCGGGCACCGGCGCATCGGCCAGCCTCTGGACGCTGTTGGCGGCACTGGCCCTGATCGGTGCCGGAACCGCAGCGGTGCGACGGAGTCGCAAGGCCTAGTCACCGCCTCCGAACCGAGATCTGGCGAGCCAAACTCGCCAGATCTCGGTTCAGTTCAGTTCCAGTGTTTGCGTCGGGCGATGAGCCGGGCGAGGCCTGCAAGCAGCGCGGCGATGGCGAGCCACGGCAGGAGAATGCCGACCAGCTCGACGACATTGTTGACCGTCGAGACCAGGCCGTTCCACCCGTCGCGAAGGCCGCCGGTGAATCCGCCGGGCTCGACTGAGTCGACGCTCGCCTTCTGGTTGAAATCGACCGAGACGGTCGACAATTCCACCTGACCGGCCAGTGACCGCTTCTGCGACTGCAGGCTCTCCAGCTGCTCCTGGCGCTTGGTCAGCGCACCCTCTGCGGAGATCACTTCACGACTCGTTGTCGCCTTGGCCAAGATCGCCTCGAGCCGCTCGACCGAGATCTTCAGGGCGCCGATGCGCGCATCGAGATCCCGTGACACCGTGGTGACGTCCTCGTTCTGCAGCGACACGTCGTCGACCGTGCCGTACGTCTTGAGCCGCTCGATCATCGCCGAGACCTTGGTCGCGGGTACCCGGACCTGCAGGGAGGCGCCGGTGGTGTCTCCGGTGCCGTTCTCATTGCGGTTGTCGACGCGTCCACCCAGACTCTCGACGTAGGCACTCAGCTTGGCCGCGCTCTGGCGGGGCTGGGTCACGGTCACCGAGATCGACCCGGTCGTGATGACCTGACGGTCTGCGTCGGCCTTCTCGTCCGAACGCAACGCACCGACGTCAGAGCCGCTGGAGCTCTCGTCACCCGCATCGCCCGCGGAGCTCGGCATATCGGACTGGATCTCAGCTGAAGAGCCTCCGGAATCGGCGGAGGTGGTCGACGTGACGTCGAGCGCCCGGACACCGATGGCACCGAAGCCGATCACCACGACACTGGCAGCTGCGATCCCCACTGTGCGCCGGGCGCGGCGTCCGCGTCGCGAGATGTCGTGGTCGACCGCGAGCATGACGCCGGCCCGCATGGCCTGGATCCGCTCGTCGTGCAGGGTAGGTGTGCTCATGATGTCTCCCTCATGGAACGAAGATCGGCGCGAAGCCGGGTGCGGAGTCGTGAGATGCGGTTGCGGACCACAGCGTGGGTCACCCCGAGCTCACGGGCGGCCATCTCATAGGTGTGTTCGCCGTCGACGCACAGTTCGTAGAGTTGTCGATCGAGGGTGCTGAGTGAGGCGATGGCTTTGTCGATCTCGGCGCGGACCTGACTGGCTTCGACTTCGTCCTCGACCGTGTGGCCAGTATCGAGGTCGGGAGCCAGTTCGCTGCTGCGCCGTCGATGTCCGCTGCGGCGAGCGTTGAGAGCCGTGTAGCGGGCAGTCACGAGCAGCCAAGGCAGCACGGATTCATCGACCAGTGTGATGGTTCCGATCCGTCGCCACATCGTGATGAACGCATCCTGAGTCACATCTTCGGCCTCGCGGTCGTCACCGACGACGCCGTACGCCTGCCAGTACACGGGACGGACATGCCGGTCGTACAACTGCCCGAAAGCGCTGCGGTCGCCGGCTGCGGCACGGGCCAGCAGATCACGGTCCCCGCCGGGTTGGTCCGGGGCGATCGACATAGGTGTCACCAGTCGACTCCGATCTGTGCGGTGGTGCAAGACGTCTTTGACTACAGATGTCCGTTCCGCGCTCACCGTCTCACGGTTCGCGCAGGAAATTTCTCGATCGTGGATGATTGAGGGGCAGAGCGTCGGGAGGTGTCGTGAAACGACTCGCAGTGGCCGCAGCCGTACTCGGCCTGCTCGCCGGCTGTTCGGCCGCGCCCTCCGCGCCGTCCGACGTGCCGGCGTCCGTGCCGCGACCCAGTCCGACGATCGAAACACCTGTACCACCGCCGCCGGCCAAGTTCTCCCGCACGATGTTCGCGGCCTCGACATTGAAACAGTCGACCGATCTGATCGACCAGTGCCGGGGACCTGTGGCGGTTCAGTTGCGCGGCGATCGGCCTGTGCTGGTCGCCGAGCACGACTACTGCGGCGGCGAGGACTGGATCCCTCAACTCGCGACGGGCGATGCGGTGAAACTGGACGGTGACGGAGTCGCGGCCGACACGTACATCGTGACCGGGATCGAACTGGCACCCCGCGGAGTCACGAAGGTTAAAGACCTCCCTGAGGGAGATGTCGTGCTGCAGACGTGTATCTCGGCAGATGAGCTGGTCCTGGTGTCACTGGAGCGTTTCGACGGGCTTCGCGAGTCCTGAGAGTCGGTGACCCGGCGGAGTTGCTATCTTGCGTTGTGCTTCCGTCGCCTCCGAGTTCGCCGTCGCGGGTCGGAGCGTTTTCGGCAGTCGCCTTGGTCACCGGCGCGGTCCTCTTCGGCCTGGGTGTGCCGTGGCTTCTGCCGGCGGTGACCGCCGGATTGTTGATCGCGGCCTTCGCGGTCCGGCTCTCCTGGTCCGGGGCAATGGGTGCGGCAACTGTCGTGTCGGCGGCGGCATTGGCCGGGGCGATGGCGGTGCTTCCGCGCTTGGGCGTCCCGGTGACGACGGGTCTCGTCGTGTTGTTCGTGGCATTGGGCGCCGGAGCAGCAGCTGCGCTGTGGTGGAGCGGTGGGCCGCGGCTTCCGGATCATGACGACAAATGGCTGGCATCGGCGACGGCGATCGTCGCGCTGGGCGTGGCGCTGTTCGCGATCGTCGGACACGCCCGCAACGCAGGCGTCTCGTGGGCGATGTGGAATGACGGCATCTATCACCTGACCGGCACCCGTCAGATCTTGGCCGATGGTGGGCTGCTCGCCAGCAGCGGCAACCGGGATCCACTGGCCAATGAGGTCCTGGCCATTGCGACGGCGCCTGGACGGGGATCGGTCGCCCCCCAGGATCTGCTGCAATTCGACGTCGGACGGCAAGCCCTGGTCATCGTGCTGATGCTCGTGTGGCTGGGCATTCTGGCCTCGGTCATCGTGGCGACGGCGGTGCCGCCGAAGCACAGGTACATCCGCGCGGCAGTCGCGATCGGGATCGGCGCATTGCCGTGGACCTGGTTCATCAGCGGCTTCGCCCTGCGCTTCGGATTCACCAACGCCCTGGTATCGATGGTCGTCCTGCTGGCGGCCTGGCTGATCTGGTCGGCGGCACCACAATCTCCGGTTTTGGCATCAGCGCTACTGATGCCGGCGGCCGTCGCGCTCCTGGCAGCCTGGGCTGTGCTGGCTGTGGTGCCCATGGGATGGGGTGCTTGGATCATCTGGCGCTATCGAAGCGAACATCTGGCTTTACGTGGTGCCGGTGCCACGGCCTGGTTCGCAGTCATGGCTGCTTCGGCCGCCTACGCGGGGTGGGTGACAGCACCTGGTGTCAGTACGTCCGACGAGGCGGGGTTGAGCGCCGAAGGTGGCTTCTTCGAGTTCGCTGCCTTTGCCCCGGCACTCGTCCTGATGGTCCTTCTGGCGCTCGCGTGGGTGACCTCGCGATCGACCGGCGATATGTGGAGTCGCACAGGCAGTTTCGTGTTCGGTTTCGCGGCGCTGGTCGGTCTCGCCGTGTTGCTGAGTCAACGCATGGGGAGCGATGCCACGTTGTGGGGCTACTACCCGCAGAAGTACACCTGGGTCCTCTGCGTGCCGGCAATCGTGATCGCGGCTCGGCTGGTCGCTCAGGCGGTCAGTCTCGACCTGCGCCGTGGGCGTGACCGGTTGGCTGCTCCGGCGGTGATCGTGGGAATCGCCATCGTCGTGATGCTCATTGCGCCGCCGAGCGCCTCGCCGCTCGTGGCGAGGGGTGGGGGAGTCGCGATGGTGTTGCCGGTCCTGACCATCGTGGATGGCGCGCATGGAACGTTGGCCGATGACCTGGGTTACCTGTCAGCCGCCGCGCCGGTGTTGTTCGCGCATTCGGAGCCGGATCGTCCGGTGCTGTTGGCACGCTACTTACCGGACACAGTTGCCGAAGGATGGGTCAACGAGTGGACCGTCGAACTCGCGCGTAGCGACGGCAGCACGATGTCGCGCCGTAACGTCCAACGGCTTGACCTACGAGAGCCGGCCGACTTGTGCGAGCTGTTGGCGACGTCGAATCGGCCCGTCACAGTGCTCAGCCGCGACCAAGGTTTGCTCGACCGAGCCCGCGGCCGCTGTCCCAGTGAAACCGCAATTTGGACCCTCGCTGACTGAATCAGGTGGTAGGTTCCCGGCAGGGGGAGCCGTTCGGGTGTCAGGCTGAGCGGTCGAGGAGGAGCACTGCACGGGCCCGGGAGACGCTCGTGCAGGTTTCGCAGCTATAGGGAGAAGTTGTGAGATCCGACAACCGTTCGCGGGGCAGAAAACGCCGAAACCACCGGTCAGATCGCGGTGCGGCAATGGTCGAGTTCGCCCTCGTTCTGCCGATCTTCTTGGCCCTCGTGTTCGGCGTCATCAGCTACGGCTACATGCTGAGTTTTCGTCAGGCCGTCAGCCAAGCAGCGGCCGAAGGTGCCCGGGCCGCAGCCGTGGCACCGCCCGGCATGACCGATGGGGTGCGGACGACCAAGGCGACTGCGGCGATCAACAATGCCCTCGGCGGCTACGGCATCACCTGTGTCTCGGGGCAGCTGCGCAAGGGCAGCACCCCGGTGGGTACGTGCGCAGTGCCGCCGGCAACTGCATGTCCGAATGACGTGACCCGCCGGTGCGCGACCGTCACGGTGACGCACCAGTACCGTGCCAATCCGCTGATCCCGAACTTCCCCGGTCTGGGATTCTCGTTGCCTGAGCAGCTCACCTACACGTCGGTTGTCGAGGTCGGCTGATGCCGGCGAAGTCCCGTGACGAACGCGGCTCGATTCTGCCGCTGACGGTCTTCCTGGTTGTCGTCGTCCTGACGTTCACGGCGTTCGCGGTAGACCTCGGCATCAAGCGGGTCGCCCGCAGCGATATGCAGGCGATCGCCGATGTTGTGGCTCTCGACCTGGCGCGGCAGATGGAGGGCCGCACCCGATCGACGATCGAGGCGGATCCTGCCTGGCTGCAGGCCCGCAATCGAAGCGTGGCCCGTAACAAGACGTCGGTCGGCTCGGCTCCGGTGGCAACGCCGGAGCTGGGCAAGGTCGACGCCGCGACGGGTGTGTTCTCGGTTGTGGGACCTTCTGAAGTGCCCACAGCAGTCAGAGTCACTGCCGGGACCAGCGTTGAGTTCACCTTCGTCAGCGGCAGCGGCCAGACGGCGCGGTCGGCGATAGCGACCGTCGACGCACAGGCGTGCTTCGTGATCGGTGGGTATGCTGCGGCCCTCAACAGCGCTCAGTCGCCGTTGCTGCGGGCGCTCGATGTGGCCGGGGTCGATCTGACCGTGATCGGCTCTGGAGGAATTGCCGCGATCGATTCGGCGACAGTGCCGCTGCTCGGCCTGGCCACCGCATTGGGCGTCGGCACACCGGCAGAACTGACCAATCTCAACGTCAGCCTGCTGACTTTCGTCAAGGCGGCCGCGACGGCGATCGGTAGCTCGAACACCGCAGCCGTCACCGCCCTGAACGCTCTGGCACTCGAACTGAGCGGTCTACCGCCCATGAAGGTCGGCGACATTCTGGGACTTGAATCCGGCGACAACTCGGCGTTGGGTCTCGGAGTCAACGCCTTGGATCTGATCACCGCCGCTCTCTTCATCGCCGGTAAGGGGCACGCTGTGGCGATCCCGGGGGTCACGATCAACCTGCCGGGGCTCGCGACACTCGGGATCGTGTCGACGATCATCGAGCCGCCCAAGATCGCATGCGGTCGTCCCGGCAAGGCCACCGCGCATTCGGCGCAGATCAGGCTCGCGCTCGACGGAGATGTGCTGAAAGTGCTGACCGGCCTGGCGAACGCCAAACTGCATGTCGGCGTCACTGTCGCGGATGCGGTGGGCACACTGTCGTCGATCCGTTGCAACGTCGCCGGTGCCGGACCGAAGCTCGTGGTCGACACGTCGTCGGGGGTCGCGGCCGTCGATGTCGGGCTGACGGCCAAACTCAGTCTGCTGCTTACTACGGCCAAGCTCGACGTTCAGGTCGGACCGAGTTCCGTTGCGCCCCGCGGTCCGCAGCCGATCACACTGCAGTTCGCAGCTCCGCCTTCGACTGTCCTGCCGAAGGCAGCCATGACGGGTGGTCTGACCAGTCTTGGTCTGTCGAGTCTGGACCCGAAAGTGACGCTGACCCCTGACCTGTTGGGTCTGCTCAGCGGGGTCTTGGATACGGTGTTGAGCGGGGTGCTGACGCCGATTCTGGCCGCCCTCGACAGCACCTTGGCGACTCTCTTGTCGCCGGTATTGGATCTGGTCGGCATCAGACTGGGTGGGGCCGAAGTCAGCGCTGCGGGTATGCCGAGCTGCAACTCGCCTCAATTGAACGGATGAGCCGCTTCGCCTGGTCGTCGCGTGCGGTCGTCGCGCTGATGATCGGTCTGGTCGTGTGGGGAATCGCCGCGGGCGCTCCAGAGACAAGCGGCCAGCGTCACGGACCTGCGGATGCGGATCTTCGGCTCTATGCCGCGATCGGCCAACAGATGGGGCAGGGGACGGGCTACTACGCGGCGGTGGCGGAACACCAGTCCCGGCTCGGCTACCCGACCCGGCCTGTCATGACGGTGCGCGAACCGACCCTGGCTTGGGTCGTCGACACCGTAGGGGGACCTGACGCGGCACGGGTGCTGTTGCTCGGGCTTGCGATCGTGACGTCGGTCGTCATGGTTGTCCGCTTGCGATCGGTCATGTCGTCATTCGCGAGCTGGGCTGCTGCGGGCACCTTGTCGACACTGTCACTGCTCCTGATGGCGTGGACGGATCTGGTCCTCCTGCACGAGGTTTGGGCAGGTGTCCTGATCGCCTGGTCCATCGCGCTACGGACCCGTCGGCGGTGGTTGGCGAGTGTCGTAGCCGGCCTGGCCGCGGCGTTGATCCGCGAACTCGCAGTGCCGTACTTGCTGGTGATGTTGTTCCTTGCCTGGCGTGATCACCGCCGCCGTGAAGTGGTTGCCTGGGGGCTCGCGCTCGTTGCTTGGGCGATCTTCTATGGGGTGCACATATGGCGGGTGCTCGACCTCGTGCCTGCGGGAGACAGCGCCTCGCCGGGCTGGCTCGCTGCGGAGGGCTGGCCCCTGTTCGTCGAGATGATCAGATCACGCTCGATGCTGGTGTTGTTGCCGTTCTGGGTCTCAGCCGCCGTGGTTCCGCTCGCTCTCCTGGGATGGTGGACGCGCAAGTCGGCGTATTCGATTCGGGTGGCATTGACGCTCACGGTTTACGCAGTGGCGTTCATGGTCGTCGGCCGGGCTGACACGACGTACTGGGGCTTCTTGTTGGCCGCGCTGGCGTTGCCGGGGATCGCGATGGTCCCCAGGGTCCTGGGACCCATGGCGGACTCTCGGGACCCCGAAAACCGACCGGCGGGAGATGTTGCCAGAACGACGGCGAATTCCCGCCTGGAAGTGGTTCCAACTGACTCGGAGTGACTAGTTCAAGATGGCTCGAACGGATCGTGGCCGAGCGGACTTTATGCCCTAGGTTCATCGGTAGGGAGCGTCGCCGACCGGCGACGGGCAGCACAGCTAGAGGGAGAAAACCATGTTCGTTTTGGCATCCATCATGTCGTACGTCGTCAATCTGGAAGAGCGTCGCAAGGACGACAAGGGCGCGACCGCCGTCGAGTACGGCCTGCTCGTGGCCCTGATCGCCGCCATCATTATCGCTGCGGTTGCGCTGCTCGGTACGAATATCGATAAGGCATTCGGAAAGATCAACAGCAAGCTCACTTGACGTCCAGGCCGGTGCCGACGATCTCGGGTCGTCAGCACCGGCCGGCCGCGCATTTGGGAGACTGCGCCGCCACAACTGCATGACCTGAGCGTGCTGTACCGCTTCACATCTAAGGGAGTAGATCGTGAACAAGAAACTCGCTGCCATCGTCGCAGCGATAGTCCTGGCGTTGCTGGGCATCGTGGCGCTCGTCAGCTACGTCAACAACGCAGACGATCGGGCGTTGGAGAACGTCGAGCTCGCAACGGTCCTGCGGGTGACCGAGCAGATCGACCCGCTGACGTCGGCCGCCGACGCCCAGAGCAAGGTCGAGGCCGTCAAGATCCCCAAGGTCGCGGTTGTGCCGGGCGCCTTGACGAGTCTTGATGAGGTCGCCGATCTGGTGACGGTCGGTCCCTTGGTTCCCGGCGATCAGCTCACCGCTGCGAAATTCGTCAAGCCTGATGAGGCGGTCGGGGAGATCACACTGCCCAAAGGCATGCAGGAGCTCACGATCCCGCTGGCCGGCGCGCGCATCGTCGGCGACGCCCTGCATGCTGGCGACAAGGTCGGCGTCTACATCAGTTATCCAGACGGCGCGAAGACCGCCAACCCGATCAACCAGCTGTTGTTGCTGCGGGTGCAAGGTGTAGTGGCAGAGGACGGCACGGCCGGAGAGCCATTGCTGACGTTTGCGGTGTCGACGCCGAAGGCCCAGGCGCTCGTCAACGGTATGGAGTTCGGCAAGGTCTGGCTCAGCAAGCAGAATGCCGACACCGAATCCAAGGACACCAAGACCATGACGCCGTCGGATGTGGCGCCATGAGCATCGCCCTGATCGTGGGAGGCGGCGATGACCTGGCCCGCCGGATGTCGGACGTGATCGGTCACCCGACGGTCGCGCTTGGCGCCGAGTCCGTTGTCGTCGAAGGCGCCAGCCTGCTGCGGGGCCTCGACGCCGCGACCCTGCCTGAAGCCATCGTTTTCACCGATGCGGTGCCCCTGGCGCGTTCGCTGGCGATGGCCGATGAGATCAGGGCCGTCCGTCCCGACATCGACATGGTGCTGATCGCCGCCGCCGAACGCGAGATCATGCGTGATGCGATGCGGGCAGGTATTCGCGATGTAGGCCCGTCGATCGACGATCCCGCCCTGCTGGCCGGTCTGCGTGATCGACTCGATGCCCGATCGGGCATCGCGCGCCTGGCCGCAGCGGCCCCGGTCCAACAGGCGCCGGTCGACTTCAGCTCCCGCACAATCGCTGTCGTGTCGCCCAAGGGTGGGGTCGGCAAGACGAGTGTTGCCAGCAATCTGGCCGTCGCGTTGGCCCAACTGTCACCGATGGAGGTCGTGCTCCTGGATCTCGATCTGCAGTTCGGTGATCTGTCGACGGTGCTGGACCTCAAGCCGATCCACACCCTGGCCGATGCTTTCGGAACAGCCGCGCGTGACAATCTGCTGCTCAAGACGTATCTGACCGTGCACTCCGCCGGTTTCTACGTCTTGTGCGGGGCCGACTCTCCGGCGGCCAACGACAAGGTCGAAGGTGAGCAGGTCGCCCAGCTGATCCGTCAGCTGCAGGATCAATTCCGTTACGTCGTGGTGGACACCGCCGCCGGTCTCGACGACGCCACGCTGGCCGCGCTCGACTGCGCTGACGACGTCGTACTGATGTCGACGATGGACGTCGCGTGTCTGCGTGGCGTCCGTAAGGAGATCGAGCTGCTGACTGAGCTGTCGCTGTTGCCTGAATCGCGTCATGTCGTGCTCAACTTCGCCGACAAGCAGACCGGCCTGCGGGTCAAGGATGTCGAAGCGATGCTCGGCATGCCGGTCGACTTCGTGATCCCGAGGGCCAAAGAGGTGCCGGCTGCGGCCAATCGCGGCGTGCCCTTGTTGGCGAGCGCCAAGAGCGGACCCTTCGTCAAGACCATCAAAGCGATGTCGAAGCGCATCTACGACCGGGCGCGGGCCGCCGAGGAGAAGCAGGGCCACCGGCGGGTGGACGTCGCATGAGGCTCAGCGACCGGCTGGAGGCCAAGCGCGATGCGCGTGACCACGCGTTGTCGGCCATCGACGCCGAACTGGTTCCCGACCAGGAAGAGGACGTCGAGGCAGTCGGCGATGCATTCGCCGACATCAAGTCGCGGGCATCGGATCAACTGTTCGACCGGCTCGGGGTGCGGATCAGCGATGCCAGCCTGACCGAGAACCAGTTGCACGAACTGGTTCGCGGTGAGCTGACCGAGATCATCGCCACGGATCAGGCATTGCTCAGCGCCGACGAACGACGTCGACTGCTGCGCGATATCGAGGATGACGCGATCGGGCTCGGACCGTTGCAACGGATGCTCGACGACGAGACCATCACCGAGATCATGGTCAATCGCTTCGACAAGGTGTACGTCGAACGCCGAGGACGCCTGAGCCTGTCATCTGCCCGGTTCAACTCCGAGGAGCATCTGCGACGGATCATCGAACGCATCGTCGGCAAGGTGGGGCGCCGTATCGACGAGTCGTCCCCCTTGGTCGACGCCCGTCTGGCCGATGGGTCACGCGTCAACGCGGTGATCCCGCCGCTGGCGGTTGACGGCTCGTCGCTGACAATCCGCAAGTTCTCCAAGACCCCGTTCACGGTGACCGATCTGGTCGCATTCGGCACCATGACCGAACAGATGGCCCATCTGCTGAACGCCTGTGTGCAGGCCAGGCTCAACATCTTGGTCACCGGGGGGACCGGCACCGGCAAGACGACGCTGCTGAACGTGTTGTCGAGGTTCATCCCGGTCAATGAGCGGATCGTGACGATCGAGGACGCCGTCGAACTCAGCCTGCAACAGCCGCACGTCGTCCGTCTGGAGAGCCGTCCGCCCAACATCGAAGGCTCTGGCGAGGTCAAGATCCGTGACCTGGTCCGCAACTCCCTTCGAATGCGCCCCGATCGCATCGTGATCGGGGAGTGCCGCGGCGGTGAGGCACTCGACATGCTGCAGGCCATGAACACCGGCCACGACGGCTCGATCTCGACGCTGCACGCCAATACTCCGCGCGATGCGATGGCTCGGCTCGAGACGCTCGTCCTGATGGCGGGTATGGATCTGCCGTTGCGAGCGATCCGCGAGCAGGCGGCATCCGCGGTCGACCTGGTTGTCCACATTTCCCGGCTGCGCGACGGCAGCCGTCGTATCAGCCACGTGACCGAGGTGTTGGGGCTCGAGGGCGACACGATGGTCATGCAGGACGTCTTCTTGTTCGACTTCGCTGCCGGCGTCGACGCCCATGGACGGTTCCTGGGCACGGCGGTGCCGACCGGCATCCGTCCGCGGTTCAGCGACCGCTTCGAGGAGATGGGCATCGCGTTCGACTTCGACAATCTGGTCAACCACGATCGGCAGGGATGAGGAGATGCTGCTACTGCTGGGACTTCTCCTGATCGCCGCAGCGATCGGTCTGCTGTACGTCGGCGTCGCGGGAGTGCCTGAGGCAAGGGTGCCCAAGGAACGTCTCGTCGCCTTGTCGGTGACCCAGCACAGATCATTGCTGACCCGCGTGACAGACGGCGTCGTGGCTCAGGTCGAGACGGTTCTGAGCCGTCGGGGCTGGCGTCCGTTCTCGGCCAGCGAACTCGAGTTGGCGGGCGTGCGGGCGTCGATCGCCTCCCTGGTCGTGATGATCCTCAGTTTCTCGGTCGTTGCCTTCGCGGGCGGCTTTCTGCTGTTCGGCGGACCACTGGGCGGGGTGTTGCTGGCGCTGCTGGTCCCGATCGCGTGGAAGGCCGTGCTGAGCATTCGGGCCGACCGCCGGCGCAAGAGGTTCGCCGATCAGCTGCCGCAGGCCTTGCAGATGATCGCCGCCGCCTTGCGGGCCGGGCACAGCATCACCCGCGCGATCGAGGCGGTCGCGCAAGAAGCGGCGCCGCCCATCAATGAGGAGTTCGCCCGGGTCGCCAACGAGGTCAGATTGGGACGCGATCTCGTGGAGGCACTCGAACAGGTCGCGGTGAGGATGGAGTCTGAGGATTTCGGCTGGGTCGCCGGTGCGATCGGGTCCCAACGTGAAACAGGCGGCAACCTCAACGAGATCCTCGAGCAGGTGGCAGAGACGATCCGCGAGCGCGGTCATATCCGTCAGCAGGTGCGGTCATTGTCGGCCGAAGGTCGGATCTCGGCGTACATCCTGATGGCTCTTCCCATCGTCATCGGCGTCTACTACGGCCTGGTCAGCCAGGAGATCATGGGCGCCTTCATCGGCTCCGGGATGGGCAAACTGCTGCTCGCCGGGAGCCTCATCCTCTACGTGCTCGGCGGTCTCTGGATGCGCTCTGTCGTGCGGATCGAGTTCTGACATGGCCGCCTATCTGATCCTCGGCATCGCCTTGATTGCTGGCTCATTGGTGTGCCTGTCGGCTGCGATGGGACTCATCACGGTGCCGAACGGAGCCATGCAGAAGCGGGTGCGGGCCTTCTCGTCGAACGTCGAACAGACTGCGCGGAGTGCGCGTAGTTCGGCCGGGAGCGAGTCGGGTTGGCTGGCCAGATTGACACCTGTCTCGATGTTGGATCGGATCGAGCGCAATATGGTGTTGGCCGGACGTCCCGAAGGCTGGTCGCGTCAGCGCGTCATCTTGCTGAAGCCGCTCGGTGCCGCATTCGGTCTGCTGTTCGCAGTGGTGATCGTCTCCAAGAGCGACAACCCCCTGTGGCTGCTGGTGGGTCTCGGGGCGATCGTGCTCGGGTATTTCGTCCCTGACCTGTTGGTCTACAACTATGCGATCAAGCGGCAGGAACTGATCCAGAAGGCGCTGCCCGACACTCTCGACCAGATCGTCATCTCGATCGAGGCGGGAGTCGGCTTCGAATCAGCGCTGACCCGGTCGGCCGAGAAGGGCACCGGCCCGTTGGCCGAGGAGTTCATCCGTCTCATCCAGGACGTGTCGCTCGGCATGTCGCGCCGCGAGGCCTATCTCGCGCTGGCGGGACGGACTTCTGTCGATGAGTTGCGCAACTTCGCACGTGCCATCGTGCAGGCCGAGCAGTACGGCGTCTCGATCGCTTCTGTCGTACGTACTCAAGCGCGGGAGATGCGCATCTCACGCCGCAGCCGGGCCGAGGCCAGGGCGCAGCAGGTTCCGGTCAAGATCCTCATGCCGCTGATGCTGTGCATACTTCCCGTGCTGTTCATCATCGTGTTGGGCCCGCCTGTCGTGAACGCCTACGCGATCAACTAGACCCCGCTCCCTCGGGGAGTCAGCCCGGACCGGCATCCGTCGGCCCGGGCTGACTTGTACCTGAACCGTCCCGGTGTCTGCTGGTTTCCCATGAGGCCTCCGGGTCTTGTCACGCCCCAAGCGCTGTAACGCGAGGTGCGTGGCGGAAACGCTAGGCCTCATGGGAAACCGACGAGGCGGCAGCACTGTGACCCTTGCCACGTCGCTTTACATTTAGTACCTTGATGTAAAGCGACCCACCAGGAGGCACGGCATGACGATCGAGGCAACTGTCGACGGGACGGTCATTCGATGGCGTGACAGGAAGCGTTACCTGTGGCTCATCGGCGCGATCGTGCCGCTGATCCCGGTCTCGATGTGGGGGCTGTACGTCCTGACCGATTCGACCCTGGCGTGGTACTTCGGACCGTTCTTCGTGTTCGTGGTCATCCCCATCGCCGACCTGATTGTGGGCCGTGACAGCGAGAATCCGCCCGAAGAGCTCATCGAGGCGATCGAGGAGGACCGCTACTACCGCTGGGTCACGTACGCCTTCGTGCCGGTGCAGGTCATCGGCCTGATCTGGGGCGCCTACCTCTTGGGCGGCGGCACGCTGCCTGGAATCGACGATCCGCTGACCATCGCCCAGAAGATCGGCCTGTCCCTCGGCCTCGGCATGGTGGCCGGCATCGGTATCAACACCGCGCACGAACTCGGCCACAAGAAAGAAGAGTACGAACGCTGGTTCGCTCGGGCCGCCCTCGCGCAGACGTTCTACGGACACTTCTTCATCGAGCACAACCGTGGTCACCACGTCCGGGTCGCGACACCGGAGGATCCGGCCAGCGGCCGCCTCGGCGAGACCGTCTGGGAGTTCATGCCCCGCACGATGTGGGGCAGCCTGGTCAGCGCGTGGGACCTGGAGAAGAAGCGCTTCGCCCGGCAGAAGAAGTCGCACTGGTCGCTCAAGAACGACGTACTCAATGCCTGGGCGTTCTCCGTCGTCCTGTGGGGCGGGCTCATGATCGCCTTCGGGTGGCAGATCCTGCCGTACCTCGTGCTGCAGGGCATCGTCGGCATCTGGCTCCTCGAATCGGTCAACTACCTGGAGCACTACGGCATGAAACGCCGCAAGCTCGACTCCGGCCGCTACGAGCGCGTGCAGCCCAGCCACAGCTGGAACTCCAACAACATCGGCACCAATGTCTTGCTCTACCACCTGCAACGGCACAGCGATCACCACGCCAATCCGACGCGGCGCTACCAGGCGCTGCGCGACTTCAAGGAGGCGCCGGTCCTGCCCACGGGATATGCGGGCATGATCGTGTTGAGCTGGGTGCCGCAGATCTGGCGGTCGGTCATGGACAAGAAGGTCATGGACCACTACGACGGCGACCTCAGCCTCGCCAACGTCCACCCGCGCACGGCCAAGAAGTATCAGCGCAAGTACACCGAGGTTGCCGCATGAGCAGGTTCGTCTGCCCCAATTGCGAGTACCTCTACGACGAGCAGATCGGGAATCCGCGCGAAGGATGGCCAGCCGGCACAGCGTTCAGCGATATCGATCCCGACTGGACCTGCCCGGACTGCGGTGTACGCGAGCAGGTCGACTTCGTCCCGGTCGAGGAGTTCGTCAAAAATGACCAGGACGGCAATATCATCGCCGCAGAGACGCGGGGACGGAAGGACACACAGTCATGAAGCGTTGGGAATGCCTGCAATGTGGATTCATCTACGACGAGGCCGAGGGCTGGGAAGAGGAGAACATCCCGCCCGGCACGAAGTGGGACGACATTCCGGACGACTGGACGTGCCCCGACTGCGGTGCGGCCAAGGCCGACTTCGTCATGGTCGAGCTGGTCTGATGCTGATCGGGGGAGCGAAATGAGCTGGCGTGTGGTCATCATCGGCGCCGGGATCGCGGGCGTCAGTGCTGCTGGAGCGATGCGGTCAGCGGGGTACGACGGCGAGATCGTGATGATCGGCGACGAACCCGAGTTGCCCTATCGGCGGCCGCCGGTCTCGAAGGAGATCGTGCGAGGCGACAAGACCGCCGACGAGATCAGGATCAAGAAGGCCGCCTGGTACGACGACCAGCGGATCGAGCTGCGCACCGGCGTCCGGGTCGAGTCGATCGACGTCGCGGGGACCACGGTCGCCCTGGAAACCGGAGAGACGCTGACCTACGATCAGCTCCTGATCGCGACGGGCGGACGTGCCCGGAACCCGTGGCCGGCGACAGGAGCGCACACCCTGCGCAGCCTGAGCGATGTGCCGGCCCTGCACAAGGAGCTCATGTCCGGATCGCCCGTCATCGTGGTGGGAGCCGGTCTGATCGGATCGGAGATCGCCGCGAGTGCTCGCGAGCTCGGCTGCCCGGTGACGCTGCTGGAGTCCGCAGAACTCCCGCTGCCCAAGCTGTTGCCCGCCGAGCTCGGGCAGATGTATCTCGACCTGCATCGCGATCGGGGCACCGAGCTGCACACCGACGTCATGGTGTCCTCGATTCACGACTTCGACGGCTCGACGGTCGTGGAGGCCGCCGACGGACGGTCCTGGTCGGCCCCCGTGGTCGTCGTCGCGGTCGGCATGGAGACCCACGTCGAGCTCGCCGAAGCAGCCGGTATCGCGATCGCGTCGGCCGCCGACGGCGGCGGGATCCTGGTCGACGATCACGGCCGGACCTCCGTCCCAGGCGTGTACGCCGCGGGTGATGTCGCCAATCAGCCTCATCCGGTGTTGGACGGGCGTCACCGGGTCGAGCACTGGCAGGGGGCACAGAATCACGGCACGGCGATCGGAAAGATCCTCGCGGGCGGTGACGCTGCCTTTGTCGAGGTGCCGTGGTGCTGGTCCGATCAGTACGGGGTCAACCTGCAGGTCGTGGGCTGGCCGCAGGCGGGACACGAGCTCGTCGTCGACGGGTCGCTGACCGGGCACGACTTCATCGCGTATCTGCTCGATGACGGGATCGTGCGGGCGGCGGTGTCGATAGGACGTCCACGCGATATCCGGACCGCCCGCGCCTGGATCGCCGACCAGGCCCGGCTCGCCGACGTCATCGAGAAGCAAGCGTGACGGTCGACGGCGTTGTGGCGCCGGTGAGGGTCCGATTGCTCGATGCAGCACACGACATGATCGAGTCGTCGGGCTGGTCGGCGGTGACGATGGCGCGTATCGCAGATGTTGCCGGAGTCAGCCGTCAGACCGTCTACAACGAGTTCGGCACCAAGCATGGCCTCGCCGAGCAACTCGCCCTGAGGGAGCTCGCCCGCTTCCTCGACGTCGTGCGTGAACGGATGGAATCGCAGCACGAGATCACCGAGAGCATCCGCGCCGCCTGCGAGGGTGTCCTGGAGGTCGCCGAGCACAGCCTGTTGGTCCGCACGATCGTGGGCGCCGCTCCGAACGACCAGGACACCGATTTCCTGAAGATCATGACGACCGAGTCCGGTGAGATCGTCGAGGCTTCGGTGACTGTCGTCCAACAGAGCATCAACGAGTTGTACCCCGAGACGCCGCTGACGTCCGAAGAACTGTCGGTCGCGGTGGAACTCGTCGTCCGGCTGGTCCTGTCGGCGATCACCCGGCCCTCCAAGTCCCCGTCGGCCGCCGCGGCCGATATCGCATGGATCGTCGACCTGGCCCTGAAAGGGACGCAGGTCAGGGAGTGACCGGGTCAGGCGTCGGGAACGTGGGCGCTGTCGGCAGAGTCGGTGTCGGCAGGGTGGGTGTCGGCGAAGTTGGCTCCGGCGTCTGACCCTGCGGAGTCACCGGCGACGTCGTGCCGGCATCGGTCACATAGACCAGGCGGCCGTCGGCCAATCGATACACGGTGCCGACCGGGGTGCCACGCCCCTGCGTCTTGACGCCCTCGTCGGGCACATCCTCGATCGTCTGGCCGGGTTTGATGGCCACCTCACCGAGCGCGGGCTTGGTCAGACCGCCCTCTTTGACCGCATCCGACAGACCCAGCGACGACAGCGCGGCCAACAAGAACGCCACGGCCAGCACGATCCCGATATCGAACATGTTGACCAGGCCGTCGAGCGGGTCTCCGGCCTTGTCCTGATGGACGCGTGCGCGCGGAGTGACCTTGATCATGACTGGCCGTCCACCGCGACGGTGGGCGCAGGGGGAACCAGGGGTGGCAGCGGTACGGAATCGGTGGTCGGGCCCGACGCGGCCGGCTTCGGCGGAGCCGGCGGGGGAACGATCGACGCAGCAGCCGAGCCGTCATCGGTCAGGATCGCGGCGATGTATTCCAGGTCTGAGAAGTCCTGGCCGTAGAGGCGTTCGCGGAACAGCGAGAGGCCCAGCGCCAGGACGCCGATCATGATGCCCAGCACCGTGATGCTGAAGGCCAGGCGCAGGTTCTCGGTCAGGGTGTCGACATCGCCGCGAGCCAGACCGTCGAGCGCCGGAGCGAGCGGGATCAGGGTGCCCATCAGGCCCAGGGCCGGGCCGAGGCGGACCAGCAAGCGGGTCCGGCCCAGGCGTGCCTGTCGCCCGAAGTCGAAATCGGCCAGTTCCTTGGCGATGCGGGTATCGGCGCCGGGCTTGCCGACTGCAGCGATCAGGACTTTGAAGGCCTTGCTGACAGGGCCACTCCACGCAACGGTCTGCAGCAAGGCCGAGGCCTCGTCGGTCCGTCCCTCGTCGACAGCCCTGCGGGCACCGGCGCCCGACTTCGCCAAGGCCGAGAACGTGCGGCTACGCCGTTTGATCAGCTCGGTGATGAATGCTCCGACCTCGACCAGTACGGCCGCAAGAGCCAGCAGGGTGAGGATCACCACCGGCAGCTCGAGCACCTCCGCGACACGGAAGATGAAGTTGTAGATCTTGTCGCTCATGCACGTCTCCTGAAGTGGTGCAGCCGGTTACGGAACCATCGGGTCTCACTCGTTGCACCGGCACCGACCAGGAGGACGATCGCCAGTGCTGCCACGGCCCAGGTCGCGATCCGCTTGCGGACCGATGTCTCGCTGGCCGGGGTGGGCGAGCTGGACGCCTGGGTGCCGGGGATTGCCTCGGGGATGCCACCAGGGACGATCTCCGAGCCTGCCAGCACATATCCCTCGACATCGATCAGACCGTCGTCGACGGGAATGTCCTCGGTGGGCTCGTCCTCCAGCGGCTCGTCGATGGGATCGGGCGCGGGCGCGGGCAAATTCGTCGACGGAGGATTGTACGGCGGAACGTATCCGCCGCTGTTGCCGCGGACTCCGCCGCCCGATCCTGTCGTGGGGGAGGACGGTGCTTTCGGCGGCTTGCCGACCTTGACCGTCAGGACGGCGGAGCGTCCGTACGAACCATCGGCGCCGAAAACGCTGACGAAGGCCCCGTAGGTGCCCTTCTTGGTGTACTGGTGCGAGGGCGACTTGGAGCCGCGATTTGGTCCGCGGTTGTCGCCGAAGTCCCAGCGGTACTTGAGGAATGTGCCCGGCTTGCCGCTCAGGGAGACCGAGAACTTGGTCTTGTCCTTGGTCGTCGGTGCACTGATGCTGCTCGTCGCGGTCGGCGCGAGGAGCTTGCCGGTGATGTGGATCGTCAGATCGAGGCGGCCCTTGACGAAGAACTTGTCGGGTCCATTGACGTCGTCTTCGCCGGTCAACGGCCGGAAGTAGCCGATCTGCCCGCCTGAAACGTAGAGCGCGGGAGAAAGATTGTCGTCGAACGGAAAGTCCTTGCCATTCGGGTCGCCGAACGCAGGTTGGTCCAATACCCGAGGGATTCCGGACGCGTCGGGGGCTTCCGAGAACGTGACGTCGTCCGTCAGGTCGGCGTGCTCAGGATGGTTCTCGCCGATATTGGTCAGCAGCGTTCTCAGGCTGAGCGCCTTTGCGGGGCGAGGCGTCGGTGACCGCTTTCCCCCCGGCTTGGTGCGGGTGTAGAACGCTGGTTTGTCGAGGTCGGTCTGGGACAGTTGCCGGATCTGGTCCGCCGTGAAGACGTACTTCGTCACGGTTTTTTTGAAGTCCTGGGTCGAGACGACATTGACGACCACGCACGACTGACTCGCGTCGGGGCATCCTGCCGCTTCGACGGGTCCGGCGGCCAATCCGAGGCCGGCAGCGGTGAACCCGAGCGTCAACAGGGCAGCACGCAAAGCTGTCCTACGCATGTCGTTGCTCCTCCCTGAGCGTGTCGCAGATCTCGATGAACTCTACGGTGTGTTCCAAGTTTGCAAAGAGAGTTACCAGATGTCACGTAAAGGGCAGCGCCGTTGCTGCCCAATAGCGCACCACACACGGTCAGAAACGATAACCTGACCCAGGAATCAATTGGATGTGTCGTCGGCAAACCTGGGCTGAAGGGCGTGTTGTGACAAGTCGAAGCCGGGGCGAGCTTCGATACGAGATCGTCGTGATCCTTGTGGGACTCGCCGTGGTCCTCGTCTCGTCATTGAGGTGGCGTCTGGGTGTTCCGGATCTGAACATCGTGACGATCGCCGCCCTGGTGCTGGTGCCGGTCGCCGTCAGATTTCAGATGTCGATCTCGCGAGGGCCCACCGATCTGACCCTCGGGGTCTCGGCTGCGGCACTGTTCGCCGGAGGATTCGACGACCGAGCCACGGTGCTGCCGATCTGGTCGGTTCTCGTGGCCGTCAGCTACTTCGCCTTCCACCGCGATGAATCCGGGGGACAGTTCCGGGCCGCGATACAGGTGTTGGGCGGTGCCGCTCTGATCGCCGCAGCGAAGCTCACCGATGTGGGTGTGCCTCCGTATGACCAGGTATTCGCCGGGCTCCTGGCCTATTTCGTGACGATTTCGATTCTGGAGATCCTCCGCCGGCTCGTCGCCGGATCCGGCAGCGAAGCCAAGGTCCCTCGCCTGAGGTGGACCTTGACGTTCATCATCGGGCTCGCGGCGTTCTACATCGGTTGTGTGCTGGCCGCGGTCCACCGCGTGGAGACCGGCACGCCATTGGGTGTCGTCCCGAGTCTTGCGGTGACAGTCATCGGCCTGTCGGCTGTGGTCGTGGGCCAGGCGATGCGCAACCGGGAGCTGAGCCGAAGCGTCGAGGCCCTCTCGGGTGCCGCTGTGACGATGCCGTGGCGCAAGGAGGTCATCGCCGAGACTCTGAGTCTGTGGGGCGCCAAAGGTCTGCGGGTGCGGGAGGTCCGGGTCGACAAGTCGCCGGGGTCACGCTCGGACTTCAGCGTTCCGTTGCTCGATGGTCGACATGTCGTGGCCGAACGTGCTGTCGGCGGCCTGCCGTTCACGCAGGTCGAACGACACGTACTCGAGGCGTTGGCCAATATGGCCGACACCTCGCGGCGCGAGTCCGAGCAGCGCGAGAAGCTGCGCAACCGCGCGAACACCGACGGTCTCACTGGTCTGTCGACCTACACCTACTTCCGGGAGGTGCTGGCCGAGGTCAGCCGGTCGCGGAGTCCCGGCGAGTCGATCGCGATCGTCTTCATCGACCTCGACGGTTTCAAGGAGATCAACGACCGGTACGGGCACATCGCCGGCGACCGCGCGATCCAGGTACTCGCCGAACGGTTCCTGCGCCACACCGGCGACAGCAAGACGGTGACCCGTTACGGCGGTGACGAGTTCGCCGTGTTGGTACGCGATGTGGGTGACTACGCGGCGCTTACGGAAGAGTGCGAGCGACTCACGGCATTGGTCAGTCGGCCCATCACGGTGGGTCAGAACACCCTGCGGCTGCGGGCGAGTATCGGCTCGGCGCTGTCATCGAGCCCCGAGGATCAGCTGGAAGAGCTCGTACGGGCCGCGGACCAGCAGATGTACCAGCGAAAGCGCGCGATCCACGCCGGCGACAAGGAAGTCACCTCACGCATCGACGAGGGCGTCCGGCAAGCGATCGTCCACGGGCGCCTCACCACGGCGTACCAGCCGATCGTCCATCTCGACAGCGATGCGGTCGCGAGTCTGGAGGTGCTGGTCAGGTACGCCGACCCGCAGATGGGATCCATCCCGCCGCCGGTCATCGTGGAGTCCGCGATCCGGCTCAACATGCTCGACGATATGACGATCCAGGTTCTCGATCAGGCCATCGCGACGATGATCGAGTGCCGCGAGGAGGTTCCGGGTCTCCGTTCGTTCTCGATCAACCTCGAACTCGAACAGATGATGACCTGGACGCCGTTGCTGCAGCGCATCGCCGACTGCAATGACGAGCACGGCATCGGGATCGTGATCGAGATCTCCGAGGGATCCATCGGGCGCTGGTCGGAGGCGAATGCCGATATCTGTTGGCGTCTCCAGCAGGCGGGCGTGCAGATCGCGATCGACGATTTCGGTGCCGGATTCGCCGGGCTCGGCTCGCTGTACTTGCCTCGGGTCGATGTCGTGAAGCTCGATCGCAGTCTGTTGACCGATCTTGCCGATCCACGCCAGACGCTGGTTGTGACCCGGGCGACCGCGATGCTCAACGAGCTGGGGTTCTGGGTCGTGGCCGAGGGGATCACCGACCTGCACGAAGCGACGGTGTTGCGCGAGGCCGGAGCGACCCACGTGCAGGGATTCCTGTACGGCATGCCCGAGGACCGCTCCGCGACGCTCAGGCGATTTCGTGACCACGGTCTGAAACCGCTGGTCTGTTAGATCCAGCGGTTGAGCCACATCCTGTCGTGCCAGCTGTCGTACGGGATCAGGTCATTGGTCAAGATGGGATGGAAGTACCAGAACGCGACGACCGCGGCCAGGGCGTACAGGCCGATCATGAGCCCTGCCAGGTAGGTGTGACGCGGTGTCGTGCGGCTGCGCCACAAGGCATCGGCCACGAGCGAGATGGCGATGATCGTGAACGGGATGACCGTAACGGCGTAGAACGAGAAGATCGGTCGATCGGCGTTGAAGAACCAGGGCAGCCAGCACGCCGCGACAGCTATCGGCGCAAGGCCCCAGGTCCAGCGCCGGGTGACGAGCCAGGCGATGATCGAGCCCACCAGGGCCAGTGCTCCCGACCACCAGATGATCGGATTGCCCAGGATCAGGATCTCCCGCACGCACTTCTCGCCGGCGGCCTGGCCACATTGCAAAGTGGCCGGCAGATCGAACTGGGCGTCGGCCCCCACAGGGCGCAACTGCAACAGCCAGCCGATCGGATTGGACTGGTAGGGGTGACTGACCCCGTCGAGATTGCTGGTGTGGAAGTCGAATGTCATGACGTGGAAGTGCCACAGCGACCGCAGTGCGTCCCATGTCCCGCCGCCGAAACCCGTGGTCGGACGGTCGACGTAGCTGCCCCACGGCGCGGAGTAGTCGCCGTAGCCGTGTCCGAAACGTGCCTCGTACACCTCGTGATGCACCAGGAAGCCCGTCCACGAGACGACGTAGACGACCAGGGCCACCAGCACGATCGAGACGAAGGCCGGAGCACCCACGATCAGCGTCGTGCGCAGCCAACCGTGATGCATTGCGGTGCGCGGATTGCGTCGGCGGGCCAGGACCTCCCAGACCACGACGACGATGCCGAACACCGCCAGGACGTAGACGCCACTCCACTTGGTTGCGCAGGCCATCCCGAAGCTGAGTCCGGCCAGGAGCTGCCAGGGCCGTAGCAGTCGGTAACTGCCGAGGCGGTCCCTGATCCAATCGCGATCGGCCACCAAGCAGGCGACGCCGCACACGATCCAGAACGTCAGGAAGATGTCGAGCAGCGCCAACCGCGACATCACGAAGTGCATACCGTCGACGGTCAGCAGCAGGCCGGCGAAGCAGCCCATGAACGTCGAGCCGGTCATCCGGCGGACGAGCCGTGCCAGTACCAGGACGGTCAGGGCGCCGATCACGACTCCGGATATGCGCCAGCCGAATGAGTCGAAGCCGAAGAGCTGTTCGCCGATCGCGATGATCCATTTGCCGCCGTCAGGATGCACGATCCATGACGGCTCGCCGGTGAAGATATTGGACAGGTCGCCTTTGACGATCTGGGCGTTCGCCTTCTCGACGTAGTCCTGGACGTAGCCATGCTGCAGCAGCGACCAGCCGTCCTTGGCGTAGTAGGTCTCGTCGAAGACGAACTTGTTGGGATAGCCGACGTTCCAGACCCTCAGGACGAATGCCAGCAGCGCCACGCCGATCGGACCGATCCAGCCCCAGGCACGCGCGGGTATCCGGGACACGTGGTTCACGGCTCCAGCCTAGGGGGCCCGTCCCGGATCCGGTCGTCGAGTGGATGGTCGTGCTGGAGGTCTAGGCGGAAGGGCGCCGACCGCCGAGGCTGAGACACTGGACCCATGTTGATCCTTGCCGCGACCCCCATCGGGCAGGTCGCCGACGCCAGCGGTCGCCTGGCGGACGCGCTGACCACCGCAGACGTCGTCGCGGCCGAGGACACCCGCCGGCTCAAACGACTCGCCGCCGACTTGGGGATCGAGATCGGCGGACGGGTCGTCTCGTACTTCGAGGGCAATGAAGAACGACGCACCCCCGAGCTCGCCCAGTTGCTGGCAGACGGGCTGACGATCGTGCTCGTGACCGACGCCGGGATGCCGAGTGTCTCCGATCCGGGCTACCGGTTGGTCGTCGCGGCCATCGCCGCAGACGTCAAGGTCACCGCGATCCCCGGACCGTCCGCGGTGCTCACAGCTCTCGCGGTCTCCGGGTTGCCGGTCGACCGGTTCTGCTTCGAGGGCTTCCCGCCGCGCAAGGCGGGAGAACGCACCCGCGCATTGAAGGAACTCGCGACCGAGCGTCGCACGATGGTGTTCTTCGAGTCGCCGCACCGCACCGAGGCGACACTCGCCGCGATGGCCCAGGTCTTCGGCGGCGACCGGCCGGCTGCGGTGTGCCGGGAGCTGACCAAGACATATGAAGAGGTTGCTCGCGGCACCCTGGATGACGTCGTGGCGTGGGCCGGCAGCCAGGAGCAGGGCATCCGGGGCGAAGTGACGATCGTTGTCGGAGGGATCGTGGCCGAAGCGCGTACATACGGCGCCGACGAGCTCAAGGCCCTGGTCGCCGCGCGTCAGGGCGACGGACTCAGTCGCAAGGACGCGATCGAGCAGGTCGCCGGCGAGACCGGCGTGCGCAAGAAGGACGTCTACGACGCCGCGCACTCCTGAGTCCACAGGTCGGACGTCCACAGCGCCCTACGTCATCGCCCCGCGAGCCGGCACCAGTCGTTGCAGGAGTACATCTTGCAGAGCCTGATCGACCTGGCTCGGACGCCGACTGCTGCGGAAGTACTTGATCTGCACTGGACACGTATGGACGAGTTGGAGGTCGAAGGACCGCCCGTCGACCGTAGCTCCGCTGCTACCGAGGATCTGGGAGCTGCGTGACAACTTCACGTCCTACGACGCGAGCTACGTGACGCTCGCCGAGGCGCTGGGCTGTCCTCTCGTGACGGCCGACAAGCGGCTGGCGAGCGCGCCAGGCGCCCGTTGCGAGATCGTGGTGCTCGGCGTCTGACGCACTCACTAGACTCATCGTTGTGTCCGACCAAACGTTCTACGTCACCACGCCCATCTACTACGTCAACGACGCGCCCCACATCGGGCACGGCTACACGACGGTCATGGGCGACATCATCACCCGGTGGCACCGCCAGCGAGGCGAGAATGTCTGGTATCTGACGGGCACCGACGAGCATGGCCAAAAAGTCCTGCGCAAGGCCGAGGCCAATGGCGTCTCGCCGCAGGAGTGGGTCGACAAGCTTGTCGAGGAGGAGTGGAAGCCGCTGTTGGAGACGATCGACGTCGCCAACGACGACTTCATCCGCACCACCGAACAGCGTCATTTCGACGGTTCGAAGGCCTTCTGGCAAGACCTCTACGAGCGCGATGCGGTCTACAAAGGCTCGTTCAGCGGCTGGTACAGCGTCGGCAGCGAGGAGTTCGTGGGTGACGATGACGTCGTCGACGGCGAGGGCGATGACGAGGGTCACAAGGTCTCCAAGCTCGACGGCAGCCGGGTCGAGCACATGACCGAGGAGAATTACTTCTTCCGCCTCGGCGACTACCAGCAGAAGCTGCTCGACTTCTACGAGGCCAATCCGACGTTCATCCAACCCGACTCGGCCCGCAACGAGGTCATCTCGTTCGTGTCGCGCGGCCTGCGCGATCTGTCGATCTCCCGTTCGACATTCGACTGGGGCATCGGTGTGCCCTGGGACGAAAAGCACGTCATGTACGTCTGGGTCGAGGCATTGCTCAACTACGTCACGGCGATCGGATACGGCGACGACCAAGAGCGCTTCGAGAAGCTCTGGCCGGCCAATATCCACATCGTCGGCAAGGACATCGCCCGGTTCCATGCCGTCATCTGGCCCGCGATGCTGATGGCTGCAGGTCAGCCCGTCCCGCACCAGGTCTTCGCGCACGGCTGGCTGCTGGTCGGCGGGCAGAAGATGAGCAAGTCCAAGGCAAATGGCATCCGTCCTGACGAGATCGTCGGCACGTTCGGCTCGGACGCCTACCGCTATTACTTCGCCAGGGCCCTGACCTTCGGCAGCGACGGCTCGATCTCGTGGGAGGACATCAGCGCCCGCTATCACTCCGAGCTGGCCAATGGCTTCGGCAATCTGGCCTCACGCGTCGCGGCGATGGTCGGCAAGTACTTCGACGGATCGCTCCCCGCGACAGGTGAGATCACCGCCGCTGAACAGAAGGTCATCGACACGGTTGCTGCTGCGGTGCGTGACGCCGACGACGCTATCGAGGCCGTTGCGCCTCAGGACGCACTGGCTGCCATCTGGCGCATCGTCGACGAGCTCAACGGCTACATCACCGAGCAGGCTCCGTGGAAGGTCGCCAAAGACACTGCTGCTGGCGATCGTCTCGGCACGATCCTCGCGACCGCGGCCGAAGGCTTGCGCGTCCTGGCCGTCCTGCTCAATCCGGTCATGCCCAAGGCATCGGCGGTGCTGTGGGACTCGCTCGGTGCCGAGCCCACGCTGGGGGCATTGGCCGATCAGCGGATCGACGCCGTCGCAGCCTGGGCGCAGTTGCCGGCCGGTGCGACGATCACCAAGCCGGCATCGCTGTTCCCGCGTATCGAGGCACCTGCGGAGTGACCGTCACCCAGGGCTGGCCGCAGGCGCCGGAGGCACTGCCGTCTCCGGTTGTCGACAACCACTGCCACCTCGATCACCGCGCCTACAGCAAAGGTGTCGAGGGCGGGCTGCTGATCCCGCTCGACGAGGCACTCGATCGGGCGGCCGCGGTCAACGTGACGCGAGTGGTGCAGGTCGGGTGCGATCTCGAAGGCTCCCGCTGGGCCGTGGAGACCGCCAGGACGTACGATTCCGTCGTCGCGGCCGTGGCGCTGCACCCCAACGAAGCGCCGAAGCGGGCCGAATCGGGTCAACTCGACGCAGCCTTGGCCGAGATCGATCGGCTCGCGCAGGCCGGTGGCCACGTCAGAGCCGTGGGTGAGACAGGTCTCGACTATTTCCGCACGGGGGAGAGCGGCCGTGAAGCCCAGCACGCCTCGTTCCGTGAGCACATCCGGATCGCCAAGCGACACGATAAGACGCTGGTGATCCACGACCGTGACTCCCACGACGATGTCTTGGCGGTGCTCGACGATGAGGGCGTGCCCGAGCGGGTCGTCATGCACTGCTTCTCCGGCGATGCCGGATTCGCTCGCGAATGCGTCGAGCGTGGCGCCTACTTGTCGTTCGCGGGCACCGTGACGTTCAAGAATGCCGAAAACCTGCGTGAAGCGCTCCGCGTGACTCCCGCTGACCGTATTCTTGTCGAGACCGATGCGCCCTTCCTCACACCCATTCCGTATCGTGGGCAGCCGAATGCTTCGTTCATGATTCCACTCACCGTGAGATTCATGGCTGAAATTGCAGGCAAAAGCGTTGAAGAATTGTGCAAGGACATAGATTCCAACACCGATCGCGCATTTGGCGGGAGCTGGGCGCAGCGGGGTTGAAATGGCAACGGATTTGACCTTCAGGAGGTCGCGGTTATGGTGGAAAGTCGGCCCGGTCATCGACTTTCGAGGAATGCAGTGCACAACCCTCCAGAACATGAAGCATCGCCCAAGGTACCCGGACGGCGCGTCAAGCACCGTCAGCGCAAGTCCGTCAAGCTCATCGCCCTGAACGCCGCGATAGTCCTCGCGATCGGCGGCGGCACGGCTGCCTACGGTGCCATGAGTCAGACCGTGACGCTGTCGGTCGAAGGCGTCGACTCGTCGATCCGCACCTTCGGCGGCACCGTGAGCAGCGTTCTCGACGACCACGAAGTCACGCTCAAGACCGGCGACAAGGTCAACATGCCGTTGGACGGCGGGTTGTCGGACGGCGACACGATCGAGGTCGCGTACGCCAAGCCCGTGACGCTGACCGTCGACGGCAAAGTCTCCAAGGAGACGGTCTACGACCGCACCGTCGATCAGGCAATCAGCTCGCTAGGCGTGACAGCGGCGCCCGATGCCTACATTTCGGCGAAGCGTACGGCGACGGTGCCGCGCACGGGCATGTCGCTGGTGATCAGCTCGCCCAAGCAGCTCACGATCGTGGCCGACGGCAACAAGAAGACCGTGACGACCAAGACGCCGACCGTTTCCGGTGTGCTTGCCGAAGCAGGAGTCACGCTCGACAAGGACGATGAGGTCAAGCCGGCGCTCGACGCGTACGTCACTGCCCAGGACAAGGTGCGGGTCGTCCGCATCAAGAAGGTCACCAAGACCGAGACGGTCAAGCTCAAGCACAAGGTCGAGGTGCGCGAAGACCCCGATGCGCTGATGGGTGAGACCGAAGTCGTCAAGGCAGGCAAGAACGGCAAGGCCCGCGAACGGGTGACGCTGGTGTACGCCGACGGGAAGCTTCGCGAGCGCACGGTCCACTCCACCGACGCGGTGAGCAATCCGGTGACCGAAGTCGTGTCACGTGGCACGAGTCGCACACCTCCCGACAGTGTGTGGGACAAGATCGCGCAGTGCGAATCCGGTGGCAACTGGTCGATCAACACCGGCAACGGCTACTACGGTGGCCTGCAGTTCAGCGCCGCCACGTGGCGCAGCGTCGGCGGTCCGGGGCTGCCGCACCAAAACAGCCGCGAGGTCCAGATCAAGTACGCCAAGATCCTCCAGGCTCGTTCGGGCTGGGGCCAATGGGGCTGTGCCCACGCGAGGTTCAACTGACGCACGCGAGGCTGCTCGGAGCCGCTGACGTTCGTCGGCTAGCCGAAACCTGCGGGATCCGTCCCACCAAACAGCGTGGTCAGAACTTCGTCCATGACGCCAACACAGTTCGCCGCATTGTCAAGGCATCGGGTATCACGCCCGACGATGTCGTCGTCGAGATAGGCCCCGGGCTCGGCTCCTTGACCCTGGGCCTGCTCGAAGTGGCCCGGCACGTCACCGCCGTCGAGATCGACGAGGTACTTGCGGGCCAATTGCCGACCACCCTGGCCGAGTTCGCTCCCGATCAGGTCGATTCATTCGATCTTGTGCTGGCCGATGCCATGAAGGTGACCTCGCTTCCAGGTCCGGAGCCGACGGCGTTGGTGGCGAATCTGCCGTACAACGTCTCGGTGCCGGTGCTGCTGACCTTCCTCGAACGGTTCCCGTCGATCCGCACCGGACTCGTCATGGTGCAGGCCGAAGTGGCACATCGTCTGGCGGCTGTTCCGGGCTCGAAGATCTACGGCATTCCGAGCGTCAAAGCCGCGTGGTACGCCGAGGTGAAACTCGCCGGATCGGTTGGCCGCAATGTGTTCTGGCCGATGCCGAACGTGGAGTCCTCACTCGTCGCCTGGACACGGCGCGAGGCACCCGGCGATGAGGAGCTGCGGTTGAAGACGTTCGCGGTCGCTGATGCCGCCTTCGCCCAACGGCGCAAGACCATGCGCGCCGCGCTTGCGTCATTGGCCGGATCAGGCGCCGAAGCCGAGGACGCTCTGAACGCTGCCGGCATCTCTCCACAGGCTCGCGGGGAGATGTTGACGGTCGAGGACTTCGCCCGTCTGGCGGCGCATTTCTAGCCTGGCCCATTACTCTGGCGCCATGATTGTCGACGAGCGGATCTGGCGCATCGCCGGTGATCCGCTGGTGCGCCCGACCGGCTCGGGTGCTCTGACCGGCGAGACTGTCGCGGTCAAGGACATGTTCGCCGTCGCGGGCGAACGGGTGGGCGCGGGAAATCCCGCCTGGCTGCACGATGCGGTGCCACAGCTCTCACATGCCTGGGCGGTCGAGCGTTTGCTGGCCGACGGTGCCGCCGTCCGGGGAATCGCCCGGTGCGATGAGTTCGCGTACAGCCTGGCCGGCACCAATGTGCACTACGGGACACCGCCCAATCCGAAGGCACCGCACCGCGTTCCGGGTGGATCAAGCTCCGGATCGGCATCGGCGGTGTCGATGGGATTGGCGTCGATCGGCCTGGGAACCGACACAGCCGGGTCGATCCGGGTTCCGGCCGCCTATCAGGGACTGTGGGGTATCAGGACGACGCACGCAGCGGTGCCGAATGACGGACTCCTCGCGCTGGCCCCGATGGCCGATGCGATCGGCTGGCTGACCCGCGACTCCGCTCTTTTGGCCACGGTTGCGGAGTCATTGCTGCCGGTCGACACGGCGTCTTTGGCAGAAGTCGTGGTCGTCGACGGACTGTTGGACTTCGCCGAGCCGCAGGTCCGGACTGCGGTGCGAGGACTGGCCGGGACGTTTGCCCGGATCGACTGGCCGCTCGCGGAGATGTCCCGGGTGCTGACGGCGTTTCGGACCAGGCAGGCCTATGAGGCCTGGCAGGAACGCGGGCACTGGCTTGCCTCCCGCCTGGACACGCTCGGGCCTGGAGTGCGTGCCCGGTTCGAATGGGCCTCTTCTCTGACGGCCGAAGCCGGCGAGCAGGCTCGCGTCGAGGTGTTGCGTCATCGCGAGGGCATCCGCCGGCTGCTTGGCAACCGAGTGCTGTTGGTGCCGTCCGCGTCCTCTGTCGCACCGCCTTTGCGCAGGGCCCGGGATCTGGAGTTGCTGCGTCGCACCACGATGCAGTTGACCTGTATCGCCGGGGTTGGGGGACTGCCCGCAGTCAACGTCCCTCTGGTCACCAAGAGCGGCTTGCCGACCGGTGCGAGTCTGGTCGGACCAGCGGGATCCGACCGGGCTCTGATCGACTTGGCGGCGCAGTTGGTGCCTCCGCATGAGCAGGATCGGGTCAAACCACTAGGTTGAACGTGTGAGTTCTGCCAACGTCCGTGTCCCCGCGAAAATCAACCTCTGCCTGGGCGTCGGTCCCGTCCGCGAGGACGGCTACCACCCGCTCGCGACGGTCTATCAGGCTGTCGACCTACATGACGAGGTCCGGGCGACGCTGCGCGATGACGATGAGATCACCGTGGTGGTGCATTCGGAGCTCGACGTGAGTACCGAGATCGCGATCGTGCCCGAGGACGACGACAATCTCGCGGTACGCGCCGCCCGGTTGCTCCGTGAACGCACCGGCGAGGTTCGGGGCGTCGACCTGGCAATCCGCAAGGTCATCCCGGTTGCAGGGGGTATGGCGGGGGGATCTGCCGATGCCGCCGCGGCGCTCGTCGCGTGCAATGAGGCCTGGGGGACGGGTCTGAGTCGCTCGGCGCTCGAGCAGCTCGGCGCCCAATTGGGCAGCGATGTGCCGTTCCTGCTCCACGGCGGCAACGCGATCGGCGGCGGCCGAGGTGAGACGATCAGCCCGGTACTGGCCCGAGGCTCGTACAACTGGGTCTTCGCGACGGCACATGAAGGTCTGTCGACAGCCGCGGTCTACGCCGAGTTCGACCGCATCAACGCCGATTCGGGTGTTGCGATGCCTGCGGTCCCCGATGCCCTCCTGGCCGCTTTGCGGGCCGGTGATGCCGACGCTCTCGGTGCCGCGCTGTCGAATGATCTGACCGAGGCCGCGCTGTCGCTGCGCCCCGAACTGGCCGACACGCTTGCGGTCGGCATCGAGGCAGGAGCCCTCGGTGCGATCTTGTCGGGTTCCGGTCCGACCGCGATGTTCCTGGCCTCGGACGAGCAGCACAGCCTCGACATCGCCTTCGCGCTCACGAGTGCCGCGGACTGCGCCGATGTGATTCAGTCACGTGGTCCCGTCGCTGGAGCACGCCCGATCTGACTCCGCGCTGAGGAGGCACTTCCCGCCCCGTGAGGAGGTGCTTGCGGCCCCCTCGTTGCGGGACGTACCTACCTCGCCGACGGACGATAAGTGCCTCGTCAGCGTTGTTGCAGAGCTTTGGCGGCCTTCGCTGCAGCCGAGCCCCCGGTGAACCCGGCCAGCCAATTGCGAAGCTCAGGTACGTGGGTGCTGCGCCCGAGGCGGATCGATTCGTCCAGGAGTACGGCAAGGATCGCGCCCATGCCACGAGTCTGACGGTCGAGGCGGGGCAGCAAAGCCGTGAGCACGTCGACCACTGAGGCGGGAGCGAGCATGGCAGCGTCGCTGAAGGAGTCGGCCCAGCGGGTCAGGATGCAGGCGGGCACACATGCGGCGAAGCCTTCGGCCGCATCGGCCGCGGACAGCCGAGTGGGGATCACGGCGGCGAAGAGCTCTGCGGCCTGAGCTTTCAGTGAGGCGTCCACCGCCGACATACCGAGCGCGACAAGCTGCCCGGTCTCAGCGGTCCAGCTTCCCGGATGGTTCGCCAGCGCAGTCAGGATCGCGGTCGCTCGGTGCTCGGATCCCTCATCGGCTGCTGATTTCAAGATGCCGATGCCCGCCGCAGTGAGAGGCATGGTCGATGGCGGGTGCACGAGTGCGAGCTGCGAGGAGACCAGATCGGTGACGCCCCAATAATGGGGATGTGTGCTCGGATCGCGCGAGGCAATGATCCCCGGATCGAGTGTCGAGGGTCGTGTGGCGGAATCAGCACGGACCACCGGCGTCCACCACACCCACTGCGGATCGCCGTTGGCCTTACGTGAATCTGACTCGCGGCTGCGCCATTCGATGCCGATTGACTCAGTCACCGGGGGAACCGGGGCCCCTGTCGCGGCAAGTACGCGGTCGAGTTCTGGTGGTGGAACCCGCAACAGGGCTTGGGCGAGATCGGCCGGCAGGGGAGTCACGGAAGCCAACCGGAATCGCTCGAGGAGCACATCGGCGTCGATCCATCCGTGCGAGTCGGTCGGCGTCGCGAGCAGCGGGCGATGTGGTGCATGTCCCTGGGCTATTGCAGCGACCTCGCGCAGCCTGGTGACCAGGCTTGGCAGGATCGTGTGCTCTTCCTCGGTGGGGCGTAAGACTCCTTGCCAGAAGGTCTGGGGCAAGAAGTCAGCCTGCGGATCGACGGCCGCGAGCACCAATGCGGCCGTCCAGGAGTGCGAGTCGTCCGCGTTGATCTTGCGGGCTCGTTTCTCCAATGGTCGCAAGATCTCGTCAGCGCTCTGGGTGCAAGCAAGCCAAGCCAGCGCGCGCTCGAACTCGATCGCATCACTCGAGCCCTCGAGCAGTGAAGCGAATAGTTCCAGTGCATCGTCATTGCCGCACGGCGCTACCGGCACCGGCGTGGGTACTGCTTCTGGGGCTTGGCACGCTGGCTGTGCGGATGTGACCGGCTCGGCAGCTGCCGCCGGCATCAGCTCGGCGAGGACTGCGGGAGCCAATAGCTCGCGTGCCTGGTCGATCAGATCGTCCTGGTGGAGTCTGAGGAGTGAAGTGACGGCAACTCGCTGAACATCGGCATGCGGGTGGGTCAGCCCTTCGGCGATCGCCTCAGCCACCGCATTGCTGTCTGCGTCGGGCTGTGCCGCGATGGAGTTGAGCATGCGGAGCACAGTCAAAGCTGCGGCCTTACTTCCCGCCAAGGCAGGCATGCAGGCCGCGACGAACCCGGCGGCGTCCAGCATCTCTGCCTTGTGGACCGCAGCGAGCTGCTTGACCGCGAGGGACACGCTTGCGGTGACCGATGAGCTGAGCGAAAGCAACAGCAGCTCTTGATCTTCCGCAGCCTCGGCCGGCGTGGGCGTGAGCGCGGCATAAACCCGGGAGAACCAGCCGGCTCGATAGGAGGAGAAGTCGCGGTTCAGGGCTTCGAGACAGGAACGCAGCACGCGCCTGCGGTCCAGAGTTCCCTCATGCGTGAGCAAGACGACCGTGCGATGCCAGTTGAGGTCTCCGCGCGAAAATTTGTCGATATTGGCCAGCGAGATCTCGCCACCACCCTCGACCTCGAAGACCCGCCAGAACACGTCGTCGCGCAAGGCATGGTCATGGCGCAGCAGGTGGATCCGGATCTCCTGCTCATACCGTCCGCCCAGCGACCCGATCAGCGCGAGGACGTAGTCGTCGGTGTGCTCGATCTCGGCGCCACCGAACAGTTCCGTGAGGCGGATCAATGCGAAGAAGGGTCTTTGACTCCACGACGTTGCCAACTCGCGCAATGCCGTCTGGGAGGTGTCGAGCACCCGGATGTCGTCCTGCTCGACGGTCAGCATCGCGTCGTAGATCTCGCGCAACGTCGCCTCTTCGCCCACGAGACGGGTCGTGTCCTTGCAGAAATCCCAGACCGTCTTGTAGCTCATGAAATCTCCTGCTCGAACGTCATGCGGGCCGCGAGACTGTGCTTGCAGGGGCCGCGAGTGCCCCGGTACTTCGCGTACCAAGGGCAGCTGCACCGATCTGCGGCAGCCTCGCTGCCGAGTCGTACCTCGTATCGCGTGCCAGCCGAGTTCACGTGGGCCAATCCGTTGCCGTCCAGGTGGACAGCCCCGGCGAGGATGAGCTGGTGCGCATCGGCCAGGCGTGGGTGCAGGGTGTCGAGCAAGTCTTGGCGTACCGGCATGGGGCGGTGGAAATAGGTTGAGGTGGTGAGGTCGTAGCCGACCTGCCCAGAAGAGGCCAGCACGCTCAACACGATCTGGACCCGTTCCTGAGGCATCGCGAGCACGCTGGCCAGGCGGGTCACGTCGATCCGCGCGTCGAAGCCCAGCAACGCGGCGACACGCTCGACGTCGGCAGACACATCGCCCTCTGCCAACGAGTGCAGCACAGCGCCCTCGCCGGAGAATCCGCGTGCCTTTTCGGGACTCAGCGCGACGGTAACCCGGGCCCCCGGCAGGTCGAGCACCCAGGCGCTGGACGCCGGCAGAGACATGGCGTCGGCTTCAGGACCGTACACACGCAGTCCCGTGGCAAAACGCAGCAGCGGTTCGAGCACACGCAACCGTTCTGGTCCGGCAAGGCACACAGCGCCCGCACTGGGACGGGATGCGAGGCGCAACGAGCGTGCTGCGTGGGTCGCCCACATCGCTGATTTTGTCGCGGACGATCGCGGCAGCGTCTGAACGAACTGGCGGGCGGCCGGGCCGTCGAGTTCATGTCGAAGGTTCATGTTCGCGCTCAGCATCTGGGTCTCCGCGAAACCCTTGAGCCAGCGATGGGGCAAGGGGACCTTCTCTTCTACGATCTCGGCGTCCATGGTCGATATGCGGAGTTCGTCCTGACCGACGTTCAGGTGAAGCGGCTCCGAGGGACGCAAAGCTGCCAGCGCCTGACGAAGCGGCGGGTTCACGTCGACATTCGTCACTCCCGTAGCCACGTGGGCGGCGTCGAGGGCCGCCGCATCGATGTCGAGCCGGCTGTAGACGCCGCAGCACACGCTGAACGACTCGAATCGCAGACCTTCAGGGGTCGAGGTGACCACCGGATCTGCGGCCCGGAGAATCGCGGCCAGAGTATTGGGCGGCACATAGAAGCGGGTGCGCGCGACTCTGGCGATCACGAGCAGGGCTTGTGCCACGACGGCGGGATGTTCGACGAATCCAGAGAAGAAGAACGGGTGCGCAGCAGTCGTCCCGCCGCTGGTGGCAAGCGCTAGTCGCGAACCGTTGCCGTCGGCGACGAGTGTGGAGGAGGCGAGGTAGGCGTAGTCGAGTTCGGGAGCCATCGGCAGTCCAGCGTGCTGCTCAGGACTCGAGCAGTTCGGTCAGCTCCAGCCAGCGTTCTTCGTGGGCGGCGATCTTGCTTTCGAGCTCTTGGATCTCGGCTGAGAGCTTCGTCAAGGTCGGGACGTCCGTCGGATCGACCTCGGTCAGTTCGATCTGTGCGGCGCTGATCCGGGCGGCAAGCTTCTCGATCTTGCGGTCGATCGAGCCGACCTCTTTGCGGGCATTGCGCTCGTCTGCGCTCGACAACGATGACTTCTTGACGTGCCCGGCCGAGGACGGGTTCGACGCCGACGGACCAGAGGCCGCGTCCTGCTTCTTCCGCAGATCGAGGTACTGGTCGACGCCACCGGGCAGGTGCCGGAAATGGCCGTCCATGATGGCGTACTGCTGATCGGTGATCCGCTCCAGCAGATAGCGATCGTGCGAGACGACGAGCAGTGTTCCGGGCCAGGTGTCGAGCAGATCCTCCATCGCCGCGAGCATGTCGGTGTCGAGGTCATTGGTCGGCTCATCGAGAACCAGCACATTGGGCTCGTCGAGCAGGATCATCAACAGCTGCAGGCGACGCTTCTGGCCACCTGACAGGTCCTTGACGGGGGTCGACATCTGCGCGCTGCTGAAGCCGAGGCGTTCGAGCAACTGCGAGGGCGTCATCTCCTTGCCGCCAGAGACATAGGAGGTGCGCTGGCGTCCAACGACATCGCTGACCCGGTCGTTGCCGACGTCCTTGAGCTCATTGAGCTCCTGGGTCAATGTCACCACCCGGATCGTCTTACCGCGCTTGACTCGGCCCGACGTGGGCTGGACCTTACCGGTCACCAGGCCCAGCAGCGTCGACTTGCCGGCACCGTTGGCGCCGAGGATTCCGGTCCGCTCGCCGGGCGCGATCCGCCACTCGACGTTCTTGAGCACCTCGTGGTCGTAGGAGACGCTGACGTCGAGGATGTCGACGACGTCCTTGCCCAAGCGCGAGGTCGCCATCTGCTTGAGTTCGATCGCATCGCGCGGTGCCGGTTCGTTCTCGATCAGTGCGTTGGCGGCGTCGATCCGGAACTTGGGCTTGGTCGTCCGGGCAGGTGCGCCGCGTCGCAGCCAGGCAAGCTCCTTGCGCATCAGGTTCTGCCGCTTGGACTCGGTCGCGGCGGCATGACGGTCGCGCTCGACCCGCTGCAGGATGTACGCCGCGTACCCGCCCTCGAAGGGCTCGACGATTCCGTCGTGCACCTCCCAGGTCGCGGTGCAGACCTCGTCGAGGAACCAGCGGTCGTGGGTCACGACCAGGAGACCCCCGGCATTGGACGACCAGCGCTTCTTGAGGTGACCGGCAAGCCAGGTGATGCCTTCAACGTCCAAGTGGTTGGTCGGCTCGTCGAGGAACAGGACGTCGTCGTCGCCGACCAGCAGCTTGGCCAGCGCGACACGTCGACGTTGACCACCCGACAAGGTGCCGATCGTGGCGTCCCAGGCGATGTCGGAGACGAGCCCGGCGATGACATCGCGGACATTGGCATCACCGGCCCACTCGTAGTCCTCTTTGTCTCCGACGATCGCGTGGCCGACGGTGCCGTCCTGGTCGAGCGTGTCGGTCTGGTCGAGCATCCCGATCGTCACACCGCCGCGCGTCGTCACCCGGCCGGAGTCGGGCTGCACGACTCCGGTGAAGATGCGCAACAGGGTCGACTTGCCGTCGCCGTTGCGACCCACGATGCCGATCCGGTCGCCCTCGTCGATGCCGATGGTGACCGATTTGAAGACGGTCTTGGTAGGAAAGTCGAGCGCGATCTGTTCTACGCCGAGGAGATGTGCCACCGCACGAGTCTAGGCTCCCAGCGGCGGGCCTCACGCAGTGCGTCAGTGGTCGAATGGCAGGGAGAGCTTGCGCAGGGCCGAGATGATGCTGGCCGTCTCGTCAGGCGCCAGTGCCACGAGCAGTCTTTGCTCTGCTTCGAGCAGCGCGTCGAGGGCGCCGTCGACGGCGATCCGGCCGGAATCGGTCAAGCTGACCTGGACCCCTCGCCGATCTGCGGGGTCAGGCAGACGTTCGACCAGCCCCTTGCGGACGAGCCTGTCGACCCGGTTGGTCATGGTCCCGCTGGTCACGAGAGTTTCCTGGACCAGCTGTCCGGGGGAGAGGCGATAGGGCTTGCCGGAGCGCCTGAGCGCTGACAGCACATCGAACTCAGATGGCTCGAGACCATGGTGCGCGAAGGCCTCTTTGCGAGCACGATCCAGGTGCAGCGCGAGCCGGGTGACCCGGCTCAGGACATGCATGGGAGTCACGTCCATGGCAGGGCGTTCGTGCTGCCATGCCGCGATGAGCCGATCGACGTCATCCTCCATGAGTAGACCTTATCAAGATTCTTGATGTCGAGATTGTTTCGGGTGGTCGAACGCCGGTAAGTTGGCGGTGTGCCTGTCTGGGATCCCCACCGCTATCTGCAGTTCGCCGACGACCGGTCACGTCCGTTCGTCGACCTGATCGGCCGTGTGCGCGCCGAGCCGCGGACCGTCGTCGACCTGGGCTGCGGGCCCGGCCATCTCACAGACGTGCTGCGTCATCGGTGGCCCGAGGCAGCGATCCACGGGGTCGATTCCTCACCAGAGATGATCGACCGCGCGAATCACGACAACGGCGACGAGCGTGCGAGCTACGAGCTGGCCGACGTCTCGACATGGACGCCCGCCGAGCCGGTCGACCTGATCGTGTCGAACGCGCTGTTCCAGTGGGTACCCGACCAGTTGGAAGTCATCGAGCGATTGGCTGCCCGGATTGCGCCCGGTGGTGCATTCGCGCTGCAAGTGCCTCGCAACTACTCCTCGCCGAGTCACACCCTGCTGCACGAAATCGCCTCGGAGCCGCCATATGCCGCGCACACCGCGGACATCGTCGCCGACCGTGGGATCGAACCCGTCGCCTATCTTCGGCTGTTCGCGGCTCTCGGTTGGAGCGTCGACCTGTGGGAAACGACCTATTTCCACGTACTGCAAGGAGACGATCCGGTGTTCGACTGGGTCTCCGGCACAGGTGCACGGCCCTATCTCCAGGCCCTCCCGGACGATCTGCGTGAGCAGTTCGTGGCGAGCTACCGGGCTGCATTGCGCTCGGCGTATCCGCCTGAGCCGTGGGGAACCGTGTTCCCATTTCGTCGAACGCTTGTCGTTGCGCACAGCGCAAAAGGTCTCGGGTAGTCTGGCTGGGCAACATTCCCCGGTTGGTCTGCCGGCAGGGCCCGCCGCACTTTGAATGCGGACAAGCGACGTAGGTTCGACTCCTACCCGGGGAGCCACGAGATCGAGTAGATCTATTGGAGGAGCTCACATGAGTGAGAAAGTCACGGCCATTGTGCTGGCAGCAGGTGCCGGAACTCGGATGAAGTCCTCGCGGGCCAAAGTGCTCCACTCGATTGCCGGACGCACCATGATCGAGCACGCGCTGGTCGCCGTAGCCGGTGCCGGAGTGTCCACAACGGTCGCAGTCGTCGGGCACGACCGCGAGCAGGTCGAGGCAGCGGTCGCCGCCTATGATCCCAGCGTGACGCTCGCGGTGCAGGAGCAACGACTCGGCACCGGCGACGCCGTGAGGGCCGGACTCGACGCGCTCGACGAGGTGCCGGTCGGCCCGGTGCTGATCAGCTACGCCGATGTGCCGCTGCTGTCGGCGCAGACCCTTGCCGAACTGATCGTCGCTCACCGGGCAGCCGAGCGATCCGTCACGATCCTGACCGCCGAACTCGAAGATCCCTTCGGTTACGGCCGCATCCTGCGCGATGAGTCAGGCGCGGTCACCGCGATCCGCGAACACAAGGACGCGACTGACGCCGAGCGGCAAGTCCGCGAGGTCAACAGCGGCATCCTGGTCGTCGACGGGACGTTCTTGGCCCGTGCTGTCGCGAATCTCAACGCGGCCAATGCGCAAGGTGAGCTCTATCTGACCGATATCGTCGGGCAGGCCGTCGACGAGGGACTGCCCGTCGGTGCGCACGTCCTCGAGGACGTGTGGCAGACCGAAGGTGTCAACGATCGCTCGCAGCTCGCCCGCCTCGGTCGAGAGCTCAACCGGCGGCTGACCCAGCACTGGATGGCCGAGGGAGTGACGATCGTCGACCCGGCCACGACCTGGATCGACTCGGCCGTCACGCTGGCGCCCGACGTCACGCTGCTTCCCGGAACCCAGCTGCTCGGCGCGACGAGCGTCGGGCAAGGTGCGACGATCGGCCCCGACACGACATTGCGCAATGTCGAAGTCGGCCAGGATGCCACCGTCGAACGCACCCACGGCTCCGATGCTGTCATCGGCGCCGGAGCCAGCGTCGGACCGTTCGCGTACTTGCGCCCCGGCGCCGATCTGGGTGCCGGCGGCAAGATCGGCACGTTCGTCGAGGTCAAGAATTCGCTGATCGGACCGGGTGCGAAGGTTCCGCACCTGTCATATGTGGGTGACGCCACGATCGGCGAGGGAACCAACATCGGGGCCGGCACGATCTTTGCCAACTACGACGGCGTGAACAAGAACCGGACGATGATCGGCGCACACGCCAAAACTGCGTCCAACAACACGTTCGTCGCACCGGTCACCGTCGGCGATGGAGCCCACACCGGAGCGGGAACCACGGTGCGCGAGGACGTACCGGCGGGGGCGCTGGCGGTCTCGGCAAGTGCACAGAGGAACATTGAGGGGTGGGTCTCGGCGAAGCGGCCGGGATCGGCATCCGATCAAGCAGCGCAAGCGGCATTGACACGAACCACTGAGGAGACAACCGGTGAGTAGCCTGTCCAAGAGGACGCCCACCCGGAACATGCTGTTGTTCTCTGGCCGCGCGCACCCCACGCTCGCGCAGGAAGTCGCCGATCTCCTCGAGATCGAAGTTGTCCCGACCACGGCGTACGACTTCGCGAACGGCGAGATCTACGTGCGTTTCGACGAGTCGGTCCGCGGCTGCGACGCCTTCGTGCTGCAGAGCCACGCATCGCCGATCAACGAGGCGATCATGGAGCAGCTCATCATGATCGATGCGCTCAAGCGCGCCTCCGCCAAGCGCATCACGGTCATCCTGCCGTTCTACGGCTATGCCCGCCAGGACAAGAAGCACCTCGGTCGCGAACCGATCTCGGCGCGCCTGATGGCCGATCTGTTCCTGACCGCAGGAGCCGACCGGTTGATGACGGTCGATCTGCACACCGCACAGATCCAGGGCTTCTTCGACGGGCCGGTCGACCACTTGCTCGCGATGCCGATCCTGACCCGCCACGTCAAGAAGCGCTATGGCAAGAAGGATCTGGCAGTCGTGTCACCCGACGCCGGCCGCATCAAGGTCGCCGAGCAGTGGGCCGCTGCCCTTGGCGGGGCGCCGCTGGCGTTCATCCACAAGACCCGCGACCCGCGTCGCCCCAACGAGTCGAAGGCCAACCGCGTCGTCGGTGACGTCACCGGACGGGTCTGCATCCTGGTCGACGACTTGATCGACACCGGTGGGACCATCGTCCAGGCCGCCGAGGCCCTGATGGCAGACGGTGCCGAAGACGTCGTCATCGCGGCGACGCATGCGGTGTTCTCAGGTCCGGCCGTCGACCGGCTGAAGAACTCGACAGCGTGTGAGGTCATCGTGACCAATACTTTGCCGATCGAGGACGACAAACGCTTCGACAAGCTCACGGTGCTGTCGATCGCCCCGCTCCTGGCTCAGGCCACGGCGGCAGTCTTCGAAGAGGGCTCGGTCACGAGCCTGTTCAAAAACTGACGCGCGGATTTCTCCGCCGTGTTTCGCTGCGGTAGACTGCTCCGGTTGCCTCGGCGAGGGTCCTTTCGGACCGTGATCGACAGGGCGCTCCACAGGAGTGCTGTGTCGAGCGCCGGGTCATCTGACCACCGACATTCGCATCACCCCAACGCACTCACCCAGGAGATACCCCGTGGCTGACCTCAAGATCGCTGCCGAGACCCGTACCGAATTCGGCAAGGGTGCGGCCCGTCGCATCCGCCGTGCCGACAAGGTTCCCGCCGTCCTGTACGGACACGGTTCCGATCCCGTGCACGTCACGCTCCCGGGCCACCAGCTCATGCTGGCCCTGAAGCAGTCGAACGCGCTGCTGACCATCGACCTCGGCTCCGAGAAGCACCTCGCGATCCCCAAGCAGGTCCAGCGCGACCCGCTCAAGGGCTTCATCGAGCACGCTGACCTCCTGATCGTCAAGAAGGGCGAGAAGGTCACGGTCGACGTTTCGGTCCATGTCGTCGGCGACGCCGTCAGCGGCAACCTGGTCGTGCTCGAGAACTCGACCATCTCGGTCGAGGCCGAGGCCACCCACATCCCCGAAGGTTTCGAGGTCTCGGTCGAGGGCCTTGAGGCCGGTGCGCAGATCCTGGCCAAGGACGTCGAGCTGCCCAAGGGCACGACGCTCGCGGTCGACGAGGATCTGCTGATCGTCAACGTCACCGCTGCTGCGCAGGAGGTCGAGGAGACCGACGAGGCCGCCGACGCCGCTCCGGCCGACGCTGAGGCAGCCACCGAGTCGGAGTGACCTGGTTGGTCGTCGGGCTCGGAAATCCGGGCCCGACGTACGCCAACACCCGGCACAACATCGGCTACATGGTGGCCGACGTGCTGGCAGCCCGCATGTCGGGGCAATGGAAGAAGCACAAGTCGGGTCGTGCCGACGTCGTCGAGGGACGGCTCGCCGGTGAGCGGGCCGTACTCGGTCGTGCGCGCACGTATATGAACGAGAGCGGCGGTCCGGTTTCGACGCTGGCCAAGTTCTACGATGTCGACGCCGATCACGTCATCGCGATCCACGACGAGCTGGACATCGATTTCGGCATGTTGCGGATCAAATTCGGCGGCGGGGACAACGGTCACAATGGCTTGAAGTCGATCCGCCAGTCGCTCGGCACAGGCGACTACTACCGGGTGCGTGTCGGCATCGGCCGCCCGCCCGGACGCCAGGATGTGCACGACTTCGTTCTGAAGCCGTACTCCTCGACCGAACGCAAAGATCTGCCGACGTACATCGAGGAGGCCGCTGACGCGATCGAGAGCCTCATGACCGTCGGCCTCGAAAAGACCCAGAGCACCTTCAACCGATGAAGGTCCGCGACCGGTGAACTGACCGACCCTCCACGGTCTTTGCGCCAATTTTACGTCGTCAAGAGACGCTTGCCTGCGTTCAGCTCTGAGCTCTTTTCGATGGAGGTGTGGTGAGACGTGACGTCTGTCGAACTTGGTGCCGACCCGATAGGGGCCGCTGCAGATTCCGTCGAGGGACGGATGCGCGGTATCTCGATCCTTCCGCGCGCCGCGCTCGGCCTGGTGAGTGCGCCAGGAGCGTCATATGCCATGGCCTGTGCCGTGGC
Source organism: Aeromicrobium sp. P5_D10 (assembly GCF_054049535.1). Taxonomy (NCBI): domain Bacteria; kingdom Bacillati; phylum Actinomycetota; class Actinomycetes; order Propionibacteriales; family Nocardioidaceae; genus Aeromicrobium; species Aeromicrobium sp. P5_D10. Next base: position 411,285 of record NZ_JBFUME010000002.1, read on the forward strand.
CGCGATCGTGGCCGCAGCCGTGGCAGCTGAGGCAGGACCTGTTGTGTGGTCGGGCGTGGGCATCGTTGTCATGACGTTGGGTCTGGATTTCGCCGTCGCGCGACCCAGCGATCGGATCGTCGCTCTCCGGACGGTCAGGCGTCTTGCTGTCACAGCAGGCGCCGGCACACTGCTGGCGTCGTCGATGGCCTGGGTGAGCCCGGCCGACGTTCGCTGGGTGGGCCTCATCGTCGTCACGGCAGGGACGGTCTTCACCGGCGTCGTGCTGTTGGCGCGGACGATGCAGGCTCCTCGGTCCGTTCTCCTCGTCGGGGGTCGGGTCGGGACCGGCCAGCTTGCTGCACAGTGGGCTTCCTGCCCAGACATCGAAGTCCGAGGGGTCTGTCTGCCCGAGTTCTTCGACGAATCCGCGCAGGAGATCGGGCTCGTCCCGATCCTCGGCTCGCTCGATGACGCCGTCGCGGTCGCCAAAGCCATCGATGTCGACGAGGTCGTCGTGGTACCGGGACCGCTGCTCAGCGCATATCACGTGCGCCGGTTGAGCTGGGAGTTGGAGAATTCGGCGATAGACCTTTCAGTTGCTGCCGAACTGGAAGGTGTCGTGGCCCGCCGGATCACGCCGCGGGTGCTCGGACGAAGAGTCACACTCACAGTCCAACCAGGACGCCGGTCACGTCCGGCCCTGTGGGTCAAGGGCATCGTCGACCGGATCGCAGCGGCGATCCTGCTGGTGATCCTCTCTCCGCTCTGCGTGCTCGTCGCCATGATCATCCGGCTGGACTCGCCCGGACCGGCGATGTTCAGGCAGACGCGGGTGGGTCTTGACGGGAAGGTGTTCACGATCTACAAATTCCGCACCATGCTGGTCGATGCAGAGTCCAGGCTCGCCGAACTCACCTCCCGCAATGAAGCTGCCGGGCCACTGTTCAAGATGGCTTCGGATCCGCGCACGACAGGTGTCGGACGAGTCCTGCGAAGCAGCTCGATCGACGAAGTGCCGCAATTGATCAACGTTCTCAAGGGAGAGATGTCGCTGATCGGACCGCGTCCCGGTCTGCCGGGGGAGGCGATGATGTACGACGAATGGATCCATCGGCGTCTACGGGTCAAGCCGGGCATGACCGGTGCATGGCAAGTAGGCGGTCGGTCGAATCTGAGTTGGACCGACTCGGTTCGACTCGATATCGACTACGTCGACAACGCGACGCTTCGCGATGACGTCATGATCGCGATGAGGACCGCCCGGGTTGTCATCAGCCGAGAAGGCGCGGTGTAGCCGTGAGGCGCCGCAGGGTCATCGGTTCGGCAGTAGCGACCGTCCTGGTGCTGGCATCGGCGCTGGTCGCGGCCAACAGCAGCGACTGGAACGGCGGCGAGCCGAAGGCAAGTTCCTCGACGGCCGCGACCGAGGCCAACGGGACGTCGGACCCGATCGACTCGTCAGCATCCGAAGACGAAGTGTCCGACAACGGGGTGACGAACGGCGATGGCTCGGAGGTCATCCGCCAGCCGGAGGGCTCCAAGACCAAAGGACTGCCTGGCTTGAGCAAGGTCAAGCCGTCGACCAAGACCTCGCTCATCTCGAAGCGCTTGCCTCCGAGCGCGAGCAGCCGAGGCAGCATCGTGGCGGGCTTCCCGGTGTCGGTCATCCCCGTGGCGCCTGATTCCGTGGTCCGATCAAGCGGAGTCTCGTCCACGGCGAAGACGCTTCAGGTGTCGATCGTCGCGAACAGCTCCAAGTCGCGCGGCACGGTACTCAGGTTCTATCGCCACACACTGTCGGCACGTGGATTCGCGGAGTCGAGTGCGCCGACGACCGCTGGCTCCACCGCTGCAAGTTTCAAGCGGGGAGCCGATCACCTCATCGTCACGGCCAGGGCCGGCGCCAAGAACACGAGCTACTCCCTGTTCGGCACCCTCCAGGCCGATGCGCAGGACTGAGCTGCGACCCGTGACGAGACGTTGGTGACACGGTGTACATATCGATCGGCGATCGCCCCCGAGCCGATCCGGCGAGCCCGCCGGTACCGAAGGCACGCGTCGCCCGGATCGTCGTCCTGCTCGGCGTCGTCAGTCTGCTGACTGATATCTCATCGGAGGCAGTCGCGGCGATTCTCCCGCTCTACCTGATCACTGTCGTCGGTTTGTCGCCGGTGGCCTACGGCTTCCTGGATGGCCTCTACCAAGGAGTCAGCGCGTTGGTGCGGATCGGCAGCGGTTGGGCTGCCGATCGAGGTGGCCATCCGAAGTGGGTTGCCTTCCTGGGCTACGGTCTGTCCGTTGTGGCCAGAGTCGGGCTTCTGATCGCCAGCGGATTCGCCGCCATCACGGCTGTGATCGCCGCCGACCGTATCGGCAAAGGCATCCGGACGGCCCCGCGCGACGCCATGATCGCCGCCTCGACTCCGAGTTCGCACCTGGGCCGCGCCTTCGCGGTGCACCGCACGCTCGACACGATCGGCGCGGCTTTGGGACCCCTGATCGCATTCGCGATCCTCTGGGCGGTGCCGGACGGCTACACCGTCGTCATGGTCGTCTCATTGGCCTTCGCGCTGATGGGGCTTGCGCTGCTGGGGCTACTGGTACCTGACCAGCGCTCGACTCCTGACCGCGTCCCGGCAGGGACCGAGCCCCGCTTCCGGTGGCGCGAAGTAGTCGATGCGCGTCTGCTGAGACTTCTGGTTGTTGCAGGGGCCCTCGGACTTCTGACGATCGGTGACGGTTTCGTCTACTTGGCGCTCTTGGACAGGGGCGGCTTCGCGGCCACGTGGTTCCCGCTGTTGTACGTCGGCACGAATCTGGCCTACCTGGCGCTTGCCCTACCGATAGGGCGCATCGCTGACCGGGTCGGTCGGATGCGGATCTTCGTCCTCGGCCATATCGCGCTCCTGTTGGCGTACCTGTCCGCGGCATTGCCTGTGGGCGGGGTGGCCATGGTGATCGCGCCGCTCGTGCTGCTGGGTGCGTTCTACGCCTCGACCGACGGGATGCTGGCGGCGATTGCGGGCCATCTGGCTGCGCCGGAGGTCCGAGCCAGTGCGATTGCGAGCGCCCAGACTGTCGTGGCACTGGCCCGGCTCGCCGCATCGACGCTGTTCGGTCTGCTGTGGTTCATGCAGGGCCCGCACGGCGCTTTGCTGATTGTCGCGGCCTTGCTCGTGATCGCGGTGCCCCTGGTCTATCGCATCGTCAAGAACCTCGATCGAACCTAGATCGTCACGTTGCAGAGCCGTCAGCTGGCAGAACCCTCGGCCCGAAGCTCCCGTTGGATGCGGCGCTGCGTCCGCGCCTTGACCGCAGGTCGCAGGTGGTGCTCGAATGCATCCCGGATCGCGCCATTGCGGAACTCGTAGCCGTCCTGGCCTACCGTCAGCACGCCGAGGTCTGCCAATTCGTCGAGCTGCGACTGGATCACCTCGAGGTCTGAGCCGGTGTCGCTGAAGGGGCTCAGGAGCTCAGGAGTCACGGGGCGCTTGATCATCGCCACAAGGTGGCAGAAGTCCCTCTGGTCCAAGGTCAACTGCTCCAGCGTGATCCGAAAGTAGTCGCCGACGGGAGAATCGCCCACCAACGCGGTCGCATCGTTGTAGAGATCGAGTCCGTCCAAAGTTGAGATGATCCAACCAGAGGCCATCCACTCGCGCAGGACTGAGACGGCCCGACCGGCCAAGTATTCGCTCTGCTCGGCCAGCTCACGTAGCAGCCGGGGCGCGGCCTTTCCTGACAGGGCGACAGCGGCCAATTGTTTCAGATCGGCCTCGGAAATGGTTCCCACGCTCACGCTGTGCATCGAGATGGGGCCGTCTTTGAGCTTGTCGGCAAGTAATTCTGCGACCGCGGGCGAGGCCACGACGGCGATGACCCGAGAGATCGTGGGATCGATCCCGGAGAAGAATGTCAACAACCGGGTCACCTCCCAACCGGGATCTCCTTGGCACGGTCCCCAGACAGTGATGTCGGACCGGCGGCGACTCACCATGCCGGCCAGGGTCAGCGCATTGGACGTTGGCGGTCCGCCGTGCAGCAGTACGTGAATCTGCGCGTGGGGCACGGTCGCCGCGGCTTCCGCCAGGAGGGCTCCGCGTCCAGACCCTCTCGGGCCGGACAGGCACACGACAGTGCAGCCGTTGTCGGCGATCGCGGCGCGTAGTGCGAGGGCCAGCGTGCGGACGTCCTCCGACCGACCCGCGAATGGGTTGATCGACAGCTCCTCGGTCTCTTCCGAGAGGATCTGGATGTGCAAGGCACGGGTCTGCGGCGATGGATCGGCGCCCAGTTCCTGGGAGAGGCACACCCTGCAGTGCTCGAAGGCACGCAAGGCGAGCTCGATCTCACCGAGCGCCACATGTGCTCGCATCAGTGTGCGATGGGGGCGCTCGAAGCAGGGATCTGCTGCAATTGCCAGGGTCGAGAAATCGATCGCGTCACGCATCCATTTCAGTTTGAGCGCGGACTCGCCGGCGTCGGCCAGCAGCGATTGACGGCTGAGGCGCATGGATTCGCGTGTCTCGGTCGCCCACGTGCTCTTGTCGTCGTAGGCGCGGAAGTCTGAGATGTAGAGTGCCTCAGCTTCTCGTACCAGGGCCACGACGCGTGCGTGATCTCCCTCGCGCAATGCCGTGGCCACGTCATGGATGATGGTTTGGAAGGCCATGACGTCGGACCACGAGTTGCGCAGGATGAGTCCGCCCAGTCGCCGTTCGATACATGGCTCGCCAAGGACCTGACGTACCCGCGAAGCAGCGGTGCGAAGACTCGCCTTCGCCTTGTCCTCGTCGACGTCGGGCCACAGATTGTTGATCAGGCTCTGGACACTGACCGGCCGGTTGCCGTTGAGAGCGAGTAGACGGAGCAGATCTGCGGTCTTACCTGTGCTCCACTCGTCGGCGTCGACGATCTCGCCGTCGGATCGGCGCACGAAGAGCCGGCCGAACATACGAATTTCGATTCGATCGATATTTGGTGCAATCATCGTCCCTCCGCTCCCCTAGCAATCCTCAGACTACGTCGAATATTTGATTCCCGAGCCGAAATGGAAACCGAGTTCCCACTACCCGATCCGGATGTCTGTAGTCGGCTCGGACCCGGCTTTCACGCTGCCTTGACGGCGAGGACCGATGATTCAAGGTGAGTGGCACAACGTGCACTTGATGCCGCGAGGAGCTACCGCGCCAAGCACTCGCATCGCCCGAGGATGCAGTGCGGCGTGGCAAGAGGGATGGCAGCGCGGGAGGGAAACCTCCTGCGCGGCCTCCTGCTTCCCAGGCGGCACAAGGGGCCAGGAACCGCCTTTGACGGCAATTTTGCTGGCACGTGCACTAATAGGCCATCGAGTTTGGGAGCACGACCGAATCGCCATTGGGCGCATGAGTTGGCGAACGGTGACTCCTCTTGGCATTTCAGGGAGCACTGCATGATCAGACAACACACGACGGTGGGTCAGCCGCAACGTCGAGCGTCGCGGCTCGTCATTGCCTCACACGCGGGAGATGAGGTCCTCGGCTGCGGCGGAATGCTCGCGAAGTACCGAGATGATTCGGCCGTCGTCATCCTTGCGGACCCCGACGAAGTTCACGCAGGTCAGATCGAGACAGCGCAGTGGATGCTCGGCGACCCGGAGGTCACCATGCTCGGCCTGCAGATCGGGCACTTGGCCGATGACGTGGACCGGATCGTCGGAGCGTTGGCTGATGTGGTTGCGCAAGTACGGCCAGCGGAGGTCTATCTGCCGTATCCCTTGCTTCACCACGATCATCTGGTCACCTTCGAAGCAGGTATGCGCTCGACCCGGATGTCATCGCCGCGAGAAGACCGGCCTCAGGTCTCGGTCCTGGCCTATCACGTGGGTGCCGTCGGCCCGCAGGACTATCCCGCCGACGTTCAATGGAATGTCTGCGAGCCGCTCGGTGAGGAGGATGTCGATTGCAAGGTTGCTGCGGCGATCGCCTACCGTTCGCCGCTCGCCAAGGTACTCAAGAGTCGTGCCGAAGAGATCGGTTCGGTCAGGCGCACGGCCTGGGCCGAGCAGTTCGCACTCGTCCGGTCTGCACGAGGAGTCTCCCATCGGCACGATGTGCCGTTGGCGACGGCCCAAGACCTGGCGGGCGTCGTCCGATGATCATCGCGAGCCAGTCGGTGGATCTGCTGCCACCGTCTGGATTCTGGTACAAGATGGCCAATGCCGACCTGTTCGACCTCAGGATCTTCGACACCATGCGCTCGTCGGGACCTCAGCGCAGGGTCATGATGCGTGGATACTGGGCCACCATCCCGGTCATCGGTGGACCGGCCGGTTCGCTGATCTCCGATGCCCGGATCCTGCCTGACGAGACTGCCGCCGAACTCACCGCGGCGATAACCGGGCGCTATCAAGATGCCAAACACTGGTCGCGTCGTGGACCACAGATTCTCGACATGGTCAATCAGGTTCGCACCGATCACTTGTGGCAGTTCAACCTGCAGCTGATCCTCGGGATCCGTGACCTGCTCGACATCACGACTCCGGTGTCGATCGGCCGGCCCCGGCTCGGCCAAGGAGGTGACGGGCTGGCGGAGGTCATGGCTGCGTACCACGCCACGACGTATCTGTCGGAGACTGCGGGTCGCGCCTATGTCGGTGGCGACGAGAGCTACGAGCAGTGCGGGCCGAACATCTCCTGGTCGGCCCATCGGCCCGTGACAGCCGACTCGATCCTGTCGGTGCTGATGGACTATGACGACCCGATGTCGATCGTGATGGCCGAACAGCCCCGTCCAGGCGTCCACCGATCCGCCGAGGGCATTTCGGCATGAGTAGCAGCGCCCGGCTGGCCACGTTCATCGTCGTCGCGGCGGTACTGCTCATCATCGCTGCGGGCTACGTCTTGTTCGCGGTCAACCGAACATCGGCGCGCGCAGCTGCACCACCCCGGGTCGCCGTCACAGGCGTCGCCGCGATGGAGGATGCCCCGAGGGTGGTCTTTCGCAATACCGAGGTCGGCAGCAAATACGGGCTGGTGTCGATCGTGAGTCTGGCCGATCCCGGGGGACCTCGGGCGTTCACGAATGTCGCGTGCGACCGGGTCTACGCGACAGCAGCCATAGCGACCTGCCTGCGCACCAAGCGCGGGATCGTCACGAAGTTCGAGGCGGTTTCGTTCGATGCCTCGTGGGACACCACGAAAACCTGGCCTCTGCCCGGTATCCCCAGCAGGACCCGGGTCTCCGCGGACGGCTCGCTCCTGGCCACCACATCATTTGTCACGGGCCATTCCTATATGCAGTCGGGATTTTCGACGGCGACGGAGATCCGCCAGAACGGTGGCCGGGACTACGGGGACCTCGAGAAGTTCAGCTTGATCATCGATGGCAAGGCCGTGAACCCGATCGATCGCAATGTCTGGGGCGTGACGTTCGGGACCGATGACAATACGTTCTACGCGACCGTCGCTACCGGCGGCGACAACTATCTCGTGCGGGGCGATCTCGCATCGCGCACGTTGACCGCGCTCCACAAGGGAGCCGAGTGCCCGTCCCTGTCGCCCGACGGGAAGCGCATCGCGTACAAGCACGACGTCGGCGGATCGACCCCGCACTGGCAGATCGTGGTCCTCGACCTGGCGACCGGCCGTGAGACCGCCCTGGAAGGCGAGGCTCGTAGCGTCGACGATCAGGTCGAGTGGCTCGATAACAGCATTCTGTACGGCCTGCCCCGGACCGATGAGACCGGCGTGAGTGACATCTGGAAGATCGACATCAGCCGAGGGGCCGAGCCGTCATTGTTCATCGAGCAGGCCTGGTCACCGTCGGTCGTGAGGAGCGCAGACGCGTGGTAGCTGATCTGCAGGGCGAGGGACGTCGGGCCGGCGGGGAAACCGGTGACCGGATCACCCGGGTCGAGGCGCACGGCGCCGGTCTTCAAGTGCGACGGCTCCTGAGCGTCGGTCGCGCGGGACTGGCTGCGGGTAGTGAGCCCTCATCCGGTGAGTTCGCGCAGACCTTGAGGAGGGCGAACGGGCCGGGGGAGGGGCAGTCTGCTCGCAGAGAGGGGACGAGCGTCCGCTACACGGCGATCGCGGCACTGGGGCTGGCCCGTCTCGACGTGGCTGCGCAATGTGACGCGCTGCACGGGAGGACGGCCGCCGACCTGGCCCGCGCCGTCGGCGTCCGGGCCCTCGAGCAGTCCGATCCGGGTGCGATCGCGCTGGCGGCATGGGCGATCGCGGAGGTCTCGGGATCAGTTGACGGCGCCCTGTTCTCGCGACTCGACGACATCCTCGCTTTCGACGGGCCGATCCCCACGGTCGACTTGTCATGGATCCTGACCGCTGCGGTGGCAGCGGGCCGGCCGGGCGAGGGTCTTGCCGAGCTCGCGAGTTCGCGGCTGCTGGCGGGACAGGGACCCCACGGGATCTTTCCGCATGTGTTGCCGGCAGATTCGCAGAACCGTTGGCGGCGTCATGTCGGCTCCTTCGCCGACCAGGTCTATCCGATCCAGGCTCTGGCTCGGATGTTCCGGATCTCAGGAGATCGGGAGTTGCTCGAGGCCGCCGAGGCCACTGCCCGCCGGATCTGCGATCTACAAGGCTCCGCCGGCCAGTGGTGGTGGCACTACGACATGCGGACGGGCGAGGTCGTCGAGCGCTTTCCCGTCTACAGCGTGCATCAGCATGCCATGGCACCCATGGCGTTGTTCGATCTGAGCGATGCCGGCGGCACCGACCGGACGACCGAGATCGTCCGCGGACTGCAATGGATCGAGGCCCATCCGGAGGTCGATCGAGATCTCGTCTCCGAGCCGCTCGGTTTGATCTGGCGCAAGGTCGGACGACGTGAGCCGCGCAAAGCGGTGCGGAGGATCTCGGCGGTCACCACGGCGATCAGGCCGGGCTTGCATGTCCCTGGCGTTGATCGGGCGTTTCCGGCCAACACCGTCGACTACGAATGCCGGCCGTACGAACTCGGCTGGCTTCTGTACGTGTGGCTTCCAGCACGCCGGGCGGCGCGCCATGGCTGAATTGGTGCCACCGCGGGTCAGAAGGCCATTGTTCGGGATGCTGATCGACGCCTTGACGCCGCAGGACGTCATAGCCCTCGCCGAGGAGGCCCTGCGGTCGCGCCGACGTCTGCTGATCGGCGTCGTCAATGCGGCGAAGATCGTTCACCTGCGGTCCGATGAGGCGCTGCGTGAGTCGCTGCTCGAATGCGATGTGCTGCTGGCCGACGGACAGTCCGTCGTGTGGGCGAGTCGTCTGCTCGGAAAGCCGCTGCCCCAGCGAGTGGCCGGCATCGATCTGTTCGAACAGCTCTTGGCGCTCGCGGATCGCGACGGTCGCTCGGTCTACCTGCTGGGAGCCAAACCCAGCGTCCTGCGGGCGGTCGAGGAGGTCATTGGACCTCGGTGGCCAGGAGTTCGGATCGCGGGAAGTCGGGACGGCTACTTTGATATGGCCGCTTCTGCTCAGGTCGCCGCGCAGATCGCGTCATCGGGTGCCGACATGCTCTTCCTCGGTATGTCGTCGCCCAAGAAGGAGACCTTTCTCGCGAGTTACGGGCCGGTACTGGGAGTGCCGATCCGGCATGGGGTCGGAGGATCATTCGACGTACTGGGCGGACTGACCAAGCGCGCGCCCGAGCGTTGGCAGCGCTGGGGGCTGGAGTGGCTCTATCGCGTACTTCAAGAACCAGGACGGTTGTGGCGGCGTTACCTGACGACCAACACGGCCTTCGTGCTGCTGTTGATGCGCGAAAGGCTCCACCGTTCACACTTGTACATTCCAACCAGAACCGCCAGTGAGCGGACATCGCGTGCGGCGTGAGGCATCGAGGGCCGTGTCGACATCATCGTCCTGGGGTATTTCGGACCGCCGACGGCCGTCGCGCTTTCGCCCCGCGGTGTGCCTGACCTGTACCTGGTGGGCAAGGTTGTCTACGACACCCGGGGGGTGGCGGTAGAAGCTGGTCCCTGCAATACGAGTGATTCGTGCCACGCGGATCGGGGGGATCGGTCGTGCGGCGTTTGGGTTGCGCATTCTGATGGTGTTACGGTTTCGAGGTTGCGTCGCGACCTCGGGCATTGCGGCTTTCGATTGTCCATAGCTAACTCGGGCTATATCCGGAAGATGTCATATGCCTCAAGGACCCCTCGTCAATCCCTCGATCACCCGGCCGTCGAGAAATCGACGGCTGGCAGCTGTCTGGTTCGTCCTCGTCGCGGTGGTGGTAGCCATGAGCTCCTCGTCGGCGATTGCCAAGAACTCTGAACGCAAGACTGTCCGCGCCTCCGCGAGTTTCAGCGCGCCGACCCAGTGCACGCCGATGACCTGGTACAGAGGCGCGATCGATGGCCAGTCCGCCGGGACGATGGTCAAGCCGGCTTACAGGAAGCACAAGCGGTGCGGAAGCTGGAGGCCCACCACGCCGGCTCCCACCACGCCGGCTCCGACCACGCCGGCTCCGACCACGCCGGCTCCGACCACGCCGGCTCCGACCACGCCCGCTCCGACCACGCCGGCACCGACAACGCCGCCCCCCACCGGCGGAATCGCCACGGCGGCCAGCACAGGAGTTCCGGCCGGCGTCAACCTCGCCGCTTCGAGCGGAAGCATGAATATCACCAAGGACGGCACGGTCGTCGAAGGCAAGAACATCAGCGGCGGCATCTGGATCGATGCCGACAATGTCACGATCAAGTCCAGCCGCATCGCAGGAAGCGGCTTCGCGGTGATCCAAATCAAGAACGGCTCCAAGGGCGTCAAGATCCAGAACGTCGAGATCGACGGCAAGGGAGCCCAGGCGGGCTCGATGGGCATCATCGGTCCGGCCGACGTCTCGGGCGCCGACATCACGGGCGTCGAGAACGGGCTGACGCCCGGTAGCGGCTCGGTGCTGACGAACAACTACGTCCACGGCTTGAAGTCGCCGGGTTCGCCGCACTACGACGGAATCCAGATCGATGGCGGACTGTCCAACATCACGATTTCGCGCAATAACATCGACATGCGTGAGCACACCCAGACCTCGGCGGTCATGATCGACAACTACTTCGGTCCGATCTCCAATATCAAGGTCGACGGAAATCGCCTGGTCGGTGGTGGATACACGGTCTATTCCGATGGCCAGTTCAGCGGAGGGTCGATCTCGGGGGTCTCCTTCACGAACAATGCGCTCGGCAAGGGCTACTACGGATACGCCTCGATCGTGGGCAACAGCCCGGCCTGGTCAGGCAACACCGATGCCACCAGCGGTAAGGCTGTGAACCGCTGAGCCTCAGCGTGCAGTGACCACCTCGACCTGATCGAGGAGGCCTCGTTCGATCCCGTGCCCGCTCACACCGATCAGGTGGCGAGCGGGCCACGGGCGGTCGTGGGAGACATCGTCGAGGTCCTCGACTTCGTACAGCGTGTTGCGCGGTGGGTGAAAGTAGAAGAACCGGTAGCCGAGGGCGGCGATCTTGGGGAACCATGGCACCGATCCCTCGCTGATCAAGATGACGAGCACGTCAGCGCCCTGGCGCGCCAGGAAGGCCGCAGATCCCTCGAGTACTTCGGCCTCGAAGCCGGCGACGTTGATCTTGAGACAGTTCACATGCTCCAGACCGAGGATGTCGACGGTTCCCGACAGCGTCCGCACTGACACCGGTTCGCCGCTGACGGACCCCTGGCCGTGATCGAGCCGGCTGAGGAAGGGATTCTGGAGTGTCGGAAACGTCATCTCGGCATCGCTGTCGGACAGCGCCATGTGTGCGATCGTGACGTGGTCGGCCACGCGATTGCGGCGCAGATTGGCCTTCAACGTCGTGATGTTGTCGCTGCTGGGTTCGAATGCGTGGACGTGAGCGGTCGGCAGCATCGCCGCGAAAACGCTGAACTGGCCGATCGCGGCGCCGACGTCCAGCACGACCCAGTCGGGCCGTGAGACCCTGCGCAAGAAGTCCATCTCGGGATCGATGTAGTCGCCGAAGGCCACCAGGGCCGGGACCAACTGACGGGGATAGCTGAAGCCGAGTACCGGACCGGATCTGAGGTGGACGATGCCTTCGGCAGGGCGACGCAGCAGCAGGCCGGCGAGGCGGAACAGGCCGTTGAGGGCCGCGACCGGCCCGACCACCTTGACCCCCCAACGCAGCTTCGCGGCTGACCTACGCATCTGGTTGAGCATGGGCGCGACCGACTCGGCGATCACGTCCTCGCCCGTGCCAATGAGCCGCACGGTCCCGGCCTCGACGGGCTTCTTGGGGCTCATGCGATCCCTCTCAGCTGATGGATCATGCGGATCTGGCGTCGCTTGCGCGCCAAGGCATTGAGAAGACGGTCTGCCCCGACCGCACCTATCGAGATCAGTCCTGCGCCGAGGAGCAGGGTCGCCGCAGCCGCCTTTTTGCGGTTTCCGTCCAAGCGGAAGACAGTTGCCGAGGCCGGTGCCGACGAAGTCATGACGCGGTTGATCCGGGGAATGTCATCGGCCGCCTGAAGAGCGGCGAGACGCTGCTCGACAGTGCCGACGAGTGAGGCGAGGCGGGTGCGGACCACTGCCTCGCTCGGACCGACGACCTGCACGTCAATGACAGGCCGGCTGAAGTCCGCGGCCCATTGACCGCCGGTGTTCGGCAAGGTGATGGCGTGGCCGTCGCGAACGCCCTCGCCGGCCAGCGTCACGGCCGCGGACGCCGTGGCCGCGGTGTCGATGCCCTTGTTCACCTCGCGCTCGATGAGTCCGGCCATGGCGATGAGGCTCGCGGAGGTCTGTTCGATCACATTGGGATAGCGCGCGCTCTTGGGCGCGAGGAACACGACGTCGACCTGGCTCGAATACACGCTGGGTCGCGAAGTCACGGCGTGGAGCGCGCCCGTGAGCAGCGCGATGCCCAGCACGACGACGTACCACCGTCGCCGCAGGATGCTGCACAGATCACTGGTTGTCATGTCGCCCCTAGATCGCTCGCCTCAGCAGTCTTACAGCGCGCAAGGGCGACCGCCACAGTCTTTTTCGACGTTATTCGACCCGGGTCGGCGATTTTACGGATTTGTGATGGAGACGACTCAGACTGACGTGAAACGGCCCACGGCCGCTCGGGATTGGAAGTGTCATATGTACTTGCGCGATCTTGCAGACAGCTTGCTGAGACGCTGGATCCTCGTCGTCCTGGCCGTGATGATGACCGCGGGGATGTGCTTCCTCGCGGCGAGGTCCATCGCCCCGACATATAAGGCCGAGGCCAGCATGGTCCTTGTGCCGCCCAAGAGCGTGGTCGAGCCGACAGCCAACCGGTTCCTCGGACTCAGCAGTCTGACCCAGGCGGTCGACGTGCTGACCCGGTTGCTCAACGCCGACGAAACCCAGGAACTGGTGCACAAGACGGCAGCTGCCGGCACCTACGAGGCGACGGTCGATGACGCGACCAGCGCGCCGGTACTCGTTGTCACGGCCGAGGCGCCCACTGCGGCCGCGGCCGGGGCCCTGGTCGACGCGGTGCTGAAGCAGACTCCTTCGAGTCTCGCGGCGCTGCAGTCCAAGCTGTCGATCGCTCCGAAGGCCGCGATCACGTCGATTCCGCTCACGCGCGATGCGCCGAAGGCAGATCAGAAGTCCCGGTTGAGGGCCATCGCGGCGCTGGGGGTCATGGGTCTGGCCGGTGGTGCGGTGCTGATCGGGGCGCTCGACGGTCTGCTTTTGGTGCGTGCGAGCAAGAAGGAGCTGCGTCGCCGACGCAATGACGGCGCACCGCCCACTGCGGCTCGCGAGGACGATGACAACTGGCTCGAGAACGAGTTGGCCACGATCTCCAGCGGTGTGCTCGACGCGGGACCCTTGACCAAGAAGACCAAGAAGACGAGGCCGCGCGATCCCGGAGAGCCGTCGTCCCGGAACCGCGAATGAGACGGCACGTCGACGCCGTCCACGTTCTCACGGTCGTCCTGGTCGTCTTGGTGGCGCTGCCGTCCCGTCTGACTTTCTCTCCTCTCGGCGGGGCCGGTGCACCGGCACTTGTCATGGGACTCGGGTGCTTCCTGTGGTGGGCCTATCACCAGGCGCAACGGGTCGAGTCCCGGCCGGTCGGTCTTCAGCCGGTCCGCACTGCGCTGTTCATACTGATGGCCTGCTTCCTGGTCAGCTACGTCGTCGCCATGACGCGGGCGATCGAGGCCGCGGAGTCGAGCACCGCCGATATCGGCATGGTCAGTCTGATCAGCTGGGCCGGGATCCTGCTCCTCGCCAATGACGGCATCCCGTCGCGAGAACGCTACGAGGCACTTGTTCGACGTGTTGTCTTCGCCGGGGGAGCCCTTGCGACGCTGGGCTTGATCCAGTTCGTCACAGGGGCGGCGTGGGTCGACCGCATCAGTATCCCCGGCCTCAGCCTCAACACGACGCTTGTCGGAGTCATCGAGCGAGCCGGCTTCAATCGGCCAGGAGGCACCGCGATCCATCCGATCGAGTTCGGGGCGGTGATCACGATGATCCTGCCGATCGCGATCAACAGTGCGCTGACGGATCCTGTCCGAGGAGCGGTCCGGCGTTGGTACCCGGTGCTGGCGATCGGGCTCGCCGTCGTGCTGTCGATCTCCAGATCGGCCATTGTCAGCGCCGTCGTCGCCCTCACGGTCGTCGCGTTCGCCTGGACCCCGGCAGTGCGCCGCCGGGCGGCGGTGATCGCAACCGGCTTCCTGTGCGTGGTGTTTTTGTCGGTCCCAGGCCTGCTCGGCACCATGACCGGACTGTTCACCGGAATCGGCGATGATTCCAGTGCCCAGTCGCGCACGGGGTCATATGCCATCGCCGCTGAATTCATCGAGCGGAGCCCCCTGTTCGGCCGCGGGTTCTCGACCTTCCTGCCGAAGTACCGGATTCTCGACAACCAGTACCTGGGTCTTGCCATCGAGGTCGGCATCATCGGCTTGCTGGCCGTTGTGGGGTTGTTCGTGGTCGGCGGCCTGTGCGCATGGCGCACCAAGGCCATCGGGCGTGACGAGCGCACACGACAGCTTGGCCAGTCATTCGTGGCAGCGATCTTCGCGTCCGCTGCCGGACTGGCCCTCTACGACGGATTCGGCTTTCCGATGGCCACGGGAATGACGTTCCTGATCTTGGGCCTCGCGGGGGCGGGACTGCGCCTGGCCCGTCTCGAGGCCGCAGCCGTCGAGCGGACGGCAGATGTGTCCAGCCCGACTCGAGTGGGGTGGTGAGACATGCTCCCGGAACTCGGCATCATCGTGGTGACCTACAACAGTTCCGCGGTGATCGGGAAGCTGCTCGACAGTCTCCCTGACGCGTTGGCCGGGGTCGGCGCACACATCGTGGTCGTGGACAACGGATCTGTCGACGACACCTGCGACGTCGTGAAGCAGCGAACCGACGTCGAGCTCGTTCGGGCGGAGAACCGGGGCTATGCCGCGGGCCTCAACCGCGGGGTCCGCGCCCTGACGGGGAATGGGCCGGTCCTGCTGCTGAACCCGGACGTCAGGATGTGCCCGGGGTCGATCCCCGCCCTCCTCGAGGTCTTGCAGCAGCCCCGCACCGCCGCGGTCGTCCCCCGGTTGATCGACGACGTCGGAGAGCTGGCGTTCTCCTTGCGCCGAGAGCCCACCCTCGCCCGGGCTCTGGGTCTCAGCAGGACCGGGCGTGCCGCGCTCAGCGAGGCGGTGGTCCACCGTGCTGCCTACGAGTCGGCCGGTGTGACGGACTGGGCGACGGGGGCCGTGATGCTGCTGTCCCGTGATTGCTATGAGGCCCTGGGCGGGTGGGACGAGTCGTTCTTCCTGTACTCCGAGGAGACGGACTATTGCCTGCGGGCGCGCGATCTCGGCTGGTTCACGCGGTACGAACCGACTGCCGTCGCTGTCCACATCGGCGGACAGTCGGGTCAGTCCGCACGCATCCACGCGATGCAGATCGTCAATCGAGTCCGCTTGTACCGCCGCCGTCACAGCGCGGTCACGTCCGTGCTCTACCTGTTGCTCGCTGTGGCCTGCGAAGCGTCGTGGCTGCTGAGGGGTAGGCGCAGGTCGCTGACGGCGGTCAGGGCGTTGCTCCTACCCCGAACGCGGCCGAATGAGCTGGGTTGTTCGGACCGGCTGCTTCCGGGATGACTGCTGACATACCAGTCAGCTTCGAAGGACGAGGGGCGTGAATATGCGTTCCAGGTCCTGCCGCAAGCCGTCAGAGTGATAGCGATCCAAGATCGCGGCCGATGCCCTACTGCCGGCGGCGGCCAGCTCGGCCGGCGACGTCGTCATCGCGCGCTCGAGCGCCTGAACCAGCTCAGCCGTCGACCGTACCGGCGCGCAGTAGTCGGGGTCGAAGAACTCCTCTCCGCCGCCCCCCGTGTATCCCACGACGTAGCAGCCAGACGCCATCGCTTCGGCAGGAGGAAGGCCGAAGCCGTCACGGTCGCTCAGGCTGAGGAAGACGGCCGTGCGCCGAAGCGTCTCGGCCACTTGCATCTCGGACATCCCGGTCAACGGGACCGGCTCCCAGGTGAGTCCCCGAGCACGAAGCATGTGCAGCACTTGGTTGCGCTCGTGATGTCGTCGGGTCAGGACGTACGAGAACGCCTCGCGGCCCGGCTCCCGGCCAGGGTGGAAGATCGAGCCGTCGACAACCGGCCGGGCGATGCTGATCGGTATGTCCGGGAATGACAGCGACAGCAGCTCGGCACTGTCGTGCGACACCGTCATGATTCCTTCGAGCCGGCCGACGTCCCGGTACGGCGAACCGTTCCCGGTCCGATCGGGGTCCAGCGCATCGAACGTCAGGTAGGCACCCTGGTTGAAGACCAGCACGCGCACTTGCGGATCGATCGAGTGCATCGATGGCGCGTACACCTCGGGGACGACGAGCAGATCGTCCGAGCCGAACCGCAGCGCCTGTGTGTCCAGGACGCGCGTGGAGTTCGGGAACCAAGTGGCACGGAAACCCGGCGTGCCGTGCAGCACCGCGGCTGGTTGTCCGAGTGAGTTCAGGAGGTCGACGTGACGGTAGGCCACGCGCACGCCCCCGTGTGGTGCCACGACATCTGGCACGAGGTAGTAGACGGTCGACGATCCGCGTGCCGGATGCACGTGGATCGGCGGGATGCGACGCCATCGAAGGTCCCGGTAGGCGCGGTAGCGTTCGACCGCACTGCGGGTTGTCGACGGCAGGCTAGACAGCATGCTTTTCCCCGACCCCTACAGGCTCGGCAGGTGCGAGCGCGGCCGCCGGTGGCGAGTCGACGGTGACCAGGTGTCGCATCGTCCGGCCGGCGATCGCAACATAGACCACGGTCATCGCGATCCCGGCGCCGATCAACTGGGCGAATGGGTCATCCACGACCCGGGTCGCCGCGATGCCGACTACCGTCATCGGCAGCGCGGCCATCGTGGGAACTGCGAGTGGCCGAAGCATCTGCGCGCAGCGCACACCGGCGGCTCGCAAAGCGATCAAGAAGGCCGGCAGCACGATGCAGAACGCGACGGCGACGTGTGCCAGCCCGGCTCCCTCGAGGCCGCGGTGGTGGACCGACCAGATCATGATGGGCACGAGTGCTGCGAACCACGCCGCCTGACAGAGCAACAGCATGACGGAGTGTCCACACGCCGTCAGGTACGCGACCCAGACATCGATCAGGATTCGGAGTGCCCCCAGCGGAGCCAGCCACACCAGTGCCGTGGCCGCTGCTGCCCACTGCGAGCCGTACAGGATCGCCACGACAGGGTGCGCCAGCACGCCGAGCCCGACCGAGATGGGCACGGCCACGCCCCACGTCAGTCCGCAGGAGCGCGCCAGCACCGTGCTGCCGTCCTGACCGCCGTTCTGGGCGTTCTCGGCGAATGCGGGCATCGCGACGGCGCGGATCGCCGTGCCCACGACAGAGCTCGGCCATGACGACAGGTTGAACGCGAGAACGTAGAGCCCCAGCAGGGCGGCGCCCCCCATGCGACCGACGACGACGTTGTCCACGTTCAGCAATCCGAGGGACAACAGGCCTGCCAGCGAGAGTGGCAGGCCGAAGCGGAGCCCGGTGAGGGCGATCGAGCGGTCCCAACCGAGTTTCGGCCGGGTTCGCGTCATGGAGAACATCAGGACGACGACCGCTGCCTGCGACACCAACCGGCCGATCGCGATCGACATCGCGCCCGTCCCCGCGACCGCCAGACCGATCGACAATCCGGTTGAGAGCCCGAAGGCGACCAGCTCGATCTTGAACAGCTCTTTTTGGCGGAGATCCCGCTGCAGGCGCGAGAACGGGACGACCCCGATCCCGGCCAGGATCAGGGTCAGCGCCATCACCTGGATCACGGGCGAGGCCTGGGGCGTCGCGAAGAAGCCGGCGATCGCCGGCGCGGCGAGCAGCACCGCGACGGTCAGCAGCCCGGACGAGATAAGTGACAGTGTCGCGATGGTCGGGCCTCGGCGGTCGATGTCACCGTGACGTACCAGATCGGCCGCCAGGCCCAATTCGCTGAGTGTGATGAGCGCGGTCTGCACCGTCAGCGCAATGGCGAAGACGCCGAACGCCTCAGGATCGAGAAGACGAGCGAGCGCGACTCCGGTGACGAGGGTGCCGACCCGCAGCGTCAGATTGTTGAGCGCGCTCCACATAATGCCCGTTCGTACCCGGGCGCCCAGGGTGGACGGCTCGCTCATATCCCGTACCTGCGCCACAGGCGCCACCTGAGATGTGCCTCGACCCGGCGGGGAAAGGCTGCGGACGGGTGCTCCATGGCAGCGTCCACGATCCCCGACACCCGATGGACGGCCGATCCGGCGATCATCGCCTGGGTCTGGTCGGCGAAGTCGTCGAAGGCGGCCGCCGCCTGGTCAGAGCCGCCGCGATGCTCCGCGAGTGCGAGACGTCGAGCCCGTCGGACGAGCGACCGCTGGGCCGCCGCCTTGAGCTCGGGCCGCAGATCGGTGCCGTCGGGGGCTTCGCCGAACAGGATCTGCACCACTTCGCGTTGCTCGGTGAGGTCGCGGAGCATCCCCGCGTACTCCGTGAGGTGCATGTTCGCGCCGTGTACGCGGTACAGCGCCTGCGCGGCGTTGTTGACCCGGCCCACGCCCCACCTGGCCGCTGTCTGGTACCAAAGCAGCATGTCCGCGGCGTGCGGAAGGCGGGCGTCGTAACCACCGACGTCAGCCCAGGCCGAGGCGCGCATCACGGCAGTCGGCGTGTAGACCGGGTTCCTCGCGCGGCGCAGTCGCGGGGGCAGCCACTCGCCCGGCTCCCAAAGCGACCAGCTGCGGGCCTGCGTGTCCCGCGTTCCGATGGCGTCGGTCGAGGACGCGGCATCCGTGAAGGAAGGAGCATGGCCGTAGACCAGACCGATCCGGGGATCCGACTCCAGCAATGCCGCGGCCCGCGCCAGCGAGCCCGGCACCAGCATGTCGTCGGCCGAAAGGAGGACGACATGGTCCCCGCTCACCTTGGCCAAGCCGTCGTTGTACGTCGCGATGTGCCCGCGGTTGGTCTCGTGCACCATGACCTCGACGCGACTGTCCTCGGCCGCGAGACGGTCGGCGACGGCGGCACTGCCATCGGTCGACGCATCGTCGACGATGAGGACATCGACATCGACGCCGTCCTGATCGAGCGCCGACGAAACCGCCGCAGGCAGGAACGCGCCGTAGTTGTAACAGGGCACGACAACCGAGACGCGCGGTCGGCCGGTCAGCGGAACCGGACGGCGCAGTCTCATGCCGACCTGCGCAGTGCCGCTTCGAGACTGGCCGCGACTTTCGCCTGCTGCTCGGCCGTGAGGTGCGGGAACATCGGGAGCGAGAGGATCTGCTGGGACGCGAGCTCCGCGACCGGATAGGTCCCACGCCGATGGCCCAGATGCGCGTAGGCGCGGGTGAGATGCAGGGGCGTCGGGTAGTGGATCCCTACGCCGATGCCGTCGTGCGCGAGTGCGGCGAGTACCCGGTCCCGATCGGCGGTCCGGACGACATAGAGATGCCAAACGTCGATGTTGCCCTCGGCGGACCGTGGGAGCTGCAGATCGGTCAGAGCTCCCAAGAGATCCTCGTAGCGGGCCGCTGCCTCCCGCCGGAGCTCGTTCCATTTCTCCAGGCGGGAGAGCTTGGCTCGCAGATAGACGGCCTGGATGGTGTCGAGCCGCGAGTTCATCCCGACGACGTCGTGCACGTACTTGCTCGGCGATCCATGCGCCCCGAGCACCCGCACGGTCTCGGCGATCTGCGGGTCGTTGGTCGTCACCGCTCCGGCGTCCCCGGCGGCACCCAGGTTCTTGCCGGGATAGAAGCTCGTGGCCGCCACAGCACCGAGGGAAGCGGCCGGTCGGCCGAAGCGGAGCGCTCCCTGTGACTGGGCGGAGTCCTCGACGATGGGGATCCCGGTGTCGCCGACGGCCTGTTGGATCTGCTCGACGAATGCGGTCTGACCGAAGAGGTGGACCGGGACGATGGCCTGGGTACGTGGGGTGATCGCGCCGCTGACCTGGTCGGGATCGATGAGCAGGTACTCATCGTCGACGTCGACAAGAACCGGCCGTGCGCCGATGCGCGATACTGCCTCGGCAGTGGCGATGAAGGTGTTGGCAGGCAGGATGACCTCTCCACCGGGCGTGACGCCGACCGCGCGCAGCGCGAGTTCGAGCGCGTCGGTCCCGTTGCCGGCACCGACGCAGTGGGCCGAGCCGACGTAGGCCGCATACTCCCGTTCGAACTCGTCGACCTCGCGGCCCCCCACGAACGCCGTGCGTGCGAAAACGTCGGCGATGCCGATACCGACCTCGTCGGCGACCTCCAGATGCTGCGCTGCCAGATCTACCAACGGAATCGTCATGAGACCCCCTCGGCCGCACTCACGAGGTGAATCGGCGCGCGGTCGAGTCGCCGGGCGGGCACGCCGGCCCACGTCTCGCCGTCCGGGAGGTCGGTCAGCAATGAGGCACCCATTCCGAGGGTGCTGTCGTCCCCGACGCGTAGGTTCTGGCGCACGCTCGCATTGGTGCCGAGGTAGGCGCCGGACCCGACGGTGACGCCGCCGGCCAGGCTCACGCCGGCACACAAGGTGGCGAAGTCGCCGACGACGTTGTCGTGGGTCACCGTGACGTTGGGCATCGCGACCACGTGGCGTCCGATGTGTGCATCCGCGGTGACTGCCACCTGCGCGAGAAGCACCGAGCCGACGCCGACGAAGCACGACGGCGGAATGTGCACGGACGGATGGACGACCGTGCCGTACCGACAGATGCCGACGTCATGCGCTGTGAGTTGTTCGACGATCTGGCGCCGGGTCTGGCCCCGACCGACGCAGATGACGATATAGGAGCTGTGATCCCAGTAGAGCTGGTCTATGCCACCGAGAACCGGCAGGCCGGCGATCGACGTGCCATGAAGTGTCACGTCGTCGTCGACGATGCCGAGGATCCGATATCGGTTGCCGGCATCGACGGCTTCGACGACTTCACGGGCCAGACCGCCGGCCCCGACGAGGATCAGGTTGTCCATGGTTCAGCTCACTTTCCTGTCATCAGCGCATCGGTGACCCGTGCCTGCTCGGACTCGGACATCTGGTGGAACAACGGGAGTATCAACGTGCGGTCGCTGAGCCGTTCGGAGACGGCCAACGGTCCGCGCGTACCGAGGTGGCCGGCGTGGGCAGGTTGGCGGTGCGACGTCATGATTCCTCGCCGCGCTGAGATGTCGAGCGAGGCCAGATGCGTCAGCAGACCGTCACGATCCACCGGGTACGGCGGGGTGACCTCGATCCAGTACGACTGGAAGTTCGTGGTGCCCCACTCCGGATCCGCGACGGCTCTCAGACCTTCGATAGCGTCGATGTGCTTGGTGTAGACGGCTGCGAGTTGACGCCGGCGGGCCACGACTTCGGGAAGCTTCTGCAACTGAACCAGACCGACGGCCGCCTGCAGATCCGTCATGCGGTAGTTGAACCCGATCTCGGGATACTCCTCGGCAGGCGCCAGGACGCTTCCGTGTCGCTCGGCTGCCGAGACGCTCATCGAGTGCTCGCGTAGCCGGCGGGCGCGTGCTGCCCAGTCGGGGCGGGACGTCGTGATCATTCCGCCCTCGCCGGTCGTCAGAATCTTGCGGGGGTGGAAGGACCAGGCGGCGATCTCGGCGAGGGACCCGACGGGGCGGCCGAGGTAGGTCGATCCGGCACCACAGGCGGCGTCTTCGATGATGACGATTCCGCGTGGATCGCAGAGCACGCGCAATTCGGCAAGATCCACCGGCACCCCCCCTTGGTCGACCGCGATCACGGCGCGGGTCCGGTCGGTCAGTACTGCCTGGACCGTTGCGGCCGTGATGTTGCCGCTGGTCGAGTCGACGTCGGCGAACACCGGAGTCGCGCCGACGTAGGTGGGTGCATTGGCCGTCGCGATGAAGGAGAACGAGGGAACGATGACTTCATCGCCGGGGCCGACTCCGGCGACCAGGAGGGCCAGATGGAGTGCAGCGGTGCAGCTGGACACCGCAACCGCGTGATTGGCCTGTTGGGACTCCGCGAATGCGGTCTCGAATTCGTTGACCCGCGGTCCCTGGGCGATCCAGCCGGAGGAGATGACGGCAGTCAGGGCATCGACCTCTTCTTCGCCCAGCCAGGGCTGCATGACGTTGATACGGCTCATCGTGCGGCGTCCCGACCAGAACCGACCGAGATCTCTGCGCGCAGTGGTTGCCACCAGTTCACGAGATCGGCCAGACCGGCTTCGAGATCCACCTGGGTCGTGAAGCCCAAGTCCCGGCGCGCCGCCGAGACGTCGGCAAGACGACGCGAGACGCCGTTCACGGCACGTTCGGGGCCGTGAACGATGGGCGCGCTCGACCCCATGACCTTGAGCAGCGCCTGTGCGAGATCGAGGAGGCTGGTCTCGGTCCCGCTGGCGATGTTGTAGACGCCTTCCGTGACGTCGCTCTGGGCAGCGAGGATATTGGCCCGCGCGATATCGGTCGTGTAGGCGAAATCCATGGTCTGTCGCCCGTCGCCGAAGATCGAGATGGCATCGCCGTCGGCGATACGTTCCATCCACCGGACCAGGACTTCGGTGTACAGGCCGTGCACGTCCATGCGGGGTCCGTAGACATTGAAGTAGCGCAGCAACACGTAGTCGAGGCCGTACATGGCCCGGAAGCTGCGGAGCATCCCCTCGTTGAAGGATTTGGCGGCCCCGTAGAACGTGTCGTTGTTGTGGTGATGATGCCGTTCTGTGGTGGGGAACTCCTCGGCCATGCCGTACACCGACGCCGACGAGGCCGACACGACCTTGTTGACGTTCGCATGTGCTGCGGCCTCGAAGACGTTGAACGTCCCGTCGACCAGAACCTCCAGGGCCAGCCGTGGCTCTTCAGCGCACTGCGTGATCCGGATCGCCGCCTGGTGGTAGACCACGTCTTTGCCGAGCGTCATGTCGTGGACGAGATCGCGATCGCGGATGTCGCCGTCGACCAGGGTGACCCGGCCGCTGGCAAGAGCGTCGTCGAGGTTGTCCAAGCGTCCCCGCACCAGATTGTCGAGCACATCGATGTGTCCGGCTCCGGCCTCCAGCACTTGGTCGACGATCGTGGACCCGATCGTGCCGGCACCGCCGGTCACCAGCACGTGTGCTCCCTCGAGTGAAGTCATGCTGCGGTTTCCTTCCTGCGGTTGATACCGGGTACGACCGGTTCACGGTGGGAGTCGATCAGTGCCCCGTGATCGTTCAGACTCTGCGCGGCGGCCTCGAGGACGGACAGCACCCGGAGCCCGGAGACGCCATCGGTGCGAGACGCCCGGCCCTCACGAATGCACGAGGCGAATTCGGTGACCATCTGGCCCAAGGCCTCATGGTGGGGGAGGGCGGGGGCCCAGGTGTCGCCGAGTCGGTACGAGATCGTGGACTCCGATCGGTTCGCGCCCTCCGTGGACTGACCTGCGAGATCGACTCCGCGGTCGTAGACGCTCAACGGCTGCTGCGGGTTGAGGTCGTCCCAGACCAAGGTGCGTTTGGTTCCGCCGATGACCATCTGGCGGATCTTGGTCGGGCTGAGCCAGTTGACGTGGATATGCGCCAGTGCGCCGTTGCCGAAGGGCAGCGTCAGGTAGCCGACGCATGGCCGCCCGGCTCCGAGCGGATCGGCTCCCTGCGCCGAGACCCCGGTCGGACGAAGGCCCCCGGGCAGGATGAAGTCGAGGATCGAAAGATCGTGTGGTGCCAGGTCCCAGAACACGTCCACATCAGGCTGGATCAGTCCGAGGTTGATGCGCACCGAATCGATGAACAAGACGTCGCCGAGCAGGCCGTCGGCGATGAGTTCACGGATTTTCAGGACGGCCGGGGTGTAGCAGTACGTGTGGTCAGCCATCAGTACGAGGCCATTGCGGCGGGCGGTCTGCACCATCTTCAGGCCATGTGTGTAGCTGTCTGCCAGGGGCTTCTCGACCAGGACGTGTTTGCCCGCCGCCAAGGCGGGCAGCGCCATGGTCTGGTGGGTCCGCGCGGGTGTCGCGATCGCGACGGCGTCGACGTCGTCGCGGGCGAGCACGGTGTCAAGCGATGTCGTGACATCGACGCCGTCCCCGGCGACCCGCCGGGCACGGTCCAGGTCGAGATCGCACACGGCGCGAACGACCCAATCATCGCTCGACCGGAAATTCCGGACCAGATTCGGTCCCCAGTAGCCGGCGCCGATGACGGCTACCCCGAGCTCTTTTCCAGGTATCACGTTGTCCTCCAGTTGAAAGCCGTGCATTGAAGTGCCCCCCTATCGACTTGCAGCTCAGCGCTGTGCCGTCAGGGCGGGGTCATGACGCGCCTCGGAACACCACATCGACGAAGTAGTTGGTCGAGTTGTACGACCCGGTTGGGAACCCGCCGGAGGGGCCGTAGAAGTAGAGGCCGTTATTGCCGGCCCGGGCCGAGAGCGGCCCAGCGGTGTAGGTCGTGTTGAAGAAGGCAGGAGTGCCCGAGTAGCGACCTACCGGTGCGAAGTAGGAGACGACATACGTCGTACCTGCGGTCACGGCAACAGGCGTCGACAGCGAGGCGGTCTGCCAACCGCTGGCGCTCTCGCCGGTGAACGTGACGGTCGCGAGCTTGGTGCCGCCGGCCGACCACAGATTGCCGACGTGGGTCCCGGTGTTCCCACTGCCCTTGTAGAACCTGATGCCGGTGACAGTGCCTGCGACCGACGGGGTGAAAGCAGTCCCGAGCTCGACTGCGCTGCTGTCGCTGATCGACGGGATCGTCGGAATCAGATCGTCGAAGAGCGAATATGCGGTCGAACTGGTCGCCTCGGTGTGGAACGTCCAGGTCTGCGTCGCCAGGACGGCGCCGTCGGTCGACACGACGCCGCTGAGTGTGACCGTGATATCGGAGTCGGCGGGCAACGGGCTCGTGGGCTGGAACGTCACCTGGGTCTTGTCGCTCGACAGTGAGGTGGTACCCGCAACGCTGGCTGAACCTTGTCGCACGGTCAGGGAGTAACCGGCGGCGACAGGCGCAGACAGCGTTGCGGTGATCTTGGACGACCTGACGACGTCGGTCGCTCCCGGGGACGGGCTCTGCCCGGTCATGGTGATCTTCGGCTGATCGGCGATGAACGACACGTCCACGAAGTAGCTCGTGGAACCCCAGTCGTAGAGCGGGAATCCGCCGCTGGCGCCATACAGGTAGCGGCCGTTCTTGCCTGCAGGACCGGTCAAGTCGCCATTCGTCAACGAGTTGGTGAACAGGCCCGAGGTGTACGAATAGTGTCCCTGCGGGGCGAGGTACGAGACGAGATACGTGGTTCCGGCCGTGACGGTCACGGGCTGGGCGAGGTTGGCGGTCTGCCAACCGGTTGGGGTTTCGCCTGTGAACGTGACCGAACCCAGTTGCTGACCGGTTGAACTCCAGATCCGGCCGACGTGGGTTCCGTTGTTGCCGGTGCCCTTGTAGAAGCGGATCGAGGTGATCTTTCCGTCCTTGGCCGGTGTGAACACCGTGCCGAGCTCTACCGCCGAACCTTCGTTGGCAGCCGCGGTGGCCGGGACCTGATCGCTGAACAGCGACTGGGGCGCGGCCCCGCTGGTGGCGGCCGTTCTGAAGGTCCAGGACGTGGGACTCAGTGCTGCGCCGTCCGTCGAGGTGACGCCGGCGAGCGTGACCGTGATGACGGTGTCGGACGGCAGCGCCGACGAAGGTTTGAAGGTCAGCCTTTTCGCATCCGCGCTGAGCGTCGTGGTGCCGGCGACGGTGGTCGTGCCCTGTTTGACCGCCAGGGTGGCACCCGGCCGGATCGTCTCGGTGAACCACACGCTGACATCGGTGGACCGGGCGACATCGACGGCGCCGGAGGGCGGGTCCTGTGCGGCGATCGCGATCTGTGCGGCGGGACGTTCGAACACGACGTCGACGAGGTAGGAGGCCGATGTCCTGGCGTCCGGGAAGCCGGTTCCGTACGTGTATGAGCCGCCGTTGGCCGGGGTGCGCAGCGGCGAGCCCGCGACAGCCGAACCCAGAGCGTCCGGGGTCACGGAGTATTTCCCGGCAGGTGCCCGATACGAGGCGATGTACTCGGTGTCCTTGGCGATCGCGACCGGTTGGCTGAATGTCAGTGTCTGCCAGCCGCTGCTGGACTCAGCGGCGAAGGTGCCCTCTGCGAGCTTGGTTCCGGTGCTGCTCCACAGGGTCCCGGTATGTGCTCCGGTGTTATTGGGTCCCTTGTAGAACTTGACGCCGGAGATCGTGCCTGCGCTGTCGGAGGCGAACCGGACCCCGAGTGTGACCGGTGCGGGATCGGCGGCCTCCAAGACCGTGGGGACGGTCGAGTCATTGAACAGGCCGCACGGGCAGACTCCGGGTGCCGGAGTCGGCTTGGCCGTGGTGAACGACCATGTCTTCCCGGTCGTGACCGGATTGCCCTGAGCATCTACGCCACCGGCCGTCGCGGAGTACTTGACGAAGCCGCCCAGTGCCGATGACGGCGTGAACGTCACGGTACGACTGGTTGCGTCGTAGGCGGTGCTGCCGGCCACGGCTACTCCATTGGCGTCCTTGAGCGACAGAGTCGCGGTGGAGGCCGTCACGGGTTTGGAGAACGTTGCGGTGACCTTCGTCGTCGTGGGGACGCTGGTCGAATCCGCGAGTGGCCATTGCGTCACGACGGTCAATGGCGAGGTATCCGTGGACGTGAACATCGCGTCCACGTAGTAGTTGCTGTTCTGGTACGACAGGTTCGGGAACTGTCCCGCATTGCCGTACACCCCGGCCGGAGTGGCACCGAATCCACCGGCAACGGAGAAGGGCCGCGCATCAAGCCCCTGCGCGGTGAAGGCATTCGCGGCAGCCGCATAGCGTCCGTTGGGCGCGGTGTACGAGATGACGTAGTCGACGCCCTTCGTGACAGCCACGGCCGATGAGAAGTTGGCCTGCTGCCAGCCGGTTGCGGTCTCGTTCGTGAACGTGACTGTCGCCAGCCGCTGTCCGGCGGCGCTCCACAGCGAGCCCGTGTGTGTGCCGGTGTTGCCGGTGCCCTTGTAGAACCGCGCGCCGGAGATGAATCCGTCGATCGTGGGCGAGAATCGCAGTCCGAGCTCGACAGGGTCGGGGTCGTTGGCGGCAGGATTGGCCGGCACCTCGACCCCGAACACGGTGCAGGAGCAGGTCACGGTCAAAGGCCTACTAGTCGCCGTCCCGATATTGGCACTGTCGTCGATTGCACGAGCACGCAGAGTCGTGCTTGCACTGCCGTGCTGGATGTATGAGTACGTCCACGACGTCGTTCCGGTCGCGGGGTGCCACGTTTGGCCCTCATCGGTCGACACCTCGACGCCGGCGACGACACCGCCGATGTCGGCGGCCGTGCCAGTTGCCGTGACCCGGGTGCCGTTCGCGATCGATGCGCTTGCTGCCGGTGTGGAGATACCCGCGGTCGGCTTGGTCGTGTCAGTCGACTTGGTCGCAGCGGTCAGTGTGGCGTCGAGCGTCGTGGGTTGTGCGCCCATGTCCGCGAACAGGTTGACCTGAGCCTGCTGCATGCGGCGGTCCGCGGGCGCACCGTTCCCGTCGTGGGTCGCGTCCAGACCCCAGGTCCACTGGATCGATCCGGCCGAGAAGACCAGTGCGCCGCTCGCCGCGCGGTACATCGTCACGTGGTGGGTCGTCGTGCCCGGCGCGACGGTGCTGCCGTAGTCCTGCAAATACTGCGGTGCGGGTCCGGTCGTCGTGGAAAGCCGAACCAGGCCAGCAGGTCTGGACCCGTTGTCGAGATCCTCGTTGGACTCATATCCCACGGTGTGCGGTGCCAGCGCGGTCTTCGTGCCGGCCGCCATCGACTGGAGTCCGGAGTTGCGCCACAGCCGGAGCTTTCCTTCGGCAGCGCTGACAGTCACGGGTAGGTCGGTGTCATTGGACATGTACATGGTTCCGGTCAGCCCGTTCTCAGGCACGCCGCCGCCCTTGTCCTTGGGCGCGTAGCGGGGATCGCGCCACGTGCCGGTCCATTCGGCGGACGGGTCGATCTTGTCGTTGGCCCAGGTCTCCTTGTACGACGTCAGGGTGCGGTAGGCGGTGTGGCCCGCATCGCTGGAGGTTTCGTAGCGGGTCTTCCAATAGACCTCGTTGCCGCTGAGGAACATCAGGTTGACCCCGGCGTCGCGGGCCGCCTCGACATTCGCGCGCTGGGCCTTGCTCCAGTACTCGTCGTGTCCCATCGACACGAACGTCTTGTGGTTCTTGAGCAGGGCGCCGTTGCGGTCGGAGTCGACTCCGGCGATATAGCTGACGTCGTACCCGTTCTTCTCCATGAACCGGACGAGGGGGTACTCGGCGCTGAAGTAGAAGTCACGGGCCTCGGTGCCGTCGCGGGTTGCGAACGGCCGGTTGTAGCTCAATTTGTAGGCACGACCATTGCCTGCACCGCGATAGAAGTTCGATCCGCCGTAGACGTTGTAGGCCTGCCAGGTCGGATCCGAGGTCTGCGCGACGATGGCCGAGGTACTGGAGTCGTCGCGGACGATGAACGTGATGTGGCTGACGCCGCCGGTGTCGGCACGACGCAGCCTGGCGATGTAGACCCCGGAGACCGCCGAGCTCGGAACGTTCCAGGACGCCGAGACGCCCCAGTTGCCGCAGTCGTACAGCTCGGTGCTGACATCGGTGATGCATTGGGGTTGGCGCTGAGGGAGCGTCGCCGACGGCGTGACGGTCGTGATCTTGCGAGCCCCGGCGCCGCCGTAGTAGCCGGTCCGGTAGATCGTCACGGAGTAGGCCGAGGCGCTGGTGTCGATCTTGAAGTCGACTCGGCTTCCGACGTTGACGCTGATGTCGGTGGCGTAGCCCTGGATGTCCTCGTCGCCGGCACCCTCGATGTCCCATTCGCTCGGAGGCGATCCCGGCTTGCTGTTCTCGCACGAGATCTTGTTGCCGGAGGCGCCGCAGGGATCGATGGCCGCAGACGACGATGTGGTCGTGAGCGCAGTCAACAGTCCGGCGAGCAGCAGCGTGCAGACGAACACCGCAAGGCTTCGTGCCGGTACTCGGCTCACGGGCTTGTTGTTCGACATGGCGGCCTCGGATCTTGGTCAGTGAACTGGATCCACGGCTAAGTCGATTGCCTCATGGATCGATGTGGCTTCTGCCAGAATCGCCACACTTCGGCGTCGGCGACAGGTGTTTGCCGAACCAATCTTTGGACCGGCTCCAGATTTGACGTTGCTTTCACGATCGCGAGGAGTATTTGCCTATGAGGCAAATATGAGTGACCTGCGATCTGGGCGGATTGTCGACAGTGCAGACGTCGACGAACGTGCCGTGGTGGGCGAGGACACACAGGTCTGGCACCTTGCACAGGTGCGCGAAGAAGCACGGATCGGTGCGCAATGTGTCATCGGTCGGGGTGCGTACATCGGGCCCGGGGTCACGCTGGGAGACCGTTGCAAGATCCAGAACCACGCCCTCGTCTACGAGCCGGCGGTTCTGGCCGATGGCGTCTTCATCGGCCCTGCCGCAGTACTCACCAATGACCTCTTCCCACGAGCCGTGACGCCGGCCGGAGAGCTCAAGGACGCGCAGGACTGGGATGTCGTCGGCGTGGTGATCTGTGAGGGTGCCTCGGTCGGTGCACGTGCGGTGTGTGTCGCGCCGATCACGATCGGCCGCTGGGCCATGATCGCTGCCGGCTCGGTCGTCACCAAGGACGTCCCCGATTTCGCCCTGGTGGTGGGTGTTCCGGCCCGCCGGGTCGGGTGGGTCGGTCGCGCCGGCGTGCAGCTCGACGAGCTCGACGGGCAGATGTACCGGTGTCCCCGAACCGGCGAGACGTACATCGTTCGCGACGGGCTGCTCGTGGAATCAGCGACGGACTGAGGCGTGACCGTGCTCATGAAGGTGGGCCAGGAGCCCAGTCGAAAACGGCATCCGGTGCGAACCTTCCTGGTTTCGGTCCTGTCCTGCATCCTGGTCATGGTGCTGACTCTTGTCGGCGCGGCTTTGTACTTCCAGCACCGATTGACGAGCCAGATCAACCGCATCGACGACGTGTTCGTAGGTCTGCCGGACCGTCCGGCCAAGCCCCCGGGAGAGGCCGCGAATGCGGTCAACATCCTGCTGCTCGGCACCGATCGCCGTTCAGACCAAGCCACCACCGGCACGAATGCGTCGGCCCCCGCGTGGGTCCCTGGTGCCCAGCGTTCCGACGCGATCATGATCCTTCACATCGACAGTGACCGTCGTGGGGCCTCTGTCATCTCGATCCCTCGCGATTCCTGGGTCAACATCCCCGGACAGGGGCCGGCCAAAATCAATGCAGCGTTCTCGCACGGGGGCCCGGCCCTCGCGGTGCGCACGATCGAAGCGGTCACCGACATCCGGATCGACCACCTCGCGGTGATCGACTGGGATGGCTTCCGGGCGTTGACCGACGCATTCGGAGGAGTGACTCTGGACGTGCCGGCCACGGTGCACGACCGATATCGGGACATCACCTGGACGGCTGGTCGGCATCGGATGAACGGCGATGAGGCGCTCGACTACGTGGGACAACGTGCGGGCCTGCCGGGCGGTGACTTCGACCGGATCCATCGACAGCAGTACTTCCTGCGCACCTTGCTCGATGAGACGTTGAGCCAAGAACTGATCAAGAAGCCCCGGACGGCGTACAAGATCCTCGATCTGCTGACGGAGAATCTGTCGGTCGACAGCCAGTGGTCGGTCGGGAGCATGCGGAGCCTGCTGCTGTCGCTGCGTCATCTGCGATCGGCGGGTATCGAGTACCTCACGGTGCCGCTCGACGGCACCGGCATGGAGGGTTCGCAGAGCGTGGTCTACCTCGACTGGCAGGCCAACGAGGAGCTGTGGACCGCGCTGCGAGAGGATCGGGTCGCGGACTGGCTTGTCGCGAATCCCGCCAGCGCGGTGCCCGACTCGGTGAGCTGAGCGGCGAAGCGTTTCAGCCGCGTGAGGACTCATCCCGCTGCCAGGTCGTGAAATCTCCTGCCGCGATGTATCGACGGGCCCGGAACCGGGCGATTGCGGTGATGAAGATGAAGACGCCCAGGCGGGGAATGAGGGAGGGGCGCTGTCTCGCCAACTGCAGCAACGTCGCCTTTGTCGTCACCGAGTCCTGACGGCGTATGCCCAGCTGTCCCGCCTGCGCATTGCCGGCAGCGACCCGGATCCGTCGGCGTAGTAGGTCATTGACCGTGCGAGGGGGCCGCACGGTCACCGTGGCGGTGTCGACCACCACACGTTCGGCAGCGCTGAAGGAATCCGAGACAGCCAGATCGTCGCTCATGACGTTCGGCAGGGCGTTCACGCGTTCTTGCGCTTCCCGGCTCAGGGCGAACGCACCCCGGCCGAAGAGGCCGTCCCTGACCTGCGGGAGTTGCTCCCACACGTCGTAGTACCAGCGCACGAGCAGGCTGCAGCCGTCGCGGGGAATCACCCGACGGGGTGCGGTGGCAAGTATTCCCGGACGGGCGAGGGGCTCGAGCAGGCGGAGCAGATCCGACCCGGACAAGGTGACGTCGGCGTCCAGGTGGACGCGCGGGAACACGTCACTGGCCGCATTGCCGGCCCGGACGGCGGCCGTCTTGGACGGCTCGGGAAGCTCGATGACGCGGACGGAGTCGGCGAAGCCGCGGGCCACCTCCGCGGTCCGGTCGGTGCAGCCATTGGTCACCACGATGATGTCGAGGGCGTGGGAGCCGTCGAGCAGGGCCGTGAGATTGCGCGCGATGCCGCGCTCCTCGTTGTGGGCCGGGATCACCACGCTCGCGATGAACCCGTGACCGGGGTCCGATGGCAGCACATTGCTCACGCTGCCATCGTGGCACGGGTGTTCGTCAGATTGTCGTTGAACGGTAGATTGCCTGGGACATGACACTGATGCCTCTTGCGACTCTCGTAGCCACTGAGCCGACCGTTTCCGAGGTGCTCGCCGACCGCGCCAGCGGCGTCAAGACCCTGGCGGTCCAGGCACCTGAGCCGGTGCGTCCCTTCCTGACGTATGCGCTCGCCCAGCAGTCGACCGTCGTCGCGGTGACGGCGACGGCGCGCGAAGCCGAGGAGCTGACAGTTCAACTCGGTGAACTCGTCGGTCCCGACGACGTCGCCTACTATCCGGCGTGGGAGACGCTGCCGCACGAGCGGCTCTCGCCTCGATCCGACACCGTCGGACGGCGTCTTGCGGTGTTGCGCAGGCTCGTGCACCCGACCGCTGCCGGTACCGCATCGGGCCCGTTGCGAGTCATCGTCGCCCCGATCCGCTCTCTGCTGCAGCCGCAGGTCAAGGGCCTGGCGGACCTGGTACCCGTCGAGCTGCACAAAGGCGATGAGATCGAGCTCGACCAGGTTGTCAGCGACCTGGCCGCAGCGGCCTACTCGCGCGTCGATTTGGTGGAGCGTCGCGGTGAATTCGCGGTTCGTGGCGGCATCATCGACGTCTTCCCGCCGACCGAGGAGCATCCGCTCCGTATCGAGTTCTTCGGCGAAGAGGTCGATGAGATCCGACGGTTCGCGGTGGCGGATCAGCGCACACTCGAAGAGGTCGACCAGGTCTGGGCGCCACCATGTCGCGAGTTGCTGCTGACCGACGAGGTGCGGGCCCGGGCAGCCGAGCTGGCGGTGGCTCACCCGTCGTTGGCCGAGATTTTCACCAAGCTGTCCGAGGGGCATGCGGTCGAGGGCATGGAGTCATTGGCTCCGGCGCTGGTTGACGAGATGGAGTCCCTCGCCTCGCTGTTGCCTGCCGAATCGGCGATCCTGCTGATGGATCCTGAACGGATCAAGGCACGCTCGGCCGACCTCGTGGCGACGAGCGAGGAGTTCTTGCAGGCATCGTGGGCCGCAGCCGCAAGCGGAGGCGATTCACCGATCGATCTGGGCTCTGCGGCCTTCCACACACTCGAAGATGCGCGTCTCGAAGTACTGGCCCTCGGCCACAGTTGGTTCAGCCAATCGCCGTTCGGCCTCGACCCCGAGGAAGGCACTCGGGTCATCGACATCGAGGCCGCGGCGGCCTACCGCGGCGACATGAGCGCGGCATTGGCCGATATCGTCCGGTGGACCGAAGCCGATATGCGTGTTGTCTTCGTGGCTCCCGGTCACGGCCAGGCGCAGCGGACCGTCGAATGGTTGGCCGACAACGGCGTCGCCGCGACCCTTGACGACGAGGTGACCGGCCCGTCGAGACGGGTCGTGCAGGTCAGCCTCGGCGAGCTGGCGCACGGATTCGTCTCCGAGCCGCTGGCCTTGGCCGTCATGACCTATGACGATCTCGTGGGTCAGCGGGCCGCCGACCGCACCGAACGCAAGATGCCGGCCCGTCGGCGTAAGCAGGTCGACCCGCTCGAACTCAAGCCCGGCGACTTCGTCGTGCACGAGCAGCACGGCGTCGGCCGTTACGTCGAACTGATGCAGCGGGTCGTGCAAGGCGCCGCGCGCGAATATCTGGTCATGGAATACGGGGCGTCCAAGCGAGGCCATCCGCCCGATCGGCTGTTCGTCCCGATGGACCAGCTCGACCAGATCAGTCGCTACGTCGGCGGTGAGTCGCCCTCACTCGACCGGCTCGGCGGCGCCGACTGGACCAACCGCAAGAACAAGGCCCGCAAGGCGGTCAAGCAGATCGCCGGAGAGCTGATCAAGCTCTATGCCGCACGACAGGCCACCAAGGGCCATGCCTTCGGCCCCGACACCCCGTGGCAGGCCGAGCTCGAGGATGCGTTCGCGCACGTCGAGACGCCAGATCAGATGATCACGATCGACGAGGTCAAGCGCGATATGGAGCGCACTGTGCCGATGGACCGTCTGGTCTGCGGCGATGTGGGCTACGGCAAGACCGAGATCGCGGTGCGTGCGGCGTTCAAGGCGATCCAGGACGGCAAGCAGGTCATCTTGCTGGTGCCGACGACGCTGCTGGTGCAGCAGCACTATGCGACGTTCGCCGAACGCTTCGGGCAGTTTCCGGTCACCATGAAACCGCTGTCGCGGTTCCAGAGCGAGAAGGAGTCGAAGGAGACTCTCGCGGGCCTCGCCGACGGCTCGATCGACATGGTCATCGGCACGCACCGGCTGTTGCAGCCAGGTGTGCGCATCAAGGACCTGGGACTTGTCATCGTCGACGAGGAACAGCGGTTCGGCGTCGAGCACAAAGAGGCCATGAAGATGCTGCGCGCCGCCGTCGACGTCTTGTCGATGTCGGCGACGCCCATCCCGCGCACGCTGGAGATGGCGATCACCGGCATCCGGGAGATGTCGACGATCGCGACCCCGCCGGAAGAACGGCATCCCGTGCTGTCGTTCGTCGGCGCATATGAGGACCGGCAGGTCATCGCGGCGATCCGCCGTGAACTGCTGCGTGAGGGGCAGGCGTTCTACATCCACAACCGGGTGCAGAGCATCGACAAGGCCGTCGCCCGCATCAAGGAACTCGTACCCGAGGCGCGAGTTGCTGCCGCGCACGGCCAGATGGGCGAGCACCAGCTCGAAGAGGTCATGGTCGACTTCTGGGAGAAGCGCTACGACGTGCTGGTCTGCACCACGATCGTCGAGTCGGGTCTCGACGTGTCGAATGCCAACACCATGATCATCGAGCGCGCCGACACCCTCGGTCTGTCGCAGCTGCATCAGCTACGAGGCCGGGTGGGCCGCTCGCGCGAACGCGCCTACGCCTACTTCCTGTACCCGCCGGAGAAGCCGCTGAGCGAGACCGCGCACGACCGGCTCGCGACGATCGCGCAGCATTCCGAGCTCGGTGGCGGCATGGCCGTGGCGATGAAGGACCTCGAGATCCGCGGAGCCGGCAACCTGCTGGGTGGCGAACAGTCCGGCCACATCGCCGACGTCGGCTTCGATCTGTATGTGCGGCTCGTGGGCGAGGCAGTCGCGGAGTTCCGCGGCGACGCCGAGCCTGAGCGGGAAGTCAAGATCGAGTTGCCGATCGAGGCACATCTGCCGCACGACTACGTGGGCAGCGAGCGACTCCGACTCGAGATCTACAAGAGACTCGCCGACGTCCGGGCACTTGCCGATGTCGACGAGATCCGCGCCGAGTTGGTCGACCGCTATGGCGAGCCGTCGGAGACGGTGGACGTCCTGCTCGACGTGGCGCGCCTGCGCGTACGCGTGCGAGAGGCAGGGCTCACCGAGGTCACGGCGGCCGGGTCGAATATCCGGTTCGCTCCGATGGTGCTGCCAGACTCCGCGCAGATGCGTCTGCAAAGGATCTACCCACGCAGCACCTACAAGGTCGCCGCCGAGATCGTGCTGGTTCCGCGACCCAAGACCGCTCCGGTGGGTGGCAAACCCTTGGTCGGGCGCGAGCTGCTGGAGTGGACCCGCACGGTCATCGACACGCTGATCCCACCGGCGTCGTCCTGATCTGAAGAACCGCCGCGCGGTAGTCGCCAGGATCACAGTGAAAAATTTTGCCGTTCTGGCCTCGGGCGGTCAGTTCGTGCTTAGGCTTGGTCCGGATCCGGGTCGCAATACGTTCAGGGAGAGACAGCCGTGCTGATTGCCGAAGCAGTCGGCTCTGTCGCGGCCTTCGCCCTTGCCGCGCTGACCTGGATCCTGCATCGGCGTGATTCAGGCGGCAAGCTGCTCGGCACCGCGTTGACCGCGCTGGGCGTCTGGTTCGCGGCGTTGATGACCGCGCAGATCATCATGCCGGACCCCGTCGCGGCCGACTCGGCCGGGATCGAGGCGTACCGCCTGGTCACCGGACTGATACTCGCCTCCGTCTCGGTGGTGTGCGGCAGTTTCTTCGGGCTCTGCCTGAAGATCGGCGCGAGGAGTTCTTCGGCGATCCTGCGGGTGCTGGGCATCGTGGTCGCCGTCGAAGTGACGGTCGTGCTGATGTCTTCGGCGCTACCACGCATCAAGGGGTGGACCGGATCCATCGAGGACGGGGAGGTCGTCCCTGGGAGCTTGTTCGTGCTGCACACGGCGTTCTGCTTCCTGCTCGCGATCGGTGCGATGTTGGTCCTGGTCAGCCGATGGGACGCCTTCGACCGAGTGACGAAGCGTCGGTGTGCCGGAATCCCAGTGCTGATCGCGGCGATCATCGCCAACGAGATCGGCCAGTACGGTATGACGCCGTTCCTGGCGCTGCTCGGGCTCGCCACGGCCTATCTCGCGCAGTTCCGGCTGGGCTGGGGCACACAGGTCCAGCTCGGCCGCTCCTTAGTGGCAGATCAGCTGGCTGATCCGATGATCGTGGTCGACAACGACGGCCAGGTGGTCGATGCGAACCACCAGGCGCGCAAGCTGTTCGGTTGGGTCGGCAGCCCACGGTCGATCGCTGATGTCCTCGGCGAAGACTTCCAACTCAACGAGCAGCATGATTCTTTGGTGACACTCAACCGATCCGGTGGGCACATCGACATGATCGTGCGGTCGACCCGCGTGACCCACCGTGAGGATCTCCTGGGGTGGGCCGTCACGCTCCGCGACATCGATTCACTGGTCTATCGGCAAAATGATCCGGCCGGCGACTATCGCATGCTCCGTCGTCGCCGCGGGGATCAGCGCACCGGCAGCGAGAACCTCGCGGTCCTGATGCGCCACGATCCTCTCACGGCGGCATCCAACCGGATCGCGTTCGAGAGTGTCCTCGAAGCGGCCGTGGCGTCGAGCCGCAAAGACGGAAACGGCCTCCAGGTCCTGATGCTCGACATCGACAGGTTCAAGACCATCAACGATCAGCACGGCCACCTCGCGGGCGATGTCATCTTGCGCGAAGTTGTCGATCGGGTCGCGGGTTTCATCCGGGCCAATGAGATGATCGCGCGGTTCGGCGGTGACGAGTTCGTCCTGCTGCTGCGTCGGAGTTCGGCGGACGCGGCTCGGGCCACCGCCGAGGCAATGTGTGCCATGGTCGCGGCATCGCCGGTCATGGCCGATGCCGAGCTCGACGTCACGGTCAGCATCGGAGTGGCCGGATTCTCCGGAGACGGCGCCGAAAACGGTGCGAGTCTGCTCGCGGCAGCAGATCAGTCGATGTACCGGGTCAAGCGGGCCGGTGGCAATGGCGTCGGATGGGGCTCTGACATCTTCGCATCGGGCTGAGGTTCACGACTGCGGTGGGAGTTCTTCGCGCAGCCGTGGCGGAGTCGCGTTCTTGGGTCGGATTCCGTGCTTGTCGGCGAAGAACGCTCGCACGATGTCCATATCGGCGGTGACGTCCTCGGAGGCGTGGAACGTCGGCCCGAATCCCATGGTCTTGGTCGGCGGGTCGAAGAAGGCCAAGGTGATCGGCAGGCCGGTCTCCCTCGACAGGCGCAGGAAGCCCGACTTCCAGTACTCACCCTTCGAGCGGGTGCCCTCCGCGGCGAGAATCAGCCGGAACGGCTCACCGTTCTTGGCCTCGGAGGCCAGCTCGGTGACGACCCTGCTGGCGTTGTCGCGGTCGAGAGGCACCCCACCGAAGAGCCGCAGGATCCAGCCGAGCGGCCCTTTGAATAACTGCTTCTTGACCAACACCCGTGGATGCGCGCCGTCATTCCACATGACCAACAGCATCGTGAAGAAGTCCCAGTTGGAGGTGTGGGGGGCACCGACCAGGATTCCGCTCTCGGGGACCTCGCCGACCATGCGGTAGCCGATCAGGCGGGTCGTGCCGCGGGCCAGCCGCTGTCGGATCATGCGGGTACCTTATCCAGTGGCCAGCTGCTGCCGCAGAGCGACTCGGTCGATCTTTCCCAGCGGGGTGCGCGGGAACTCGTCGACGACCCTGGCCCGTCGAGGGTATTTGTACCCGCCGATGTGATCGCGGGCGTATGCCACGACATCCTCGGCCACGAGGTTGTCACTCGACGTCGTCACGAATGCGACGACTTCCTCGCCCAGCGTGTCGTGTGGTTCGCCGACGACGACCGCCGCCTCGATCGTGGGATGTTCGAGCAACGCCGACTCGATGTCTGCGGGATAGATGTTGAAGCCGCCTCGGATGATGACGTCCTTGCTCCTGCCGACGATGAACAGATTGCCGGCCTTGTCGAGGTAGCCGATGTCGCCGGTGTGCAGCCACCCGTCACGGACAGCTGAGGTCGTCGCGCCTTCTTCATCACGCCAGTAGCCCTGCATCACGAACGGTGAACGGCAGACGATCTCGCCACGCTCTCCCGGTGGCTGCACGGCATCGTCGGCGTCGACGATACGCAACTCGCAATCGGGGACGGCCCGGCCGACCGAGCCAGGCACGCCTTCTCCGAGCCGGGTTCCCGTCACGAGCGCCGATGACTCGCTGAGCCCGTAGCCCATGCGCAGCTCGACGTCCGGGAACGCCCTTTGGAAGGCCTGCCGGGTCTTGTCGGGTAGCGGCGCAGACCCGCACACCGCGAACCGCAGGGTCGAGATGTCGACGTCCTCCTGCGACTCGGCGACCAATGACTCCACCGCCGCCGGGACCAGGCAGAGCTCGTCGACCCGCTGTTCGTCGACGAGACGGAGTGCATCTGCCGCGGAGAATCGGCGCATGAGGACGCGCAAGCGAGGCTCTTCCCAGTGCCAGTCGGCCACGGTCATCAGGAGGCCGAATGCGTGCGACATCGGCAATGGCATCAAAGAACGGTTGACGTGGGAGTCGGCCCAGATCTGCATCCGGCTCCGGCCGGCCGACCAGAGATTGCGATGGGTCAACAAGACGCCCTTGGACCGCCCCGTCGTCCCGCCGGTGAAAAGCAAGGCAGCGATATCGTCGTCACGCACACCATCGGCCACGGGACAAAGCGGCATGTCGTCGACGGTCGAGAGATTGTGCACGCCCTCGGTCTGCAGATCGAGATCCAAGGTGACGACTCGGGGCGGCTGCCGGGTGCGTCCTACCGCGAGCTGCACATTCGACAGCGCCCCGGCTTCGGTCACGACGACGGCCGGCTCACTCGATTCCATGACCCGCACCAGATCGCGCACCGACGACATGACCACGAGCGGAGTGATGATCGCTCCGATGCGCCAGGCAGCGAGGTAGAACCAGCTGATCTCGGGCCGGTTCTGGGCCACGATCAGCACCCGGTCGCCGCGGGTCACCCCGAGCTCTGTCAGGAGCGTTGCGATGCGCGCACTCCGGTCGAGCTGATCGTGAAATCGGAACGATCGGCCCTCGAACACCAGGGACTCATGATCGCCGAGTCGCTCGAGCGTCTGCTCGGGCAGCCGGCTCAGGTGCATGTGTGAAGGATTCATGAGTGGGCCGCTCAGACGAATGCGTTGACGCCGGTGACCGCGCGAGCGATCAGCAGCTGTTGGATTTGGCTCGTGCCCTCGTACAGGGTCATGACGCGGGCATCGCGCATGTACTTCTGCACCGGGAACTCATCGACGTACCCGTATCCGCCGAACACCTGTATCGCGGCATTGGCGGCTCTGAGGGCGGCCTCGCTCGCGAAATACTTGGCCGTGGACGCCGCCGACGTGAAGTCCTCGCCACGTTCGAGCAGATCTGCTGCCCGCCACACCAGGAGGCGGGCAGCGTCGAGGTCGACCGCCATGTCGGCGATCATCGCGGCAACCAGCTGGAATGAGGCGAGCTGGCGGCCGAACTGGGTGCGTTCGGTGCTGTAGGCAGAAGCCGCATCCAGACAGCCCTGGATGATGCCGACGCAACCGGCGCCGACCGAGATCCGGCCCTTGCCCAATGCCGACATCGCGATCCGGAAACCCCGGCCCTCCTCGCCGAGCATCGCGCTGCGCGGTACGACGACGTCCTCGAAGCTCAGCTCGGCCGTCGCCTGGCCGCGAAGGCCCAGCTTCCCCTTGATCTCCCGTCGGGTGAAGCCGGGCGAGGAGGTGGGGACGAGGAAGGCCGTCACCCCGCGCGGTCCGGGTTCGCCGGTGCGGGCGAACACCAGACAAAGATCGGCCCAGGTGCCGTTCGTGATGAAGATCTTCGAACCGTTCAACACGAAATCGTCCCCGCGCTGCACCGCGCGCATCGTGAGACTGCCGGCATCCGAGCCGGTTCCGGGTTCGGTCAGGGCGAAGCAGCCGATCAGATCGCCTGCTGCCAGGCCGGGAAGCCACTGCTGTTTCTGTGACTCGGAGCCGAACGACAGGATCGACTTGGCCACCAGCCCCAGAGACACCGAGACGATGCCGCGGACGGCCGAGTCGGCGCGGCCGAGCTCTTCCATCCCCAGTGCGTAGGTGATCGAGTCGCACGGGACCCCGCCGTACTCTTCAGGGATCGTCATGCCGAGGAAGCCGATGCGCCCCAGCTCCGGCACGAGTCCGACGTCGACTTGTTCATCGCGATCCCATTGAGCCCGGTGCGGCACAACATGGGTGTCGAGGAAGTCACGCGCAGTACGACGGAATGACTCCTGTTCCTCGGTGAGAACCAGTGAAACCACGAAACGTGCCTCGCAATCAGATGGGAGATGAGCGTCCGCTCAGGATGTCGAGACACGGTTGCAGGTGTCAACGGATCCACGGTTGTGCCCAGCCACAGTGTTTGGCCGATCTTCATGCTGCGGCCCAGTTGTCCCGGATGGGCCGAAATCGGGACTGTGGTGACATGCCCGATCCGATGTCTGAAACGAGTTCCAGTGCCTACGACGCTCGCGCGCTGGCGGTCCTTCCCGGCGGTACCACGCGCGGTCTGACGGCGATGATCCCCCTGCTGCCGAGAGCCGTGTACGGCGAAGGCTATGAAGTCGTGGGCGAGCGCGGACAACGGTGGATCGATCTGAACAACAACTTCACGTCCTTGATCCACGGGCATGCGCACCCCGACGTCGTGAAGGCAGCAGCACAAGCCCTGTCGGCCGGTCCCTCGTTCGGCATGTCGACGATCGCCGAGATCGAATTGGCCGAGCTGCTGGTCGATCGAGTGCCGTGGGCGACTCAGGTCCGGTTCTGCAACTCCGGGACGGAGGCCGTCATGGCGGCGGTCCGGGCGGCGCGCTCGCTGACCGGTCGGGACAAGATCATGCTGCCGATGCCGTCGTATCACGGTTCGGCCGACCATGTCCTTCCTGCGCTCGGCGGATCGGCGCTCAACGGGGTGCCGCGCGGAGTTCGAGGCGACACACTGCTGGTGGAACCCGGCGACCTCGGTGCGCTGGAAGCGGCGTTCGCGGCACATGGCGAGGAAGTGGCAGCATTGGTTCTGGACCTGGTCCCGAGCCGCGCCGGCGCTCGACCGGTCAGCCCCGAATTCCTGCAGCGTGCCCGGGAGCTCACAACATCGGCCGGGGCGTTGCTCATCGTCGACGAGGTCGTGACATTCCGCCACGACTTCGCCGGAATGACGGCGGGGCACTTCGGCGTCCAGGCCGATCTTCTGGCCGTCGGCAAGATCATGGGCGGCGGCTTCCCGGTCGGGGCGGTGTTGGGCACCCCCGAGGCGATGGCGGTCTTGGATCCGCGCCACGGATCGACGATCTTTCACGGTGGAACCTTCTCCGGCAATCCCGTGACGATGCGGGCCGGAATCGCCGCGATGGAGCTTTACGACCAAGCAGCCGTCACGAGGCTCAACGGCCTGGGCGATCGCCTGAGGGGTGCGATCTCCGACGACGCCGAACGACTCGGCTGGAACGTCACCGGATTCGGTTCGATCGTCAAGATCGTCCACGACACCGCGGCAGCACCGTCGGACTGGCAGGTTCAGCTCTGGTGGGCTGCGGAGCGACGGGGAGTGCTGATGATTCCCGGCACCATGAGCATGTGCATGTCGACACCCATGGACAACGACGTCGTCGACACCGTCGCCGAGCGGATTCTCGAAGCGTTGCGTGAGGTGACCCAGTGAGCGACCCCGTGAGCGCCGCTGAAGAGGCACCCGTCGACTGGCATCGCGTCATCGGCTTCAGCCGGGTTCGCCGGGTCGGCCCGCTGGTGCTGGTGTCAGGCAGCGGCGGCGTGGATGCCGACGGACGGTTTCCGCCCGATGCCTATCGGCAGACCGTCCTCGCCCTGGAGTCGGTGCAAAGGAGCATCGAGTCTGTCGGCGCCGACAAGGATCATCTGATCGGCACGCGCATCTTCGTACGCGATATTGGGGATTGGCAGAGTGTGGGCCGAGCTCACGGTGAGATGCTCGGACATCTCGCCCCGACCTTGACGATGGTGCAGGCAGCCCTCGTGGATCCCGGCATGTTGGTGGAGATCGAGGCAACCGCATGGGTGTCGGACTCCTATGAACCAGGAGGTAGCTAGATGGCAGCGCAACGCAAGATCGTGGTCGTGGGCGGGGGAGTGCTGGGGCTCAGCTGCGCCCTTTCGCTCGCGAAGCGACCCGACGTCGAGGTCACCCTCGTGGAGAAGAACCATCCGGGCTCGGGCTCGTCGGGTCTCGCGGTCGGGATGGCTTCACGTCAGCAAGGTGACGTATTGGGGCTGACGATCGCGCATCGTGCCTATCAGCTGCTCGAGGATCTCGAAGAGAACTATGGGCTGAATCTGCGTCGTATCGGCTACTTCACGCTGACCCGCACGCAAGCCGATGTCGAGAACTTCCAGGTCACGGCACAACGCCAAGCCGATCTCGGCTGGGCCGAGTCGCGGGTCGTGACGCTCGAGGAGCTGGCGACGATCTGCCCGCCGTACGTGCCGCCCGCCGATGCGACGGGTGCGGTGTGGGACGAGCACGCGTTCTACATGGACGGCAATGAGCTCTGTGCCTCCTTGGTTCAGGCCTTGCGCGACGCCGGCGGGACTGTTTTGACACGTACCGAGTTCCTCGGTCTGGAGCCGTCGAGCGGCGATGCCAAATATCGCGTCGTGACGTCGGCCGGCGATCTGGATGCTGACGTGTTGGTCAACGCGACAGGTGCCTGGAGCCGGGAGGTCGGAGATCGTTCCGGCACCGCGGTCCCGGTCCTCAACGAGCGTCACGAGGCCTACATCTTCCGGG
The DNA here is from genome assembly GCF_054049535.1 of Aeromicrobium sp. P5_D10. Lineage (NCBI taxonomy): Bacteria > Bacillati > Actinomycetota > Actinomycetes > Propionibacteriales > Nocardioidaceae > Aeromicrobium > Aeromicrobium sp. P5_D10. Next base: position 454,554 of record NZ_JBFUME010000002.1, read on the forward strand.
TGCGCAATAACGATCACCCTCTGCCGATGATGCTCGACTTCATCCCGGGCTCGAAGATGGGCGAGGGCCTGTACTTCCGTCAGGAGGGACCCGACCGTCTGATTGCCGGTATGCATTCGAGCAATCTGCTCGGCCCGGACGAGAGCGATATCGAGAACTACTCGCAGCGCCTCGATGAGGAAGCCTCAGAGCGGGTCTTCGGTCTGCTGACCGAGGTGCTGCCCGATCTGGAACTCGGTTTCGAGGGTGGCTGGTGTGGTCTGTATCCGCATCACCCGAGCAATGGATTCGTTCTGGGTCCGCACCCCGAAAACCCCGACATCATCATCGGCGTGGGACTCGGCGGCCGTGGTCTCGGCCCCGGTGTCGCCCTCGGCGAGATTCTCGCCGATTGGGCCGCTGACGGTACCCCGACGCGGATCCCGGGCGCGGTCGCGTATGCGCCGCAGTCCAGCTGATTCCCACTGATTCCCCACGACCTGGAGGTCACCATGAGTACGACGTTCACCGATTGGCGCGACAAAGTAGCGCTTTCCGACCAGCTCACGACGAGCTTCTTCGGCGGCCGGCGCGAAACCCATCACAGCGATGAATCATTCACGGTCGTGACACCTATTTCGGGTGAGAATGTCGCGGACGTGTCCGCGGCCGGTATCGCCGATGTCGATCGCGCGGTCAGCGCGGCTCGGACCGCATTCGAGAACGGTTCGTGGACGGGTCTGTCGCCGCGACAGCGCAAGCAGATGCTGTTCACGTTCGCCGAGGTCATCCGCTCGCATGCCGATGAGCTGGGCGCCTTGATAACCCTCGAGATGGGCAAGCCACTGGGCGTCTCGACCTGGGAGGCCGGGGCGGCTGCGGCTCACCTCGAATGGTTCGGCGAGCTCGTGGATCACGACTACGGTGATGTCGCGCCGCTCGGTCCGGGCGCCTTCGGGACGATCACCCGGGTGCCGATGGGCGTGGTGGCGGCGATCGTGCCCTGGAACTTCCCGCTTCTGATGGCGGCGTGGAAGCTTGGTCCCGCACTGGCGACCGGTAACACGGTTGTGCTCAAGCCGGCTGAACAGTCGCCGCTTTCGGCGCTCCGGTTGGCCGAACTCGGCGCAGAAGCTGGATTGCCCCCTGGTGTCTTCAACGTCGTCGCCGGTACCGGCGAAGTCGCGGGCAGGGCACTGGCGGAGCATCCTGACGTCAATGCCGTGACGTTCACCGGATCGACCAAGGTCGGTCGGTTGATCATGGGCTATGCCGCGAGTTCCAATCTGAAGCGGGTGTCGCTGGAGCTCGGCGGCAAGTCGCCCAATATCGTGCTCGCGGATGCGGCCGATCTGGGCGTCGTGGCGGCCCAAGCCGCTGCCGGGATCTTCGCCAACACCGGCCAGCAGTGCGATGCGGGTTCACGTCTGATCGTGCACGAGTCGATTGCCGATGAGCTGATCGAACGCGTCGTCGCCGAATCAGCCGGATGGCAGCCGGGCAATCCATTCGAAGCGGGGGTCAATCAGGGTCCGGTCGTCGATGCTCAGCAGCTCGACACGATCCTGGCCTACATCGCGACGGCGCAAGATGACGGCGATCAGCTCGTTTCGGGCGGCCGACGTGCTCTGCAGGAGTCGGGCGGGTTCTACGTCGAGCCGACGGTCTTCCGATCGCCGTCCAACGGCACCCGGTTGGCCCGCGAAGAGGTCTTCGGACCGGTGCTCTCGGTCATCACGTTCTCTGACGAGGCGGAGGCTGTACGTATCGCCAATGACACCGAGTACGGCCTCGCGGCCGCGGTCTGGACCTCTGATGTGACCAAGGCACACACGATCTCGGCGCAATTGCGTGCCGGCCAGGTGTGGGTCAACGCGTACGACGCCGGTGACATCAGTCTTCCGCACGGAGGCTTCAAGTCGTCGGGCTTCGGACGCGACAAGTCCAAGTACGCGATCGACAACTACACCGAGCTCAAGAGCACGTACTTCAGCTTGGCCTGAGGCCTCGGCCCTGTCGGTTGCCACGGACCCGGTTGGGTTCGGATACGACCTCACTCGCCGACAGGGCCAGCCACAGCTGGGAGCGATCACGAAGCGAATTGAGATCGCGGCCGGTCAGAGCTTCGATCCGCTTGAGCCGGTACGACAGCGTGTGCTTGTGGATGTGGAGCTGGTCAGCCGCGGACTGCAGACGTCCTTCGTGCGCGAAGTAGACCTCGAGCGACGTCATGAGCCCGGCATCGCGTTGCTCGTCGTACTCCAGGATCGGACCGAGCGTGTTCTTGACCAATTGCGTCAAGGCCGGGGGATCGGCAGGAAGCCACTGGGCCCACTCCTCCTCCTCGGCGCGGAAGAAGCCGATGTTCCCGTCGGCCTTCTTGCGACCGTGCCGCTCGGCCCAACTGGCCTCCCGCCTGGCCACGGCGGCATCGATCAAGGAACCTCGGACGGCCGAGACCCCGACCTGGATCGGCAGATCTGCTGCCAGCTCGTCGAGCAGCTCGATATCGTCGGCCCGCATCGCGACGAGAGTTCGTTCATTCTCGGTCAGCAGCAGGTGGGTCGTACCCCGGTCGACGAGCTGGTGATGGATCTCCCGGTCGACCTGGTACTCGATCGGAGCCGAGGGGTCGACGCTGATCGCGGCGAGGACGAGTCCGTGCTCGAAGTTGGTCCCCCAACCGTCACGTGAGTCCTGTGAGCGTTGGGAGGGATGGGCGCCGTGCAGATAGCGACCGAGCAGCTCGGCACCTTTGCGGCGGACGACCTCGCGTTCGCTGTACAGACTCGACACGTCGAGGCGGGTGATGGTTTCGATATGACGGAACGTCCCTAGCCCCGCGGCCGGACGATCGGGTCGCTCTTGTGCGACCAGGAATCCGGCCAGACGTTGCGCAACCGTGATGGGGCACGCATATCCGTTGGGGATCGCCAGCGAGGTCCATCTGGCATCGCTGGGTTTGGTCTGTTTGACGTCTTCGAGCAGTTCCGGCGGTAGATCCTTGAAGCCCGACATCAGGGCCTTGCCCCGAGTCGAGACCACAAAGAGCTCGTAACCGGTGATCTTCTCGATCTGCTGGAACCGGCGCCAAGGCTCCATGTCTTCGTCTCGGGGAGCGAGCGTTTCGAAAACCCGGATCGCGGTCACGAGCTTTTGCTGGACTTCGCCGGCATTGGCCGCGGCGACGAACTTGACGATCGGGAGATGGGCCGTCTCACGCGGGACGCGCAGGACCGGGAAGGCGAGCTCGTTGGCTTCGGCGAGGAACTCGTCGCAGATCGGCGGTCCGAGGAAGCCCATGGCCAGGCCTGCGGCGTGATGGGTCTCCAGTCGACGCAGGAACTCGATCTGCTCGTCCGGCCCGGCTGGAAAATGCACACCCGTGACGATGACAAGCTCGCCGCCGTCGACCCAGCCGCCGGGATCGGCGACGTCGAAGACATGTGCCCAGGTGACCGCCCGGTCGAGGCCGCGTTCGCCTGCCAGCAGTTCAAGCTTCCAGGACGTGATCTCGGCCAGGTCGCCGACTGTCACCTGATGCGCCATGGTCAGCTCCTCGGTGCCGCGAGTCTTACGGACGCACCAGTATGTGTGTGACGTGAAGAGTTCGCCATTGTGTCGATGGCCCATTGTATGGTCCGTGCTTGTGCCAATGGCCAGGAAGCGGGATAGCCGACTGCCCCGATTGCTCGAGGAATCCGGCTTTCGGGCTGGTCGCTCGTCATGTTGTTGGCCAGCAAAACGGCGAGAGTTTGGTCTCGGGGACAGTGGAGGGGGTCGTCGGCGTCTACGTAGCATCTGGCCATCAACGATGATCGTTCAAGCAAGCCCGCGGTCAGCGATAATCAACGGAGGCGTGATGAAACACACCAAGATCGGCATGGCGACGCTAGGTGTCGTGACGACGCTCGCGATGGCTGCTTGTGGCACCGATACCGCGGGTGACGACAGCAAGTCGTTGACTGTCGTCTCATACGGCGGTGAGCCGCAGAAGGCGCAGGTCGGCGCATGGGCCCAGAAGTGGGCCGACGACAACGGCATCAAGTTGTTGCAGGACTCTCCCACGGACTACGCCAAGCTCCGCGCCCAAGTCGAGGCCAAAAAGGTCACCTGGGGTGCGGTCGAGGTCGAACCCAACTTCGCGGTCAGCGCGTGCGAGGACGGCATCTTGGAGAAGATCGACCTCTCGGACATCGATATGACCGGGCTCGACCCGGAACAGTTCTCCGAATGCGGTGTCCCGACCCTGCAGTACTCGTTCACGATCGCTTACAACAAGGAGTCGTTCAAAGACGGCCATCCGACGACATGGGCCGAGTTCTTCGACACCGATGCCTTTCCGGGCAAGCGTGGTCTGATGAAGTTCGCGAGCACCGGCGTCATGGAAGCTGCCCTCTTGGCCGACGGAGTCGCCGCCGACGATCTGTATCCCCTCGATATCGACCGGGCGCTCAAGAAGCTCGACACGATCAAGAGCGACATCGTCTGGTACGAGACGGGTGACCAGCAAAGCGAATTGCTCAGCACCGGCGAAGCCAGCGCCGCGATGGGCTGGAGTGGCCGCATCGCCCAAGGTGAGAAGGCGGGCCAGCCCATCGCCAATGAGTGGTCGCAGAATCTTGCGACCTACGACCAGTGGGTTATTCCGAAGGGCTCTGCCCAGGCGGCAACAGCCAAGGAATGGCTCGCGCACCTTCTCACCGATGCGGACGGGCAGGCCAAGGCGGCCGAAAGCTACTACTACGCACCGTCGTCGGCCAAAGCCCTCGACAAGTTGCCGGCAGACATCCGCGAGCAGATGGCCAATGCGCCTGAGAACGTCGAGAAGCGGGCGGTCTTGATGGACTACGGCTACTGGGCAGAGAACTTCGACGCGGTTTCGGAGAAGTTCAATGCGTGGCTCGCAGGGTGAGTGAGACCTTGCAGCACGGGGGAGCGGTGACCGAGACGCCTCGGTCGCCGCTGCCTCGGCGGTCTCGCCGTCCCCAGTTCGGGTGGGGAATGCTGGCAGCTCCGCTGTTCGCATACCTCGCCGTGGTCTTTGTTCTACCGCTGTCGCTGATCCTGGTGAGGAGTTTCACCGAACCGCAGGCAGGCTTCGGCAACTACTCGGACTTCTTCAGCAATGGCGTCTATGTCGACGTCCTGATCAACACCTTTGTGACGGCCTTCGCAGTCTCGTTCGTCGTGCTGGCGATCGGCTATCCATTCGCCTATCTCATGACGTTGGCCACTCCGATGTGGCGGACGATCATGTTCGTGATCGTCCTGCTGCCGTTCTGGACAAGCCTGTTGATCCGTTCACTCGCTCTGGTCATCCTCTTGCGCGACACCGGTGTCATCAACGAGAGCTTGCAGTCGATCGGCCTGACGTCTGGCCCGATACCCCTGATGCGCAATTTCGTCGGCGTCGTGATCGGCATGACCCAGATCCTGCTGCCGTTCATGGTCTTGCCGCTCTACGCCACGATGCGGGGTATCGATCGGGGTCTCCTGCGGGCCGCCGAAGGACTCGGCGCACGTCCTGTCTTCGCATTCTGGCGGGTGTACGCACCGCTCAGCCTCCCGGGCGTGTACGCGGGCCTGCTGCTCTGCTTCGTCCAGGCTCTCGGTTACTACATCACCCCTGCCCTCCTGGGCAGTTCGGAAAACGTCATGCTCGGTGAGCTGATCGTCCAGCAGGTCAGCGGTCTTCTCAGATGGGGATTCGCGTCGGCGCTTGCTGTCATCCTGCTTGCTGTCACCTTGCTGTTGCTGTTCGTGGTCGGCCGTTTCGTCGACATCAAGCGAGTTTTCGGGGGGAGTTGGTGATGGGCCGGATTCTCGTTCGCGCAGGTCTTGTCGCGGTAGCCGTCTTGGTGGCGGTGGCACTGATTCTCCCTCTGGTGATCGTCGTGCTGCTGTCGTTCACCGACAGCCAGTTCTTGACGTTCCCGCCTGACGGCTGGTCGTTGCGGTGGTTCGACAATCTGGTCTCCGATGCCGCTTGGCGCCAGAGTGCTATCAGCAGCATCAAGGTCGCGGTTCTCGTCTCGATGCTGTCGGTCGTGCTCGGCACGGCCGGGGCACTCGGGCTCACCCGTGGGTCCTTCCGGTTCCGCACTGTGCTCTCGGCCTTGGTCTTGGCTCCGATCCTGATCCCGTCGATCGTCGTGGCTTTGGCGGTCTACAACATCGCTCTCACGACCGGCCTGACCCAGACGACGCTCGGCTTCGTCCTGGTTCACACGTCGTTGGCGGTGCCTTATGTGACGATCAACGTCGCGGCAGCGCTCGCGACGTATGACCGGCAGCTCGACCTGGCGGCGATGAGTCTCGGTGCGAGCCCGTGGGTCACCTTCTTCAAGGTGACACTGCCCAATATCGCTCCGAGCGTCATCACCGGCGCCTTGTTCGCGTTCGTGACGAGCTGGGACGAGATCGTGGTCGCCTTGTTCATCTCCGGACCTGAGATGACGACGTTGCCGGTCAAGATGTGGCAGGGCGTCAAGGTGTCGATCGATCCGACCGTCGCCGCGCTGTCCAGCGTTCTGCTGGCCTTCACGATCATCACGTTCGCCGCGATGGGAATCGTCGGCGCGCTCCGCCGGCGTCGCACCCGTCCTTCCCACCAGGAAATGAGGAATTCCGCATGAACGTCACCCAGGGCGAAGCCCCCGGGGCCCGGGTCCGGGTCACCGGCGTCACGAAGCACTACAAAGAGGTCGTGGCATTGGATGATCTCTCGATCGACATCGAGGCCGGCGAATTCATCACGCTCCTGGGCGCGAGCGGATCGGGCAAGTCGACGCTGCTCAGCATCATCGCCGGGTTCATGACCCCGACGACAGGCTCGGTCGAGGTGGGAGGCGAGGACCTGACACGGGTGCCGCCGTACCGCCGGGGACTGGGCATGGTGTTCCAGAACTATGCGCTATTCCCCCATATGAGCGTTTTCGACAATGTCGCGTTTCCACTTCGCCGGCGCAAGGTCGCCAAGAGTCAGGTGGCTGAGCGGGTCCAGAAGGCTCTGGACACCGTGGAACTCGGTCACTTGGCCAGCCGCATGCCGCAACAGCTTTCTGGCGGGCAGCAGCAGAGGGTGGCACTGGCTCGCGCGATCGTCTTCGAACCACGGGTCCTGCTGCTCGACGAACCGCTCGGCGCGCTCGACAAGCGTTTGCGTGACCAGTTGCAGTTCGAGCTCAAGCGATTGCACAAGGAGCTCGGCATCACGTTCGTGTTCGTGACCCACGATCAGGAAGAGGCGCTCGCGATGTCGGATCGGATCGCGCTCATGCGCGATGGCCGGATCATCCAGATCGATGCGCCTCGTGATCTGTACGAGAAGCCGGTCGAGCGCTACGCCGCGGAGTTCCTCGGTGAGTCGAACATCCTCGAAGGTGTCATCCACGAGGGGTCCTTCGATCGGCTCGGCGTCTCGCTGCGTCTGGCCCGGTCGGCCGCCGCATCCGTGAACGGTTCTGCGCTGCTGATCCGGCCAGAGCATCTCGGGCTCTACGCTGCGGGAACCGAGGTTCCCGCAGAGCACAACGCTCTTCCTGGGACGGTGCGCGAGCTGGTGTATCTGGGCAGCACCCGCCGGGTCGAAGTCGTGCTCGATGACGGCCAGCATGTTGTGGCCCGAACGCCGATCGACCCCAGGGGAGGCGGCCCGATTCCTGGTGATCCGGTGATGGTGGCCTGGGATCGAGATTGCGGCGTTCTCCTGGCAGATCCCGCGGGACCGCGGGCGACCGAAGAAGCTGTCGCATGACTCATGGGCCGGTGCGTGCGGCCATCGTGGGCACGGGCAAGCTCGCCAGAGACCTGTTCAGGTACGCCCCTGCCTCGGGGGTGTCGATCGTCGCCGCCACAACCTCTGACCCCGTCAAACGCGGCCAGGATGTCGGCTCGGTGCTCGGTGACGGTCCGGCCGGGTTGGTGTTCGAGGACGATATCGACTCTCTCCTGAAGCGCGAGGACGTCGATGTCGTGCTTTACGCGGGTTTCGGTGGCGCGGTCATGCTCGACGTCTTGGAGGGCGCGGCCGGCGCCGGCATCAGCTTCATCACTTCGTCGGGGATGTTCGAACCGACACATCACCTCGGACTGGAGAAGTCGTCCGTACTGGACGCCGTGGCCCGCGGTTCGGGAGCCAGGCTCTTGGGCACCGGAATGTTCCCCGGTTTCCTTCCAGAGCTCTTCCCAGCGATGTTGGCCACAACGATGCCCGATCCGGTGACGATCCATATGGTCAACATCAGCAATGTCGCGGCCTGGTCGACGTATGTGCACACCGATGAGATCGGTATCGGCCGAGATCCGTCCGAGCGTGGCGAAACCCTGATGGCCTATGTGCTGGAGGCCCTCCATGTGCTGAAAGCGGCGACGCGGGTGCCGATCGACGACATCGAGTGCGTCAGCGATCCGGTGGTCGCCGATCGGCCGGAGGTTTTCGCCGGCATCGAGGTGGCGGCGGGTATGACGAATGGTTTCCGTTATCGGGCGATCGGTCGGGTCGAGGGCGAGATCCGCCTCGTCGTCGAGTGGCGCAGCCTGGTCGAGGGGCTCGAGCTCGGCACCCGGGTGGAGCTTTCAGGCCCTGACGGCCTGGTCGCATCCGGCCAGGTCACGCTACCTCTCGAAGGGGCCTATCCGGCCACAGCGGCTCGCATGATCAAGTCGATCCGGCCTTTGTTGTCGCTGCCTGCGGGGCTTCGACGGGCAGATGAGGTCGCGGTTTCCGCGGTCCAGGAGGTGGGGGAATGACGTACCGGCATCCGATCCAGGCCCGGTATCTCGAGGTCGATGCACAAGGTGTCGTTTTCAACATGTGGTTCCTCGGCTACGTCGACGATGCCTTCAACGGCTACCTGAAGTCACTGGGTCTGAGGTCGGCGGAGTTGATCGAGCACGACGTGGACCTCCAGGTCGTCCGGTCGGAGTTGGACTTCCATGGGGCCTTCCACTTCGACGAGGAAGCAGCCATGCTCGTCAGATGCGATGAGGTGGGCCGCAAGAGCGTCAAGATGTCGTTCGAGCTGGTGCGGGGCGAAGAGACACTGACAACGGTGCGAGTTGTCTACGTCGCGATCCATCGGGGCGGTGGGTCCCGACTGGTGCCGGACGCTATTCGCGATCTGCTGGTTGGCTGACCCGGCCTTCCGGCGTCGCCCCGACCAGTCGTAGCGCGAGCACACTGTAGTGGTCGGCCACCTCAGCGGGGCTCCAGTCTCCGTCCGGGCGGTACCACCGGGAGATGTCGACACACAGCGACAACAGGGCAAGACCCGTGATACCAGGGTTTTGCCCGGGGAACTCCGAGCTGTCGATTCCGGCGGCGACGATGGACCTGAGTTCCTGCTCGATCTGTCGTCGGATCTCGGAGATCTCAGCGAGATGAGGCGGAGTCAGTGCCGCGAGTTCGTAGTTGACGATCCGGGCACGGGTACTGCGTTCGGCATGCCACATCGCGAGGCCTTGGATGACGGCCGTGAGTTGCTCGGTCGGACTCGAGGATGAGTTGACCCTGGTGCGCACGAGTTCCAGCGCGCCAGTGTGCCCGGCCAGGGAGATCGCGTAGAGCAGATCTTCCTTGGATGTGTAGTGCACGTACATCGCCGATGCCGAAACCCCTGCCCGATCCGTGATCGACCGCGTTGTCGTGGCATGGAAGCCCTTGGTGGCAAAGGACTCGATGGCGGCCTGAGCGAGGCGGTCGCGCAGACCAGCGATGGCCGGGTCCTCCGGATGGTCCAGATCTGTGTGACTCACATCTACCTTTCGGAGTTCGACTCGACATTGACAAGTATGGCGGCGTGGTGCCACGCTAGCAAATAGGTTAATGAGCGCCCGCTCACCCTGTCAGATCAGTGAAATCGAGGAGTCAACATGCCTGAAGCCGTGATCGTCGCATCTGCGCGATCTCCGATCGGACGAGCGGGGAAGGGATCGCTGCGTGAGCTGCGTCCCGACGATCTCGCCGTGCAGATGGTCCAGGCTGCGCTGGCGGCCGTGCCGGAACTCAATCCAGCTGAGATCGATGATGTGATGTTGGGTTGCGGCCAGCCGGCGGGCAAGGCTGGATACAACCTGGCCCGGGTCGTTGCTGTGCTCTCAGGGCTGGCAGACGTGCCCGGCACGACGGTCAATCGCTATTGCTCGTCGAGTCTGCAGACGTCTCGTATGGCATTCCATGCGATCCGAGCCGGCGAGGGCGATGCCTTCTTGTCCGTCGGTGTCGAGTCGGTGAGTGGCTACGCAAGCGGCCGCTCGGACGGCATGCCAGAGACCTGGAATCCGCTGTTCGCGCAAGCACAGGCCCGTACGAAACGAATCGCCGAAGGCCTCGAGCCGTGGAGCGATGGCCGAGAAGGCGGAAACCTGCCCGATCAGTACATCGCGATGGGCCAGACCGCCGAGAACGTGGCTTCGGTCCATGGCGTGTCCCGGGCTGATCAGGACGAGTTCGCCCTCGCGAGTCAGCAGCGCGCTCAGACGGCGATCCAGTCCGGCTTCTGGTCCAGGGAGATCACGCCTGTGACCCTGCCGGACGGGCAGATCGTGTCGGTCGACGACGGCCCCCGTGCAGGGACGACTCTCGAAGGCTTGAGCTCGCTCGCCCCGGTGTTCCGCGAGGCGGGCACCGTCACGGCAGGCAATTGCTGTCCGCTCAATGACGGCGCCGCCGCGCTGGTGATCATGAGCGACGTCAGGGCCAAGGAGCTCGGGCTCGCGCCGCTGGCACGCATCGTCTCGACCGGTGTGAGCGCTTTGAACCCCGAGCTGATGGGGCTCGGCCCCGTGGGTGCCAGCGAGCAGGCACTGAAGCGCGCGGGTATGACGATCGACGACATCGATCTCGTCGAGATCAACGAGGCGTTCGCGGCGCAGGTCGTCCCGTCTGCAAGGCAGCTGGGGATCGATCACGAGAAGCTCAACGTCAACGGCGGCGCGATCGCGATCGGCCATCCATTCGGCATGACCGGCGCGCGAATCACCAACACCTTGATCCACACGATGCAGGAACGTGATGCCTCACTGTCGCTGGAGACGATGTGTGTCGCCGGCGGCCAGGGAATGGCCATGATCCTGGAGCGGCTGGCATGAGCGCCGAAAGACTTGCTGGACGGGTCGCCGTCGTGACGGGCGCGAGCCGGGGGATCGGCTTGGGGATCGCGCAGCGGATCGTCGACGAAGGGGGTCGGGTCTGCATCACCGGGCGCACCGAGGAGACGCTCGCGGAGGCGGTCGACCAACTCGGAGGACGCGAACGCGCGATCGGCGTGGCCGGGCGTACGGATGATCCCGACCACCAGTCCGAGGCAGTGGGACGGACGCTCGAAGCGTTCGGCCCCGTCACGATGCTGGTCAACAACACGGGTATCAATCCGGCGAGCGGATCCTTGCTCGCCCTCGATCCCGCGATGGCGCACAAGATGTTGGACGTCAACTGTCTGGCCGCCCTCGGCTGGATCTCCCGTGTGCATCAGGCAGGGCTCGCCGAGCACGGCGGAGCGATCGTCAACATCGGGTCGACCGCTGGTCTGCGCCCCACCCCGGGATTGGGGTTCTACGGCGCCACCAAGGCGATGTTGGAGTACCTCACCCGGACACTCGCGCTCGAGCTCGGACCGCAGATCCGGGTCAACGGCGTCGCGCCGGGTGTCGTCAAGACCAAGTTCGCGAGCTCATTGTTCGAAGGACGCGAAGACGAGGTGGCCGAGCAGTACCCGTTGAAGCGGCTCGGCGTCGCCGACGACATCGCATCGGCCGTCGCCTTCCTGCTCTCATCAGATTCGTCCTGGATCACCGGGCGAACCCTCACAGTCGACGGCGGCGTCACCCTCCGCTGAGCAACCGGCCATTTCACCCTCACATTCCCAGGAGAACCCCATGAATGACACGACACCCCGTACCGCGATCGTCACGGGCGCGGCCCGCGGAATCGGTGCCGCCATCGCCCGCCGTCTGAGCCGCGACGGTTTCGCGGTCGCCGTCATAGATCTGGACCGCGACGCTTGCGCTTCGATCGTCGACGAGATCAATTCGGCGGGTGGCAGTGCGATCGCCGTCGGCGCCAACGTCGCCGACCGAGACGCCGTCGATGCGGCATTCGCGGCGATCGTCGAGCAGTTGGGGCCGCCGACGGTGCTGGTCAACAATGCCGGCATCCTGCGCGACAACTTGCTGTTCAAGATGAGCGATGACGACTGGGACGCGGTGATGAACGTCCATCTGCGGGGCTCGTTCCTTATGGCGCGCGGCGTGCAGCGTTACATGACCGAGCAAGGGTGGGGACGCATCGTGAACCTGTCCAGCACGTCGGCGCTGGGTAACCGCGGCCAAGCCAATTACGCCGCAGCCAAGGCCGGTTTGCAGGGCTTCACCAAGACGCTCGCGATCGAGCTCGGCAAGTTCGGCGTGACGGCCAACGCTGTCGCGCCGGGGTTCATCGAGACCGACATGACGGCAGCCACTGCGGCGCGGGTCGGCATGGACTTCGAGGAGTTCAAAGCCGCGGCGATCGCCAAGATCCCGGTCGGCAGGGGCGGCAAACCCGATGACATCGCGGCGACTGTCTCGTTCCTGGTGCGTGACGAGGCCGCTTTCGTCTCCGGACAGGTCATCTACGTCGCAGGTGGTCCCCGTGCCTGAAACGCAGGCGACGCGGATCCTGACCCTCGAACAGTACGAAGCGCTGAGCGGGGCGGAACTCGGCGTCTCGCCGTGGACGACCATCACCCAGCGACAGATCGACTTGTTCGCCGAAGCAACCGGCGATGACCAGTGGATCCACGTCGATCCGGTACGCGCTGCCGGCGGCAGATTCGGTGGGACGATCGCACACGGCTACCTGACGGTGGCGCTGCTGCCACGCCTCATCGGGCAGATCTACCGCATCACAGGTCTCGGCTTCGCGGTGAACTACGGCTCGGACCGGGTGCGGTATCCGTCGCCGGTCCCGGTTGGCTCGTCGGTACGGGCGCGGGCACGGTTGTTGTCGACCGAGCGAGACGGCGATCGGTTGTCGACTCTGACTGAGGCGACGGTCGAGATCGACGGTGCCGACAAACCTGCCTGTGTCGCGCAGTTGCGGTCGATGCTGTTCGTGGGGCAGGACGCATGAACGCGGTCGACGAACGGATCTCGACCTTCCTCGCAGAGAACGATCCCGCCCGATGCGATCGCATGGCCTTCCTCGGTGCACGCTACGACGCAGGTCTGGCGTGGGTGCACTACCCGGTCGGTCTCGGAGGGCTCGGACTGCCGCAGGATGTGCAGCAGCACGTGGACGCCCGCTTTGCGGCGGCAGGCGCACCGGACAACGCTCCTAAGAGCAACACGATCGGTCTTGGCATGGCCGCTCCGACCCTGCTCAGGTACGGATCGCCGGACCTTCAGCGGCTCCTGCGTCCGTTGTGGACAGGTGAGGAGAAATGGTGCCAGCTGTTCAGCGAACCGGGGGCAGGATCCGACCTCGCCGCAGTTGCCACCCGGGCCGTGCGTGACGGTGACACGTGGGTCGTCGACGGTCAGAAGGTCTGGACGTCGAGTGCGCACCTGGCTCGTTGGGCGATCCTGTTGGCTCGGACGGACTCGGACGTGCCCAAGCATGCGGGTCTGACCTACTTCGTGTGTGACATGACGGATCCAGGCGTCGAGGTCAGTCCGCTTCGGCAGATCACCGGCGAGGCGGAGTTCAATGAGGTGTTCCTCAGGGCAGTTCGCATACCCGACTCCCATCGGTTGGGGGCGGTAGGCGAGGGGTGGGCCGTTGCCAATCACACTCTCCAGAACGAGCGAGTCGCGATCGGCGGTCGCGTCCAACCTCGGGCCGGGGGTATGATCGGGGCCGTCGTCGAGACCTGGCGGGATCGCCCAGAGCTGCGTCGTCATCACCTCCACGATCGTCTGCTCGAACTGTGGTGCGAATCGGAGATCGCCCGTCAGACAGGGCGCCGGGTCCGTCAGCAGCAGACTGCGGGTCGTCCTGGCCCTGAAGGCTCGGCACTGAAGTTGAGCTTTGCGCGGACCGCCCAACAACTCAGTGGTCTCGAACTCGAACTGCTTCGCGCAGACGGGCTGACCTACTCCGATTGGACGATGGTGCGCCCGGAACAAGTCGACACGACTGGGCGCGATGCGGGATTTCGCTATCTACGTGCCAAAGGCAACTCGATCGAGGGCGGCACGTCGGAGATCTTGCGGAACATCATCGCCGAACGCGTGCTCGGCCTGCCACGCGAAGCCAACCCTGATGCGAAGAAGCCCTGGAAGGACAGTGCGCGATGATTGCCGAGAACGATCTCTTGTACAGCGACACCGAGGTGGCGTTGCGCAGCAGCCTGCGTGGCTTCCTCGATTCGCAGAACGCGGTCGAACGTGCCATCGGGCAGTTCGATGAACCGCAGCCGTACGACGAGGCGATGTGGAAGCAGCTGGTCTCGATGGGATTGGTCGGCCTTCTGATCCCAGCTGACATGGGCGGCGAGTCGGCGACGGCACGTGAGGCGGCAGTCGTGCTGGAAGAACTCGGCCGCTCCATGGCCTCGGTTCCTTATCTGACCAGTTCGGTCATCGCCACGTCCATCGCGGTGCGGCTCGGCGACAGTCGCAGCGTCGCCGCGCTCCTCCTGGGACGGATCGGCGCGGTGGTCCTGCCCTGGACGACTTCTCCGTACGCGGTCGGCGAAGGCGTTGCGGTCGGTGCTGATGCCTGCTTGACCGGCGTGGTCGATCATGTGGCCGGTGCGACTGCGGCCGATTTCTTGCTGGTCGTCGCGGGTTCGGGGATCACGCGGCAGATCTATGTCGTGGATGCCCGGGCTGATGGTGTCGTGATCGAACCACGGACCTCGCTCGACATGACGCGACCGTTGGCTCGTGTGGCTTTGTCGTCGGTACGCGGACGACTTATCGCTGAAGGGACGGACGCTGACGAGGCACTACGGTTGGGGCTTCGGAGAGGTGCTTCGTTGCTCACCTCGGAACAATTCGGTCTCGCCAAGTCGGTGTTCGAGGAGACTGTCTCGTATCTGACGATGCGAGTTCAGTTCGGTCGGCCCATCGCCTCGTTCCAGGCCATCAAACATCGCCTCGCCGACCTGTGGTGCGACGTCGAGGGCTTGCACACTGCGGCCCGCTTCGCGGCAGCCGGCGACCTGACCGAGGATGCCGACATCGCTTCGTCCACGGCTCAGGCCTTCGCCGCCGGGACGACTGTTCACGTCGCCGAGGAGGCGCTGCAACTGCACGGCGGCATCGGGATGACCTGGGAACATTCGCTGCACGTTTTCCTCAAACGAGCCAAAGCAGACCAGCTGGCCCTCGGAGACGGCGGCGATCATCGGTTGGCTCTGGGGGAGTTGGTGGGCGTGCCCGTTCCGTGACGGGATCGGATGCGTTTAGGCGGCGCGGGGTTGTTGTTGGGTGTATCTGGCGTGGCGGCGGGGTTTTTGTTGGGGGTCGATGTGTGGGGGTGGGATGACTTCGACGATGCCGTCGGCTGCTCTACGCGCGGTCCATTGGCCTTCGTGGAGTTTGAAGTGGTGGCCCTTCGACAGGCTCAGGGACCGGACCAACGGGGCGGCGTTGTCGAGGTCGGTGGGTCCGTTTTCGGACCAGAAGTTCAGGTGGTGGGCTTCGCACCACGCTGGGGGCCGATCCTCCCCCGCCGCTACGCGCTCTTGTGCGGGGGGACCCCCATTCCCGCCCAGACGCAGCCGCCGTCGTGGACGGCGAGCGCGAGCCTCTGGTGGCGGTCGAAGAGTCGGCGGGTCATGCCGTGGTCGATGACCCGGGAGTCTGAATCCAGATACAAGGCCACGAGGTGTGCATTGCAGGCCATCCGTTGGGCTTTGGCCGCTGACACATCGGTACCGCTGGTGGTGGTCGCGGTGCCTTGGCCGGTGCGCAGGTCATCGATATCGATCGTGACGGCAACCGTGGCGGCGAGGCCACCGGCCATGGGCAACGCCCCTGTGGGCAAATGGTTGATCAACTCGATGAACGCGTGGCCCATTTTCTGGTCGCGGGGCAGGTTGGTGAAGTCATCAATATCCATGCCGTACTTCTGGGCGTTGAGTGTGTTGCGGCGTGGGGCGATGATTCCTTCGATCGCCGCTCGTAGGGTGTCGGCGTCGGCGGTCGGGATCGTGAACGTCCCCCGGGTGGTTCCRTCRCCGCGGCGGCTCATTTTCAGCCGGGTCGCGTTCCAGGCTTTTTCTTCTTCGGCACGCAGCTTCTTGCCGAGTTCTTCGTCCGCCCCRTCAGGGTCGATGACTTCGAGCACCCGATTGGCCAAACGCTTGAGGTCGTCGATGTTGTGTTCGCCAGCCAACCGGATCAAATGCGCTTCAGCATCGCGGCGGGGTTCATCATCAACCCAATCCGGTAGACGGTCGATGGCTTTCATGATGACCCGGGCTTTGTCGGTGGACAGGCCACCGGTGGCCCATGCCGTACGGGTGGCCTCAGTGTGCTCGGTCGTAACCCGTGCCATCGACACCAGTTTCGCGGCTTCACCCTTGTGCATCCCGGTCTGATTGGCCAACCACACCGTGGTGGAGGTGGCACCATCATCGCCAGGTAGTCCCATGCCTTCGGCGCTTCCGGCGATCCGTGACATCAAAGCGTCCAAGCTGGTGCGGGTCTTTTGTAGTGCGACTGCGACCTCGCGTAGCTCCCGGCCGGTCAACCTCCAGGGCTCACAAACGGCAGCATCATCGATCAACGACGACAACTGCTCGATGATCATGCGGTAGCTCCTGGAATTGGACGGGTTTTCGACTCATTCCAAAGCCTAAACACCACCACCGACACCCCAAATCCAGCACACCGAAGATGTCCACAGGGTGACAAGCTCCGCCTGGCTCGGTTGAGTGCGCCGGTGGCATGGGTAATCTGTGACCATGCTCACTCGTAAGCGCGCTGTCATGCTTGCTGCCGCCGGGTCGTTGCTGGCCGCCTGCGGCAGCGTTCACCCCGGGGATGCCGCTGTCGTCGGCGGCGAGTCGATCCCGATGAGGACACTGGAGAAGACGGCCGAGGCGTACTGCACGTTGACGTTGAACTCCGCGCAGCAGCAGGGCGTCAACGCCGTGAGCAACACCGATATCCGTCGCCAGGCCGTCACCTCCCTGGTGTCGATCGTGGTGGCGCGCGACCTGGCAAAGTCCGAGAACCTGCAGATCAAGCCCAAGTCCTATTCGCTCACCGAGGTCCAGGTCGACCAGCTCGCGAAGACGTTCCCCAAAGCCGATCTGGACGAGCTGAAGAAGGCCCTCGAGGAGAGCCAGGAGGTCTCGACGATCGCCATCGCCTTGGCTGCGAAGTCGACCGGTCAAGTTCCTGACGAGACGAATCAGGCAGCGCTCGACGATCTGGGTCGGTCCGAGATCATGAAGGCGTTCAAGGCCAAGGATGTGCAGTTCGCACCGCGGTTCGGACTGAGTCCGTCTGGGGCGGAAAGGGCCGCGACGGGATCGCTTTCCGTTGCTCCAGTCGATCTCGAAGCGCCTACGCCCGAGGAGCTGCCGAAGACCCAGCGCTGCTCCTGATGCGGATACTGGTTCTCAGTCCTCGGGTTGCTCCGGGCATTCTGACGCTTCCAGCCTGGGACGCCTTGCGTACGGCGACCAGCGTCCATGCGACCGAGATCGATCCTCATGTGCAGGCGATCATGAGCTCCGGCATCGACGTCGAACTGGGGGAGCGGCCCGCTGCCGATGACGCTTCGGACGTCTGGATCGCTCCGACGGGAGATCTGGCCTGGGCGAACAAATTGGCCGATGAACTGATGTCTGATGACGGTGAGTCATGCGACGTCGAGGTCATCTTCGGCTCTTACGATCTTCCGGGTTCATCGCTTCTCGACGTCGTCGACGTCATGGACCGCCTGCGCAGGGAGTGTCCGTGGACCGCCGAGCAGTCGCATGCCTCGTTGAGTCCTTATCTCTTGGAGGAGGCGCACGAGACACTCGAAGCGCTCGACAATGGTGACAGTGATCATCTGCGCGAAGAGCTCGGCGATCTGCTGATGCAGATTGTGTTCCACGCGCGGATCGCCGCAGAGGACGAGGGCTGGGACATCGACGACGTCGCAGCGGGTATCGCCGACAAGCTCATCCGGCGCAGTCCCCATGTCTTCGCCGATGCTTCCGCTGAGACCGCTGCAGACGTCGACGCGGCCTG
The DNA here is from genome assembly GCF_054049535.1 of Aeromicrobium sp. P5_D10. Lineage (NCBI taxonomy): Bacteria > Bacillati > Actinomycetota > Actinomycetes > Propionibacteriales > Nocardioidaceae > Aeromicrobium > Aeromicrobium sp. P5_D10. The sequence goes on from NZ_JBFUME010000002.1 coordinate 472,713, forward strand.
GCAGAGGATCAAGGCCTCCGAGAAGCAGCGCACCTCGGTGCACGAGGGGATCGCGGAGACGCTGCCCGCGCTGGCGTACGCCGACAAGGTGCTGGGTCGGTTGGCTGACGTCGATGTCACCGGCGGAGACTTCGGTTCACGGCTGCTTGCGCTCGTCGCGGAGGCCCGCGCCGCGGGAGTCGACGCCGAGGAGGCTCTGCGCAAGGCGGTACGGGCGCTGGGTTAGCCGCACTCGTCCGGGGCGGGGCCCTTTCCGTGGATGACGAGTTTCACATCGCCCTGGAGCGTGCGGTGGCGGCCTTTGCTCGAAATGTCGACGAGCGGCAGTTCGCCGGTGCCTTCGGTGAAGTCCTCGCGGCGGCAGTCGACGTCGACCTCGTCCGCGCCGTACTTCAGATCGAACTGAGCTGCACTGGCCGCGATCCCGGGTTGGAGACCACGACCCGGAGCAGGCATTCGGTATCGGGGCCCGCCGCGAGCTCGAATGCGGTGTAGGGGACCCCGTTCACGAAGACATCATCATCGGTCATGATCCGATAGTCGACGCGCTTACCATCGCAGAACATTGCGTCGGGAACGATGTCGATCTGGTCGAGGGCAGCGTTGCTGGGACGTATCCAGGTGACTTGCGCGATCACCACGGCTGCCGCGGCAATGGAGAGGGCGACAAGCGCGATCCACACATAGGTCCTGGGTCGTCTCCATGCTTCGAGCATGATGCGAATGCTCGCACAGCCTGATCACGCTCCTGGTGCGTTTCGCCGAAACCGACCAAGTCATCGCACGCGTGCTATGGACAGACATAGCATTCCTGCTATACCTTCTGTTGGACACCACCATCGAGGGAGACATCATGCAGGTCGCACATCCCACAGCCGCCACACCGTTCGCGATGCCGTCGCGCCTTGCTTGGATTCTCGTCGGAATCCATCTCGTCGCCGCGACGCTTCTCCTGCTGAGCGGACGGAGCACGCCATTCCTGATGGACGGCGAGTCGCCGCTCATCAACTTTCTGACGCCCATCGCCCTGGGTGCCGTCATCGCGGTGGTCGAGCTGACCCGACTGGATCCCCTCGTTGTGGCAAAGGCATGGGGGCTGACCCTCCTGATCAATCTCGCGGCCGTCGTCCTGATCCTTCCGGTCGTCATCCTCTACACCACGGCCGTCGCGACCGTGGCGGCGTTGATCTTGTGCGGGCCTGCTGCGATCCTGCGCCGAGTCATGGCGTGACGATTCGATGAGGGATATCCGCGATGACGAGTTCACCGCCCGGGTCGCCGCCCAGGTGATCGCTCGACGTGTGGAGTTGTCCCTCTCGCAGCGTGAACTCGCCGAGCTGTGTGGCACGACCCAGTCGGCGATCGCACGATTCGAGTCGGGCACCCGCCCGCCGAAACTCGACACGCTCATCCGCATCGCCGAGGCGCTCGACTGCGAACTCGACGTCACCTTCCGCCCACGTACCCGCCCCGCCCAGAAATGAGGACGCCATGTCCACGACGCGTGTAGACACCGAGGAGATCGCCTCGACCAAGAGCGAGAAGTTCCTCGCCGTCATCTTGACGGTTTTCATCCTCATCGGGGCGGGGTGGTCTTACGCCAAGACCGATCAGGTCGCTGGGGTGGGCCGGACGGCAGAGTTCACGGTCGCCGAGCAGGGGGCCCTGGACAAGCAGTCAGATGCAGCCGACCGGTTCGTGGCTGCGGATGAGGCCAATGAGTCCGCCAAGGCCGACTTCGATCTTGCCCGGAGCGAGCTCGGCCTTGCAGTCGATCGCGGCGAACCGACCGCCGCCTTGGAGAAGACCTACAGAGCGGCCAAGGCGTCCTACCTCGCCGCCCGTGCCGAGGTGGAGGCGGCGAAGGCGGCCTCCGACAAGGCCGACGAATCAGCGCGCGCGGCGCAGGAACGTTACGACCGACGCGCGGACGACAAGGGGGCCTGGAGCGGTTGGCTGTCGGCCGGATTGCGCCTCATCCTGATCGGCGCGCTGACGCTCGGAGGTCTGCGTCTCATCCGTCGGGTGCGCGAGCGCGAGTCACGCTATCTGCCGTTGGGCTTCGCGGTCGTTGGTTCTGGCGCGATCATGGCATTCGTCTTCGCGGTCGACTATGTGACGGACTACGTCGACATCCTCGATTTCGGACCCATTGCGTTGTCGCTCCTGGGCATCGCGGCGACGCTCGGCGCATTCGTGGCCCTGCAAAAGTATCTGGCCAGGCGCATTCCACGATCGCGGGTACGCAAGGGCGAATGCCCGTTCTGCGGATTCCCCGTCCACGCCGAATCCGGGCCACACTGCGAGGGTTGCGGGCGTGAGGTCCTGGCGACCTGTGCTTCGTGCGAGGCTCCGCGCCGGGTGGGGTCGCCGTTCTGCCCGGCCTGCGGGGAGAGCTGAGCACCGGCCACCCGCCCGAAAGAGTGGAGCGGTGCGCCAGCGTCCACTCAGCGTCCGGGAGTGGACGCCAGCGCACCGCCCCACGTCGGGAGTGGACGCCAGCGCACCGCCCCACGTCGGGAAGGGTGGAGCGGCGAGGCGGGTCGGTCGGCAAACAGCGCGGCACTAGGCTGTCCCCACAGGTCTTTCACTTATGAGGAGCAGTCTCTTGGCACGCATCGACGCCGTCGGCGCACGGGAAATTCTGGACTCGCGGGGCAACCCCACCGTCGAGGTCGAGGTCGCACTCGACGATGGCACCATCGGACGCGCGGCAGTTCCGTCGGGCGCCTCGACCGGCGCCTTCGAAGCCGTCGAGCTTCGTGACGGAGGCAAGCGCTACCTGGGCAAGGGCGTCCTCAAGGCCGTCGCAGGCGTCAATGACACGATCGGCCCGGCCCTGGTCGGATTCGACGCGGACGACCAGCGTTCGATCGATCTGGCGATGCTCGACATCGACGGAACACCCAACAAGGCCAAACTCGGCGCCAACGCGATCCTCGGCGTCTCGCTGGCTGCTTCGCACGCTGCCGCTGAGTCGGCGGGCCTGCCGCTGTTCCGCTACGTCGGTGGCCCCAACGCGCACGTACTGCCCGTCCCGATGATGAACATCCTCAACGGTGGATCGCACGCTGACTCCAACGTCGACATCCAGGAGTTCATGATCGCGCCGATCGGTGCGGCCACGTTCTCCGAGGCGCTGCAGCAGGGCGCCGAGGTCTACCACTCGCTCAAGTCGGTGCTCAACGAGCGCGGGCTGTCCACGGGGCTCGGCGACGAGGGCGGCTTCGCGCCCAACCTCGACTCCAACCGTGCTGCGCTGGAACTCATCTCGGTCGCGATCGAGAAGGCCGGCCTCAAGGTCGGCACCGACATCGCCATGGCGCTCGACGTCGCGGCGTCGGAGTTCTTCAAAGACGGCTCGTACTCGTTCGAGGGCCAGCAGAAGTCGGCCGAGGAGATGTCGGCCTACTACGCGCAGCTCGCGGCGGACTTCCCGATCGTCTCGATCGAGGATCCGCTCGACGAGGACGACTGGGCCGGCTGGACGACGCTGACCGAGACGATCGGCAACGACGTCCAGATCGTCGGCGACGACCTGTTCGTCACCAATGTCGAGCGTCTGACCCGCGGTATCGAAGAGGGCGCCGCGAACGCGCTGCTCGTCAAGGTCAACCAGATCGGTTCGCTGACCGAGACCCTCGACTCGGTCGAGCTGGCTCACCGTCACGGCTTCGCCTGCATGATGAGCCACCGCTCCGGCGAGACCGAGGACACCACGATCGCCGACCTGGCCGTGGCGACCAACTGTGGCCAGATCAAGACCGGCGCGCCGGCTCGTTCCGACCGTGTCGCCAAGTACAACCAGCTGCTGCGCATCGAGGAGCTCCTCGGCGCAGCGGCGACGTACGCCGGCGCTTCCGCGTTCCCGCGGCTGGCGCTCTGACCCATGGCAGCGCGTTCACCTCGCGGCCCAGGACGGAAACCTGATCGCAGACCAGGTGGGGGATCCCCTACCTCGAAGCGAGGACCGTCCGGGCAGCGGGGGGGACGTCCCGCGTCGTTGGGTGGCATGGCAAGCCCGGCGACGCCGGAACGATCCGGTCCCCGGCTGACGACTCGCGCGATCGTGCTGCTGGCGGTCGTCTTGTTGCTGCTCGCGTCCTACACATCGACGCTGCACGCCTGGTGGGAGCAGCGTTCGGAGATCCAGGCGACCAAGGCCGAGATCGCGATGCGAAAACTTGCCATCGCCGACCTCGAGGACCAGAAAGAGCGCTGGGACGATCCGGCGTACGTCAAGCAGCAGGCCAAGGAGCGCTTCGGCTGGGTCCTGCCCGGCGAAGTGGGTTATCGGGTCAAGGGCAGTGACGGCAAGGTGCAGGGCGCCGCAGTGCCGACACTCGACGTTCCGACCCAAGCAAAGTCGCCTCAGTGGTACGACAAGCTGTGGGGCAGTGTGGAGGCGGCCGGCAAGGAGCCGGTCGCCCCGAAGAAGAATCAACCCGATCCGGACAAGGTGCTGAAGGACCAGTGAACGTAGCGCAGGCCGACCTCGATGCAGTAGCCGAACAATTGGGCCGCCCGCCTCGCGGGATCCTCGAAATCATGTCCCGTTGCCCGTCGGGTCACCCCAATGTCGTCAAGACCGAGCCACGGCTCGATGACGGGACGCCGTTCCCGACGATGTTCTACCTGACCTGCCCGCGTCTCGCCGGTGAGATCGGGACGCTGGAAGCTTCCGGGCTCATGAAGGAAATGAGTGCTCGGCTCGAACAGGACGAAGCCCTGGCAACGCATTACGCCGAGGCGCACCGCACCTATCTTGCTGAGCGCGAAGCGCTGGGGCATGTGCCCGAGATCGACGGCATCACGGCAGGCGGCATGCCGACCCGCGTCAAATGCCTCCACGTGCTCGTCGGGCACTCTCTCGCGAAGGGACCTGGCGTGAACCCCTTGGGCGATGAGGCGATCGAGCTGCTCGGCGCCTGGTGGGAAGGCAACTCCTGCGGCGCCGATTGGGTCGAACCGGAGCCGGACGATGTCTGAGTGTCGCGTCGGGGCCATCGACTGCGGGACCAATTCGATCCGTCTGCTCATCAGCGACATCGACGGTGACGCCAAGACCGACTTGCTGCGCGAAATGCGGATCGTGCGCCTGGGCGAGGGGGTCGATCAAAGCGGTCGTCTCAGCGCGGCCGCGATCGAACGCACCCTCGTGGCCACCCGCGAGTACGCCGAGATGCTCGCGATGTTCGACGTCACGGATATCCGTTTCTGTGCGACATCGGCGATGCGCGATGCCGCCAACGGCGAGGAGCTGGAAGACGCGGTCGAGGAGATCCTCGGCGTGCGGCCCGTCGTGCTTGCCGGTGTCGACGAGGCCCGGGCCTCATTCCTGGGTGCGACATGGGATCTCGACCCGGTCCGTACGCTCGTCGTCGACATCGGCGGGGGATCGACCGAACTCGTCGTCGGCACAGGCGATGTGATCGAGTGGTCGGTATCTCTCGACATCGGCTCGGTCCGACTCACGGAGCGCTTCCTGGCCGGAGATCCGGCGCCCGTCAACGAAGTCGCGGCATGCATGGATCACATCGACGGCGTGCTGAAACCCTTCATGGATCAGATTGCGCCGATCGACCTGTTCGTAGGCGTCGCGGGAACCATCACCACCGTCGCCGCACACGCTCTGGCGTTGCCGACGTATGACTCGACCCGGATCCACGACGCCCGGCTCCGGCTCGACGACGTCCGCGCGGCGTGCGTCTCCTTGGTACAGATGTCGGTGGCCGACCGTCGGGCGCTGCCGTTCATGCACCCGGGACGCGCCGACGTCATCGGGGCCGGCGCGTTGATCCTCGACCGGCTGATCGCGCTGCTGCCTTTGCGGACCGAGACGCTTGTAGTCAGCGAACACGACATCCTCGACGGCATCGCATGGGAGATGGCTCAATGAACGAACGCAGGCTACACGTCACAGTCCCCGACGCCGATTGGCTCTCCGATCTGGACGATCTGGACGGCGTCGACCTGACGGTGTGGGACTTCGTCTCACCGCAGCCGCAGCGATACGTCGATCTCGCGGTGCGGCCCTACAGTGTCGCGGCGTCAGGTTTGGAGGCGCTCGACAGTTCTCGTCTCAACATCATCCAGTCACAGGCTTTGGGATTCGACGGGATCGGCGACGTCCTGCCTGACGGGATCACCTACTGCAATGCGGTCGGCGTACACGAGGAGTCGACTGCGGAGCTGGGAGTCGCGCTGTTGTTGGCGTCGCAGCGCGAGGTGGATCGATACGCCCGCGAGATCGGTCAGTGGAACCGCCGATTCACCGCGAGTTTGATCGATCGCCGGATCATGCTGCTGGGCTACGGCGGTATCGGTGTCGAGCTGGAGAAGCGGCTCGACGGTTTCGGCGCCACCCTGGTCAGGGTCGCGTCGCGGCGCCGTGAGGACGAGCGGGGGACTGTCCACGGGATCGACGAACTGGCCGACTTGCTGCCGACCGTCGACGTCGTCGTGCTGGCCATCCCGCTGACCGCCGACACGACCGGGCTCGTGGACGACAACTTCCTGGCAGCGTTGCCGGACGGCGCCGTCGTGGTCAATGTCTCGCGCGGCTCCGTCGTCGACTCCGCTGCGGTGGTTCGCCAGGCCGGCCGTATCCGACTGGCAACCGATGTGACCGATCCGGAGCCGCTGCCGCCGGAGCATCCACTGTGGTCGACGCCAGGTGTGCTCATCTCACCGCACGTGGGCGGAATGTCGAGTGCGATGCAGCCACGGATCGAAGCGGTCGTCCGTCGTCAGGTCGAGCGATTGCTCGCGGGCGATGACCCGGCCGACATCGTGTTCCCATCCCGCTAGGCTGATTGCCGGCTCCCGTAGCCCAACGGCAGAGGCAGATGGCTTAAACCCGTCACAGTGTGGGTTCGAATCCCACCGGGAGCACAGATCAGATGGCGCTACCTCGCCTGAACCTGACCCGACTGGACTAGTCTGGCGTCAACGACGGGAGGAGATGACAGGTGATCTTCTCCTCACCCGATCCTGCAGCGGATCCGTACTTCGCGCAGACGCTGCTGGTATTGCAGCGGTCTTCGTATGCGTTGGAAGCAGAGATCATCGGGGATGATCGCATTCCTCCGCTGCACCAGGACGCGGTCGGGCTCACAGGATGGCGTGGGCGTTGGATCACGGCGTGGGACGGCGTCGATCTTGTCGGTGCGGTCGCCTGGGCCGAGCACGACGAGCACATCGACATCGACAAGCTGATGGTGAGCCCCGGCGCGACGAGACGGGGGATCGGCGCGGCTCTGCTCGAGCGGGTCATCGATCGATCAGCCGGACGTCAGGTGTTCGTGGCGACCGGGCGCGACAACGTCCCGGCGGTCTCGCTCTACGCCAAGTACGGCTTCGAGCGGGAGGCCGATGAGCAGGTTCCGCCGGGAATCTGGGTGTCCAGGTTCCGCCGGAACTAAGACGGCTCGAACCGCAGAGCAGCCCACGTCTCGTCGAGGGCGACGGACTCGACGGCGTACCAGCCGTAGTCGGCGACGAGCTCTTGAATCGAGTCCTCGTCGATATCGGCGTGACTGCCGATGGGGTACGACACCCAGACCACGGGGATCGAGCCGAGCTGGGGGAGGAACTCGTCGAAGCTGTCGGCCAGCTCGGTCCGGTCACCGGCGAACAGGATGGCGGCATCGACCGACTCGGGTTCTTCCTCGTCGCGGATCTCGATCATCTCGGCGCCCTCGGGCATCGGATCGAGAATCGAGGTCTCTTCGACCGACGTGCCGATGATCCAGACGACGAACCCTTCGGAGATGCGAAGTTTTTCGGCGGTGGTGGTCTCGGTCATGGGGTCATCCTAGGGCTTGCGGGTGGCGACCAGGTCGCGGATATCGCGATCGACGCGTAGCCCCTTGCCTTCGAAACGGGTCAGCGGACGTCCTTCGAACCGAGGTGCCCAGTCGTCGGAGAACTCGAAGTCGGGCGAACCGGCAAGCACCTCGAACATCTGGTCGGCGTAGTCCTGCCAATCCGTGGCGAGCCGCCAGAGAGCACCAGGCTCAAGGGCCCGGGCGGCGACGGCGGCGAATTCGGGGGTCACGAGACGGCGCTTGTTGTGGCGCTTCTTGTGCCAAGGATCCGGGAACCAGATCCGTAGTTCGTGCACCGAACCCGGCGGCAACATCGTGGTGAGTGCTTCAGCCGCGTTGACGATCATGAGGCGCACATTGGAGACATCCTCGTGCCGCATGGTCACGAGGGTCTGTGCGACGCCGGGGATGTAGACCTCCAGACCGAGGAAGTCCAGCTCGGGATTCTCCTTCGCGGCGTGGACGATCGCTTCGCCGCGTCCGCTGCCGATCTCGACGACAAGGGGCGCTTGCCGTCCGAAGGCGGCCTGTCGGTCGAGCACGTACGTCGGGTCGATCGAGGTGTTCGGACCGTGGCGAGGCGTATCGAGCACATATGTCTCGGCGGTTGCGTCCCAGGCGCTTTGCTGGCGTTCGGTCAGGCGTCCGCCGCGTCGGGTGAACGAGACGGGTTCGGTGCGATAAGGCGTCGGTTCCACTCGCGCTAGCGTAGACGGGTGGCCATACAACCTGATGACAAGGACTGGACCTGGGTGTTGCGCGAGCGATGCCCCGAGTGTGGGCTGACCGCCTCCGACGTCGCGGTCGCCTCGATCGGCGATCGTCTGCGCGCAGACCTGCCCCGCTGGGTCTCGGTGCTCGAGCGTCCTGACGCGCGGGCACGGCCTTCTGTCGAGGTGTGGTCGCCGACGGAGTACGCGTGCCACGTGCGGGACGTCTTCGAGTTGTTCGGTCGGCGCATCCAGTTGATGCTCGACGAGGATGACCCCGAATTCGCCGACTGGAACCAGGACGTCACCGCGATCGAGGATGACTACGCCGCGCAGGATCCGCTGGTCGTTTCGCGCGAGCTGGTCGAGGCCGGTCTGGTCGCGGCCGACATATTTGATGCGATCCCGCCCGAGGCCCACGGGCGGACGGGGCGTCGCAGCAACGGTTCGAGCTTCACAGTCGAGACTCTCGCGCAGTACTTCTGGCACGACGTGGCCCACCACCTCCACGACATCGGCGGCTGAGTTCCAGTTTCGACCCGGCCCATGGTGGCGTACTCCACGCAGTAGTGCGCATTGCGTGGTACTGTCCCATCCATGGATGCTACCCAGCTACTCAAGGGCGTGCTCGACGTCGCGGTGCTCGCCGTGGTCGAGGACGAGGACGGCTACGGCTATGACGTTGTGCGACGCCTGCGGGCCGCAGGGCTCGAAGAAGTCGGAGACGCCTCCGTCTACGGCACACTGCGTCGTCTCTACACGGCCGGTGCGCTGACGTCGTACGTCGTGCCGTCCGAGGAAGGGCCGCATCGCAAGTACTACGGCATCAATTCCCAAGGACGCGAGATGCTCTCCGTCCAGCGCAAGGTCTGGGCCGACTTCTCGGCCACGATGAATCGACTACTCACCAATGGATCCCAGCCTGGGGAGGCAGCATGACCACGTCCACCGTCGCACCAGAGATCCTTGCATTTGCTCGAGGCGTCCGAGATGCGCTCGCGGACCTGCCCGCCGACGAGGTCGACGATCTGACCGACGGGCTCGAGGCCGATCTGGCCGAGTCACTGGCCGAAGACCTGCGCCGCACCTTGCCGGACCCTGTCGCCTACGCCGCAGAGCTTCGACTGGCCGCCGGCCTTCCTGTGCGGGAGACCACTACGCGCAGCGGTGTGTTGGCAAGTCTCGTCGACGTCTTGCGGGACGCCCGTATCGGCGCTGTGCAAGCGCTGCACAGCACACCCGCCGCCATGGCAGTCGTGGACTTCCTGGCTGCCTTGCGGCCGGGCTGGTGGATCTTCCGTGCCTGGCTGGCCACGTGGTTGTCGGCGGCTTTCTTCGGAATGGAGCGGGGCTATTGGTTCGAGGGCGCGTTCTGGCTCGTGCTGCTGCTGTTCGTGATCGTCAGTGTCCAATGGGGCCGAGGTCGGTTAGCGTTTCCCGGAATGCGAGCTGTGACGGTGATCGGCAACCTCGCCGCTGTCGTGGTTCTGCTTCCCGTGTTCAACGCAGCACAGGCGTGGGGCGGAGGAACGGTCTACGTCGAGACCGAATCGGCACCTGACCTCACCGGCGTCTATCTCAACGGGGTTCCCGTGACCAATATCTTCGGCTACGACGCCAAGGGGCGGGCGCTGACCGATATCCAGTTGTTCGACCAGGACGGAAAGCCGCTGGCGACATCCGTGCCCGGCGGGAACGGATGCCTGGATCGCGGGTGTACCAGGAATGGCCTGTGGGTGCCTTCGGCATTGCAGAACGGGACAGTGGTCTGGAACGTGTTCCCCATGCGGATGGTGGAGGCCGACTATGCGGATGACGGCGGAAAACTCGACGCTGTGCAGGGTGCGGGGCCCCAAGATCGTCCGCTCCCGTTCGAGCGGGTCCCCGCGCTCGTCGCACCCAAGAAGGTTGCAGAATCCGACTAGTATTTCGGGATCAAACACCCTGTCGCGGGCGTTAGATAGGGTAGAAGCAATGACTCCACATTCATGGAGCCGATCCCACGGAGGGAATCATGCAGAGCAACAACCCGATCTTCACTCGTAACAACGAGTTCAACGGTCGCGCTGGGGCAGTCACCACCGACCCGTCGCAGTGGCAGATCGACCTGAACGGCGGCTCGCCCACCCACACCGAGCGGGGCACCGGCACCGGTCGTATGACGATCGACTCGGTCGTCGAGAAGACCGCCATCACACTTGGCCTGGTCATCGCGGCAGCCGCCGTGACCTGGGTTGTCATCGGCGAGATCATCTCCGACACCGGCTTCGCCAATCAGGATGCCGTGAACAAGGCATACGCGCTCAGCCTCGTCGGAGGTCTCGGCGGCTTCGTTCTCGTCCTGGTCAACGGCTTCAAGAAGGTCACCAGCCCGGCTTTGGTCTTGGGCTACGCGGTGCTCGAAGGTGTGTTCGTCGGTGCCTTCTCCAAGCTGCTCACCAACCTGGTCAGCGCTGACGAGTCGATCATCTTCGGCGCCGTGCTCGGCACGTTCGCTGCGGTGGCCGGAACACTGGCCGCGTACAAGTTCTTCAACATCCAGGTCGGTGCGAAGTTCCGCAAGATCGTCATCGCCTCGGTTCTCGGATTCGTCGCAGTCTCGTTCCTGTCGATGATCATGTCGTTCTTCGGCTCGGGTCTCGGCGTCAACGGATTCGGACCGATCGGCTTCGTGTTCGCGTGCCTGGGCCTCGTGCTCGGTGTCTTCATGCTGATCCTCGACTTTGACTTCGTCGAGAAGGGCATCGCCGCCGGACTTCCCGAGGTCGAGTCGTGGCAGGCCGCACTCGGTCTGACCGTCACGATCGTGTGGATCTACACCAACATCCTGCGCATCATGGCGATCATCAACAGCGACTGATCTCAAGCTGGTACCACGTGAAGAGCGACCGTCCCTCCGGGGCGGTCGCTCTTTACTGTGTCGACGTCGGGTGAGCCGTCAATTTCCGCGACGACGGCGCAGGACCGTCGCCCAACGGCCACCGCCTTGGGCCTTGTCCTGGACGACCTCGGTGCCTGGGTGCTGGGACGCCTCGGCAGCGGCTTCGCGCACAGGCATGAGATCGCGCGGGGTGTTGGACGGTGCGAAACCGGCATATTCGAAGGTGCGGGACTTCTCGCGCAGCGAGGCGGCAACTGCGGGGATGATGACCGAGACCATATTGGCGTAGCCGGTCTCGGACGGGTGGAAGTGATCGACGCCGAACATGATCTCGCGCTTCTCGGCGAACAGGGTCCCGAGCAGGCCGCCCAGCGACACGGCGCGACCACCGGCCTCGACGACGGCGATGGTCTGCTTGCGGGCAAGGCTCCGACTCAGCAGCCGCGCGACTGCCCGGAGAGGCTGTTTGATCGGGCGAACACTGCCAAGATCCGGTGTCGTGCCCACGACAACCTCGCAGCCGGACGACACGAGCCGGCGTACGACGTCCCCGAGGAGACGCGCTGAAGTGCTGGGACGTACTTGATGGGTCACGTCATTGGTACCGACGACGATGACCGCAACATCAGGGTCCCAGCCGTCAACCTGATCGAGCTGGCTCATGAGAGCCGATGTCTGGGCACCCACCACGGCGCGGGTCTTGACCTCGACCGGTGCATCCATGAGGTGGGCGATGCCGATACCGATCATGGCGGCCGGCGTCGCATCTGCGCGTTTCATGCCATAGCCGACGGCGGCAGAGTCGCCCAGAACGAGTACCTTGATCGGGGTTCCGGGCAGATCGTCGCCGTAGATTCCCTCGGGCGAAGGCGGTCGCTCGGCGCTGGTGCCGATCGCGCGCCGGGCCAGCAGGGCCTCGCCGATCAGGAATCCGTAGAAGCTGGAGACTGTTGCTCCGCCGCCGATGAGGGCCGTGGTGGCGATCTTGCGTGGGCGGGGCATAACTCGATTTTACGGGCTGCTGGTGGCCAGACCAGCAGATATGGACTCAGGGGGGTGTGAACTTGGCTACCCACGATTGCTCGACCGCACCGTACGCTCTTAACTATGAGCTCTGATCTGACTCTCGGTGCGAGAGAGGTGCCCCTGGGTGGTCTGCGTGGACTGACGGTGCACCGCACGCTTCCGCAGCGTGGATTTCCCACGGTGGGCGCATGGTGCTTCGTCGATCACTTCGGGCCGACCACGGAGTCGATGGCGGTGCTGCCGCACCCGCACACCGGACTGCAGACTGTGACCTGGCCGCTGGCCGGAGAGATCCGTCATCGCGACAGTCTGGGAAATGACGTTGTCCTCAAGCCGGGCGAGCTCAACCTCATGACGTCCGGCGATGGCGTCTCGCATTCGGAGTTCTCGGTGGGGGACCCGGAATCGCCGATGCAAGGTATCCAACTCTGGGTCGCCTTGCCGCAGAACGCTCGTCAGGGCGCGGCCGGTTTCGAACATCACCCAGACCTCCCCGTCACGGAGGGGGAGGGATGGACGGCCAAGGTGCTGCTGGGGCAGATGGCGGATGCGGTATCGCCGGCTACGACCTATACGCCGATCATGGGTGCCGAGGTGCGGGTGCAGCCAGGATTCACCAAGATCCCGCTACGTGCCGACTTCGAACACGCGATCTTGGCTGTTGATGGTCCCGTCGTGGTCGAGGGGGTGGAGGTCGCACACCGCAAGCTGCGCTTTCTCGCGCCAGGGCGTTCTGAGATCGGTCTGCAGGTCGCGGGGGAAACGACACTGCTGTTGATCGGGGGTAAGCCCTTCGACGAGGAGCTCGTCATGTGGTGGAACTTCATCGGGCGCTCGCATGAGGACATCGTCGAAGCGCGCGATCAGTGGCAGGCCGCCGCTGCGCGGTTCGGTCACGTCGACGGCCACGGCGGTCAAGTCATCCCGGCGCCGCCGCTGCCGGAAGTACGACTGACACCTCGACGCCGGCAGCCGGACTGAAACCCTTTCACGTAATTGGATTATCTGGTAGCGTCGGTTTCGGATACTGTAAGTATCTGAAACCGAGAGGACTTCCATGACTCACTTCACCGGCAAGGTGGCTGTCGTCACCGGCGCGGCATCTGGCATCGGGCGAGCACTGTCGGTCGAGTTGGCGCGTCGCGGGGCCCGTCTCGCGATCAGCGATGTCGACGTTCGGGGCCTGGCTGAGACGGAGTCCCTCGTCAAGGCCGCAGGTGCTGAGGTGCGTTCCGACCCTCTCGACGTGTCGCAGCGCGAACTCGTGCTGGCTTACGCCGACTCCGTCGCCGAGCAGTTCGGCGCTGTCCACTTGGTCTTCAACAATGCCGGCATCGCCTTCACCGGTGGTGTCGAGCAGATGTCGTTCAAAGACATCGATCGGGTCATGGACGTTGACTTCTGGGGAGTCGTCAACGGCACCAAAGCATTCCTGCCTCACCTCGTGGCTTCCGGTGACGGGCACGTCATCAATATCTCGAGTGTTTTCGGCCTGTTCGCCGTGCCGACGCAAAGCGCCTACAACGCCGCGAAGTTCGCAGTGCGGGGATTCACCGAGTCGCTGCGCCAGGAGATGGTCAACGGCAAACGTCCGGTCAGGGTCACGTGTGTCCACCCCGGCGGGATCAAGACCAATATCGCTCGCAACGCCGGGCAGGTCGACGGCCTCGATCACGACAAGCTGGCAGGATCGTTCGACAAGCTAGCCCGCACATCTCCGGACAAGGCCGCCCAGGTCATCCTCAAGGGCGTCGAGAAGAACAAGGCGCGAGTCCTGATCGGCGCCGACGCTTGGGCGCTCGACAAGTTCGTCCGGGTGACCGGGCCGGGCTATCAGCGGATCGTCAGCATGTTCAGCAAACGCAACGGGCTGTGAGCCCGGCGAGTAGCTAGGGCTTATCGTGCGTCAGCGCTTGAACCGTCGAAGTGAGAATCGTGGCGGCCAGATCGCGGACCTCGTCGCGGGACACGTTGTTGGCGTCGAGCCACTCATGCGCGAGGTTGCGCAACATCAGCACCCAACTGCGAACCGCAAGCTCCAGCAGCTCGCTGGGCTTCGTGGGGCTGAGCAGCGCCAGAATGTGTGCGGCCTGCTGACTGATGTCGCGGTCGATGATGGCCTGGACCTCGGCATCGGCCGAGGCAGCTCCGCGAAAAGCCGCTTTGACTCCCATCTTGTGCGTGTCGCAGTAGTCGAGGTAGGTCCCGATGCTCTGCAGCAGCTGCACGGGAACCGATGCCTGCGGGTCGGGAACGGGGAGTTCGGCCATCCGTTCGGACTCGCGTTTGACCATCGCGGCAAAGAAGGCCCGTTTGTTGGGGAAGTAGTGATAGAGCAATCCGCGCGAAACTCCGGCTACCTCGGCGAGTTCCTCGATGTGGACCTCTTCGTACGACCGGTCCGCGAACAGCTCGGCGCCGAGGTCGAGCAATTGGTCTTGACGAGCCTCGCGACTGAGGCGGGTGCGGGTGGCCATGCCGGAAGGATACTTACCGAGGGAGATTTTCATGCGTAATGACTGGTCGGGCCATACGTTTCCACATCCGCCGGGGCGTAAACCTGTCGTGGGTGACGCGCTCGGCACTGATGTCGAGGCACCATTGCAGAGCACGATGCGACGTGCGGTCGGCCTCGGTCCGATCTTCGAACTCAAGATCTTCGACCAGAAGTTCGTGTTCGTCTCCGGTGCGGAGTTGGCCGCCGAACTCTGCGATGAGTCGCGATTCGCCAAAGCGCTGACTCCTGCGCTGGAAGCCTTGCGGGAATTGGCAGGTGAGGGCCTCTTCACGGCCTACAACGACGAGACCAACTGGGCGCTGGCTCACGAACTGCTGCGTCCGGCCTTCACCAAGGATGCGATGCGGCGGTATCACCCGATCATGTTGGAGGCGACCCGGGAGCTCTTCGAGATGTGGGATGTCAGGAAGGGGCCGGTCGATGTCTCCGCCGACATGACGAAGCTGACCTTGGAGAGCATCAGTCGTACAGCCTTCAGCCAGGATTTCGGCTCATTCACCCGCGATGAACCGCACCCCTTCATCCCGGCGATGGTCGCCTCGCTGAAAGCAGGACAGCGCAAAGGGTCCCTGGCGTCGATGCCGGGTGCCAAGCGGATGGCCAAGCGCATCGCCAAACGAAATGCGCATCACCAGGCGTACCTCGACGATTTGCTCGACACGCTCATCGCCGACCGTCGCAAGACCGGGGCGACCGACGATCACGATCTGCTCGGCATCATGCTCAACTCGACTCACCCAGACTCAGGTGAGCGGCTCGACGACATCAATATCCGCCATCAGATACTGACCTTCCTGGTGGCCGGCCACGAAACGACGTCAGGCGCGTTGTCGTTCGCGTTGTACTACCTGACCCGTGACGCGGATGCGCTCGCGAAGGCGCAGGCCGAGGTCGACCGTATCCTCGGGCCGGATCGCAATACCGAACCGACGTTCGAGCAGGTTGCCAAGTTCCGGTATCTGCGCCGGGTGCTCGACGAAGGCCTGAGGCTGTGGCCCACGGCGCCCGCGTTCGGCCGCAGCCCCCGCGAGACCACCACCTTGAGCACCGGACAGGTCATGCGGCCGCAGGATTGGGCTTTGGTGGTGCTGCCGCTGGTTCATCGCGATCCGGCGGTGTGGGGAGACGACGCAGACGAGTTCGACCCGGACCGATTTTCGCCGGAGCGCTCCCGCGGCCGCACTCCGCACGTCTACAAGCCGTTCGGAACAGGGGAGCGCTCGTGCATCGGTCGCCAGTTCGCCCTGCACGAGGCGATCTTGGTGCTGGCGCGGATCTTGCATCGCTATGAGTTGAGCCCGGATCTGAGCTATCAGCTCAAGGTCACCGAACGGCTCACCGTGATGCCGATCGGATTCGAGCTGCAGCTAAAGGATCGCCGGCCAAGCGATCAGGTCAACGTCATCCGTCCGGACTCGTCGATCGGCCAGTCGGGATTGAATGCGACTTCCCAGGGATGTCCGTCAGGATCGGCGAAATAGCCCGAGTAGCCGCCCCAGAACTGGGCTTCGGCGGCCTTGGTGACCGTCCCCCCGGCGGCTTCGGCCTGAGCCAGGATGTCGTCGACCTCGGCGCGCGACCGTGCATTGAACGCGATCGTGATGCCGCTGAACGTCGCACCGGTGTCGACGACCTTGGTGTCTGCGGCGAGATCCTCGCGTGACCACAGTCCGAGGATCATGCCGTTGCTGAGCTGGTAGAACGCGACGCTGTCTTCGGCATTTCCTTTGCTCCAGCCGAGGCCGGTCTCGTAGAACTCTCGTGCACGGGCGAGGTCGGCCACGCCGAGGGTGATGAGGCTGATGCGTTGATCCATGCCCGAGACGATATCCGTGGGCTCGGACATAGCCGACCTCGCGATGTGGTGCGGGTCAACGAGCGGCGCGCAGCGATTCGACCAGCGGCGTCGTCGGGCGGCCGATCAGCTGTGACAGGACGCCGTTCGTGTGGCCGAGCTCGCCCTTGCTGATCGAGGCATCCGTCTCGACCAGGAATCCGATGAGGGCGGGATCGAGTCCGGCGCCGGCCAGGATCTCGGCCTGCTGCTCGGGAGAGACTTGGGCCGACTCGACGGGCTTGCCGATGACATCGCCGACCGTCTTGGCCAGCTCGGCCTGCGTCCAGGCGGTGTCGCCGGAGAGTTCGTAGACGGGTTCGACCGAGTCGCTGGTGAGCACGACAGACGCCGCTTCGGCGTAGTCGGCGCGTGCCGCACTGGCGACCTGACCCGCGCCGGCGCTGGTGAGCACTGACCCCGTCCCTGCGGCGGAGTCGAGCGCGCCGAGGTAGTTCTCGTTGTACCAGCCGTTGCGCAGCAGCGACTTCTCCACGTCGACTGTCGCGAGGTACTGCTCGGTCAGCAGGTGTTCGGGCGCGACCGGCAGGCTTGACGTATCGGCGAAGGGCGCACTCGTGTAGACGATCCGTGACACGTTCTGAGCGACAGCTGCGTCGATGACGTTCTTGTGCTGCTGGAACCGCTTGCCCATCTCATTGCCCGAGATCAGTAGGACGCGGTCGACGCCGGACAGTGCCTGGTCGAGCGCGGCGCGATCGTCGTAGTCGGCGACGCGCACCGTGACGCCCTTGTCGGCGAGGGGCTGGGCCTTGGCGGCGTCGCGCACGACAGCGACGACATCGGAGGCCGGAGTCCGCTTCAGGAGCGAGTCGATGACGAGCGAGCCCAGCTGGCCCGTGGCGGCGGTGACGGCGATGGTCATGGATGAGTCCTTTGTGAACGCACTGCGGGCGTTCCGCAGTGATTGATTGAAATCTACACTAACTTGTAGAAAGTGCAAACTATTCGTTAGTGCTAACCAAGTGATAGTCTGGTGGGCAGGAAGAGGAGGCCGACATGAGCAGAGCATTTGACGTCATGGCAGTGGATTGCCCGTCACGCTCGGTCCTCGAACACGTCACGAGCCGCTGGGGCTCCTTGACTCTGGCGGCGTTGAGTGTCGACCCGGCACGTTTCGGCGAGATTCGGCGCCAGGTCGACGGCATCAGCGAGAAGATGCTCTCCCAGACGCTCAAGGCGTTGGAAGCCGATGGGCTGGTCGACCGGCGAGTGCAGTCGACCTTGCCGCCGCACGTCGACTACGCCTTGACCCCTGCCGGGGAGCGAGTCGCTGTCGCGGTCACGTCACTCATCGGGACGGTCTACGACGTCATGCCCCACGTCATGAAGATCCGCCGAAAAGACTGATTTCGGCCGCTGCCGCTACGGCGCCGTATGCCTCGGCCAGCGTCTGGACGGTTTCATGGGCGTTGAGCCCGCTGGGATTGGGGACGACCCAGACCTCGGCACCGGCGATCGTCCGTGTCTGGCGGCCGGCTCGGGCTTTCTTGTCACCGTAGGCGATCCGATATGACGTGATACCCGCGAATGCGACGACTTGGGGGCGGTGGGTGGCGATGAACGTCTCGAGCCGCTCGCGGCCCTCGACGAGCTCGGCGTCGTCCAACTCGTCGGCCCGAGCCGAGGCTCGAGCCACGATATTGGTGATACCGATGCCGCGCCGGATCAGCTCAGGTGCGGCTTGTTCGGGCGTGAGCGCGTCCTCGGGGATGACTCCGGCAAGGCGCAGTGCAGGGTAGAACCGGTTGCCAGGGCGGGCAAAGTGCATTCCAGTCGCTGCGCTGACCAGACCGGGATTGATTCCGACGAACAGCAACCGCAGATCATCTGGCAACAGATCGGGGATCGAGCGTCCGGCGAATGATTCGAGCTCTGCGCGGGTCAGTCCCATGCCATCGACGGTAAACCTCGCAGCCAGGGGCGGTGCGTTGGCGTCCACGTCGGGCGTCTTGGTGGACGCCAGCGCACCGCTCTCGGGGGTGGGGTTTAGGCGACGCTGTCGACGAGCTGAGTCACAAAGGCCGCGATCGTCTCCGGAAGCGTGCGTTTCGCCATGGTCTGGATCTGGAAGCTCCGCTGAAGCAGCTCGGGATTCGTCAGCGGGACTGCGACCAGCCCCTCCTGCGCGAGGCGGCGAGCACTCAACTGACCTGTGAGCGTCACGGAGCCAGCCAGTTGGGTGAAGCCGTTCAGAGCGGTCGAGCTGTTGCTCACCAGAACCGGGTCGAATGTCAATCCCTCCACGCTGCAGCACACGTCGAACAGCGTCCGGATCGTGGTTCCCTCCGCCATGAGTGCCAGCGGGTGCTCTCCGAGATCTGCCAACGAGACGCCGTCGCGGGTCGACAGCGGGTGGCCCTCAGCCATCAGGGCGACGATGGGTTCCTGATGGGAGTGCTCCACGCGGACGCCGGACTCAGGGGCCATGCTGAACGTCACTGCGATGTCACGTGACCCGTCGACCACCAGTTGCGTGGCGACAGCGGGGTCGACGACGTCGAGATGGAATCGGACCCCCGGATGTCTCTGGCGGAAGCGGGCCATCTCTTCGGGTAACAGGTGCTGGGCAAAACCCTCCGAGCATGCCAGCCGGATCACGCTGCGATCGGATTGGTCGATGATGTGCAACTGTCGGAGCACGTCGTCCTCGTCGAGGAGGCTGCGTCGTGCGTGATCGGCGAGGACTTGTCCGGCTTCTGTCAGCACCATGCCGCGGGGATGCCGGTCGAACAACCGGACTCCGGCCCCATGTTCGAGCCTGGCGATCTGGCGGCTGATCGCGGAGCCGGCGATGTGCAGACGTTCCGAAGCCTCGGTGATGGACCCGGTGCGTGCCACTTCCAGGAAGTAGCGGAGTGAATCACTCATGAGGTGCACATCGTCAGCCTACTGGCCGCCCGCGTCGACGCCGGTGGACCGGACCGGCTCATGGCATCGCGATCGGGCAATGCAGGTTTCGAGAATCGGTGATGGTCGGCAGGGGCAGTTGTGGGGTTAGGTGACAGTGCTGGGTCGGACGGCCGCGGCGTATCCCGGGCCGCTGAAAGGATCCACATGTCGCGATCACATGCGATCGAGCTTGCCGACTCATTCCTGCTCTCCGGCGACTTCCTGCGCGAACTGACCCGCAAGCTCACCTACCCCACCGAGAGCGAGGCAGCCGGCAATCAGTCGGTCCACCGCAGCTATCTACTCGACGAGATCGTCCCGGTGCTGGAACGCTGTGGTTTCGCATGGGAGATCGTCGACAACCCTCTGCAGGATGGCCCTCCGTTCCTGATCGCCCAGCGGCACGAGGGCAGCGGGCTGCCCACGGTTCTGACCTACGGCCACGGCGATGTGGTGCTGGGGGACGAGTCCCAGTGGCGAGCCGGATTGTCACCGTGGAATCTCGTCGTGGAGGGCGATCGCTGGTACGGCCGGGGCTCTGCGGACAACAAGGGCCAGCACACCATCAATCTCGCGGCGCTCGAGCAGGTGCTGTCCGCAAGGGACGGCAAGCTCGGCTTCAATGCGAAGGTCTTGATCGACATGGGCGAGGAGATCGGATCGCCGGGCCTGCGGGAGCTCTGCGTGAACTTGCGGGACGAGCTTGCCGCGGATGTCCTGGTGGGCTCGGACGGTACCCGCGTCTCCGAGGAACGTCCGACACTTTTCCTCGGCACCCGCGGCGAGGTGTCCTTCACCCTGCACGCGGCCCTGCGACCGCAGGCCTACCACTCGGGCAATTGGGGTGGTCTGCTGCGCAATCCGGCGGTGCTCCTCGCACATGCCCTGTCGACGTTGGTCGACGCGCACGGACGGATCCTGCCGGAGGGACTGCGGCCCCCTGCCATCAGCCCCGCAGTCAGGACTGCTCTCGCAGACATCGCCATCGACGCCGGTGCGCAGGCGCCGGAGATCGATCTGGACTGGGGTGAGCCTGGACTCAGTTCGGCTGAGCGTGTCTACGGGTGGAACGCATTGGAGATACTCAGCCTGGCCGCAGGATCGCCAGCGAGTCCCGAGAGTTCGATCCCGGGCTCGGCGGTGGCCCGGTGCCAGCTGAGATTCGTCGTGGGGACCGACTGGACCGCGCTCGAGCAGACGTTGCGTGATCATCTGGACGCGCACGGTCTCTCCGCGATCGAGGTGACGGTCGATGAAGGAACTGCCGCCACGCGGCTCGACCCGGACGATGAGTGGGTTGCTTGGACCGCGTCCTCGATCGAGGCAACCACCGGCAAGCGCCCGGCGATCCTGCCTAATCTCGGCGGGACTCTGCCCAACGACTGCTTCGCCGAAGTGCTCGGGCTACCCACGATCTGGATCCCGCATTCCTATCCGGGGTGTTCGCAGCACGGTCCCGATGAGCACCTTCTGGTCGGTCTGGCAGGCGAAGCCCTGCGCTTGATGGCCGGCCTGTTCTGGGACCTGGGGGACCGGACCCGGCCCTGACGCTGTCCGTACTCACCGGCTTATCCACATCAAGGAAGGACACCCCCATGCCCAAATCCGGACCGCTCGCGGGTCTGCTCGTGGTCGACCTGTCCCGAGCGCTTGCCGGGCCCCAAGCCACGATGATGATGGGTGACCTCGGCGCGCGCATCATCAAGGTCGAGGTTCCGACAACCGGCGACGACACCCGAGGTTGGGGGCCGCCGTTTCGCTGGCCCGACCCGGAGTCCGGTACCCACGGAGGTGTCCCAGCAGGCGATGCCCAGGATCGGGAGTCGACCTACTTCCTGTCGGCGAACCGCAATAAGGAATCGATCGTGCTGGATCTCAAGCAGGAGTCGGAGCGGGCGCTGCTGTTGGATCTGGTGAAGAAGGCCGACGTCCTGGTCGAGAACTTCCGCACGGGCGTCCTCGACCGCCTCGGGCTGAGCTTCTCGTTGCTGCATGAGGTCAACCCCCGCCTCGTGATCTTGTCGATCAGCGGGTTCGGGCACGACGGCCCAGAAGGTGGCCGAGCCGGTTATGACCAGATCGCCCAGGGCGAGGGCGGATTGATGTCCTTGACCGGTTCCTCGCCTGAGGACCCTCAGAAGGTCGGTACCCCGATCGCCGACCTGTTGGCGGGTATGTACGGCGCATTCGGCGTCCTGGCCGCCTTGAACGAGCGCGCCCGCTCGGGCGTCGGCACCGTGGTGCGGACGTCATTGCTGTCGGCCGTCGTGGGCGTGCATGGATTCCAAGGCACGCGGTGGACCGTGGCAGGAGAAGTGGGACGCGCGAAAGGCAATCACCACTCGGCGATCGCACCGTACGGGCTGTTCGCCTGTGCCGACGGTGCGGTGCAGATCGCCGTCGGCAGCGAGCGACTGTGGCGCGACTTTTGTGCCGGGTTCGATCTGGACCCCATGCGCGAGCCGTTCGCGTCGAACGGGGAGCGGGCGGCGAACCTCGACACCCTGATCCCGTACATCGAGGAGGTCTTCGCCTCGTGGCGGCCCGCGGCGTTGTTGGCGCGCCTGTCGAACATCGGCATCCCGGCGGGACGCGTGCGGAGTATCGACGAGGTGTACGACTGGGAGCAGACCCGGAGCCAGGGTCTGCTGATCGACGTGGAGCACGCGACGCTCGGCTCATTGCAGCTCCCTGGGCCGCCTCTGCGCTTCTTCGACGAGGACGGAGCCGAGACCACGCCGCGGGGCGATTCGGCACCTCCGGTCCTCGACCAACATGGTGACGCCATCCGGGCGTGGATCCAGGGTGATCGATGACGGAGGGCCTCAGTGCTCAGGAGGTCATCTGCGCGATCGCTGACGGCGGCATTTTCGAGTCGTGGGACCGTCCACCGGACTTCGACGGCGTCTCGGACGAGTACCGCGAGACGCTGCGACGGGCGGCGCTCAGAAGCGGGACGGACGAGGCAGTCGTCACCGGGGCAGCACATGTCGGCGGGGTCAGATTCGCCTTGGTCGTGAGCGAGTTCGGCTTCCTCGGGGGTTCGATCGGCCATGCCACGGCCGATCGTGTTGTCGCTGCTATCCGACGTGCGACGGCTCAGCGGCTTCCCGTTCTGACGCTCCCGGCGTCGGGCGGCACGCGGATGCAAGAAGGTGCGTCGGCGTTCTACCGGATGGTCGAGCTGAGCCGTGCGGTCAATGACCACACAGCCGAGGGACTCCTGCACGTCAGTTACCTGCGGCATCCCACGACGGGCGGGGTCTACGCATCGTGGGCATCCCAGGGTCAGGTGACCTGGGCCGATCCTGCCGCGCTCGTGACTTTGCTCGGACCTAAGGTGCTCGAGGCGATCGGTCAGTCAGGGATGTCTGATCACATCCAGCGGGGCGCGCACCTGGCTTCGGCCGGGGTTGTCGACGCGGCATTCGCCCTGGAGTCGCTGGCAGACGCCGCATCCCGCGTCGCGCGGGTCTGTGACGCCGCATCTTTCACGTCGGTCGAGACACCCGATCCGATCGCGTCGGCCGACCTCGCCGGCCAGGTGAGAAGCAGATTCGGCGATGTGGTCCGCGTCAGCGGGTCACGCTTCGGGGACCGGGAGACTGGAGCCCGGCTCCATCTCGGCCGTCTCGACGGGCAGGGTTGGGTGATCTTCAGCCAGTCCAGTGGATCAGATGATATGACCGGGACCTCGATAGAAGACCTCCGTCTGGCTCGCCGCGGAATGGGGATCGCTCAAAGTCTGGAGCTGGGGTTCCTCAGCCTGGTCGACACCGCTGGAGCCGACTTGTCGACCGAGATCCAGTCGCAGGCGATGGCGCGTGAGATCTCGGCAACGATCGGGCAGATGACGGCATGCGCGGCACCGACCGCGGCCGTTCTGCTCGACCGTGGCTGTGGTGGAGCAGCGCTCTCGGTCCTGGGTGCCGCCCGTGTCGCAGCGGTCGAGGGCGCTTGGCTCTCACCGCTGCCCCCGGCGGGCGCCGGCGCGATCCTGTTCGGCGACCCGACGCGCACGGAGGAAGCCGCCGCCGTGCAACGTATCGATGCCCGCGAGCTGTGCCAGGACGGAGTGGTGGAGCGGGTCATCGCGCGCGATGACACACTCCACCACACCGCCGCCGCCATCGTGGCCTGGCTCCAGGAGGGTTGACGGTCACGCTCCGACCCCGGCGGTGGCCGTGGCGCGTGCCGGTGAAGAGACGGCCAACGCCGCCTCGAGGTCGTTGATCAGGTCGGAGGTGTCTTCGAGTCCGATCGACAGGCGGACGACGGCAGCCGACGGCCTGGCTTCTGGTGCGACCGGGCGATGGGTGAGCGCGGCGGGGTGCTGGATGAGCGAGTCGACCCCGCCGAGCGAGACCGCATGTGTGAACAGCGAGACCGCCGAGGTCATCGCGAGGGCCTGCTCGAAGCCGCCACGAAGTGACAGCGAGATCATGGCTCCGGGACCCGACATCTGCCGTCCGACCAGTCCGGTCGGGTCATCCAGACCGGGGAAGTACACCCGGTCGACTGATCCATGGTCCGACAGGTGCTCGACGATGCGCATCGCGCTGGCCTGCTGCGCGCGGACGCGGATCGGCAACGTGGCAAGACCGCGATGCAGCAGGTACGCGCCCAGCGGATGGAGGATCGAGCCGGTGATCGCACGGACCCGACGTAACGCTGCGGCGAGCGGCTCGGTGCAGGCGATGACACCGCCGACGACGTCCCCGTGGCCCCCGAGGTACTTCGTGGCGCTGTGCAGGACGAGCGAGGCGCCGAGATCCATGGGGTTCTGCAGGACAGGCGTGGCGAAGGTGTTGTCGACCAGTACGGGAATACCCGCCGCTGCTTCGACGACTGCCCGGATGTCCACGAGCTCGAGCGTGGGGTTGGCCGGAGTTTCGAGGATGATCATCGCGGTGTCGCTCCTGATCTTGCTCGCGACGTCCACTGCGTCGCAGAAGGTGACCTCGACACCCAGCAGCCCTGACGCGAGCAGGTGATCGGTACCGCCGTACAACGGCCGGACGGCGACGACGTGGTGCCGGGAGTTGCGATGGGTCGTGGCGAGGATCGCGGCGGTCATCGCGGCCATGCCCGATGAGAAGGCAACGGAGGCGGGGGCGTGCTCCAGGCGGGCGAGCGCCACTTCGAAGCGGGCGACCGTGGGATTCCACAATCGCGCGTACACCGAGCCACCTTCGGGGTGGGGGGTTCCGCCGGTCGCCATCATCTCGTAGGAGGTCCCGCCCGTCTCGATGTCGGGAAGGGGGTTGGTCGACGACAGATCGAGGGGGAGGGCATGCACACCCAGTGCTCCGAGGTCGTCCCGACCGGCGTGGACGGCAAGAGAGTCGAGCTGTAGGTCGTCGTTAGTAAACATGGGGTCATCTTTGACAATTCCTCAACTTCTTACAAGTATGAATGAGGATATTCTCCTGTAGCTCTGAAACCGCCGCAGGATCCACAATCGGGAGGGCCATGAGTCCGCATAGTCCGAAGAATCCCCAACCCGCAAACGGCGCGCTGGACGGCACTGACCTCGCGATCCTCGCCGCCCTGGTCGAGGACGGTCGAATGACCAATGCCGCGCTCGCGGCGCGGGTGGGCGTCGCCGAATCGACCTGCGCATATCGCGTGAGGGCGCTGCGCCAGTCCGGCACCGTCGCGAGCATCAGTGCGCGTCTCGATCCGGACTCTCTCGGACATCCGGTGCAAGCGATCATCAAGGTCCGGCTCGGCAGCCACGATCGCGATCATGTCTACAAGCTCTACGACAGCCTGGTCGCGATCCCAGGCGTCCTGTCGGTTTTCCACGTCGGGGGCGAGGACGACTTCCACCTGCACGTCGCGGTGCGGTCGCCAGGTGTGCTCCGTGATCTCGTGCTCGAACACGTCACGATCCACCCGATCGTCCGGCAGACCGAAACACAATTGGTGTTCGAAGTGCGAGACGGGGTCGGCGTGCTCGCGAGCCTCGTACGCCACTGACCGGAGACTCGCCGAAATCGCTTACATGCTTATTGACATGTCAATTTGCCGTGTGTAGGTTTTGGGCAATGCGAGCGGGCCGAAGCGGTGAGAGGTGTTCGAAGATGGCTGACGAACTGCCGATCGGGGTGCGGTGGTGAAGGCCACTGATCTTGGTCTGCTACGACTGCCGGGAGCGCCGAGCCTGTCGCCCGACCGGCGTCATGCGGCGGTCTCGGTCAAGCGCATCGACCTCGCGGGCGATCGATACCGCGCCGATCTCTGGCTGGTCCCGCTCGACGCCACGGCGCCGCCCACTGCGATAGCCGCCGGCGAACTCGATACCGAGCCGGTCTGGTCGCCTGACGGGCAGTGGCTGGCGTTCCTGCGTCTCGACCCGGCCACAGGTCCGCAGCTCAACGTGATGCCTGCCGAAGGCGGGGCCCCTCGTCGCGTGACGGCCCATCCGCTGGGGATCTCCGAGCCCAGGTGGGCTCCCGATTCCACAAGCATCGCCTACGTCGCACGTGTCCCGGAAGACGGGCGATATGTCCAACCGATCGGACTGACCGCGGCGAGTGAGCCGCCCCGCAGGATCACGAGCTTGCGCTATCGCGCGGACGGCCTGGGCTACACGAACGACCGCCGGGCACACATCTTCCTCGTCGGGCTCGATGGTGCGGAGCCGGTCCAGCTGACATCCGGCGATGCCGATCATCAAGATCTCGCCTGGAGCCAGGACGGCGGCCGGTTGGCCTTCGCCTCGGCCCGCCACGAGAACCGTGACGCGGTGCCGGCGCGCGACGTCTTCGTCATGTCATTGACCGATCACAGGACCCAGCAGGTCACCTCGACGACGCTGAGGGCCGGAGGGCCGGTCTTCAACACAGCGGGCGACAAGCTCTACTTCTTGGGCTCGGAGATCGGCGGGCTGGTCAACGAGACATTCTTCAACACCACCGGGCTCTGGGTCGCCGATCTCGTGGGTGGCGGACCCGCACGGCGGTTGACCTCGCCAGAGGCCGTTGACATCGTCCATCTGACCGAAGGCCCTGCTCTCAGGATCGATGACTCCGACGTTCTGGCGATGATCGAGCGACGGGGAGCTGTCGACCTGGTTCGCATCGACGGCTCGGGGGAGATCAGCGACGTGATCGCGGGTCCGGAACAGGTGATCGGCTTCGACGTCGTCGAGAGCACGATCGTGGCCTCGGTCGCCGACGACACGAATGCCGGTGAGGTCGTGACACTGTCCGACGGTGTCCGGCAGACGCTGACCGATTTCGGGTCGGGGCTGTTGTCGACGACGTCGATACATGCTATGCGCGAGATCGCAGGGGAGGCCTCGGACGGCTACCCCGTGCACGGCTGGGTGCTGCGACCCGCAGGCACGGGGCCTTTTCCGGTAGTCCTCGCGGTCCACGGCGGGCCCTACCGGCAATTCGGCTGGCGACTGCTCGACCAGGCTCAGGCCTGTGTCGACGCCGGCTATCTCGTCGTGATGGGAAATCCACGGGGGTCGTCGGGTTACGGAGCCGAGCATGGACGTGCAGTGCGTGAGTCATTCGGCGATGTCGATGTCAAGGATCTGACGGCGCTGGTTGACCTGGCCATCGCGGAATACGACGGCGACCCCGACCGGGTGGGCGTGGTCGGAGCTTCATACGGCGGATTCATGGCAGCGTGGCTGGCGGCGAGATCGGATCGATTCGCCGCGGCGATCAGCGACCGGCCCTCCGTCGATTGGCGTGACTGCGATGTCGACGATGATTTCGACTACACGCTCCTCTACATCGGCGCGGATCCCGCAGTCCAGTGGGAGAAGTCGCCTCTGGCCCACGTGCACGATGTCACGATGCCGGTGCTCGTCATCGTGGCAGAGCGAGACCTGCGGTGTGCCCCCGGACAGGGCCGGCAGCTGTTCTCCGCGCTGAAACGCGCGGGTAAACAGACCGAACTGTTGTCATTTCCCGGCGCGAGTCACATGTTCCACGACTCGGGTCTGCCAAGTCACCGGATCGCGCGGATCGACGCCATCATCGACTGGTTCGATCGACATCTCGTCGTACCGGGCGAGACCGAAGGTGCCCTATGACGCTGAAGCTCGAGGGTCTCGCCGCACGCATGCCTGCCGATGCCCCGTTCACCGTGCGGGTGACGGGCGCTTCGCCCGGCCGTCGCGTCGGATTCGAGGTGCGTCTCTTGGACTACCAGGACGCCGAGTGGGATGGCACGTTCAGCGCGACAGCCGACGCGGCCGGCGTCGTGGACCTCGGCACGACCGCGCTCGACGGATTCGACGAACCCGATCCGGCCACACTGCTGTGGGCGCTCGAACGCAGCGGCACGGCGAAGCAGCCGGCGCACGGCGGCGAGCTGGTGTGGACTGTGAAAGCCGTCCAGGACGACGCCTGCGCTGAGGGCCGGTATATCCGTGAATTCAGGGCCAGCGGAGTCACATCCTATGAGCTGGAGGCGCCGCTCGCGGGCCGGCTGTATCTCCCGTCCGGCACAGGACCCAGACCGGCGGTCATCACGCTCACCGGATCGGGTGGCGGGATCAACCGCGAGGAAGCCGAGTTGCTCGCGAGCCGCGGCTTCGTGTGCCTCGCGCTCGCCTACTTCAACTATCCCGGCCGGCCGGATGACCTGTTCGAACAGCCGCTGGAATACTTCCGCAGCGCTGTGGAGTGGCTCGCAGCCCATCGCGCCGTGCGGGCCGATTCGATCGCGGTGAAGGGCCAGTCGCGGGGTGCCGAATTGAGCCTGCTGCTGGGCTCGCACATTCCCGGGATCAAAGCCGTCGTGGCAGTCGCCCCGAGCGGTTACGTCTGGGGGTCGTTCACCTCGGACGGTCGCGATGGCGCTGCCTGGACCCTCGCCGGACGTCCGGTGCCGACCGTGACGGCGGAGGATTTGGTGCCGCTGCACTCGGCAGTCGTCGACGGTGCCGTCGAGGCAACACCCGGATTCCGCGCTGCGGTCGAGGCGACGCCGCCCGACGAGCTCGAGGAAGCCGAGATCCCCATCGAACAGGGCGATTGCTCCGTGCTGCTGGTCTGCGGCGACGACGATGCCATGTGGGATGCGGTAGCGCTCAGCGACGTCCTGCTGCGCCGGGCGGACACCGCGACATCGTCGTGCGATCTGCGCCGGGTGATCCTGCCGAATGCCGGCCACAATCTGTCGTTGCCGTACACGCCCGTCGTCACGTCCACGGTGCACCCTGTCAACGGCGTGAGGTACGCCTACGGCGGCACCAGGAAGGGTACGGCGGACGCCCGGGTCACAGCGTGGAACTCAATCATCGATTTTCTGGAGGCTGCGCTGCCATGATGGAGCCGATCAAGGTGAGGTCGAGCCGGGCTCGGCCGCCTCACGACGACACCTCGCACGACATGATTCATGACGACATCCAGCAGCTAGAGGGGATCATCCGATGAAGGACGCAGCGAGTGGAGGCCTCGCCGGCACGGTCTATGCGCACATCAAGGCACGGATCCTGACCGGTCAGGCACGCCCGGGCCAAGTCCTTGCCGCACATCAGATCGCCCAGGAGATGAACGTCAGCCGTACACCGGCGCACGATGCTCTCAAGCGTTTGGTGGCCGAGGGCTATCTCGTCGCCCAGCCGCGTATCGGCTACACCGTGACCCCGATCAACCTCGACGAGGTGCGCGATCTGTTCCAGATCAGGATCCGGCTTGAATGTCTGGCCGCCGAACTGGCCGCGGCAGCGTTCACCCCCGATCATGCGGCGGCCTTCGACGTGGCCAACAAGAACGCCATGGCTGAGGTCAAACGGCTCGCGAAGCGACCCTCCAACGACCCAGAAGTGGTCGAGACGATGGGCGGTCTCCATAGGTCGTTCCATCAGATGATCGCGGAGATCTCAGGCAATCGGCGTCTCGTCGCGATGATCGGCGCGCTGCAAGACGAGATGCAGCGGTTCTGGGCGCTCATGCCCGGATATCTGAGTCAGTCGTACGTCTTCTTCAATGATCCCGAGCATCAGGAGATGTACGACGCGATCGCGGCGAAGGATGCCGAACGCGCCAGGGCAGCCGTCGTGCGACATCTGCGGGAGAACCTGCGTACGTTGTTCGACGCGCTGTTGCCGGACGACCCGCCGGCCGGCGAGCCGATCGTTCCGCCGTGGGGGACGATCATGGACGCCCAGCGGGCCACGGCGCATGTCGATGCGACCTGATCTGAACTCGATCCCGTCCCGTCTCGAAAGGCTCACCGCACGTCGGTGACGTCCTCGTCCCGGGCGTTCTTCTGAAGAGCTTTCGCCCCCGGCCAGCAGGTCTTGCGAGCCGGGGCGGTTCCCCCTTTCCCGAGTGGCCGCGGGTGCAGTTTTCCCTGCGGTTTTCCATCGTGTATTTCACATTTCGAGAGGCTTGACATGTTTATCAACATGCGAGTACGTTCCGACAAATGGAAGTTGTGTCCTGGCACACATCCTCCGGGCGGCATCTGCTGTCGCGCCCTTCCCATCGCACGAAATGGAGCTAGCTCGCAATGACATTGCGCTCCACCATTCGGTACGTCCTCGGACGCCTTGCCGGAGCGGCTATCTTGCTGGTCGTCTACTCGTTCGGCATCTACTCGCTGCTGGCCCTGGCGCCAGGCGACCCGGTCCGGCTCCTGCTCGGCACCTTGCCGGCAACCCCCGAGACCCTCGAGGCGATCCGAGCGCTCTACAACCTGGACGACCCGTTCCTGACCCAGTACTGGAACTGGCTGTACAACGCGGCCCACTTCGATCTGGGTCAGTCGGTGCTGACGGGCCAGGGCGTGTCGTCGGCGATCGCCGAACGCGCCGGCATCACCGCACAGCTCGGTGCGCTGACCTTCGCGATCACGATGATCCTCGGTATTCCGATGGGCATGGCCGCAGGGCTCAAGCGCGGGCGGCTCCTCGACCGCGTGGTCTCGCAGGCTTCGATGATCTCGGTCAGCGCGCCGTCGTTCGCAGTCGGCATCCTCTTGATCATCGTGTTCGCCGGGCAGCTCAACTGGCTCCCGGCCATCGGCGGCGGCTCCGGAGGAATGGACCGGCTGGCCCATCTGATCCTGCCGGCGACGGCTCTCAGCACCGCAGCGATAGCCCTCGTGGTGCGATACACGCGGACGGCAGTCATCGAGGTGGCCGGGCAGGACTACATCGTGGCGGCACGAGCACGGGGCCTCAAGCCCCGCCGCATCCTGTTCACCTACATCCTGCGGAACTCGCTCGTACCTGTGATCACCGCGGCGAGTGTCGTGCTGAGCTTCGTCATGGTGGGCGCCGTCGTGGTCGAGGCCACGTTCGCGCTACCGGGACTCGGCAGCCTGCTGGTCACGGCGGTCCAGCAAAAGGACCTCCCGGTCGTCCAGGGCGTGACCCTGGTGATGGCCGCGACCATCTTCTTGATCAACCTGCTGACTGACCTCGCGTATCTGTTCGTGGATCCGCGCATCGCCGAGAATGGGGACAATCGATGAGCTCGGAGATCTCCACGGGACCCGACCCGTTGACTCCCGTCACGACGGGACGGCGCACTCGGCGCAAACGGCCGACGATCGGGGTGCTGCTGTGCTCGGCCTACCTGACCTGCGTCGTCATCGCCGGAGTCTTCGGCTCGTTGCTGTTCCGTGACGCGAATGTGCAGGACCTGACCAATGGCCTGCAGGGTATTTCGGGCGAGCATTGGCTCGGCACGGACGATCTCGGCCGCGATATCTTCGGCCGATTGGTGCTCGGGGCCCGCACCGCTCTGTACGGTCCGCTCATCATCGCGGTCGGTGCCTTCGTCATCGGCTCGGTCCTGGGTCTGGTGGCCGGATACATGGGCAAGTTCGCCGAAGCGGCCATCATGCGTTGGGTCGATCTGATGTACGCGCTCCCCGGCGTCCTCATCGCGATCGTGGCGATCGGCGTGCTGGGCGGCGGCTACTGGGTCGCGGTGTTCGTGATCATGTTCCTGTCCGCACCGTACGACACCCGGCTGGTTCGCGCGGCCACGATCGAACAGCGATCGCGGCCGTACGTCGAAGCGGCCCAGACCATGGGGTTGTCGCGCAAGCGGGTCATGTTCCGCCACATCTGGCCCAATGTCCTGCCGCTCGCGGTCTCGCATGCGTTCTTGAGCTTCGCCTTCGCATTGATCAACCTGTCGGCCCTGTCGTTCCTGGGTCTGGGCTCGACACCGGGGAGTGCCGACTGGGGCGCGATGCTGGCCGAGAGCCAGTCGATCCTCCTGGAGAACCCGCTCACGGCAGTGGGCCCGGCCCTGGCGATCATCCTGGCGGCCGTGAGCGTCAACGTCCTCGGCGACTACGCGTTCGAACGCCTCTCCTCGAAAGGACTCGACCGTGCCTGAGTCGACCACACGTCTGCTTGACGTCACCGATCTCTCGATCAGTCATCACACCAAGGACAGCACTCGGGTTCTCGTCGACACCGTCGATCTGCACCTGGACCGAGGGGAGACCATCGGTATCGTCGGCGAGTCGGGCAGTGGCAAATCGCTGTCAGTGCGCGCGCTCCTGCAACTGCTCCCGCCCAGTTTCAAGGCAACCGGGACCGCGTTGCTCGGCGGAGTCAGCGTGCTCACGGCGTCGGAACGAGATATGCGGAAGGTGCGTGGCCGCGAAGCCAGCATGATCCTGCAGGATCCGTTCACGATGTTGAATCCGCTCATGCGGGTCGGCCGCCACCTCGAAGAGGTGCTGCGCGAACAGCCCGCCTATCAGGCGATGTCCCGCGGCGAGCGTGAGGCGGAGGTTCAGCGCCGGCTGGCCGAGGTGGGTATCACCGACCCCAGCGTCGCGAGGCGTTATCCGTTCCAGCTCTCGGGCGGAATGAGGCAGCGGGTCGGCATCGCCGCGACGCTGGCCACCGATCCGGAACTGATCATCGCCGACGAACCGACGACGGCATTGGACGCCGTGACGCAGCAGGATCTGCTCAAGCTGCTGATCTCGATCCAGCGCCGACGCAATATGTCGATGATCATGATCACGCACGACCTGCGGGTCGCGTTCTCCGCCTGCGACCGGGTCTATGTGATGTATGCCGGCGCGATCATGGAAGCCGGTCCGTCTGAGTTGCTCGCTGACGCGCCGCGACATCCCTACACGCTGGGCCTGCTCGCGTCCGAGCCCCCGCTGGACCGGCGTCTGGGTCGGTTGCCCGTCATCAAGGGGGAACTGCCCCAGGCGCGTGGCGCCCACCGGGCCTGCCGGTTCGCGGACCGTTGTGACTGGGCCGTCGCCAAGTGTCTCGAAGTGCCGGCGCCGCTGGTCCCGATCGACGACCGACGTGCCTCGGCGTGCAGCCGTATCGGCGAGATTGCGGACGACATGGACCTACGCCAGGAAGAAGTCGAGCACGGGCAGACCGAGAGCACCCTCGATTCGGTCCGCTCGGCACCCGTCATCGTCTCGGTCAGTGGTCTGTTCAAGGAGTACGGCAGGGGCGAGTCCGTGGTGGCCGCGCTCCATGATGTCTCGCTGACGGTCCGTCAGGGAGAGGCTGTCGCCCTCGTCGGCGAATCAGGCTCGGGCAAGACGACCCTCGGCCGTTGCCTGGTGGGTCTGGAGTCGATCACCAGAGGAGATGCGACGGTCTTCGGGATCGACATCACCGGCGGATCGGCGATGACCAAGTCCGATCGAACTGCCTGGCACTCCAAGGTGCAATACGTCTTCCAGGACCCCTACTCCTCACTCAATCCGCGGATGACCGTCGAGCAGACGCTCAGCGAGGCGATTCGTCAGAGCACCAGCACGGGAAACCGTGAGGGCCTCACGGTGGCCGAGGTGCTGGATCGGGTCGGATTGCGCGCGGAGTACGCCGGCCGCCGACCGGCGGCGCTGTCGGGCGGAGAGCGTCAACGGGTCGCGATCGGCCGAGCGCTGGCGCTCCAGCCCGAATTGTTGATCTGCGATGAGCCCGTATCGGCTTTGGATGTCTCGGTCCAGGCGCAAATCCTGAACCTGCTCAATGACATCCGTCGGGACACCGGAATCGCCCTGTTGTTCATTTCCCACGACCTCGCGGTCGTACGTCAGATCGCCGATTCGGTCTTCGTGCTCGAGAAAGGTCGTCTGGTCGAGACCGGCACGTCGGACGTCTTGGATTCTCCGAACTCGGGATACACCAAGAAATTGCTCGAAGCAGTCCCCAGAACGTCATCCGACTGGCTGGGCAAGCACTCACAGATGGGTAAGGCATGAAGAAGAGCTATCTCGCGTTCCGCATGGGCATTGTCGTGCTGGGCGCGTTGCTGGTCACCTCGGCTTGCAGTTCGACATCCGACAGCAAAGGCGGGGGCGGCGATGGCCCCCGCGAGACCTTGACCATCGCGACGGGAGCTGTCCGGAGTATCGACCCGGCACGGCAGTATGACCAGCCGGCTCTGTGGGTCAACGGTCTCGCATTGGAGGGTCTCATCAAACTCGACGAGACCGGCAAGGTGCAGCCTGCTTTGGCCGAGTCCTTCAAGAACCCGGACCCTGTCACGTACGTGTACACGCTGCGGAAGGGCGTGAAGTTCTGGAACGGGGCGGAGGTCACTCCCGAAGACGTGGTCTTCTCGCTCCGGCGCTATCAGGAGGACACAGCGCAGACCGCCAGCAAGTACGAGTCCGTCAAGACGATCGAGGCGACCGGTCCCTCCGAGGTCACGGTGACGCTCAAGGAGCCGGATTCGTCGTGGCAGTACACACCGGCCTACGCCGGACAGATCGTGGAGAAGAAGTTCGCTCAAAAGCATGCGAAGGACCTCGGCGGTCCGGGTGTGCTGACGATGGGCACGGGCCCCTGGAAGCCGACCGACTTCAACTCCAGTGCCGGCATGACGCTGGTCAAGAACGATGCCTGGTGGGGTGCCGCTGAGGCTGGCAAGGACTTCAAGGATTCCTGGAAGACCGTCAAGCTGGTCTTCGCCGCGTCGGTTCCTGCGGCTGCGGCGCTGCGTGCCGGAGACGTCGACGGAGTGGTCGGCAGCGACGGCACCGCGTTCGCCGGATCCAGTGCGAAGATCACGTCCGCGCCGACCGAGACCCTCGGGTACGTGACGCTGCTGACCGACTCGGGACCGTTGGCCGACGTCCACGTCCGCCGCGCACTGGCGCACCTGCTGGATCGTCCTGCCATCATCAAGTCGGCTCTGAAGGGCTTCGGCGATGAAGCGGCCGACATGACGTCACAGCGGGTTTGGACGGATCTGCCGAAGGACAAGGTCGAAGCGGCGTACGCGCAGATCCCGTCGTACGAGTACGACATCGAGGCGGCCAAGAAGGAGCTGGCACAGTCGGCGTACCCCGACGGTGCCACGATCGTGGCCGAGACGATCTCGACATACCCGTCCTTCGTCCGCACGACAGAGATCCTCAAGGAGGCTGCGGCCAAGATCGGTATCAAGATCGACATCAAGGGCGTGCCGGGAGCCCAGTGGCTGACCGACTCGACCGACCACAAGATCGAGCTGACGGTCTCGACGTACTCGAGCCTGTCGCCGGATCCGAACTTCTACCCCAACACCCTCATGCGTGCTGACGGTGTGGGTGCTGGCGGATCCAACTACGCCAACCTGGAGGCTCCGGGTCTGGATGAGGCCATCCGCGGCGCGAGCATCGCGCCGGCGCAGAGCGAGGAGCAGCTCAAGGCCGTCACCAGTGCGTTGAAGGCCAATGCCGAGCAGGTCGGGTACATCCCGGTCTACACGCAGAAGGCAGTCTTCGCCCACGATGCCGCGATCTCGTTCGACGGGTTCTCGCAATACTCGATGGGGACGCCGTATCCGCTGTACGTGAAGTGACCTAGCCACAAGGCCCCTCCCGATCTCGGGAGGGGCCTTGTGTTGTTGGTATCGGTTGAAGTCGGTGTTCAGACGACGGGGAGTACGCCGGTGGAGTCGAACTCGGCGAGCGCGTGGGTGTAGGGCGAGATGTCGATGTTGTTGCTCGTGAGCCAGTTGTCGTCGTAATAGGTGTGGGCGTAGCGTTCGCCGCCGTCACACAGCAATGTGACGACGCTGCCGGTCTCGCCGCTGGCGCGCATCTGGTCGATCAACTGCAGTGAGGCCCAGATATTGGTGCCGGTGGAGCCGCCGACGGGACGACCGAGAATGCCCGAGACCCAGCGCATTGCGGCGATCGAGGCGGCGTCGGGGACGCGCACCATGTCGTCGATGACACCTCCGACGAATGAACCTTCGATCCGCATGCGGCCGATTCCCTCGATGCGGGAGGGGCGGTCGGTCGTCACGTCGGAGCGGTCCGCATCCCACCCGTGATAGAACGCGGAGTTCTCCGGATCGGCAACCACGACGCGTGTGTCGAAGCGGCGATACCGCACGAAGCGCCCGATCGTCGCGGAGGTGCCTCCGGTACCGGCACCGACCACGATCAGGCTGGGGCAGGGGTGGGGCTCGGCGGCGAGCTGGTCGAAGATCGACTCGGCGATGTTGTTATTGCCTCGCCAGTCGGTGGCCCGCTCGGCGTAGGTGAACTGGTCCATGTAGTGCCCGCCGCATTGGTCCGCGAGGTCTCTGGCGACGGCGTACACCGTGCCCGGGTCGTCGACCAGGTGACAGCGTCCGCCGTAGAACTCGATCAGGGCGATCTTCTCGGGGCTGGTCGAGGCCGGCATCACAGCGACGAACGGGAGCCCGACGAGCCTGGCGAAGTAGGCCTCGCTGACCGCGGTCGAACCACTCGACGCCTCGATCACGGTCGAGTCTGGCCGTAGCCAGCCATTGCACAGGGCATAGAGGAACAGCGAACGTGCCAGCCGGTGCTTCAGGCTCCCGGTCGGGTGGACCGACTCGTCCTTGAGGTACAGGTCGATGCCCGGGGCGGGGATCGGCAGCACGTGCAGATGTGTGTCGGCGCTGCGGTTGGCGTCGGCGTCGACACGTCGAATCGCCTCGGCGATCCAGGCTCGGCTCTCAGATGTTGTCTTCGGCACGTTGGTTGATCCTCGTCGTCGTGGCTGTTACTGATGGATCTCGCAGGCCAGTCCGTCCAGGACGAATGGCGAGCTCAGGCTCCTCTTGGACCAGCCGACAGAGACGATCCCGCGGTTCCCGGGACGGAGTCGGATCTCCACTTCGCCGTCCGACAGGACGATCGGATCGCCGGCTGCCGAGGAGCGGTCGAGGCCGCAGCAGGACAGGAGTTCGCTCAGCCATTCGGGGTCTGGCACTTCAAGAGTCATCGAGACGATCTCCGGGCCGTCAGCTGGACCGGTCGACATTCCGACTTCCCATTGGATCAGGAAGGGGATGAAGGGGTGCAGCGCATCTTCGGTGACCTCGCAGAACTGCCAGGCGTAGGCCTCACCCGTGGCGGCGATGCGACTGCCGGCAACCGGTTCGCTCGTGACGACGCCGAATTGTCTCAGTCGCTCGCGGCTGGCCTCGAGATCATCGACGTTGACGGCCCATGACAGCGGTCCGACACGAGACCGTACGCTGCGCGCCGTCGCGTGGGTCGACTCGTCAGAGGCATCGATGAGTTCGAGGTAGGCATACTGCCGTCCGCGCACGAGGGCATTCGTCGTACCGGTGGGGTGAGTGCCGCCGGGGACCGCGGTCAGTCCGGCTCGTCCCCAACGCTCGATCGCCTCGTCGAGACCGCGAACCGACACCAGGATGTGGTCGACTCTGCCCTTGCCCGCTGTCGGACCCGACTTCATCGGGGAGTGGGTTCGAGGATGATCTTGCCGAGGACCTTGCGCTGTTCCAGCAGGTCGAAGGCTTCGCGAGCCTGCGCGAGCGGCAGGATCTGGTCGATCTGGGGACGCAACTGTCCGCTGCGAACAAGCTCGACCAGTGCTTCGAGGTCGGAACGGAGCCACCCGTCGGATCCGAGCAGGTCGAGTTCGAACGTCCAGAGGTAGCGCAGGTCCGTCTCGACCGAGTAGCCGGCGGTGGCGCCGCAGTTGAGCAGGCGACCGCCCTTGCGCAGACTTCGCAGGGAGGGACCCCAAGTGTCGCCGCCGGTGAAGTTGACGACGACATCGAGACCACCGCGCCCGGAGACCCGGGGCTTTCCGTGCCGCTCGTGGACGACTTTCATGAAATCGTCGCTTTGGTAGTTGATGCCTTCGTGGGCACCCATCGCGATGAGCTGTTCGATCTTGCTCTCGCTGGAAGCGGCAGCGATCACATGAGCGCCGGCGAGGCGTGCCAACTGCACGCACCCGGTTCCGACACCGCCGGAGGCTCCGAGGACGAGGACCTTCTCGTCGGGCT
This sequence comes from Aeromicrobium sp. P5_D10, assembly GCF_054049535.1. NCBI lineage: Bacteria > Bacillati > Actinomycetota > Actinomycetes > Propionibacteriales > Nocardioidaceae > Aeromicrobium > Aeromicrobium sp. P5_D10. Next base: position 510,636 of record NZ_JBFUME010000002.1, read on the forward strand.
TGATCTGTCCGCGGGTCACCATCATCCGGTACGCGGTGCCGTAGGCGACGGGGAGTGCGGCGGCATCGGCGAACGAGACTTCGTCGGGGAGCCGCATCAGCGTCCGCGCGTTCACTACGACGAAGTCGGCCAGGCCGCCATCGGACATCTCGCCGACCAGCTTGTGCTCGACGGTGTCGTACGGATCGATCAATACCCGGTCACCGACCTGCCAGCCGTCGACGTCGGGACCGATCTCAGCGATCTCACCGGCGATGTCGATGCCCATGATCAGGGGAAAGGGGATCGTGATGCCCGGCATGCCGCGTAGCGTGAACAGATCGTGGTAGTTCAACGCGCAGGCTTTGACGGCCACGACGACGGATCCGGGGCCCGCGACAGGATCCGGCCAGTTGTCGTGGACCTCCATGCGGTCGGTGTCGCCGTGCTCGTTGATGACTACTGCCTGCACTTTGGATCTCTTTTCGTTGCCTGGTGACGGTGATTGCGGAAGCGGGTTCTTACCCGGTCGACGTGCTCAGGCTGACGCGCCCGATCGCGGTGAGCCGACCTTGCTGGTCGGTGACGTCGACATCGGCCACGCCGACGCTGCGGCCGGCCCGGCGTACCGTCGCGGTGGCGGTCAGCACTCCGCCGCTGGATGGCCTGACGTAGTCGACGCGCAGATTGATGGTCGGCACGATCGTCCCGGTCGCCATGATCGTGGCGAAGACCGCGGCGGTGTCGATCAGGGACGCAACCGGCCCACCGTGGAATTGTGGTTCTCCGGCGATCCGCTCGAGTTCTGACCGCAATGGCATCTCAAGCGTCAGAGTTCCGGCGTCGATGTCGGCGATTATGCACCGCAGACCGAGGAAGACGTTGTAGGGAGAGGTCGCGAGCAGGGCGTTGAGCCCTTCCAGCGAAGTGTCGACGGGAGTCGTGTCGCTCATGGTAGCCATCCGTTCGTCATTTCGAGCTGCGTGGCGAGCTCGTGCAGCCTGCGCCGATCGATCTTGTTGGTGCCGGCCAGCGGGAGTTCGGTGCTGGTCGCGACTCGTCGGGGGTGTAGGTAGGCCGGTGCACGCTCGATGACGTACGCCTTGATGTCGTCGGAGCGCAGATCGGCATCGCCGACGGGCACCACGAAGGCCACGGGGATCTGGCCACGTTCGTCGTCGGGCAGCGAGACCACGGCGGCCTGGCTGATCGACGGATGCTTCTCCAGGATGCTCTCGAGTTCACCGGGGTAGATGTTCTCCCCACCGCAGACGAACATGTCGTCGGCGCGGCCGACGAAGTAGTAGAAGCCGTTCTCGTCGCGTCTCATCAGATCGCCGCTGGAGTACCAGCCGTCATCGAGGACTGCGGCCGAGAGGTCGTCGCGCTGGTGATAGCCGTTCGTCACGGCGGGGTTGCGCATCATCAGTACGCCGTGATCCGGGTCGGCGCCTCCGGAGAGCTTGACTTCGGAGCCTTCGAGGGGATGCCCCAATGACAGCGGTGGCCGTTCGATCTGCTGAGGATGGGCCCCGAAAATGGCGGGCCCGGCCTCGGTCGTTCCGTACGAGACGATGACCTGGGCATCGGGAATTCCCTCCGAAATCCGCTTGACCTGTTCCAAGGTGACCGGCGCGGAGCCGAGTGACAACGACCGGACGCTCGACAATCTCGATCGATCGTCGCCGACTTCGCGCATCGCACGGATCCACATCGTGGGTACCGCGGCAACCGTCGTCACCGAGTAGTGCTCGATCGCCGCGACGTAGGCGGCGGCGTCGAATCGCGGGCAGAGGACCGTGGTGAAACCGAGCGCGATCCCGCGGCACAGGGTGATCAGGCCGTTCATGTGGAACAACGGCTGCGCGATGATCTGAGTCTCGATCCGGGCGGCCATCTCGGAACTGAGCGAACGCAGCGCCCATAGCTGACCGGCGTGGGTCAGTGGCACGCCTTTGGGCACGCCGCTGGAGCCGGACGTGTAGAGGATCTCGGCGACATCGGCATCTATCTTCTGTGCGACCGGCACCGCGGTGCTGATGTCGAGCAGCCGGGGGAGATAGGGCGAAAGCGGATCGTCGAATTCGATGACCGCGCTACGACCGGCCAGGGCCTCCTGCCCGGCCCGGTCGACGAAGGTCATGGCGACCGAGGCATCGTCGAGGATGTGCTCGAGGATTTCGGCACCGGACTTGACGTTGATGGGAACCGCGACCAGTCCTGCTCGCATGATGCCGAGGTACGCCACGACATACTCGATCCGGTTCGCGGACATGATGCCGATCCGGGTTCCCGGTTCGAACGACCTATTGCGCAGCTCCGTGGCGGCAGCGCTGACCAGGCGCTCCAGATCTGGGTAGGAGTAGCCGGCCGGTGCTGCCGGATCGCGCAGGTCGACAAAGGCCAATCGGTCGGTACGCGCGCTGTGCAGTCGGGTGATCTCGCCGAGATTCGTGAGGTCAGCGAGCAATGGTGCTGCCGTGGTCGTGGTCTCGAAGCGTGAGTTGTCGGTAGGCAGCGTCATGACCGACCTTCCTGTGAGCGCGCTGAACGGAGGCGACCGTTTTAAAGTATGTTACTGACTTACTCAGTGATTTGTCCAGGGACGGGCTTACGATGTCCGAGTACGCTCGCCGAGGTCTGAACCCCGGCTCCGGGAGTCATACACGGAAGGGTCTGAGATGCCGGACACCGATGAGGCCCTCGAACGCCCGCAGGGCGTAGGTGCGGCCGTGTGGGTCTTCGACGTGCTGAAGCGCGAGATCATGAGCGCGGAGCTGCCGCCAGGCACCGTGTTGGTCGAGGCGGCCGTGGCCGAGCGGTTCGGTGTGAGCCGTGGCCCCTCGCGGGAAGCGTTACAGCGGCTTCGGCGTCTGGGCATGGTCGATGCGGTTGCCCGCATGGGCTATGTCGTGTCGGCGGTCAGCCTGCACGACCTCGAGGAGATCTTCCAACTTCGAGAAGTGCTCGAACCTCTGACGATCAAACTCGTCACTGAGCGGTATGCCACGGGCAAAGCGGATCTCGAACTTCTGGACTCGTACTCCCGCGAGATCACTGCCGTGGTCGAACGCGATGAGCCCGAGCCCGCGCAGCACCTCGCGGATCTGAACGCTTCATTCCACAAGGAACTCGCCCGTCAATCCGGCAACAACCGCCTCGCCGAGGGCGTCTCCGAGGTCGTCGACGAACTGGAGCGGGCTCTGCTCCTGTTGACGGAGAACACGCTGCGGCTCAAGCCCTTCCTCGATGACTACCCCCAGCTCATGCACGCGATCAGATCTGGGGACGCGGACGAGGCAGCCGAGTTGATGATCCGCCAACTCCGGAAACATCAGGCGGCGATCAAACAGTGCGTCCTGGGCACGCACGTCACGGTGGGCTGACCCTAGAGTCGGGCCCCATCGCACACCGGGGGCGGTGCGTTGGCGTCCATGTCGGGCGTCCCCGTGGACGCTAGTGCACCGCTAACACGATGATTGGCTCAAGATCACAAGCCTTGGGGATGAGCTGAGAGCCAGTTCGAGTACGTGTCGCGGAGCGCATCTCTCATCTCCTCCGAGGGCGCGATAACGTCCGCACCACCGTCGTACGGGTGGTAGAGCCAGGTCAGCTCTTCGTCCGCGATGATGACGCCCGCGGTCACATCGTCCGCCACGAGCTTGAGCAGTCGGTTGAGTTCGGACGTCGCGTGGTGCCGAGTGACGTAGAGATGAAGCCATGCGAGATGGTCGGCGTCGGAGTTGTCCTCGACGATGCTCTTCCAGAGTGCGGCCTGTGGAGCTGCGCGTTCTAACTCTGCTGAGCGCTTTCGGGGACGCGAGTCTTGTGACCAAGAGCAAGTCATGGCGATCAGCGTTTTATCGGCTGAGGTGGCGATGAGTTCGGCCAATACTGCGTGATGCCGGTCCAACAGGTGTCGCGTACTCGGACGGAGTGGCCGCGTACCGCTTCGAATGGGGCAAGCTGTGGAAGCGAACCCAACGGTCAGGCACGTTGTTCGGCAATTCATGACCCACGGGTCTGACTCCCGGCCACCGCTGCTGCCAGTTTGTGGTCAGCTTGGACAGCATCTCGGTCTGACTACGCGTAGGAGGAACTGCGGTGTGCGAGAACTTCCCGATGTACGCCAAGTAGGCGAGCCAAAGTATCCCTCCAGTGACGGCGATCGAACATGCAGCCACGCTGATGATGAGGAACTTCTCGTATCCACTGACCATCGACGAAACCTATCGTTGCGGGGTCAGCTGTACGCGACCCGGTCGGGTGACGTGGGTAGTAGAGACACGGGTTGTCGATTCGCATTCCTGGGCGTCTACGAAGTCCCATTCTCTTCGGTCCTGGCCGGGGGTGGATTTATGCGCTGGGCATAGTCATTCTGAGCCATTCCTGAGGAAACGGCGAAAGCAACTGTCACAGCCGGTTACATTGGCGCGTCACACTTCTTCTCGGGAGGATTTCCCCGCATGACTGACATGAACAACCCGCCGAGCGGCGGCGGCGCTAAGCCGCCGGCAGGCTTCTACGCAGACGACTCCGGCCGACAGCGTTGGTTCGACGGCGATGACTGGACGGACCACTACCAGTCATCAGCCGCACCGGAGGCAACGTCACACGCAGAGCCGAAAAAGAAGAAGAAGCGCGTCTTCCTTTGGTTCTTCATGGCCGTGCAGGTGCTGTTCATCATTTGGATCATCGCTGGGGCGGGTAGCAGCGGCGGCGATGCGACTGACTGCGGGTCGCTGAGTCAGGAGGCCTGCAATGACGCCGAGGATATCGGCACGGGCCTCGGTGTGGCCCTCATCATCGTCATGTGGATGGTCGTCGACTTTTTGTTGGCCGTTATCTACGGTATCTACCGGTTGGCCAAGCGCTCGTAACCAGCCAGAGACGAACAGCCCATCAGCCTCAGGGCTGATGGGCTGTCGCATTTGAGGTCTAGCTGTACTGACCCGGTGCCTCGTACGCCACGCCTGTCGCGTGCAGCGGGCAGTACGCGCACTAAGTGGGTTTCCCGGCGACAACTGCCCTTCGGGCGCTTGGTGTGACGCTTGTTGACCGGCAGGCGCGTTTCGTGAGAGTCTGGCCGGTTGCTCGACGCGGGTGACGACCGAAAGGTCAATTCAGCGCGAGGCAACGGCACGAGATTCAGGCGACAACAGAGTCAGCACCTATCAGCAGTGGAGCGGGAAATACGTCCCGAACTGATTGGCTTCGCGGAGGACGATCCGTGGCTGTATGAGTTCTATGACCAGTCGGGCGACCTGATCTATCTCCACGATGCCGACTGCACGCAGATCGCGTTTGAACCGGTTCGCGAACAACTACGGCTGACGTTCGCATTCGGCGACGTGGCCTATGTCGAGGGATGCCTGACCAACGCCGATGTCATTTTCACACTTGACGATGTCCGCCTTATCCTTTGCGCGCACGACGGTGGACCGATCAATGACCGGCACGGCGAATATCGCGGGCAAGTGAAGGACTTCTCGTGGTTCGGTACTCAGAGATTCGCGCTGTCGCTCATCGATTTACACATGGAATTCCGGGCATCGCGGGTCGAGTACGCGATCGCCCGACGCTGAGCAGTGTCGGGCAATCGCGCAACTCAGCGGTCAGCTGTACGTCACACCCGTCGCGTGCAGCGGGCAGTAGCCGTTGGGATTCTTCACCAGGTACTGCTGGTGGTAGTCCTCGGCATAGTAGTAGCGCTCCAGCGGCAGGACCGAGGTGGTGATCTCGCCGTACCCTGCCGACGTCATCTGCACCTGGTAAGCGGCGCGTGAGGCCTCAGCCTGTTCCTGCTGTTCGGGCGTCGTGGTCAGGATGATCGAGCGGTACTGGGTGCCGCGATCATTGCCCTGACGCATGCCCTGCGTGGGGTCGTGGTTCTCCCAGAACACCTCGAGCAGCTGCTGGAACGTGACCTTGGCTGGATCGAAGATGACCCGTACGACCTCGGCGTGCCCCGTGAGGCCCGAGCAGACCTCGTCGTACGTCGGGTGAGGTGTCTGGCCGCCGGCGTAACCGACAGAAGTCGACCACACGCCGGGGACCTCCCAGAAGGTCTTCTCCTCACCCCAGAAGCAGCCGAGACCGAACACCGCGACCTCGAAACCGTCGGGGGCCTGCGTCTCGACCGGATTGCCGAGTACGAGGTGCGTGCCACCGACCTGGAAGGGCCGGCCTTCGCGCCCCTTCAGAGCGCTGTCGGGCGTGGGAAGCTCTGACTTGCTGCGACCAAAGATCATGGTTCCACCTTTCAATGGGAGTCTACGGACTCAAGTGTGATCAGGCGCGTTCGAGCATCGCGGCGATCTCGGAGAGTCCCTTGTTGCGCGCGTGCTGCAGTGCGGTGACCCCGTCGCGATCAGCGATTGTGGGATCGGCGCCGTGGTCGAGGAGCGATTGGACAATACGTTGCCAAGGATCGGTGCCCTTGCCGAGGATCACGGCTTCCAGAAGTGCTGTCCAGCCCAGATCGTTGACGTGATTGACCGCGATGTCAGTCGTTTCGACAACGTACGCGACGTAATCGTCATGTCCGCGCTCGCTGGCCGGAATGATCGAGATACCGCCGTACCGGTTGCGGACGGTCAGATCGGGGTCTGCCTCGAGGATGACTTCGGCCATGTCGACGCTGCCGGTGACCCCGGTGACGAGCCACGGGGTGTCGTGACGGTTGTCGAGTGCGTCGGGGTCGGCGCCGGCCGATACGAGTGCACGAGCGACGTCGACGTGGTCCTCGGTCACGGCAAGCAACAGCGGTGTGCGTTCGCGCGAGTCGCGTGCTTCCATGTCGGCGTCGGCCTCAAGCAGCAAAGCCACCTTCTCGGCGTTGCCGTTGCGGGCAGCGGCCAGGAGCTGGCGATCGCGGGCTGCGGCCGAAAGCTCGGCGTACGGATTCGCAGGCGTCGCCTCTGGAGTCGGCGCCGAGGTCGTACGGACAGGTGCGGCGTCATCGCCGTCAGATGCGCCCGACGAGCAGGACGCGACGATCATGACCGCGGCGAGAGGGATGAGGATGCGAAACGACTTCACACAGTTCACAACGTCGAAGCCGGGTTTCGTGTTCCTCTGCAGATAGTGTGTCGACCGAGGAGCGTGAGTCTTTGAGCGAGCGATATCAGGTCCCGATCGGCGTCGAGATCGCCACACAGTGGGCTTGGCGGATCCTGATCTTCGTGATTCTCGGCGCGGCCGGGGTGTGGTTGCTCCGGTACTTCTCCGAGATCACAGTCCCGATCGCCGTCGCGGTGTTGGGCACCGCGCTGACGATCGATGCCGTCAACTGGCTGCAAGGTCGTGGTCTACCTCGCGTTCTGGCGACGTTCATCGTGGTCATTTCGATGCTCGTCGCGTTCTTCGGCATGCTGGCGCTGGTCGGACAGCAGCTCTCGACTCAAGTGACGCGTCTGAAGGCCAATGTCGTGGCAGGAATCAGCCAGGTGCAGGACTGGGCCAAGACAGGGCCGCTCAACCTGACTGATGACCAGCTTCAGAGCTGGATCGAGTCGGCCAAGGCGTCCATCTCGTCCAGCGACACGTCGGTGCTGACCCGGGTGACGGAGGTCAGCACAACCCTGACGCATCTGTTTGCCGGATTCTTCATCGCCTTGTTCGCCTCGTTCTTCTTCCTCTATGAAGGCAACCGCATCTGGTCATGGATCGTGGCTCTGTTCCCGCGGGCCGCCCGCGATCGAGTCAACTCTTCCGGCCACACTGCGTGGGCGTCGCTGACGGCGTTCGTGCGGGCGACGGTGCTGGTGGCATTCGTCGACGCTGTGGGCATCGGCTTCGGCGCTTGGGCTCTGGGGGTGCCGCTGAGCTTCGCGATCGGAGTCTTGGTGTTCCTCGGTGCGTTCGTGCCGATCGTCGGTGCTTTGGCGTCCGGGATGGTAGCGGTGCTCGTCGCCTTGGTGGCTCAGGGTCCATGGACGGCGCTGTTCATGCTGATCGTGGTCATCGTGATCCAGCAGATCGAGTCGCATGTCTTGCAGCCGTTCTTGATGGGGCGTCTCGTACGGGTTCATCCGTTGGCGATCATCATGGCGATCGCGGCAGGTATCACGGTCGCAGGCATCGTCGGTGCACTCATCGCTGTGCCGCTCGCGGCCTGCCTCAACGGTGTGGTCGGCCATCTGGTCGCGGCAGCGCGAGAGTACGAAGACCCGCCCGACACCGGCGACGATCTCGAATCCGGTGTGGGTCTCGCATGATCGACGTGCACGCGATCTGTGCCGGGTTCCCGGGCGCGAACCTGACCTTTCCGTTCAGCGAGGAGACGGCCGTCTACAAGGTGGGCGGCAAGATCTTCGCGCTGACAGGTGTCGACCGGGCGACGAGCATCAACCTCAAGGCCGAGCCCGCCGACGTCACGGGACTGGTGGAGACGTATCCGGCGATCGAGCGCGGCTATCACATGAACAAGAAACACTGGATCACGGTGCAGCTCGACGGCACCCTGCCCGACCAGCTGATCAACGAGCTGATCGAAGACTCGTACGACCTGATCGTCGACAAGCTGCCGGCGCGCGATCGTCCCTAGGCGGTGACGGAAGAATCGGGTTTTGTCCGCGATTCACGGGACAAAACCCGATTCCTCCGTCCGGCTAGTGCTCGGCCGGTGCGGGGCTGGAGCGGGTGCGCAGCGGAATCTCCTTGATGAACAGCGAAATGACGAACGCCACGATCATGATCGGGATCGCCGAGATGAACACGTCGTGCAATGCGCTGGCGAAGGCGTCGATGACCTGGGATTTGAGCGGTTCGGGCAGGCCGTTGATCGCCGAGACATCGTTGGTGTCGACCGACGGGGCATTGCCGCCACCAAGGTTCTCCGCCAGATGGTGGGCCAGACGAGTGTTGAGAACCGCGCCGAACAGCGCTGCGCCGATCGTGCCGCCGAGTGTTCGGAAGAAGGTGATGGTGCTGGTGGCGATGCCCATGTGGCGTGGTTCGACGGCGTTCTGCACGATGACGGTCAACAACTGCATCGAGAAGCCGAGCCCGGCGCCGAAGATGAACAGACCGATCGCGGCCAGCCAGTAACTGCTGTCCGACTTGAGCAGCGAAAGGACGACCAAGGCCGCGACGACGATGACGGTGCTGGCGATCGGCATCGGCCGGTAGCGACCCGTTTTGGTGACCCAGTTGCCCGACGGGATCGAAGTGCTGAAAATGCCCAACACCATCGGCAACATGGCCAGGCCCGACTTGGTCGGCGACATGTCCATGACAACCTGCAGATACAACGGGATGAAGATGATCGCGCCGAACATCGCCAGGCCCACCGTCACGGCCATCGCGTTGGTCGTGGAGAAGATCGAGTTGCTGAACAGCTCCATCGGAATGATGGGTTCCTTGGCGCGCAGCTCGATCCAGATGAACAACGCGGTTCCGACGAGAGCGCCCGCGAGCAGCGAGAGCCCGAGGCCGGACGTCCAACCGTGATCGGGTCCGGCCCAGGCCAGGTACAGCAGCAGCGATGACACACCGGCGACCAGGACTCCTGCGCCGAACCAGTCGATCGTGTGCTCGCGGCGGGTGTGGGGGAGCTTGAGCGCGTAGGACGTGACGACGAGCGCGACGGCGCCGATGGGTACGTTGAGCCAGAAGATCCACTCCCAGCCCGGGCCGTCGGCGAGCCAGCCGCCGAGCACCGGGCCGAGGACGCTGGACGTCCCGAACACCGCTCCCATGTAACCCATGTACTTGCCCCGCTCGCGTGGCGGGATGACATCGCCGAGTGTGGCGAACGCCAGCGCCATCAGGCCACCGCCGCCGATTCCCTGTAGGGCGCGGAATGCGATGAGTTCCTCGATATTGCGAGCGAAGCCGCACAGCAGCGAACCCACCAGGAATGTCACGATCGCGGCCTGGAAGATCGGTCGGCGGCCGTAGAGATCGGAGATCTTGCCCCACAGCGGAGTGGCGGCAGTCGATGTCAGCAGGTACGCGGTGACGACCCAGCTCAATTTGTCGAGACCCTTGAGATCGGACGTGATGCGGGGCAGTGCGGTGCCGACGATGCTCTGGTCGAGAGCGGCGAGGAACATGCCGGTCATCAGACCGCCGAGGATCACCAGGATCTGACGGTGCGACAAGTAGGTTTCGTCAGTCGTCGGCGAGTTGTCGGTCATGGCAGAGCTCCAAGTGAGGCAGTGAGACGTACGAGGTCTTGGCGGAGACGATCGCGGTCGCCCTCATCCCACTCGGCCATGGCCGCAGTCAGGATCGTGCGGCGTTGATCGAAGGTGCGTTTGAGGGCGTCCATGCCCGCGTCGGTGATCGCCAGAATGCAGGCGCGGCCGTCGTCCGGGTCGGTCTCGCGGCTGATGAAGTCACGTTCGGCGAGTTGGTGCACGTGGCGGCTGACCGTGGAGGCGTCGAGGCGCAACGACTCCGCCAGATCCCCGAGTCGCAGTGCGCCTTGGCGTTTGAGCGTGAACAGCAATGTCGCCTGAGACCACTCGACGAGGTCGCCGTCGAGTCGGGCACGCAGTCGACGTCCGACGGCGAGTGAGAGTTGCAGGATCGCGTCTTCGGCCGACAGAGCATCCCGTTGCATGGAGCAAACATATAACAAGTTGCGGTCTGCAACTTCAACGCCGGTCAGTGGGACGGCAGTGCTCGGACGATCTCGGGATTGACGCCGGCTGTGATCGCTGCTGCCAGCGACTTGCCGCGATACCAGTCATCGGGGTCGATGCGTGCGCATCTGCCGCGAAAATCCACCAGTTGGAGGCATCCGCAGCCGCGGCGGCCAAGCATCACCAGATCGTCGAGCCGTATCGCGCTGTCACCCAAACGCGATCGGGTCACGACCAGACCGTCGCTCACGTTCGCCCGATATCTGGCCATGTCTCCCCGGACCTTTCCACGCCAGGTCCGACCAGGGCGAGCAGAGAGCTCCGGGGCGAGGCCCTCATCCCACACGTCGAATCTATCGAGAGGGAGTTCTGACGCAGCGATCCACAATTTCGTGGGCGGCTCGTCTTCGTCGAATGCGAGGATAAGTGAATCTAGAGCATCTGCCAGGGCAGAGGTGAGGCGTTCGCTGGTCAGTGACTCTGCACGAGCCAGTTCGACCTCAGGCGTTGAGCTGGGGAATCCCAGCAGGTCCGCGACACAAGAGTCATCAAGTTGTCGGCCAACCACCGAGTTGACCCAGGCGAGCTCGGTCAGCCACGTGGTGCGAGTCGTGGCAACTGCCGATTCGCTGAAACCGTCCACGACGAGTCGCCGCAACAGTTTCAGCATCTCTTCGACCACTTGCGGTACGTTCTCGCCGTTGGGATCGAGGATGAGGTCGACCTGGGTGTTCTTCTCGTCGATCCGCGTGTGAAAGACCTCCGGGGAATAGATCAGGCCAAGATCGTGGCGCAGCCGGCGCCGTGCTTCCTCGCTGAGCGCCTCACCAAGCTCACGTGCTGACTCCCAGTCGACAACCAGTGACACAGCGACCCCGACCTTGCCTGACTCGACCAGCCGAGGCGTGACGTCGACCGGCTGTCCGGACCAACGCTGTGGTGGGTTTCCAGTCGGCAGGTCCAGCGCAAGCGCAGCCGGGATCGGGCCGGTGAACGTGAGGGCAGCGTTGGACGACGTCATCCAGTCGGATGACCAGGCCGCAAGCTCGGCGGCTGTCAGGGCATAGGCGCCGGCGTGTGATGCGTTCGAGTTGCCAAGGCCGCCGAGTCCGAATCGGTAGGTCAGCAGTCCGGCGGTGGAATTGTCGGTTCCGGCCTCGGTCCGCAGTACTGACTTCTCCAAGTCGAGGTCTTCCGACGAGACGTTGCCGATTGAGTGGAGTGCTCGGCTGATGTCGTTCAGGAACGTCGCGACGTCATCCGGCTCGCCAGTCGCGTAGAGCATCAGCGACTCGTCGGACACGACACCAGAGCTCTGCACGTGGAGCGGTTCGATCATGCGAAAGACCAGATGCTCGATCAGGTGGGTGATGCCCATCAGATGGGCCGGTTCGTCGCGATGCCCGACGCCCAAGATGAGCGTGCCGGTCAGAGGACCGGGTAGATCTGCCCAGCGGACCGGGATTCCCCGATGGGTCGTGGTGTGCACCTCAGGGAACATGGCGCAGATTCTCGCACAGCCACTACGTTGGTGAGGTGGATCTCAACGACGTGCGGGCCGCCCGCGAATTGCTCGATGGTGTGACCGAGACGACGCCCATGGCTCACTCGCGTTGGCTGAGCGCGAAGACCGGCCAGGACGTCTTTCTCAAGGCCGAGAACCTCCAGCGCACGGGATCGTTCAAGATCCGTGGCGCGTACGTGCGGATCGCAAGGCTCAGCGAGGAGGAGCGCTCGCGGGGTGTCGTGGCGGCGAGCGCCGGCAACCATGCGCAGGGAGTCGCCCTGGCCGCGTCGCTGTTGGGGATCACATCGACGATCTTCATGCCCGAGGGGGCCGCACTACCCAAGGTCGCCGCGACAGAAAGCTACGGCGCTGATATCGAGTTCCACGGTGCAGGCGTCACAGAAGCGCTGGTTCCTGCACGCGCGTTCGCCGAGCGCACGGGAGCTGTGCTGATACACCCGTTCGACCACGAGGACATCGTGGCGGGTCAGGGCACGGCGGGTCTCGAGATCTTGGAGCAATGCCCCGACGTCAAGACGATCCTGGTGCCGCTCGGCGGCGGGGGTTTGGCTGCCGGCATCGCATTGCTGCGCACGGAGCGTCCGGATCTGCGGATCGTCGGTGTCCAGGCCGAGGCGGCGGCGGCATTTCCCGCTTCGATCACCGCCGGGCATCCGGTGCTCGGGGCGATGGGCGTGACGATGGCTGACGGTATCGCTGTCGCGCAGCCTGGGGACATCCCGTTCGAGATCTTGTCCTCGCTGCTCGATGAGGTCATCACGGTCAGCGAGGAGTCGCTCAGCAGTGCCCTGATCTCGCTGCTCGAACGCGCCAAGATGCTGGTCGAACCCGCCGGTGCCGCTGCCGTCGCGGCACTGCTCGAACGTCCCGGGGCGTTCGAAGGCCCGGTCGTGGCGGTGTTGTCGGGTGGCAATATCGACGCGCTGGTGTTGCTCGACGTCATCCGGCATGGATTGGCTTCGGGCGGACGATTCGCGCACTTGCGAGTCAGGATCTCCGACCGTCCCGGCGCATTGATGGCGTTGTTGACGACCCTCGCTGAGATGCAAGTCAATGTCTTGAACGTCAACCACGACCGATCGTCCGACGCCCTGCCCGTGCGGCAGGTCGATGTCGACATCGAAGTCGCCACCAGGGGCCCGCAGCACCGCACGGAGGTCAAGACCAAGCTGGCCGACCTGGGCTACAAGCTGCTCTAACTGAAAATGTCGGCGGTTCTGGGTCGAACCGTGACCGGTATTGACCCAGAACCGCCGACATCTGCTGCGGCGCCTGCGGCGCCTGGCTAGAAGGGTTTGGCTTCTAGTAGTTCTACTGTGATGGATTTGCCGTTGGGCGTTTCGTAGGTGACGGTGTCGCCCGCCTTCTTGCCCAGGATCGCGGCACCGAGCGGCGAGGTGGGGGAGTAGACGTCGATGTCGACGGTGCTGTCCATGCTCAGCAGCTCACGCGAGCCGAGCAGGAACTTCTCGGTCGTGGTGTCGCCGGCAAAGCGGATCGTGACGATCATGCCGGCCTCGGCGAGGCCGTCGTCGGCAGGCTTCTCACCGACCTCGGCTTTGCGCAACATGGCTTCGAGCTGGTCGATGCGGGCTTTGGTCTTGCCCTGTTCCTCACGGGCGGCGTGATAGCCGCCGTTCTCTTTCAGATCGCCTTCGTCGCGTGCGGCAGCGATCTTGGCCGTGATATCGGCCCACACCTCGCCCTTGAGGTGCGCGAGCTCCTGCTGCAGACGCTCATAGGCCTCCTGGGTCACCCAGATGGTGTCGGACTGAGTCGGCTGAGTCATGCGAGTGCTCCTTTACGTGCTGCACCCCGGGCCAGCGCCCAGGGTGAACTTGCAAGGCTAGCACTCAATCAGCGGCGACACACGTTCTCAGGACACCGTTGACGGCTTTGCGCTCGGTCTCGATCGTCGTGGTGACGCGGACCTTTTCTTTGTCCGATGCGGGGACGTCGATCGTCTTCTCGCCGACGATCGTGTGATCAGCCGCCTGGGCGTAGACCGTGCAGCGTACGGCCAAAGGATCGGGTCGGATCACGTCGAGTTTGATCGCGACCTGCTTGTCGTTGATCACGTCGTAGCCCCACAGGCGGCCGGTGACCGGGTCCTTCTGGAATCCCACCCAGGCCGCGAAGGCGATGCCGAGGGCGATACCGACGGCTGCGACGGCGGGCCACAGCCATCGTGGACGCTGGCGGGTTCCGTAGCGCGAATTCAGGTCGGTCACGTCTCACAGTGTCTCAGGCGCGGCCCAGCCCGGCGAGGACGGCCGCCTTGGAACACCCGGATGCTGCGCGGTGTTGGTCCGAGTGCAAGGATTTGGGTACGTCTTTGAAGGAGAACCGTGGCCGAGAAGCTTCGTCTCATGCATGTGCATGCCCACCCCGACGATGAGTCGAGCAAGGGTGCGGCGTCTACCGCGAAGTACGTCGCCGAGGGTGTCGACGTCCATGTCGTGACCTGTACGGGTGGTGAACGTGGTTCGATCCTCAATCCGCAGTTCAAACATCCCGGTATCGAGGACAATCCCGACCTGATCACCGAGATCCGTCGCGAGGAGATGGACCGCGCCCGCGAGATCCTCGGCGTCACGCAGGACTGGCTGGGTTTCGTCGACTCCGGCTGGCCTGAGGGCGACCCCAAGCCGCCGTTGCCCGAAGGCTGCTTCGGCCTCATATCGGTCGAAGAAGCCGCTGAGCCCCTCGTCCGGTTGATCCGGTCGTTCAAACCGCACGTCCTGACGACGTACGACGAGAACGGCGGCTACCCGCACCCCGACCACATCATGTGCCATCTGATCAGCGTCCATGCCTATGAAGCCGCTGCCGATCCGAGCCGCTACCCCGACGCGGGTGAGCCGTGGCAGGTCTCCAAGCTCTACTACCACCTGGGTTGGAGCTGGGACCGCATGGAAGCCATCGCCAAGGCGCTGGAATCGCATGGCCTCGACAATCCGTACGCCGAGCGTTTCGAGAACTGGGAGCGCAAGCCCGAGGACGAAGCGCGCCTCACGACCCGCGTCGAATGCGCTGAGTACTTCCCGGTGCGCGACGCGGCGCTGCTCGCCCACGCGACGCAGATCGATCCGGAGGGCTGGTTCTTCGCAGTTCCCCACGAGGTGCAGGCCGAGGCCTGGCCCACCGAGGACTATCAGCTGGTCGACTCCAAGGTCGAGACGAGCGTCCCCGAGACGGATCTGTTCGCCGGACTGCGCTGAGCCTTACTCAGGACGTCGACGCCAGGCGGGGATCTCGGCATTCGTCACAGCCCGCAGGACCCACTCGGCGGGTCCGTAAACGTGACGTTTGAGCCACCAGGTGCTCAGCCCGATCTGTGCGCAGAAGACGATCGGCACGATCGCCAACACGACGATCGGCGATAGCTGATCGACGAGGCCTAATCCGTATCCGGTGAAGAGCACCCCCAGAACGGCCGACTGGAGTAGGTAGTTGGTCAACGCGATCTTGCCCATCGGGGCGAGAACTCGCTCGATCTTCGCCCCGGATGCGGTCGTGAACAGGGTCAGACCGAGCGCGACGTAGCTCGCGGTCAGAAACGGGGCCGTGATCTGTCCGATGCCGAAGGCAACAGTCTCGATACCGCCGCCGGGAGCGAAGGTCGCGGCGCTCGCATAGAACGCCGAGCCGCCGAGGCCAACGGGCAGGCCGATCCGGATGATGTGACGCAGTTGACTCGCATAGCGCTGGGGATCGGCGAAAACCTTCTTGCGTCCGGCGGCAAAGCCGAGGAAGAACATCGCCATCGCGCTGGGTGCCTGGATGATCGCTATCACCGCGATGGTCTCGCCCAGGTGATGGGAATGGAAGGCGAGTGCATCGGCGGCGCTGCCGCTGAAGGCGGAGAGTTTGGTCGCGGTTTCGCTGCTCGTTGATCCCGTGAACTCGCCCACAGCGAGCTGCGCGATACCGAGCAACGTCCACAATGTCGCTGCTGTGATGACTATCCACGCTGCGATCTTGACCGCGCGCTGGGGACGCAGATTCCGGCAGGCGATCAACACGAGGCCGAGGATCGCGTACGTCGACAGGATCTCGCCGTAGTAAAGCAGAGCGCCGTGTGCGAGCCCGATCGCGAGCAGCCCGCCCTGACGTCTGACCATGCGGGGAATGAACGCTGTCTCGGCCCGTTCCGCAGCGGCCATCTGCAAGGTGAAGCTGTATCCGAACAAAAATGAGAACAACAGATAGAACTTGGTCTCGAAAAGCAGCTCGACCAAGAAACGGACACCGTGGTCGAGAGCCGAGTCGTAGGTCGGGTTGGTACTCGTCGAGGCGTAGTAAGGATCGGCGAACGCCCAGATGTTGACTGCGAGAATGCCGAGCAGAGCAAATCCCCGTAGAGCGTCGACGTTGAGCAGGCGGACGTTGCGCTTGTCGGTGGTCGTGGTCATGACGGATCTTTCTGTATGAGGTCGGTGACGATGACCCGCAGGGCGACCGATTGCGCCGCCGGGTCGAAATCGGGATCGGCGGCCACGCGTGAGAACAGTCCGTCGGTCAGTGCTGCGATCCAGGTGGTGATCTGACTGATGGGCAGATCGCTTCGGACCTGGCCGGCCTGATCGGCCAACGCCAGGAGCGCGGCTATCCCGTCACGCAGCGCCAGGTCATTGGCTTTGAACAGTGTCGCGACGGCTTCGTCGCGATGGGCAATTGCCGCGATCTCGAGGGCAAGGCCGGAGTACAGCGGGTCGCTGGCCAGGGCGCACACATCATCGAGAAAGCCCAACAGCGCGGCCAGCGGGTCAGCTGCCTGGGTGAGCTCGTCCAGATGTGCACGGAGCTCGACGCCGTCCCGTTCGACGAGCGCGATCAATACGTCGTGCTTCGTTGCAAAGTAGTGGAACAGATTGCCGGCACTCATTCCTGCCAGAGCACAGATATCGGACGTCCGGGTGGCGCTGTATCCGCGCTCGGCGAAACACTGTGCGGCCGCGTCGAGCAGGTCCTTCTCGCGCGCAGCCCGGGCGGCGTGGTCGACAGTTCGCACGGTCAACTCCTCTCACGTCAGTAATCATAGATTGAGTGCTCAGTTAATTATTACACAATTGCGGGTTGGTAGGTCAGTCAGCGGTTTGTCACCCAGGTGACAACTTGTGCGCTTTGTGCACGTCGAGATCGCGATCGCTGTTGACGCCGTGATGTGGCGAGCGCAGGGTGGTGCACAAGGTACTGAGGAGACAGTATGAAACTACTGATAGGCGGCTGCACGATTGTTGTGTCGTTCGCCGTCGGGATCGGACTGTCGCCGGCGTTCGCAGCAGGTTCTCACCCGACGGCATACGTCAAGCTCTTTGGGAACAGTACGTCCTGTGCATATGGCCGCGCGTCGGTCAATGACGACAGCAGGAGAGCTGGGTCAAAGACGTCGAACTTCGCTGGTTGCAATACGTCGAATTCTCACAAGAATGTTCCGGCCGGGTACCTCGGCGCATACGTTGAAGTTCGCAGTAATGCGACTGGCAAGACGTGCGGTATCGGCACGATGCAATACAACGGGTCATCGGCGTGGACCAAGGAGCGCACTACCCCCATTACTAGTCAGTCAGAGTCAAACTGTCCGCTGCCGGGGATGTACTTCGCCGTGAGCCAGAACGTGCGGTGGTCCGATGCAGGCGACCCGTATTACGAGACGATCGTGACGCCCAAGGCCTACAAATTCAACGTGCGACGTGCGTAGCGTAGGCGACGAGGAGAGATGATGAAGAGAACTTCCTGGAAGGTTGCCGTTGCGGCTGGTGCGCTGACAGTCCTAGGTGGGTACATGGCTGGAAGTGTGATCGCAGCCAGCGCTGACGAGGACACGTCTCAAGCGTCTGAACCAACCGTGACCGACGGCAGCTTCCCGGTGAAACCTGAGCCGCTTCCTGACATTGGTCACGGCAAAACGGTCGGAGACTGGTCAATTGAGACTCCTCTGGACGAACGCCCAGATTTCTACCCGGTAGCCCTGGAGGATGGTACTCCGGGCTACGTCAAACGAAGTGACATCGACGACGAGTTGGTGTTGCCATTGCTGCCAGAGGGCGTCGTTCGCAAAATTGACAAGAAGATACTCAGAGCAGCGGAACTTAGACAACGCACCGTCCTGGTACAGCCGAACGCGAAGGGCGAGATCTGGGTCGACGTCTACGCTGACGACGCGAAAACGGTCATCGGCAAGAAGATGATGGACGACGTCTCCGACCCGCCGCCGTCCGACTACTGACTCTCACAGTCTCGGGTCGACCGGTTCGCTTTCCATCGCGAGCACCGCGAAAACGCACTCGTGAACCCGCCACACCGGCTCGCCTGACGTGGCCCGGCGCAATGCCTCCAGGCCGAGGGCGTACTCGCGGAGCGCCATCGAGCGCTTATGGCCCAGATTGCGGTCGCGCAGCCTGGCCAGGTTCGCGGGTTCGGTGTAGTCGGGGCCATAGATCAGGCGCAGGTACTCGCGGCCGCGCACCTTGATGCCGGGCTGCACGAGCCCCTTGGGTCCGCGCACGAAGTTGGCGAGGGGCTTGACGACCATGCCCTCCCCGCCCGACGCGGTCAGGTCGGCCCACCAGTCGATTCCGGCGGTGACCGAGGATGGGTCCGTCGTGTCGACGACGAGTCGTCGGGTCGTCGCAAACAAGGCCGGTCCGGCGGTGACCAGGCGATCGGCGAGACCGAGGTGCCACAAGTGGTCACGGTCCTCGTACGTCGCGCCGTTGGTCGCGAGCAGCTGGAACGGCGCGATGGACAATCCGTCGGTTCCCGAGACCGGCCACGAGTAACGTCGGTAGACCGCTCGCATCCCCTCGACGTTGCTCGCCCGCTGCGCTGTGCGTCGGGTCAGCGCTGCGGTGTCGATGCCGCGGGCACCGGCCCGGGTGAGCATGTCGAGGGCTGCGGGAAGAGCCGATCGTGCTGCCGTCCCGACCGCGGCGTACTGCGACCGGATCAGGTCGATGGCCTTGGCCGACCACGGCATGATCTCGGAGTCGAACAGCATCCACTCGGTGCCGAGTTCGTCCCAGAGTTCCGCGCCGGATGCAGCAGCGGCGAATGATGCCAAGACCTTCTGCTCTGTCTCAGCGTCGAAGAATGCCCGACCTGTCCGGGTGTGGATGACCCCGGTGCCGTCGCGCCGCACCGAGATCACGGCCCGTGAGCCCATGTGCTTCTCTTCGCACACGACCTCGGTGACGCCGGTCTTGGTGAAGTGATTGAAGGCTTCGGCGGGGTGTTCCAGATGATCCGGGAGAACCGACGTGTCGCACGGCGACATCGTGGGAGGCAAGTACATCAGCCTGGCGGGGTCGATCGCGAAACGGCTCATGACCTCCAGGGCTCCCGCGGCATTCTCCTCGCGCAGCGATATCCGCCCCATCGTGGACGTCTCGACGATCCGCGGGCCGAGCACATCGTCGAGACGCAGGATGTCGGGATCACGTGGCGGCGGGGCCAAGGGACGCACCGGCTCGTAGTAGACCTCGCGGGCCGGAACGCTGACGATCTCCCGCTCGGGGTAACGCAGAGCCGTGAGTGCGCCACCGAACACGCAGCCGGTGTCGAGGCACATCGTGTTGTTGATCCACTCGGTGTGCGGCACGGGGGTGTGGCCGTAGAGCACGGTCGCCTGGCCGCGGTACTCCTCGGCCCAGGGGTACCGGACGGGCAGTCCGAACTCATCGGTCTCGCCGCTCGTGTCGCCGTACAACGCGAACGAGCGGACCCGCCCGGACGCCCTGCCGTGATAGCTCTCCTTCAGGCCCGCGTGGGCGACGACGAGGCGCCCCTCGTCGAGGACGTAGTGCGCGATGAGTCCGTCGACGAACGATCGGACGTCCTTGCGGAAATCGTCGCTCTCGGCCTCCAGCTGAGCCATCGTGGTCTCGAGCCCGTGGCTGAGCTTGACGGCACGTCCATCGAGGGCGCGCAGCAGCTTGGCCTCATGGTTGCCGGAGACGCAGAGCCCATGGCCTGCCCGCACCATGCCCATCGCCAGACGCAGGACGCCGGGGGAGTCGGGACCACGATCGACCAGGTCGCCGACGAACACGACCTGACGGCCGTCAGGATGCCAAGCGTCGACGGGACGGTCCTGGTCGTCACGGACAAGCGCGTAACCGAGGCTCTGCAACAGTTCTTCCAGCTCGGTCCGACAGCCGTGAACGTCGCCGATGACGTCGAACGGTCCGCTGCGGTCGCGCAGATCGTTCATGAGCTTCTCGCGCACGAACGTCGCCGCTTCGACCTCCTCGACCGAGCTGAGGACGTGCACCGAGCGGAAGCCTTCGCGGCGCAACCCTTTGAGTGAACGGCGCAGTTGGTCGTGTTGCCGCTTGACGACGTGAGCGCCGAGATTTCTGTCGGGACGGGAGGCATTGCGCTCGACTCCGAGTGACACCGGGAGATCAAGCACGACCGCGACCGGGAGCACGTCATGAGCCTTGGCCAGCGCGATCAGACTCTTGCGGGCCTGCGGTTGCACGCTGGTCGCGTCGATCACGGTGAGCCGACCGGCTTCGAGCCGTTTGCCGGCGATGAATTCGAGCACCTCGAATGCGGCACTCGTCGCGGATTGGTCGTTCTCGTCGTCCGACACGAGGCCGCGGCAGTGATCGCTGGAAATGACCTCAGTAGGGGTGAAGTGTCGCGCGGCGAACGTCGATTTGCCCGATCCACTGGCGCCGATCAGGACGATGAGCGAGGTCTCGGGGATTCTGAGAACTGTCATGAGTCGGCCGCCGTCCGGATGAAGAGGGCGAGCTGGGTCGGCGGCCCAACAACCGGATCGTCCCCACCCACGGGACGGTGCTCGACGGTGTAGCCGTATGTGGCGGCAGTCGCGGCGGCCCACGCGGCGAATTGTTCGCGCGTCCACTCGAACCGGTGATCGGGGTGACGCATCGCACCGGCAGCGAGCGCCTGGTAATGGACGTTGTACTCGGCGTTGGGCGTCGTCACGACCACCGCGCGCGGTTGCATGTGGCCGAAGACATTGGCCGTCACGGCCGGTAGGCGCTCGAGGTCGATGTGCTCGATGACTTCCATCAGCACCGCGGCATCGAGTCCGACCAAGCGGGGATCCTGGTACTGCAGCGACGACAGCCACAACGACAGCCGCTCTGCCTGACGTTCGGTCATGGTCTCGACGTGCAGTCGTCGTTCAGCCGTGCGCAACGCGATATCGCTGACCTCGGTGCCGATGACTCGGTCGATGCCTTGCAGGTCGAGCAGCTTGCCGATCAAGGCGCCGGGACCGCAGCCGAGGTCGACGACGCTGGTCGGCCGCAATGAAATGAGCGCCTCGATGACGGCGTCGTGGCGCAGAGCCACGAGCGGACGCGGGCGGTCCTCGTCCACCGCGGGCAACTCGACACCGTCGAGTTCGGACAGCCGGGTCAGCGCTTCGGTGGCCATGCTGCGCTGATGCGCCAGGTAACGCCGACTGATGAGTTCGCGTTCGGGATGGGTCGAGAGCCAGCCCTCGCCGGCCCGCATGAGCTTGTCGACCTCGTCGTCGGAAACCCAATAGTGTTTGGCGCCGTCGAGCACTGGCAAGAGGACGTACATGTGGTTGAGCGCATCGGCGAGCCGGATCTTGCCTGTCAGCGTGAGCCGCACGTACGTCGAATCACCCCACTGGGGCACGTCGGGATCGAGCGGGAGCGACTCGGCCGCCACGTGCCACCCCATCGGCTCGAACATCCGGGTGACGAGCTCGGTACCGCCCGGAACGGCCGGGATGTCGATCGTCAGGGGGATCGGGGCATCGGCGATGTCTTGTCGACTGTCGCAGCGACCGCCGAGCGCGGTGCGAAAGATCTTGCCCATCGCGACCGACAGCAGCGACGACGCGGCATACGGGCGATCGTTGACGTACTGGCCCAGCGAGAACGCCTGCTGCTTGGCGCCCTTGCCCTTGACCAGCGCGATCGGGTCGACCTCCAGGAGCAGCGCCGCTGTGCAGCGCTGCGACGTGGACTCCGGGTAGAACACGTGTGCCTGACCGCCGTGGACGTCGAATGACTGCAGACGGTCAGGGTGCTTGTGCAGCAGAAAGCCCAGATCGGACGCGTCAAGGAGCACATCGGACTGTTCCGCGGAGATGGTCAGGAGCACGTGTGCCAGTGTGACAGGCGGCCCCCTCGACGTTGCTAGAGCGAGTACGTCAGGGATATCTCGTAGCCGTCGTCGCTGTGCCCGGCAAGATTGATCGAGGCCTCGCCGGTCATGCCTTCGAGCCCTCCGGTGCCCATGCCCTCGACGATGTGGAGCGTGGCCCGTACGGCCTCGGCATCGTGCTCGCCGATGTGCTGGAACACCAAGGATCCGTCATGGCCGTCGATCGATCCGGTGAATTGCTCGAAGCCGGCCACTGGAGCTGTGCCGGGGCGGTAGGAGATCAGATACGCCACGGTGCCGGTGCCCTCGATGGACCCGGAATAGGAGTAACTGGTGTCAGCTCGAGAGAACCCGCGGGTCGGATACTTCACGCCGTTGACTTCTGTGGCATCCCCATCGACGTCGACGATGACTTGCTCGTTCCAGGAGGAGACGGTGAACCTGCCGGTGGTGGTGTGTGTCGTGGTCATATGTCGACCGTAGGAGCTGCAGCTTGGCCAGATCTTGAACAAACGCGACACTGTGGATATGACCGATCCACGAGGGCGGGGTGATGCGGCGATCGTGCGGCCGTCGACGTCCGCACGACATATCGACGTGTCACGGATCGTTCCGTCCGCGCGCTGGTCGCGGCACGTCGAGTACTACTGGATCGTGCGTTGGGAATGTCCTGAACCGTACGACCAGCAGGTCATCCCGCAACCGTGTGTCACTCTTTCGTCAGAACTGCGTGACGGCGTGCCGAGACTGCTGGTCAACGGCATCTCGCGGGAGCCGTTCGTCCGGACGCTGCACGGTGCGGGGCATGTGCTCGGCGCGACGTTCAAGCCGGCGAGCTTCCGCTCGATGTTGCGGGCCGATCTGAGCCAGGTGGCCGGTCGGGTCATACCGTTCGGTGACGTCGTGGGGCCGCCGGATGCTGGCTGCGCCGCCGAGATCCTGCGCCCGGCCGCGGCTGACGATCAGATGGTCGAAGCGCTCGAGGCGCACCTCGATGCATGTGGCGCAGAGCCGGATCCGCTGGCCGATGAGCTCAACGCGCTGGTGCGACGTGCGGAGCTCGATCACTCCGTGACCCGGGCCGATCAGCTGGCCGACCTGGCCGGGGTCAGCTTGCGGACCTTGCAGCGCCAGTTCACCGCATACCTCGGGATCGGCCCGAAGTGGGTCGTGCAGCGATTCCGTCTGCTCGACGCGGCGGCTGCGGCGCACGCCAGCGGGCGAACCGACTGGGCGGCGCTCGCGGCCGAGTTGGGCTTCGCCGATCAGGCCCATCTGGTGCGGGCATTCACCTCGGTTGTGGGGATCCCGCCGCGGGCGTATGAGCAGCAGGCCTGAGCTTGCAGGTGTTCTACAGCGCGTAGTATGAACCTATGCACGTTCTCGTCGCCCTCGCGAATTCCAACGTCATCGACAAGGCGCCCGCCGCCGAAGACGTCAAGCCCGGCTGGGTCGCGCTCGGCATCGTGGTGCTCTTGTGCATCGCCGTGTTCTTGCTGTGCCGTTCGTTCCTGGCCCATGCCAAGAAGGCCAGGCAGCCATGGGAGGGTGAGGACGCCAACTCCGTCGTCCGGCGCACCACCCCGCACGACCGCAGCTAGACCAGTGTCACCACGAGCACCACGAAGGTGGCGTGGAGAATGCCACTTGCGATGCTCGCGATGCCGATAGCGCGTCCTAACGGCATATCGCCGGCCCGATTCAGGATCGCGGCCATCACCGTGGTCGACATGGTCAGAGCGATCACCCCGAAGGCGATGAACTGCAGGTGGTCTGCGGTGTGCACCATGTCGTTCATGAAGTACGAGGACATGAATCCCATGGCGTAGGCGACGATCCCGACCGGGATGTTGCAGACCAGCGCCAGCACAGGGATCGAGCGGGTCATGCCGGGAGAGACCGCTTGAAAGCTCATGCGTGCATCCTCGCAGTACCTCGCTTCAGAACTCAGCCCTGGCGGCCCTTGAACCTCGGATTCTGTTTGTTGATGACGAACGTACGTCCGCGCCGACGCACGACCTGGGCGCCGGGCTGTTGCTTGAGGGAATGGAGAGAGTTGCGGACCTTCATGGGTGCTCCTGGGGTTTGATAAGACCGCGCTGCACGGCTCGGGCGAGCCGGCGCGGTACGCGGTGGGTGGTTCCGTGGATCGTGACGGGCACGAGGGCGACGGGGGTCGCCTTCCAGCTCGATCGTCGATGGCGGGTGTTGCTGCGGGACAGCTTGCGCTTGGGGACAGCCATGGTGATTCCTTCTGGTCGGTGGCTCAGGCGTTCTGGCGGATGGGACCGAGCCATGGTTCGTAGCCGTCCTCGTCGCTCTCCCAGATAGTTCCGCGGACGGCGATCTCGTCATCGGTGAGCAGACAGCGATGGAACAGGGCGACCAGCTCGTCGCGGTCGTCGTCGATACCGGTGACGAGAATTCGGGTGTGAGGTTCGCTCGTGCCGTGCTCGCACACGCCGACGCTGAGCTGTCCGCCCGCGCCATCCCATTCGCAGACGCTGTCGTGGCGGGTCGGCAGCCAGAAACAACCCCGGGAGCGACGGGCGCCGCCGCCCAGGTGTTCGAGATTGGCCATCAGACGTTCGGGATGGAATGGCCGGTCCGAACGCAGCTCCACGGTCCATGCCTTCCCCGTCCTGACCAGACCGACGGGCTGCGTGTGCCCTGGATCGACCCATGCTTCGGCGTCGTCGTGGTGGCGCCGGGCGCCGACGATGCTCGCAGTGTCGAGTTGAAGGTGATCGAGTACCTCGCCGGCATCCGGTCGCAGCAGCATCGACACGAGGTGGCGGTCGGTCTCGTCGATCTCACCGACCACGACGATCGAATCGGCGTACTCGATCAATGCTGCGTGCACTTCGGCCACCCCGCGGGAATCTTCTGGGGATGTCTCGAGGTGACGCTCGCGCAGCAGGTCGTCTCCGAGCAGGTCGGCGCGCGCAGTCGGCCCGTTGACGACGGCGAGGACTGACGCGATGTGCAGCTTGGCGGCGATGACCTCGTCGTGGTCCAGGATCCGGCAGATCTGGTCGGCTCCGGCCGCGACCGGCAGGTGGGCGATGATCGAGCCCCAGCGGCCGTCATCGGCCAGCCGCTCGAGCGTCGGCATGATGTCCTCACGTAGGGCGCAGCTGACGCAGGCATGCTCGAGGTCGAACGACAGCTGCTCGACGATGCCACCCTGGTCGCTGACGACGCGGGTCAGGATCTGTCGGTCGACGTCGATCGAGTGGCGGACGTTGACCGCGTTCGGTGCGTCCCACTGGAGTCCGATCATGGCGTGCGCCATCGCGTCGGCGTTGACGCCCGTCAGCAGCACCAAGGGAGTCGTGGTCATGACGCGGTTCCGTAGCGGCGGTTGAACTTCTCGACTCGTCCTTCGGTGTCGAGGACGCGTCCCTTCCCGGTCCAGAAGGGATGGCTCGCGGTCGACACGTCGACGTCGATGACGGGGTAGGTGACGCCGTCGAGGTCGATCGTCTCCTTGCTGGTGAGCGTCGACGCCGACACGAAGACGAGGTCACCGGACTTGTCGCGGAATGCCACCGGTGCGTACGCCGGGTGGATGCCCTTCTTCACGTGGAACTCTCCTGATAGTCTTAATGGGAATGATTGTCATTCTACACAAGGAGGCAAATATGTCACGCAGATGCCAGGTCACAGGGGCTGAGGTGGGGTTCGGGCACCACGTCTCGCACTCGCATCGTCGGACCAACCGGCGCTTCGACGCCAACATCGGCCGCAAGCGCTACTGGGTGCCGAGTCTCGGACGGCACGTCACACTGCGCGTCAGCGCGCGGGGGATCAAGGTCATCGACGTCCGCGGCATCGATTCCGTGGTTGCCGGAATTCGAGCCCGAGGGGAGAAGATCTGATGGCTGGCAAGAGCAGCGACATCCGCCCCATCGTCAAGCTACGGTCGACCGCAGGCACCGGATTCACGTACGTCACCCGCAAGAATCGCCGTAACGACCCCGAGCGCATCGCGCTGCGCAAGTTCGATCCGGTCGTACGACGGCACGTCGAGTTCAAGGAAGAGCGCTGATGGCGAAGCAAAGCAAGATCGTCGCCAACGAGCGACGGCGCGTGATCGCCGAGCGATATCGCGCCCGCCGCGACGCTCTTCGATCTGCGAGTCGCGATATTTCTCGACCATTGGCTGAGCGGCTGGCCGCGAGCCGGGCGCTCTCCGAGTTGCCCCGGGATTCCTCGCCGGTGCGCGTTCGCAACCGTGATCAGGTCGATGGTCGTCCGCGCGGATACGTGGGGGTCGCCGGCCTCTCGCGCATCCGCTTCAGGCAGGCGGCCCATCGCGGCGAGCTTCCGGGCATCACCAAGTCGAGCTGGTGAGGTGGGGACCCGATGATCGGGACTTGGGGGAGTCGGGCAGGAGGCCCCACGGACTAGCATCGGAGCGGTGACGTTCAGAGCTGTCGTGGGTGCCGCCGAGGTCTTCCAGGTGACCGAGCTCGCCGAGTGGCCGTTCGCGCTCGACGAGATGTTTCCCGAGGCAGCCGAGGCCGGGCTTGACGGTTCCGCCGGTTTGGTCCTGGCGATCCATGCCTACGTCATCCGTATCGGCGGCCGCGCGATCGTGGTCGACACCGCAAACGGCAATGACAAGCAGCGGCCGAACCTGCTGCCGCACCACTTGTTCTCGACGGACTTCCTGCGGCAGTTCGCCGGGACAGGCGTCCGGCCTGATGAGGTCGACCTCGTGGTCAACACGCATCTGCACCCCGACCACTGCGGCTGGAACACGTGGCTCGACGGTGACGTCTGGCGGCCCACCTTCGCCGCGGCGATGCACCTGTTCGCCGCCTCGGAACTGGCCTGGATCGAGCAGCTGAAGGCGCAGCACGATCTCGACGGCGTCGCGGCCGACCTAGTGAGGATGTACGACGACAGCGTGCGTCCGGTGCTCGACACCGGGCGATGGGAGCTGGTCGACGACGAACAGGTCATCGCTCAGCACGACGGCACCACGGTGACGGTGCGAATGGCGCCCGGTCACACCAAGGGGCACCTCGTGGTCGAGATCAGACACCCGAGCGGTGGCGCCGTCATGTCGGGCGACCTGATCCATCACCCCGTCCAGCTCGCGCATCCCGATCTCTGCCAGGGCGGCGACGCCGATCCCAGTGTCGCTCGCGCCAGCCGGGAGGCGTTGCTGCAGCGCTGCGTCGACGAGAACCTGCTGCTCATGCCGAGCCACTTCGCGGAGGACGCGCCGTTGCGGGTCGATCTCGACCAGCAGGGTCGCGCGCAGGTCACTCCGCTCGACCCGACTCAGCTCGGCCGGTGATGTTGTCCCGTTGAACGGGATTTTGGTGTGGGCTGGTCGAGCTCCGCGCGACAGGCTTTCCTCGTGGCCGAAGAGGCCGCAACGGACCAGTTGCGAGGATCAAGATGTCTGCTGTCGGCAAGCCCCTGGTGATCGGGGTCAACGTCAACGAGAACACCATGCGCGTCCCCAATCCGCACGTGCCGTGGACCGCCGAGGAGATCGCGCAGACCGCCGCTGACGCCGAGCAGGCTGGTGCGACGTTGATGCACTTCCACGCCAGGACATCTGACGGCGGTGCCGACCACACCGCCGGCGGCTACGCCGAGGTCGTGCGGGCAGTACGGAGTCGCAGCTCCCTGCTGCTGGCGCCATCGATGGCCAACCTGCCGGGAAACAGCGTCGACCAGCGCCTGGCCAACATCGCCCCCAACCAGGACGATCCTGAGACGAGCGTCGACCTGTTGCCGATCGACATGGGGTCGGCCACGATGGACTTGTTCGACCCGGTCGCCAGTGAGTACGCGACCGACGATCGGGTCTTCGTCAACTCGACCGCGCAGATAGCCGAGCTGATGCGGCGGGCACCGCAGCTGGGTCTGACGCCCTACCTGGCGTCGTTCAACCTCAGCTGGACCCGCGGCATCCTCGCGCACCACGCGGCCGGCCGACTTCCTGCGCCGTTGGCGGTCGTCTTGGTCCTGGGCGGTGAGGAGTTCGTCGCCGCACACCCCACGACGGCCGCCGGCGTACGGGCGCACGTCGACCTGTTCCCGACTGACCTCCCCGTCGAGTGGCTCGTGTCGAGCTACCGCGGGGACGTGCTCGAGGTGGCAGCCGACGTGATCGCGACCGGTGGCCACGTTGTGGTCGGCACGGGCGACTACCCCCACACCGAGCGCGGCTGCCCCACGACCCCCGAGCTGGTGGCGCAGGTCGCCGAGATCGGACGGGACCTGGGACGCCGGCCGGCCACGTTGAGCGAGACCCACCAGATGTTGGGAGTGACGCATCGTGCGAGTCGTTGACGAGCTGGACACCGCCCCACTCCTGGTCCTGGAGAACGCCGGGCTTCGGGTGTGGGTCATGGACTCCATCGCCTTTGCATCGACCGAGCTGCGCGGAGACGTCATCGTCACTGGATCGCACGGCGGCACCAGCGCCGGCGAGTACGCGGCATCGTTCGGCGTCGCCGTGGTGGCGTGCAACGATGCCGGGATTGGCAAGAACCAGGCCGGCACGGCCGGGCTCGCCGCCTTGGACAGCAGCGGGATCGCCGGGATCGGGGTCGGACATGACACCGCCCGGATCGGCGACGGTCTCGACACGTGGGAGAGCGGACGCGTCAGCTACGTCAACGCCCGCGCCCACGAGCTGGGCATCCGGGTCGGCCGGCCAGTCAAGGAGCAGCTGGCCTTGCTCGTCGCACGGGAGGGTGACTCAGATGTTTCGTGACGTGGTGTGGTCGAACGGCGGTGTCGACATCGTCGTGATGGACAGCATGTCCCAGACGACCGACGGCGACCGAGGTGCCATCGTCGTGGCGGGATCGAACGGCGGACAGGAGTCCGGCCGGGTGGGCGTGCACGCCGGATGCGCGTTCGTGCTGCTCAACGACGCCGGCATCGGCAAGGACCGGGCCGGAGTCGCCGGGCTGGACGTGCTCGAGGCCGCGGGCATTCCCGCTGCAACGGTCAGCCATGTGTCGGCCGAGATCTCCAACGGGCCCGACATGTGGGAGCACGGCGTCGTGTCGACGGCCAATCCGGCAGCCACCGACCTGGGCTTCGGGCCCGGCGCACTGGCACGCCCACTGCTCTTGGCCCTCGGCACGACCCTTGCGAACCCACCTGGAGGAAACCCATGAGCGGACAGCTGCTGAACCGGCGCGAAGACTTCGTGAAGGAGGCGCTCGACGGGCTGGAGCTCGCGCACTCCGATCTGATCCGAGTGCATCGCGACCCGCTGTTCGTCGTCCGTCGAGAGCTTGCGCACGGCAAGGTGGCGCTGGTGTCGGGAGGTGGATCGGGGCACGAGCCCCTGCACACGGGCTTCGTCGGCACCGGCATGCTCGACGCCGCAGTGCCCGGTGCGGTCTTCAGCAGCCCGACGAGCCTGCAGGTCAGGGCCGCCGTCGAAGCCGTCGAGACAGGTTCCGGAGCGGTCGTCATCGTGAAGAACTACACCGGCGACGTGCTGAACTTCTCGATCGCCGCCGAGCTGCTCGACGAGCGGGCGATCGAGATCGTGGTGGTCGACGACGACCTGGCGACCGATGGCCAGCAGGAGGGCGGACCCGGACGTCGCGGCACCGCCGCCGTCGTCGCGGTCGAGAAGATCTGCGGTGCGGCGGCCGAGCGCCGGGCCCCGGTCGGCGAGG
Source organism: Aeromicrobium sp. P5_D10 (assembly GCF_054049535.1). Classification (NCBI taxonomy): domain Bacteria; kingdom Bacillati; phylum Actinomycetota; class Actinomycetes; order Propionibacteriales; family Nocardioidaceae; genus Aeromicrobium; species Aeromicrobium sp. P5_D10. Next base: position 540,527 of record NZ_JBFUME010000002.1, read on the forward strand.
TCGCGGCGATCGGCCGCGACGTGGTGGCCCGATCAGCGACCCTCTCGGTCGCCTTCGAGGCGTGCACGAATCCGTTGACCGGGCTGCGTTCGTTCGACCTGGCCGAGGACGAGATCGAGTTCGGCGTCGGGATCCACGGTGAGCGCGGCGTCGAGACCCGCACGGCGGCTCCGGCTCACGAGCTCGTCGCCTCGGTCGTCGATCCGCTCGTCGAACGCCTCGGCCTGCGGCGGGGTGACGACGTCATCGCGATCGTCAACGGGCTCGGTGCGACGTCGCCGTTGGAGATCGGGGTCGCGACCCGCGAGGTCCACCAGGCGTTGTCAGGCGCGGGCATCAACGTCGCTCGCACTCTGGCGGGTCCGTATGTCACAGCGCTCGACATGAAGGGCTTCTCGGTGACCCTCACCTCTGCGTCTGCGCAGCTGATCGACCTGTGGGACGCGCCGGTGCGTACCCCGGCCCTGGCCCGATGACCACGAACAGGAGCACCATGACGATGCCTACTGACGACAGCCTGCTGAACTTGACTGGGGCGGACATGACGGCCTGGCTCATCGCGTTCGCCGAACGGGTCATCCGCGAGGTCGACACGCTGACCGACCTCGACCGACGTGCCGGCGACGGTGACTTCGGCTGGAACATCAGCTCCGCGCTGGAGCGCGTGACGCCCCGTCTCGCTGAGGACGCGGATCGGTCACCGGGCCAGATCCTGGAGATCGTCTCGGAGTCGTTCCTCGGCGCCGGCGGCACCAGCGGAGCACTCTTCGGACTGTGGTTCGGGCGGCTCGCGAAAGGTCATGACGGTGCCTGGGATGCGACCGAACTCGCCCGGGTTGTCGTCGACGCGACCGCTGCGGTGCAGCGACTCGGCGGGGCGCAGGTCGGGCACAAGACCATGGTCGACGCCATGGTCCCTGCCACGGCCGCCCTCGACGAGAGTCGGGATCTCCCGTGGCGTGCCGCTGTTGCCGCCGCAGCGGCCGCGGCCGCAGAAGGTGCCGCGTCGACCGAGCAGATCGTCGCCGTCCGGGGTCGGGCCAGCTATGTCGGTGAACGGGCTCGGGGCGTCATCGACCCGGGTGCGTTGGCCGTCGCATGGTTCTTCGCCGCAGCAGACGGGGTGACGGCATGACCATCTTGGCCGACAAGGTCATCGTCACGATCGCCCCGACCGGTGGCTTCCTGACCAAGGAGCACACCCCGTACGTGCCGACCCAGCCGCAAGACATCGCTGACGACGTCGCGCGATGCGTCGATGCCGGCGCGAGTGTCGCGGCCCTGCACGCCCGTCGCCCGGACGATCTGGCGACGTGCAGCGCCGAGATCTACCGCGACATCAACGACCGGGTCCGGCAACTGCGCGACGTCGTGATCAACAACTCCACCGGCGGAGGCGTGACCGGAGACCTGCTGCGCGTGCGCGACGACGGCTCGCGCGTCATCGACTGGGACGCCCGCTGGCAGGGACTCGACGGCGGCGCCGACACGTGCACCCTCGACGCCATCACCGCCTACGTCACGGCGCCCGACGGCACCGAAGTGCTGATGGACACGCCGACGCAGAAGGCCATCGCGCTGGCCGCTGCGATGCTGGAACGCGGCATCAAGCCGGAGTGGGAGGCCTTCAGCCCCACCCACCTGGCCCGTGAGGTGTCGATGCTGACCGCGCTGGGCTTCGACACTCCGCCGTTCAACGTCAACCTGGTGCTGGGCCTCGACTCGTCGTTCCAGAACGCCCTGGCATACACGCCGGCCAACCTGCACTTCATGGTCGACGCGCTGCCCGAGGGCTCGGTCTTCAACGTCAGCATCAGCGGGCCTGACCAGATGCGGGGGCTGACCCATGCCCTCACGCTCGGCGCCCATGTGAGGGTCGGCATCGAGGACAACGCCTTCCTGCGTCCCGGCGAACCCACCGAGAACGTTCGGTTCGTCGAGAACATCGTCGAGATCATGGCTCGGCTCGGGCTCGAGCCCGCCACTCCCTCGGAGGCCCGCGAGATCCTCGGGCTTCCCACCCGAAAGGCCGACGCTCATGTCGAGTGACACTCCGTCCCACCGCCTCCGCTCGCAGGACTGGTTCGGTGGCAAAGACATCAACGCGTTCATCCACCGTTCGTGGATGAAGAGCCAGGGCACGCCCGACCGGATGTTCGACGGACGTCCCGTCATCGGCATCTGCAACACGTTCTCCGACCTCACGCCGTGCAATGCGCACTTCCGTGACCTCGCCGAGGCGGTTAAGCGGGGCGTCATCGAGGCCGGCGGCTTTCCGGTCGAGTTCCCGGTCATGTCGTTGGGCGAGACGATAGTCCGGCCGACGACGATGCTCTACCGCAATCTCGTCTCGATGGACGTCGAGGAGTCGATCCGGGCCAATCCGATCGACGGTGTCGTGCTGCTGTGCGGCTGCGACAAGACGACTCCGTCACTGCTGATGGGTGCGGCCAGCTGTGACCTGCCGACGATCGTCGTGTCCGGCGGGCCGATGCTCAACGGACGGATCAAGGGGCGCACGGTCGGCAGCGGCACCTCGCTGTTCGAGATGAGCGAGGACGTGCGCGCGGGCCGGGTTACCGAGTGCGAGTTCCGGGCCGCCGAGTCGTCGATGTCGCGGTCGCCAGGCCACTGCAACACGATGGGCACGGCCTCGACGATGGCGTCGCTGGTCGAGGCCATGGGCATGTCCCTGCCCGGCAATGCGGCGATCCCTGCGGTCGACGCCCGCCGCCGCCTGCTGGCGCAGGACTCCGGCCACCGGATCGTTGAGATGGTCCGTGAAGACCTGAAGATGTCGCAGGTCGTGACCCGAGACGCGCTTGAGAACGCGATCAAGGTCAATGCCGCGATCGGCGGCTCGACCAATGCCGTGCTGCACCTGCTGGCGCTGGCCGGACGGCTGGAGGTCCCGCTCGAGCTCGACGAGTTCGGCGAGCTCGTCGAGGGCATCCCGCTGATCGTCGACCTGATGCCCGCCGGCCGGTTCCTGATGGAAGACCTCTACTACGCGGGCGGGCTGCCGGTCGTCCTGAAGGAGCTCGGTGCGATCTTGCACGAGCAGGCGCTGACGGTCAACGGCTCGACGATCGGCGAGAACGTCGCCGATGCGGAGTCGTGGGACAGCGAGGTCATCCGCACCGTGGCAGATCCCTTGCTCGCCGATGCGGGCATTGCGGTCCTGCGGGGGAGCCTCGCCCCGTCCGGTGCCGTCATCAAGCCTGCCGCTGCGTCGCCGCACCTGCTGCGACACACCGGCCCGGCACTGGTGTTCGAGAACATGGACGACTTCCGGGCCCGCATCGACGACCCCGAGCTGCCGGTCGACGAGAACACCGTGCTGGTGCTGCGGCACGCCGGTCCGCAGGGATTCCCGGGGATGCCCGAGGTCGGCAACCTGCCGTTGCCCAAGAAGCTGCTCGCAGCCGGTGTCACCGACATGGTCCGGGTCTCGGACGCCCGGATGAGCGGCACCGCCTTCGGCACGGTCGTGCTGCACGTGGCGCCCGAGGCGGCAGCGCGTGGCCCGCTGGCCGCTGTGCGCGACGGCGACCTGATCAGCCTCGACGCGGCAGCCGGAAAGCTGGATTTGCTGGTCGAGGCCGATGAGCTGGAGCGGCGGCTGGCCGAGGTGGCCCCGCGTGAACGTCCCGCATCGGGCTACTCGCGGCTCTACGTCGACCACGTGATGCAGGCCGACCAGGGCGCCGACTTCGACTTCTTGGTCGGGATGCGGGGAGCGGAGGTGCACGGTGACAACCACTGAGACCACACCGGTCGACGCAGCGCCGCAGCCTCTGGTTGTCGTGGTCACCGGCGCAGGCAGCGGGGTAGGACGCACCATGGCGCGGGCGCTGCTCGGCGCGGGGCACCACGTCGTGCTGGCCGGACGGACGGTTGCGGCGCTAGATGAGACCGCTGCCGGTGCAGATCGTGCACTCGTCGTGCAGACCGACGTCACGTCCTCAGCCTCTGTACGGGCGCTGTTCGACCACGTGGTCGAACGCTTCGGACGGGTCGACGTGATGGTCAACAACGCCGGAGTCTTCGGTCCCGCCGTCACGGTCGATGCCCTCACGGACGACGACTGGGCCGCTGTCGTCGCGACCAACGTGACGGGAACGGTGTTCTGCGCACGGGAGGCAGTGCGGATCATGCGTGATCAGTCGCCCGGTGGCGGCAGAATCATCAACAACGGCTCGCTGTCGGCCCATGTCCCGCGGCCGGCGAGTGTCGCGTACGCCGTGAGCAAGCACGCCATCTCAGGACTGACCGCCTCGATCAATCTCGACCACCGCTCGCACGGCATCTGCTGCACCCAGATCGACATCGGCAACGCCGCCACCGCGATGACCGCAGGGGTGGGCATAGATGCGCTCCAGCCTGACGGGACCCGGCGACCGGAGCCGACGATAGATGCTGCTCACGTCGGTGACCTGGTGGTGCAGCTCGTCGCGCTGCCGCTCGACGTCAACGTCCCGCAGCTGACCGTCATGGCACGGGAGATGCCGTTCGCGGGTCGCGGCTGAGCCAGTTCAGCGAGGCTCAACCGCCTTGCAGCACCGGGCGCACGATCGAACGCGCCTCGGCGAGATCGCGCGAGATCGTCAACGCCGTCGTGCGCACGGCCGCATCCATGCGGTTGGCGTCGATGCGTCCCACTACCCCGGACATCGACACCGCTGCGAGCAGGGTGCCGTCGGGGGCCAGGATCGGCGCGGCGACGCCGACGATCGTCGGGAGCGACTCTTGGCGGTCAATCGCGACGCCGCGTTGGCGGATCTTGTCGAGCTCGGCGTCGAGCACCTGCCGGTCGACGATCGTGTGGTCGGTGAACCGTTGCAGCCGCGGCGGGTAGGAGACGTCCTCAGCGGGGGTGAAGGCCAGCAGCACCTTGCCCGATGCGCTCGCGTGGGCCGGCCACCGGCCCCCGGAGTGCTGGGGCAGGCGCGGTCCCTCGCGACCGCGGAACACCTCGAGGTGGACGACGTCGAAGCCGTCAAGCAGGGCCAGCCCGACGTTCTGCTGGGTCGCCTCGTGCAGCGTCGACAGGTGGCGCTTGGCCGCCTCGCGCAGGCTCCGCTGCCTCGGGACCGCCTCGCCGATCTCGAACAGCAGCAGGCCCGGCCGGTAGTCGACGCCGTCGCGCTCGAGCAGCCCGACGCGGACGAGCTCTGGCAGCATCCGGTAGACCGTCGACTTCGGCAGACCAGTACGACGGGTCAGTGCTGCTGCACTCAACGTCCCCTTGCTGTCGCGGAACTGCTTGAGGATCTCGGTCGCCCGTCCGACTGCGGTGGTCTCGCCGTCGAGTCGGTGGAGGGGGCTCATGAGCGTCAGACGCCGGTCGGCGCTGCCTCCTGCCGGGAGAGATGATCGAGTGCGATGTCGACGAGCATATCTTCCTGACCGCCGATCAGCTTACGACGACCAACCTCTGTCAGCAGCTCACGCACGTCCATCCCGTAGGTGCCGGCGACACGTTCGGCATGCCGCAGGAAGCTGGAGTAGACGCCCGAGTAGCCGAGGGTCAGGGTCTCGCGGTCGACGCGCACGGGACGGTCCATGAGCGGTCGGACGAGGTCGTCGGCCGCGTCCTGCAACGCCGCCAGGTCACAGCGGTGGTTCCACCCGTTCAGCGTCGCGACGGCGACGAACGGCTCAAGCGGGCAGTTGCCGGCACCTGCGCCGAGACCGGCGAGCGATGCATCGACGCGGAACACGCCCTCCTCGACTGCCGTGAGGCTGTTGGCGACCGAGAGGGAGAGGTTCTCGTGCGCGTGGATGCCGATCTGCGTCGTCGGATCGAGAACCTCGCGGTACGCACGGACGCGGGCGGCGACGCCGTGCGGGGTCAGATGTCCGCCAGAATCGGTGACGTACACGCACTGGGCGCCGTACGACTCCATGAGGCGGGCCTGCTCGGCGAGCTGGGTCGGCTCCGCCAGGTGGCTCATCATCAGAAAGCCCGACACGTCGAGCCCGATCTCGCGGGCGTGGGCGATGTGCTGGGCCGAGACGTCGGCCTCCGTGCAGTGGGTCGCGATCCGCACCGACCGCACACCGAGGTCGTGCGCGCGGTTGAGGTCGTGGACCGAGCCGATGCCCGGCAGGAGCAGCGTCGTGAGCCTGGCCTGCTTGATGACGTCGGCGGCTGCTTCGAGCCACTCCCAGTCGGTGTGCGAGCCGGGGCCGTAGGTCAGCGACCCGCCGGACAGTCCGTCGCCGTGCGACACCTCGATCGCATCGACCCCGGCGGTGTCGAGGGCCGATGCGATGCGGCGTACGTCGGCGGGGGAGATGCGGTGGCGGATCGCATGCATTCCGTCGCGAAGGGTGACGTCCTGGATGTAGAGGTCGGTCATCGGGCAGCCTTTGCAGGTGAGCGGGTGGCCATGGTCTCGGCGACACGCAGCGCGGCCGAGGTCATGATGTCGAGGTTCCCGGCGTAGGCCGGCAGGTAGTGGGCGGCGCCCTCGACCTCGAGGAACACCGAGATCTGATGCGTGACCGGCGGGGACGCTGCGGGCAGGAGTGTGTGGACGGGCTCGTCGGCCTCGACCTTGCGGAACTGCACCTCCTGCTTGAGCCGGTACCCCGGCACGTACTCCGCGACGGCGGCGACCATGCCGACGATCGACTGACGGATCTCGTCGTGGTCGGCGTCCCCGATCAGGCAGGTGACCGTGTCGCGCATGATGAGCGGTGGCTCGGCCGGGTTGAGGATGATGATGGCCTTGCCGCGGCCGGCACCGCCGACCTGCTCGATCGCGGCCGAGGTCGTCTCGGTGAACTCGTCGATGTTGGCACGGGTGCCGGGCCCGGCTGAGCGGGACGAGATCGACGCGACGATCTCGGCGTAGGGCACCGGAGTGATACGGCTGATCGCCGCGACGACGGGGATCGTGGCCTGCCCGCCGCACGTCACCATGTTGATGTTCGATGCGTCGAGATGAGTGTCGAGGTTGACCGGAGGTACCACGAACGGGCCGATCGCTGCCGGAGTCAGGTCGATGAGGCGCTTGCCGAAGGGCGCCAGTTTCGCGGCATTCGCCTCGTGGGCCTTGGCGCTGGTCGCGTCGAGGACGATGTCGATCGAGTCGAAGCCGTCGAGTGCGATGAGTCCGTCTACTCCGTCGGAGATCGTCGGCACGCCGTACGACGCGGCGCGTGCGAGACCGTCGGATGCCGGGTCGATGCCGACCAGCGCGGCGATCTCCAGGGTCGTGGAGAGTCGGAGGATCTTGATCATCAGATCGGTTCCGATGTTGCCGGAGCCGATCACGGCCACTTTGGTACGAGTCACGAAAAGCTCCTCAGCCTAATCAGTCAGAAGCTCCACTGTGCGGGGAGGCGATGTCACGCGACGAGGGACGAGTCCCGATGATCGGGACGTATCTGTCGAACGTCCTCTCCTGGTCTGGTTGGGCTGCGTCAGCTGTCTCGACCCGCGACAAGAGGCGATTCACGGCGTGTCCCGGGCCCGTCATGGCAGGGGTTTCGACTACGTGTCCCGATCAACGGGACCGCGTTGTGTCGGCGGTCACAAGTCGCGGTCTAGGTTCGCCACAGAAGCCACCAGCACGACGGATGGAGACCTGTATGACCAGCCTGACCGAACGAGACGTCGGTGCCGCCGGCTCCCGATCGACGGCCCGGCGTGACGTGCGGCCCGTGGTGCTCGGGGCACTGGGCTGCGTCCTGGCCCTGGGCGCGTGGGAGCTCGCCTCCCGCCTTGCCGTCGTGCCGCCGACCGAGGTGCCGCCAGCGTCCGAGGTACTCGTGCTGCTGGCCAAGATGGTCACCGAGTCGACGTTCTGGTCGGCCGTCGCCGACACGATGACGCAGTGGGCCCTCGGATTCGGCCTCGCCGTCTTCATCGCCGTCCCTGCCGGGCTCGTGCTCGGATCGTTCGAGATCGTGTGGCGGGCCTTCCGGCCCGTGATCGAGTTCTTCCGCACGGTCCCGGGCAACGTCCTGATCCCGCTCGCGATCCTGCTGTGGGGGCTGAGCCTGAACAGTGCGGTCTTCTTGATCGTGTTCGGTTGCGTCTGGTCGCTCACGATCCAGACGATGTATGGCGCACACGACGTCGAGGAAGGTGCGCGGCACACGGCGCGGGCGTTCCAGCTCAACGGCTGGGAACGAGCCCGTTGGGTCATCTTGCCCAGTGCCCTGCCGCACATCGCGACGGGACTGCGCATCGCGTCCGCGACGGCGCTGATCGTCGCGGTGAGCGCCGAGATCCTGATCGGTGTCGACGGGATCGGCAAGGACATCGCGCTGGCCAGGACCGCCGGTGCTGTCGACCGCATGTACGCGCTGATCCTCGCCTCCGGTGCGCTCGGCATCACGATCCACCTGATCTTCTCCCGCCTGGAACGTCACTTCCTGCGCTGGCACGAATCACAGAGAGGGACGGGCCGATGAGGTCGCAACGTCTGACATATCTCGCCGTCGAGATCGGCACGACCGTCGTGCTCGTCGCGGCGGCCTGGATCTATCTGGCCGGCGATCGAGGTTATGCCTGGACCTCGGTGCCCACGATGCTCGAAGCGTTCCGGGATGCCTGGATCTTTGACCGATTCACTTCCGACGTGCTGCCGAGCCTGCTGCGCCTGGCCCTCGGCTTCTCGGCCGCCGTGATCGGCGGAGTCGCGTTCGGCATCCTGCTCGGGGTCAGCGACGTCGCCCGCATGTTGTGCCTGCCCGTCGTCAGCTTCTTGCGGTCGATCCCGGCCGTCGCGATGCTCCCGCTGTCGATCGTGCTGTTCGGCATCGGCACTGGTCAGAAGGTCTCGATCATCGCCTTCGTCTGCTGCTGGCCCGTCGTGCTCAACACCGCGGACGGCATCGCCTCGCTCAACTCGACCATGATGCTGACCGCTCGCTCCTACCAAGTGCGTGGCACAGAGCTCGTCCGGCACGTCATCATCCCCGGCATCATGCCGCGCATCTTCGCCGGCATGCGGGTCAGCCTCTCGCTGGCCGTACTCCTGCTCGTGACGAGCGAGATGGTCGCCGCGACCAGCGGTATCGGCTACTTCGTGTGGCAGGCGCAGCTGACCTTCTCGATCCCCGACATGTGGGCCGGGATCATCCTGCTCGGCCTGTTGGGCTACGGGCTCAACCTCATCTTCAACGCCGTCGAACGCCGGGTCTGTGCCTGGGACACCTCCATGAAGGGAAACCGCCGATGAGTCTCCAGGCTCCAGAGATCTCCACCGCCGCGAAAGCCGTGGCGCAGCCGCTGCTGCGGGTCGAAGGGATCTCCAAGACGTACGTCAGCGACGGGCGAGAGATCCGCGCGATCGGCGACATCTCGTTCGACGTCGCCGAGAACGAGTTCGTCTCGATCGTCGGTCCTTCGGGATGCGGCAAAACGACGCTGCTCAAGTGCATCTCCGGGCTACTGGAGCCCAGCGGCGGACGGGTCAGCCTGCGGGGCAACGACGTCGTCGCCCCGCCGAAGGAGCTCGCCGTCGTCTTCCAGGACTACAGCCGTTCGCTGTTCCCGTGGATGACGGTGCGACGCAACATCGCCCTGCCGTTGCGCAAGCGCGGTGATGCGGCCGCGTCGAGGCGCCAGGTCGCCGAGGCGCTCAAGGCCGTCGGACTCGACAAGTTCGGTGAGAGCTATCCCTGGCAGCTGTCGGGCGGCATGCAGCAGCGCGTCGCGATTGCCCGGGCGCTGGCCTACCAGCCGCAGGTGCTGCTGATGGACGAGCCGTTTGCGTCCGTCGACGCGCAGACCCGTGCCGACCTGGAAGATCTCGTGCTCCGGGTGCGTCGTGAGTTCGGCATCACGGTCGTGCTCGTGACCCATGACATCGACGAGTCGGTCTACATGGGAGACCGCGTCGTGGTGCTCGGCAAACCGCCGACCACCGTCCAGCACGAGCTGGTAGTCGACCTCCCAGAAGTCCGCGACCAGATCAGCACCAAGGAGCTGCCTGAGTTCGCCCGCCTCCGCGCGCAGGTCTACCGGGCGATCAAGGGCGAGCCGACGGCAGAACCCTCGGCCGACTGAATCTCGGAACCCCCTCTCGGGACCCCATCTCGGAAACCGCCAGTCATGACTACCAACAAAGGAATCCACACATGAAGCTCACCTACTTGCGCAAGGGACTTGGTCTCGCGACCGCTCTGGTCGCACTCGTGACGATGTCGGCCTGCGGCGGCAGCGCGTCCGACGACAACGACCAGGCCGCCGGAGATGGCGAGCTGACCAAGATCGTCGTCGGGATGCAGTCCGTGACGCCATTCGTCCAGGTGCCGCTCGGCGTCGACAAAGGGCTGTTCAAGAAGCACGGCCTCGACGTCGAGGTCAAGATCATCTCCGAGGCGACGACGATCCCGCCGGCCGTGCTGGCTGACCAGATTGACTTCGCGGCCTGGTCATATGCGAGCTTCGCCTCGCTGGCCAGCAAGGACCTGCCGCTCATCACGGTCGGCCCCGGCGACACCGCCGGTACGGATCTGGCCTCTGACTACACGCAGCTCGTGACGACCAAGAAGTCCGGCATTGCCGCGACCAAGGATCTCGCCGGCAAGAAGATCGCGACCAACTCGCTGGCCTCGCTGTCGGAGGTTCAGACGCGCGTCGCGCTGAAGAACGCCGGTATCGACCCGGACTCGGTCGAGATTGTGCCCATCCCGTACGCCAACCAGGGTGCTGCGCTGGCCAGTGGCCAGGTCGACGCGGCGCAGATGGCTGAGCCGTTCTTGACCAAGGCCAAGAAGGACTTCGACATCGTCTCGCTGGATGCGCTCGACGTCGCGATCATGCCGAATCTGCCGGTGTCGACGTGGTTCACGTCGAAGAAGAAAGTTGAGCAGGACCCGGACGTCGTCCGCAAGTTCCAGCTCGGACTGCGCGACTCGTCGGAGTACGCGCAGTCGCACCCCGACGAGGTGCGGGCGTTCCTGCCGGAGTTCTCCGGCGTCGATGAGTCGATCGTCGCCGACATGATCCTGCCGACTTGGGTCACCGAGGCGGATCCGGCGAAGGTGCAAACCGTCGTCGACAAGATGTACGAGTTCGGTGCGGTCGACAAGAAGATCGACATGTCCGACTACATCACGGACTTCCCGCTCAAGGACTGACTCTCCGCAGAGGGGCCAGGCGATCTCGCCTGGCCCCTTGTGGTGTTCAGGGGGCCTCTTGACGCATCACTTGTTTTTTGCAAGTGTGAAGTTCTTGACCTAGAGAACATGAGAGAGACCACCATGACTGCGATGTTCGTCAACATGCCAGTGACCGACCTTGACCGCGCGAAGGCGTTCTACACGGCGCTCGGCTACACGATCAACCCCAAATTCACCGACCACAACGCTGCTTGTGTCGTCGTCGAGGAAGATCACAACTACTTCATGATCCTGGTTCGTGAGTTCTTCCAGACCTTCACCGATCTCCCACTGGGCGACCCGGCCGTGAGTCCTTCGACTGCGGTCGCGATCTTCCAGGACAGCCGCGAAGATGTCGATGCCATCGTCGCCAACGGACTTGCTGCCGGTGGCTCGGAGGCGCGTCCTGCCTCCGACTACGGCTTCATGTACCAGCGTCAGCTCACCGATCCCGACGGCAACATCCTCGAGTTCGGCTGGATGGACCCGGTTGCCGCAGAGCAGGGCCCCGAAGCCGCCGCGAATCAGCAGGCCTGAGCCTGTGGCCGCGCGTGACTACGGTCAGTACTGCGGTGTCACGCGCGCCCTGGAACTCGTGGGAGAGCGCTGGGCACTGCTCATCGTCCGCGACCTGCTAGTCGGACCGCGTCGCTACGGCGAGCTGGCCGAAGGGCTGCCGCGCATTCCGTCGAATATCCTCGCGTCGCGGCTCAAAGACCTTCAAGCGGCCGGCATCCTGCGTCGGGCGCCACGCTCGCGGGTCATCGTCTATGAGCTGACGCCTTACGGCCGTGAGCTCGAGCCCATCGTGCTGGCGCTGGGGGCGTGGGGATTCAAAGCGATGGGCGATCCGCGCGAGGAGCAGATCATCACGCCCGACTCGATGACGATGGCGCTGCGGACCGCTTTCCGGGCCGATGTGGCCTCGGGCCTTCCGGCGACCTCGTACTGGGCGCGCTTGGGCCCTGCTGAGTTGTTCGTCCGGGTCGACGGACCTGTGCTCGAGGTGAGCCGCGGGGACGGGCCGGCCGACCTGGCTTTTGCTGCAGGACCCGGCATCCGTCAGCTCATCTCCGGCGAGCTCGCTGCTGATCGCGCGATCTCGACTGGTGTAGTCGAGGTGTTGCGGGGCCGCGGCGATCTGCTGGAGCGGTTTGCGAACACATTCCACCTCGCGGCGTGAACGCTACGGACGCGGTGTGCGTCTCGTCTAGGACAGGCGAGATCAGAGCCCGGTCGCCAGCCAGACAGTCAGACCTGAGAGGGCGATCAGCGCTACGTTCATCAGCGACTGCTGCTTCTCTCCGCGACGCAGGTGCACGCCCGTGGCCAGGACCTGCAGCGTGGTGAAACCGATCGCAGCCAGTATGGCGAGAACGACCGCGACACCGGTCAGAGGTGGCAGCACCAAACCGATGGCTCCTAGGAGCTCCACGACGCCGATCCCGCGAACCGCTGGCATCGCGACGTCGGTGCCGGCCCACGCCATCATCGGTTGGAGCTGTTCTTGACTACGTACGATCTTCAGCAAACCGCCGTAGAGGTAGAACGCAGCAAGCGGTGCGGCAATGATCCAGTAAGCGGTTTCCACGGATGGCTCCTTGGTTATCGTTGGTAACTGGCACCATGATGGGTAACTTTTGAGAGGTCTACAAAAGGCACATCGGTGTGCCTGAGACATGGGAGACTGCATGTCGAAGTACGAGAAGTCGTGCCTGATCCGCGGCGACGGCGGTCGCGCGATCCGAGGCATCCTTGACCGGATCGGCGACAAGTGGACTCTCCTTGTCGTGGCGACGTTGGATGGTCCGCCACTTCGCTTCTCTGAGCTCCAAGCCCGCATCCCAGGCATCTCGCAGCGGATGCTGACGCGTACCGTGCGGAATCTCGAGCGCGACGGATTGGTGTCACGAACCGTGTACGCACAAGTCCCGCCCAAGGTCGAGTACGCGTTGACGGCGACTGGCCGGACCCTGATCGAACCGGCCGTGGCACTCGCCGAGTGGGCCGTCGACCACAATCCGGAGATCGAGCACAACCAGGCCGCCTATGACGCGGGCGGTAGCGAGCCCGCTGAGGGCTGAGGCCGGACAGATTGAACGGGAACTAGCTGGTGAGACTGCTCGAAATAGTGAAAACCCCACCACGCGAGCCGTTGATTTGCTGAGATGCTCTTGGAGCGGGAAGCGCCCGCGCTCGGAGGACTCCCCATGAATTCACCACGACGTACGTTCGGCATGCGCTTGGCAGCCTTGGTAGCGGGAACCAGCACCGTCTTTGCCGTGACGGTGATGGCTGCGACCCCGGTTCAGGCATCCACGACCTACGAGAACGTCTTCGGTGGAGTGACCTACACGTTCAGCGACGCCAATCCGAACGACGGGGCACGAGTCACCGGCTACACGCCGAACCCCGGCCAGACCGAGGTCACGATCCTGGCCAACGTCCCGCTCGGCGGTGCGTCCCGACCGGTCAGAGGCATCAACTCGTCTGTGTTCGCCAACGAGAACGACCTGACGGCGGTCCACTTCAACGGGACCAACCTCAAAGACATCGGCACGGCAGCTTTTTCGCAGTCCAGCGTCGCAGCGGTGACCCTGCCGAGCAGTCTCACCTTCATCGGCAACGACGCTTTCCGCAATGTCAACTGGAAGAACGTCGTCATCCCGAACAACGTCACCTTCGTCGGTATCCAGGCGTTCTACGACGGACTCGTCGAGACCGTCGTGATCGGCAATCACGTCACGTCGGTCAACGAGGGTGCGTTCGGTGCCAACAACAATCTGCGGTCGGTGCGATTCCTGGGGGCGCCGCCCGCCACCATCTATCCGGCCACCGGTGGTCTGGCTCCCGAGTCGTTCGAAACGGACGGTGCCAACCCGCTGGTCGTGCACTATCCGGCAACGTATGCCGCTGCTTACGGATTCCCCGCGACGACCTGGAGGGGTTACTCCACGATGAAGGGCCTCGCCCCGACCGTCACCGGCAAGACTCGTGAGGGGCGCACGCTCACTGCGCGCACGGGGACCGTGGTGCCGGCCGGCGCGACCCCGACGTCCTTCACCTATACCTGGTACGCGAACGGTGTCCGAGTGACGCAGGGTGCTGCGAACACCCTGTTGTTGGCCAAGCGGCACGCAGGCAGGCGCATCAGCGTCGCCATCACGTCGACCTCGCCAGGTCCTGACTCCGAGACGAAGACGTCAGCCAAGACGTCGCCGATCAGCTCGCGGTACAAGCGCCTCGTGCTGTCGACCCGTTCGGTCAAGAAGGGGACCGCGTTCGTCGTCAGCGCAACCGGGCTGAAACCCCACCAGAAGGCCAAGATCCAGCTCGACGGGAAGACCCGATGGAGTGGCAGAGCCGACGCCAGCGGCAACGTCTACAGGTCCGTGAAGTTCAAGTCGAACACCAAGGCCGGCAAGCGCACCGTCAAGGTGACCGCCAAGAAGACCAAGGGCAAGCCGAAGTTCAGCATCGGCACCAAGGTGAGATACCACAAGTAAGGCTCGGTTGGGCAGGGGTTTGATACACGCAGCCTAGGGTTGGGCCATGGCCAACCGTCTTGCTTCGGCAACCAGCCCCTACCTTCAACAGCATGCCGACAATCCCGTCGACTGGTGGGAATGGACGCCCGAAGCGCTCGAGGTCGCCAAGACGCTTGATCGGCCGATCTTGCTGTCGGTCGGCTACGCGGCCTGTCACTGGTGCCACGTCATGGCACACGAGTCGTTCGAGGACGTCGCGACGGCGGCGTATATGAACGAACACTTCATCAACATCAAGGTCGACCGCGAAGAACGGCCCGATATCGACGCCGTCTACATGCGCGCGACTCAGGCCATGACCGGCCAAGGCGGCTGGCCCATGACCTGCATCCTCACGCCGCACGGTGAGCCGTTCTTCGCCGGCACGTACTTCCCGCCCGAGCCGCGACAGGGCACTCCAGCGTTCACCCAGGTACTCCAAGCACTATCGGAGGCGTGGACCCAGCGCCGCGATGAAGTGCTGACCGTCAGCCAGAACGTCATGCAGCATCTGGGCGAGACGATCGATCCGGCCGGGGGAGCGGTCGGGCCTGACGAGCTCGATGCCGCCGTGGCCAACCTGGCGAAGTCATACGACGCCGAGGCCGGTGGGTTCGGGACGAGCCCCAAGTTCCCGCCGTCCATGGTGTTGGAGTTCCTGCTTCGCAATGGCGCCCGCACAGGTTCGCAGCAGGCGCTCGACTTGGTTTCCGGGACGTGCGAAGCCATGGCACGCGGCGGCATGTACGACCAACTGTCCGGTGGATTCGCCCGCTATAGCGTCGACCGGTTCTGGCGGGTGCCCCACTTCGAGAAGATGCTGTACGACAACGCCCTGCTGATGCGGGTCTATCTGCACTGGTGGCGTCAGACCGGTTCGCCGCTGGCCGAACGGGTCGTGCGCGAGACCGGACGGTTCATGATCGACGAGCTGCAGACGCCCGAAGGTGGATTCGCGTCCGCGCTCGACGCCGACAGCGATGGCCACGAGGGCACGTTCTATGTCTTCAATCCGAATCAGTTGATGCGCACGCTCGGTGCCGAGGACGGTGCGTGGGCCGCGCAGCTGCTCAGCGTGACAGGACCCGGAACGTTCGAGCGAGGCTTCTCCACATTGCAGCTCCTGGAAGATCCCGACGATCCGAAACGATGGGCCGACGTGAGGGCCAAGCTGCTGGCCGTGCGCGCAGAACGCACGCGACCAGCCCGTGACGACAAGGTCGTGGCGTCCTGGAACGGGCTGGCCGTCTCGGCGCTCGCCGAAGCCGGAGTTCTGCTCGATGAGCCCGATTTCACTGAAGCCGCAGTCAGGGCGGCCGAGTTGCTGGTCGACGTCCACCTGACCGGTGGGTTCGCTCGGACATCTCGTGACGGTGTGTCCGGTGCGAACTCCGCGGTGTTGGAAGACCACGGCTCGGTGGCCGAAGCCTTCCTGACTCTCCTCGGAGCCACCGGGGATGCGGTGTGGCTCGACCGCGCTCGGCGGCTGCTCGACCGGGTCGTCGACCACTTCGTTGACCCGGACGGAGGGTTCTTCGACACTGCCGACGACGCCGAAACACTGGTCGTGCGTCCCAAGGATGCTTCCGACAACGCCTATCCGTCCGGAACCTCCGCGGCAGTCCACGCGCTGATCGCATTCGGAGCCGTCACCGGCGAGAACCGGTATCGCACGGCGGCTGAGACGGGCGTTGCTTCGGCGGCGAATATCGCGATCCAGGTACCGCGCTTCGCAGGCTGGACCCTCGCTGCGGCGGAGGCACTCGTCGCGGGTCCTCTGGAGATCGCGGTCGTGGGCGACAAGGCCGAACGCAAGGCGCTGCACCACGCCGCCCTCATGCTGCCGTCCCCGGGCGCCGTCGTCATCGCGGGCGAACCGGGTCTGCAGATCCCGCTGTTCGAGCAACGAGGCATGGTCGACGGCCGACCGGCCGCGTACGTCTGCCGAGGATTCGTCTGCCAGCGCCCGGTCACGACAGTCCCGGACCTGCAGCAGGCGGCACGGTCCTGACAGCCGTCTCGTCAGATCATCGTGGTCAGGACGCCCCCATCTGCTCGTAGCGCCGCCCCGTTGGTGGCTGAAGACAATGGGCTCGCGAGGTAGAGGGCGAGATGCGCGATCTCGGCAGGCTCGATAAACCGTTCCAGCAAAGACGTCTGATTGCCGCCGATGATCGCTGCCTTCAGGTCGTCGGTGGACATGGACTGGTGCTGGGCGATCTCGCTCACGGTCTGTGCCACGCCATCTGAATAGGTCGGTCCGCCGAGGATCGTGTTGACCGTGACATCCGTTCCCCTCGTGAGCTTGGCGAGGCCATTGCTGAGGGCGAGCATGGCGGCCTTCGTCACCCCGTAGTGCACCATGTCGGCGGGAACGTTGACCCCTGACTCACTGCCGATGAAGATGATGCGGCCGCTCTTCCTGGCGAGCATGCTCGGCAGCACATGGCGTGAAAGCCGGACGCCGCTCATGACATTGACGTCGAAGTAGCGTTGCCATTCCGTGTCGAGGATGTCATTGAACGGGGCGAGGCCGAAGAGGCCGACGTTGTTCACGAGGATGTCGAGGTCTTCCAGCGCGCTCAGCCGCTTTCCCGCCTGGTCCGGGTCCGCGAAGTCGGCAGTGACACCGCTTACGTCCGCGCTGGGGGAGACGGCCTTCAACTGACGCACTGCGTCGTGCATGCGACGCTCGTCGCGTCCGTTGATGACTACCGTGGCGCCTTCTCTGACGAGGCCCTCCGCGATTGCGTACCCAATACCTTGTGTTGAACCACTGACGAAGGCTCTTTTGCCTTCCAGTTGCAGATCCATGGTGCGCTCAGCATTCCTCTCGGTGTTGTTCAATGAGGAAGATTTACTTTCTCAGTCAAGTAAATACTCGTCTAAATAACTTTCTTGGTCAAGTCAATGTGGTGATGCTGAGGCGTCGAGGCAAGTAGCATGTGTCCATGGAAGATTCCATCGACCGATCGAGGTTCGACGACGAAACGCTGCAGACGTGGGCTGCTCTGGCAACTGTCCTCGAGTGGCTTCCCACGGCGCTGGACGCACAGTTACAACGCGACTCCGACATGACTCACTTCGAGTACGGAATCTTGTTCGCGCTGTCAGGAGCAGCTGACCGCACGCTCCGCATGAGTACTCTCGCGAGCTACTCGAACAGCTCCCTGTCACGCCTGTCGCGAGCCGTGGCACGACTTGAGACCAAGGACTGGGTACGACGTGAGCCCGACCCTCGCGACGGGCGCTACACGCTGGCCACCTTGACGGATGCCGGAGCGCGCACGGTGGAGCAGGCCACGCCGGGCCATGTGGAGACGGTCAACCAGCTGGTCTTCGACCCGCTGACCTTGAGTCAGGCGAGACAGCTCAGGAACATCAGCGTTCGGATATCTCAGGCGATACGAGCCGAAGAAGGCTGGCAGTCAACGTAGAAAGTCGAGGAGGTCAGTGCTGCTGGTAAGCCAGCAGGCTGACGCCGATGTAGTGCACGATGAACGCCGCGATCGTGAACGCGTGGAAGATCTCGTGGAAGCCGAAGTACTTCGGCGACGGATTGGGCCATTTGAAGCCATAGACCGCCGCGCCGATCGAGTACAGCGCACCGCCGCTCAGCAACAGGACAAAGACGGGGGTCGAGGCCTCGGAAGCGAACTCGGGCAGATAGAGCACCGCGGCCCAACCCAGGAGCAAGTACAACGGAACGTACAACCAACGAGGCGCGCCGATCCAGAAGATCTTGAACAGGACGCCGAGCAGCGCGCCGCCCCACACGAGCGACAACATGATCGCCGCGTGTTTGTGGCTCAGTAGCAGCAGTGAGAACGGTGTGTAGGAACCGGCGATCAGCAAGAAGATATTGGCGTGGTCGAAGCGTTTCCAGAAACCACGCACCCGGTCCGACCAGGTGCCGCGGTGGTAGACCGCGCTGACCCCGAACAGCATCATCGAACTGACCATGAACACTGCGACGCCGGCGCGAACCAGCATGTCGTCGGAGATCACGAGCATCACGATGAACGCGAAGAAGGCCAGCGGGACCGTGATCGCGTGCAGCCAACCGCGGAGCTTGGGCTTGATCTCCTCGACGGTCTCACGAAGGCGCTCTGTCGCTTCGTGGACGGCACCCTCGGGCGCATGGTTGGTCATGGGGTCAGCTTATTGCACGGAAGCCAACGGGCACGCCGGTTCGGGGCAGGATCGCCGCTGGCCGATACGCTGTGGCCATGGGTTTCACTGATCTCGTCTACGGGGCGTACGAGCGCCGCCTCGCACACGGGCTCGACCCGGCCAAGATTCCGCGGCATGTCGGGGCGATCGTCGACGGCAACCGGCGGTGGGCCAAAGGCGCCGGAACGAAGTACGAAGACGGCTATCAGGCCGGGGCCAACAAGATCTCCGAATTCGCCGATTGGTGCGACTCCCTGGGCGTCGAGATCGTCACCTTGTGGGTGTTGTCGACCGATAATCTGCAGCGCGCTCCCGAGGAGCTCACGAGTATTCTCGCGGCGGTCGAAAGGCTGATGGAGCGTCTCGTCGCCGAGCAGCGCTGGCCGATCTCGGTCATCGGAAACCTCGACCTGCTGCCCACCGAGGCCGCAGCGCGGATGAAGCGTCTGGCCGATTCGACAGTCGGCGTGCAAGGCATGCGCGTCAATATCTGCGTCGGCTACGGCGGACGCCAGGAGCTGACCGACGCGATGCGTTCGCTGCTGCTCGATCAGGCATCCAAGGGACGATCGCTTGAAGAGGTCGCCGGCACGTTGGTCGTCGACGATATCGCCGAGCATCTCTATACGAAGGGGCAGCCCGATCCCGATCTCGTGATCCGCACGTCGGGCGAGCAGCGTCTGTCGGGGTTCCTGCTGTGGCAGAGCGTCCACTCGGAGTTCTATTTCTGTGACGCGTTGTGGCCGGCGTTCCGCCGGGTCGACTTCCTGCGCGCGATGCGCTCGTACACACTGCGCCAGCGCCGCTTCGGTCAATAGGTCGCTGTTTCGCAAGCCCGTCGGTTGAGGTGCGAGGCCGCTTGCGGCCGAGCCTCGAAACCCCGGCTCGTGGTTTCGAGACGCCTGCTCGTTCCTCGCAGGCTCCTCAACCAGCGAGGGGGTGGGTGTTCATGTTGCCGTTACTTTGTGATCAGCGTGTCTTGCGGTCAATAGTCGGTTCGCCGTCTTACGTTGAGGGTGTGTTGATGCTCGCCCCTGAGCCCCGAATCCCAGCCCACGAGTAGGGCCGGCGCAGGGTGCGCGCGGGCTCGTTGAGGAGACAGCTATGACTGCATCACGCGCATCCAAGCAGGTCCCGAGCGCTCGCCGCACGTATGTCCTGGACACCAGCGTCCTGCTTGCGGATCCACAGGCAGTCAACCGGTTCCACGAGCATGAAGTGGTCATCCCGGTCGTCGTGATCAGTGAGCTGGAGGGTAAACGGCACGATCCGGAACTCGGCTACTTCGCGCGCAGTGCCCTGCGATTCCTCGACGATCTGCGGGTCGAGCACGGGATGTTGGACGTGCCGTTGCCGATCGGCGATGAAGGCGGAACGATCCGGGTCGAGCTGAACCACACCGACTCGTCCTCGCTGCCGTCGGGATTCCGGCTGGGCGATAACGACACCCGCATCCTGTCGGTCGCGCGCAATTTGGCGAACGAGGGACTCAACGTCACGATCGTGTCGAAGGACCTGCCGATGCGGGTCAAGGCATCGGCCGTCGGCCTGGTCGCCGAGGAGTACCGCGCGGAGCTCGCGCAGGAATCGGGCTGGACCGGCATGCGGGAACTGGAGATCGACGGCCTGGACCTCGATGCGCTGTACGAATCTGGGACGCTGGATCTCCCCGAGGCGCGGGAGCTCCCGTGCCACACGGGCCTGGTGCTCGTCTCTGAGAAGGGCAGCGGTCTTGGCCGGGTCACCGCCGACAAGGAGGTGCAGCTGGTGCGGGGCGACCGCGACGCCTTCGGCATCCACGGCCGCTCGGCCGAGCAGCGTATCGCCCTCGACCTTCTGCTCGATCCCGAGATCGGCATCGTCTCCCTGGGAGGCCGGGCCGGAACCGGGAAGTCGGCGTTGGCCCTCTGTGCGGGACTCGAAGCCACGATGGAGCGTGGCTTGCACAAGAAGGTTGTGATCTTCCGCCCGCTGTATGCCGTCGGCGGCCAAGAGCTCGGCTATCTGCCGGGCAGCGAGTCCGAGAAGATGGGGCCCTGGGGACAGGCGGTGTTCGACACCCTCGGCGCCGTCACGTCGCCCAATGTCATCGAGCACATCCTCGACCGCGGAATGCTCGAGGTGCTGCCGCTGACACATATCCGCGGCCGTTCGCTGCACGATTCTTACGTCATCGTCGACGAGGCACAGTCGCTGGAGCGCAATGTCTTGCTGACGGTGCTCTCGCGGATCGGCGCGAACTCCAAGGTCGTGCTGACCCACGACGTCGCACAGCGCGACAATCTGCGGGTCGGTCGGCACGATGGCGTCGTCGCCGTGGTCGAAAAGCTCAAGGGTCACCCGCTGTTCGCCCACGTGACGTTGACCCGGTCGGAGCGCTCACCGGTGGCGGCGTTGGTGACCGAAATGTTGGAGGACGTCACGTTGTAAGACATCGATCCGACACGTTGGTCGATATCGCCGGGACCGGGCGCTCACGTGTGGCAAAGTTGCGCACGTGAGCGCACCGGGGAGACACGCTTCGCTGGCACGGCGCTACGCCTGCCTGGCCGCTGCGGCGATGACGATGATCACGCTGGCTGGGTGCGGCTCATCCGGCCAGGGCGTGGGCTCCGTACCGACCTTGCATTGGTACGCCGGGCCGGATCGAGTCGATCCGGCCGCGCTGGCGAAGACGTGCACGGATCAGGCGGCCGGCAAGTACCGGATCGTCGCCGAATCGCTGCCCGCCGACGTCACGGCCCGCCATGACGAGCTGGTCCGGCGGTTGTCCGCCAAGGACGAGAGCATCGACCTGCTGAGCCTCGATTCGGCGTTCACAGCGGAGTTCGCGGCAGCGGGGTTTCTTTCTCCCGTTCCGACGGCACTGGGCGCCGCGCAGCGGACGGGGATCGCGCCTGCTGCCCTGGCGGCGGCGTCATACCGCGATCAGCTTGTGGTCGTTCCGTGGTTCCTGAACCCGCAAGTGCTGTGGTTCCGCGGCAATATCGCCGAACGGGCTGGACTTGACACCAGCAAGCCGATCACCTGGGACGACCTGATCGCCGGCGCTCAACGCCTCGGCGTGACGATCCAGATCCACGATCCCGATGGCAGCGGGCTCGGCGACTGGGTCAACGCGCTCATCGCGGGCGCCGGCGGCAGCATCGTCGACGGGGCGGGCCGTGACGCGGCGGTGGGAATGGACTCCGATGCCGGTCGATCTGCAGCTTCCGTGGTGGAGTTCTTCCACGATTCCGATGTCGGACCCGGGCCGTCGGTCGACGCGCTCAAGACGTTCGCCTCGCCGACGGGAGGCTTCCTGATCGCCTCGGCGTCGGCCGTCGCCGATCCCGCAGTTGCCTCGGTCGCCGGCGATATGGTTGCGACCGGCTATCCGACCATCGCCGACGCGACGGTGGCGCCCTTGCGCGGAATCGGGTTGGCAGTGCCCACGCACGCCCCGAACCCCGCGCAGTCGTATGCAGCGATCGAGTGCTTGACCGCTGCCGAACAACTTCGGACGCTCGTGGTCGACGCCCAGCAGAGCGTCAGCCGCCTGACGACGTTCGAACAGGCTGAGGTTCGAGCAGCCTTCCCTCAGGCCAAGGTCGCCGGTCAGGCTCTCAAGACCGGCGTCACGGCTCCGGTTACGCCGTACGGGTTCCAGGTGCTTCGTGCGCTCGATGAGACGTGGCGCCCCGTGGCCGAAGTGTCGCAGGATGTGACCCCTGGCAAGTCGCAGGCGGCGGTCGAGGCCGCGGTCGGAGGGAAGATCCGATGAGGGGATGGCGTCTGCTCGCACCTGCCGTCGCGGTGCTCCTCGCAGTGACGGCGTGGCCGATCGGTCGTGCCGTCTGGCTTTCACTGTCGACGTACCCGCAGACCAACCCCGATGACCGGTCGTTCGTGGGCGCCGACAACTACGTCGACGTCCTGACGAACCGATCATGGTGGATCGCGGTGGCGGCGACGATCGCGATCGTCATCGTCCTGGTCGTGCTCCAACTGCTCCTGGGGCTCGCCTTTGCCGCTGCGCTGAGACGTCTCGCCGTCACCTGGCCCGTCACCCGATTGCTGGTGCTGCTGCCCTTCGCGATGCTCGCGGTTGTCTCGGCTGTGGCATGGCGCGATGCGGTGACCACCGGATACGTCGCTGCATGGTTCCGTATCGACGATCCTGGGCCTTGGGTCCAACTGGTCGCGGTCTCGCTGGGCGAGGTGTGGCGCGGTACCGGCATCACCGCGGTCATCTTGATGGCGGGCCTGTTGCGTGTCTCGCCCTCGCTCATGGCATCGGCGGTAGCCGACGGAGCGACGAGTTGGCAGCGATTCCGCCGGGTCGTGATCCCGGCGATCGCGCCCGCCATCGCGGTGGCCGCCACATATCGTGCGCTCGATGCCGTGAGGACACTCGAGGGACCGCTACTGGTCGATCGCGTGGGAGCTGACGGTCGAACCGTCACGGCTTTGGTGTGGGAGACGACGTTCTCGTCGTTCGAGCTCGGGCTCGGTGCGGCAATGTCGGTGTTGCTGCTGGTTCTGGCGGCATTGGTGGCAGTCGTGTTCATGTCCCTCCTACGCGTGAGGAGGGTCCTGTGACTCCGTCTGTGCTGTCTCGCCTGTGGGCTTCGGGACTGTCATTCGCTCTCGGCTTCGGTGCTGGAACCTACGGCATCATCATGATCGCCCGCCCCGATCTGTGGTTGTGGATCGTGGTCGCCGCGCTGCTGATGGCAACCGGTGCCGCGGGCGTGCTGTTCGCCGACACGCCCCGGCCGATCTCGTTCTGGGCGGTGCTCGGGGTCGAGGTCTTCGTGATCTTCACACTCGTCCCCTTGCTGTGGACGTTCACGCTCGCGACGACCCCTGACGGCGTCACGGCACAGACTCTGCTGCCGCAAGACATCAGTTGGCAGACGTTCGGCGATGCCCTGGGCTCGGACACCTTGCGCCGAGCAGCCGGCACATCGTTCCTGGTCTCGGTACTGGCGACGGTGATCGCGATGCCCCTGGCCGTCGCGGCAGCGTTTGCTTTCGTCCGACTCCCGGCGCGGGGTAAGCGCATCGCCTACGGCCTGGTTGTGGCCACGTTGCTGATGCCGGTGGTGGCTCTCGCCGGACCGTTCGCCGATCAGCTCATGGCTTTCGGCCTCTACGGTTCCCGTGTGGCACTGGTCGTCCCGGCTCTCGTCATCGCACTACCTCTGGCGATCTGGCTGAGCGTGACCGTTTTTCGGGACGTGCCGTGGACGCTGCTCGACGCCGTGCGGGCCGACGGTGCGACGCGTCGCCAACGCATCCGCCATTTCGGCGTCCCGAATCTGCTGCCCGGTCTGCTCGTCGTGGCGGGACTGGTGTTCGTGGCAGGTTGCAATGATTTCGTCCTCGGTGCAGCGCTCGCACCGGATGAACGGACTTTGCCGCTGCCTGCGACGCTGATGCTCGCAACTGAGCAGGTCGACGGCTCGAGCGCAGCTGTCGCCGCGGCGGGCCTGCTGTGGCTGGTGCCCGCGGTCGTCTTGCTGCTGCTGTTCCCGCGTCGGATCAACCAACTCCTCGGAAGGTCGTATCGATGACCTCGATCGAAGTTCGCAATCTCACGATCGCCGACCGGGCCGGTGGGCGTCCGTTGCTGGACGACATCAGCCTGTCGGTGCCGGACGGTTCGACACTCGCGATCACCGGGCCGTCCGGGGCCGGCAAATCGCTCCTGCTGCGTACTCTTGCCGGGCTGCAGGAACAGACCTCCGGCGAGATACTGCTCGATGACCAGAGCGTCGACGACCTGGGTCCGCGTGGCCGCGACCTGGCGATGGTGTTCCAAGACTTCGCCCTCCACCCGCACCTCGATGTCTTCGACAATCTGGCGTTCTCGTCGACATTGCGCCGTGGCCGCGACAAGGCCGAGCTGGCGGAGCGGATCAGGGAGGTGGCCGATTTCCTGGCGCTCAGCGAGGTGCTCGACCTCAAGCCGTCCGATCTCGACGACGGTCAGCGGCAGCGGGTCGCGCTCGGGCGTTCCCTCGTCCGCGATGCGCGAGCGTACCTGCTCGATTCGCCGTTCTCGGAGCAGAGTGACCGGGTCCGATCGCACGTGCGATCGGTCACGACCCAGTGGCAGCACGAGAACCAGCGGACATCGATCTTCACGACCAACAGCGTCGAGGAGGCACTCAGCACCGCCGACAGAGTTGCCCTGATGCACCAAGGATTCATCCACCAGGTCGGCACACCCCGCGATCTGTACGAACGTCCGGCCGACATGTTCGTTGCCGGCTATCTCGGTGCACCGCCGATGAACCTCGTGCCGGCGTTCCCGATGGGACAGCAGCTGGTGTTGCCGCTGACCACGATGTTGCTGGACGCGCCGTTGCTCGAACGCATCGGCGACCGTGGAGTCGTCGTCGCGGGAATCCGTCCCGAGCACTGCTATGACGGATCCGGTCCGTACGCCGCGTCGGTGACCGACCGGGTCGAGATCACGACACGTATCGACGACGTCGAATGGCGCGGCAGCTCGCAGTTCGCGTATCTCGGCTACGAGATCGAGCCGGCCGTCGAGGAACTGCTCAACGAGGTCGAGGATCTGCTGGAGTTCGACCTGTTCCAGAACTTCATGGTGGCCGAGCTCGCGGCGGACAGTACGTTAAAGCCCGGCATGTCGATCCGCGTCGTGATTCCGCGCCAGCGGGTCCATATCTTCGATCCGGAGACTGGCGAGAACCTCACGCTCGCATGACGGCGGCGACCCGCACCCAACACGCGATCGGCGGGACGCTTGCGGCGGTACTCGCGGCGGTCTACGCCGCTGTCACCCTGATCCGCTTCGACCGTTTCACGATCGCCTCATTCGACAACGCGATCTTCGAGCAGGCGATCAAGAGCTACTCGGGGTTCGGTGCACCGATCGTCGATATCAAGGCGCCGGGGTACAACATTTTGGGCGACCACTTCTCGCCCATCACGGCATTGATCGCCCCGTTCTATCGGATCATCCCGTCGGCGCAGACGATCCTGCTGGCTCAGGTCGTATTGATCGCAGTGTCAATTTACGTCATCGCCATGCTCGCGATGCGGTATGTCGGCACGGCTTTCGGCGTCGCGATCGGTGTCGCGTACGGATTGTCGTTCGGCATCCAGTCAGCCGTGGAGGCCGACTTCCACGAGGTGGCCTTCGCAGCACCGTTGCTGGCGTTGGCCGGTGCGGCGTATGTCGATCGACGGTTTCCAGCGGTCGTCGGATGGTCATTGCCGCTGATGTTCGTCAAAGAAGACATGGGCGTCACCGTCGCCGTGATCGGCTTCGTCGTGTGGCTCGCCGGTGAGCGGCGTCGCGGTGTGGTCCTGGCCCTCGTCGGCGTGGTCGGGGCGGCGCTGGTCGTGCTTGTCGTCATTCCGGCGTTCAATCCTGACGGGGTGTATGCGTACGCGCACCAGGGTGATCGCGGCCGGTTCGAGGTGCTGTTCGACCAGCTCGATCGTAAAGCCGCGACGCTGCTGCTGACGGTGGCGATCACCGGACTGGCGGCGTTGTGGTCACCGTGGGCGCTTGTGGCGGTCCCGACGCTGTTGGGCCGGTTCGTCAACGACGTCCCGTTCTACTGGGGCACCGAATGGCACTACTCGCTCGTCGTGATGCCGATCGTCTTCGTCGCCATGATCGACGCGATCAGGCGCGAACCCCGGTTGAAATGGACGACTCCCGCGGCCCTGATCGTCGGCGGATTCATGATGGTCAACTCGCCTGTGGCGGCCCTGGCCGATTCGGCGACCTACGACGAGCCCCCTCGCGCGGAGCAGGCGCGGATGGTGCTGTCGCTGGTGCCCGACGGCACGAGCGTCGAGACCGATATCGGCCTGATGAGTCACCTGGTTACGGACCACACGGTCTATTGGCTCGGCTCAGTGGGCGATGCGGTTCCCGACTACGTCCTGTTCGACACCGCTGCCGGGATCGGCTCCCCAGAAGACATCGTCGGATACGCCGAAGAAAAGCACGGCGGCACCTACCGCCTGATCTACGACAACCAAGGCTACAAACTAGCCCAACGCTCATGAGTCACTGAGTAACGCACGAGGAGTCACTGAATTACACGATGCGTGTAATTCAGTGACTCCTGAGTGGTGATTAAGTGACTCGCGAGCGTTAGGGGTGGGTCATGGACATGACGTCCAGGGCTTTGTCCAGGTCGGCTTCGCTCACTTCGCCTCTTTCGACGAAGCCCATCTCGATGACGACCTGGCGGATCGTCTTCTTCTCCTTGACCGAGACCTTGGCGACCTTCGCGGCGTTCTCGTAGCCGATGTAACGGTTGAGCGGCGTCACGACCGACGGCGACGACTCGGCCAGGAACAGGCAGCGCTCCTCGTCGGCGACGATGCCGTCGATGCACCGGTCGGCCAGGACGCGCGAGGCGTTGCCCAGCAGGCGCATCGACTCCAAGATGTTGCGGCCGATGACCGGCAGCATGACGTTGAGCTCGAACGAGCCCGACGCACCGGCCGTCGCGATCGTCGCGTCATTGCCGATGACCTGTGCGGCGACCATGAGCGTGGCCTCGGGCAGGACGGGGTTGACCTTGCCGGGCATGATGCTCGATCCGGGCTGCAGATCGGGCAGCTGAATCTCCCCGAGGCCCGTACGCGGACCCGAACCCATCCACCGCAGGTCATTGCAGATCTTGGTCAGGCTGACGGCGATCGTGCGCAGCTGACCGGACATCTCGACCAGACCGTCGCGCGCGCTCTGTGCCTCGAAGTGGTCGACGGCCTCGGTGATCGGCAGGCCCGTGTTGGCCGCGAGGATCTCGATGACCCGCTGCGGGAAGCCGATCGGCGTATTGATGCCGGTGCCGACGGCTGTGCCGCCGAGCGGAACCTCAGCGGTGTTCGGCAGCGCCGACTCGACCCGCGAGATGCCGCGACGGATCTGCTGCGCGTAGCCCGCGAACTCCTGGCCCAGCGTGACCGGCGTGGCATCCATGAGGTGCGTGCGGCCGGACTTCACGACGGAGACGAACTCGGCGGCCTTGCCCTCAAGCGACTTCGCAAGGTGATCGAGTGCGGGGATCAGCTCGTTGGTCGCCGATGCGGTGGCGGCCACGTGGATCGACGTCGGGAAGACGTCATTGGACGACTGTGAGGCGTTGACGTGGTCATTGGGGTGCACGTCCTTGCCGAGGGCCTTGGTCGCCAGCGTCGCGATGACCTCGTTGGTGTTCATATTGCTCGACGTGCCCGAACCGGTCTGGAAGACGTCGATCGGGAAGTGCGCGTCGTGGGCGCCGGTGGCAACCTCGTTCGCGGCGGCGACGATCGCGTCGGCGATGTCCTGGTCGAGGATGCCGAGCTCGGCGTTGGCCGTGGCGCAGGCGGCCTTGATCTGAGCGAGGGCGCGAATCTGCGCCGACTCGATCGGGGTGCCGGAGATCGGGAAGTTCTCGACGGCTCGCTGGGTCTGGGCGCGCCAGAGGGCGTCAACGGGGACGCGGACTTCGCCCATGGTGTCGTGCTCGATGCGGTATTCGGTCATGTGGGCACGATATCGCTGTCACGTCGGCGCGAACCGGTGAGGATCCAGTAGTCCTCCTCACGGCCCTGCAGGCGCACAGGAATCCGCGTCTCATGCACCTCGACGAAGGTCGCGGCGAGGCCCGCCAGAACGACCTCGGACGGAGCCATCGACCAGATGCACAGGCTTCCACCGGGTCTCAGCCGCGCCGCGCAGACGTCGATGAACGACGATCCGTACACCGCTGCGTTTCCGTCGTGGACGAGGAAATCGGGACCGTTGTCGACGTCGAGCACGATCGCGTCGAGCGATTCCCACGGTTGGTCGGCGACGATCGCCCGGACGTCGCCGATGGACAGCTCGGTGCGCGGGTCCGCCAGAAGGTCCCCGCCCGGGATCGTGCCATCGCGCATCCACGCCGGTATCTCGGGGTGCAGCTCGGCGACAACCACCCGGCGCACGTCTGCAGAGCCGAGCAACTCCCGCAGGGTGAAACCGAGTCCGAGCCCGCCGACGAGGATCTCGCCGGCGCCTTGGTCGAGCACGGCCCGGGCCAAGGCGCGTTCGGACGATGTCTCCTGATCGTCCATCACGAAGACCCCGTTGACCCGCAGTTCGAGGGCACCGTCGTCACGGCGACGAACGAGAGGACCAGTCATGGCGTCGAGGATAGTTACCATGGGCAGGTGGTTTCATCGACGGTCCCCGACCCGCTCTCGTTGCTGGGTGCCTGGACGCTCGCCCGCACGATCGACGACCGCAAAGGTCCGGAGACCTCGACCGTCCAAGGAACCACCGAGCTGGCCAGGCAGGACGATGGTAGGGTGCGGTGGTCCGAGAGCGGCACGCTTCAGCGAGGCGGCCACGAGATCCCGGTCAACCGCACGCTGTATGTCGAGCCGCGTGACGCCGGCTGGTTCGTGACGTTCGACGACGGTCGGGACTTCCACCCATGGGAGCCGGGCGAGGAAGTGGTTCACCCGTGCGCCGCCGACACCTATGTCGGCCGCATCGAACTGGTCGACGACGACACCTGGACCGTCGAATGGAATGTCACCGGACCGGCCAAGGACTACACCATGATCAGCCGCCTGACCCGTCACGCGGGGTAGATCAGCACCTCGCTGGCCTTGACGGCGAGGAACACTTCGGTGCCGGGCATCAGGTCGAGCTCGGCGACGACAGGCGCAGTGACATCAGCACTGATCTCATCGGTCTGCACCCGGACCTGCGCGCCATGGGGTTCCAGTTCACGCACGAATGTACGCACGACGTTGCGCGGACTTCCTCCGGGCGGTTCGCGGTGGACGCTGACGGCACTGGGTCGGAACACCGCGACGGCGGCCGCACCTGTTTCGACCTGAGTCCCGTGTGGCAGGCCCGTGATCCGCAAGCCGCTCGCGGTCACGACCCCGCCGTCGTCGGCCAGCCCCCGGGCCAGGTTGAGTCCGGCGATCCCTGCCGCGAACGTGCTGCGTGGGCGGGCGAGGACGTCCTGGGTCGGTCCGTCCTCCACGATCCGGCCGTGCTCCATCACGACGACGCGGTCGGCGAGCAACAGAGCGTCCAGCACGTCGTGGGTCACGATGACGGCGCTGCGACGGGCCAGGACCCGTTTGAGGAGTTGACGCATCGCGGGGACGACCGTGATGTCGAGCGCGGCCATGGGCTCGTCGAGCAGCAGCAGCCGGGGGTCCGCGGCAAGCGCTCGGGCGATCGCGACCCGCTGCGCCTGACCGCCGGACAATTGTGACGGTTTGCGGTGCGCGAGGTCGGTGGCATCGACCTCCGCGAGCCACTGCGCGGCAACCGTCCGAGCCGCCGCCCGCGAGAGACCGGCACTGCGGGGGCTGAACGCGACGTTTTCGAGCACGTCGAGGTGGGGGAAGAGCAGCGGGTCCTGCGCGAGCAATGCCGTTCCGCGATCGTGCGGCGGACGCCATACGTTGTCCGCTTCGTCGAAAAGGGCTGCGCCGTCGAGCGTCACACTGCCCGAATCGGGCCGCAGGATCCCGGCGATCGACGCGAGCAACGTCGACTTCCCCGACCCGTTGGGCCCGAGGACGGCGACGGTTTCGCCGTCGGCGACATCGAGAACGGCTGCGACATCGCGATCTTCGACGAAGATGTCCAAATGCAGGGTCATAGTGCGCTGCTCCTGGTTGTCCGGACAAGCCCGATCACGAGTACTGCGATGGCGACGAGCACGAGCGATAGGGCGACAGCAGCATCAGGGTCGGCTTCACGTTGCAGGTAGATCTCCAGCGGCAGGGTCCGGGTGACGCCTTCGAGGCTTCCGGCGAAGGTGATCGTGGCACCGAACTCGCCCAGCGCACGGGCGAAAGACAGCACGGCGCCTGCCGCGAGCCCCGGCAGGACGAGCGGCAGCGTGACCCGCCGCAGAACTGTCGTGGGTTTGGCACCGAGGGTCGCCGCCACGATTTCGTAGCGCTGTCCGACAGTTCGCAGCGTCCCTTCCAGGCTGACGACCATGAACGGCAATGACACGAAAGTCTGCGCGATGACGACCGCGGTCGTCGAGAACGCGATCTGCCAGCCGAGGACATCCAGCGTCTCGCCGAGCAACCCGCGACGACCGAACGTGTAGAGCAGCGCGATGCCGCCCACTACGGGTGGCAGCACCAGGGGCAACAGCACGACCGAGCGCACGATTCCTTGGCCGCGAAATGACGTGCGCGCCAACACGAGCGCCATGGGGACGCCGAGGATGAGGCACAAGACCGTACTGGCGGCAGAGGTGCGCAGGCTCAGCCACAGTGCGGCCTGCGACGAGTCCGACGTGATGAGTCCGAAGAAGTTGGCCCAGTCGACGCGCAACGCCATCGCCGCGAGTGGGAGCACGATGAACAGCGCTCCCACTGCGGCGGGGACGAAGACCCAGCGTGGAACGCCGGAGTAGCTGGCTGAGCTGGACATTAGGGGGCGGCGAAGCCTGCGGCGGACAAGATGGCCTGGCCTTCGGTACCTGCGACGAAGGCTGCGAATGCCTGGGCGATGTCGAGGTTCTGGCTGCCCGACAGCGCGGCGATCGGATAGGTGTTGACGACTTCGGCCGACTCGGGGAACGCGACGCCCTTGACCTTGTCGCCGGCGCTCTTGACGTCGGTGACGTAGACGAGTCCCGCATCGGCTTCACCGGAGATGACTTTGCCGAGCACATCGGTCACGGACTGTTCCTCGCTGACGGGCGTGATGTCGACCCCGCCGGCCTTCTCGACGCCGACGGCAGCCGCACCGCACGGAACTTCAGGCGCACACAGGACGACTTTGACGTCGTTGCCCGCGAGGTCGTCAAGGGAGTCGATCCCTGCCGGATTGTCTGGGGGAGTGGCGATCTGGAGCGTGTTCTTGGCGAAATCGACCGGTGCACCGGCTACCAGTTCATCGGCTGTGGCTTTGTCCATGTTCTTGGTGTCGGCCGAGGCGAAGACGTCGGCGGGGGCGCCACCTTGGATCTGCGCGACGAGATCGGACGAACCGGCGAAGTTGAACTTGACCGTCACGCCGTCGTTCTCCGCCTCGAAGGCACTGCCGATCTCGGTGAACGTGGATTTGAGCGAAGCGGCGGCGTAGACCGTGATGGTCGTGGCCTTCGGCTGGTCGGCCGCCGGGTCCGGATCGGCGTCCGATCCGCAGGCGGAGACGGTCGAGAGCAGGACAGTGACCGCGAGGGTACCGACGAGGCGCTTCATGAGGAACCCTCCAGGGATTCGATGATGACGGTGGTCGATTTGATGACGGCGACGGCGACGGAACCGATCTCGAGCCCGAGGGCCTCGACTGCTTCGCTGCTCATGAGTGAGACGACGCGAAACGGCCCGCACTGCATCTCGACCTGAGCCATGACGGTGTCGGCCTTGACTGCAGTGACGAGACCGGGGAAGCGATTGCGGGCAGACGAAGCAGCACCTGGCGCGTCGGGTGTCTTGGCGTGCTCCTTGGCGAACTGGGCCAACTCGCGCCCCTCGATGGCCATCCGGCCCGACGAATCGGAGATGGACGTCAGGGCGCCGCTGGCGATCCAGCGTCGGACCGTATCGTCACTCACCCCGAGGAATTGGGCTGCATCAGATATCCGTACATGCGACATGGCTGACAGTATAGACCCGCAGAAGCGGATATATCGAGGTGACTATTCCGCAGATGCGGTCTTCTGTGCGAGATCGCGGGCCTTTTCCATATCTTCGGCGACCTGCGTCTGCTGGTGCGGGCCGGGAGCACGCAACTTGTCGATGACGTTCTGCACCGAGGCAGGATCCTTGTCCTGACTCATCTTGACTTTGCAGGTGAACCGGTCGACCGGAATGCGCAGACCTACGGTGCCGCGAGCTATCGGCGTCGCCCACTCGCGGTCGAGCCACATCGGCTCTTCGACATGCTGCTCGAAGTGGGCCGTCAGCCGGGTCAGGACATCGAGATTCTCCTCGTCGCTCAGGATCTGCGGTGTGCCCCAGCAGTGCACCGCGCTGAAGTTCCAGGTCGGTGCCCGGCTCGATCCGGGTACGTACCAACTCGGCGACACGTACCCATGCGGTCCTTGGAACACCACGAGCACCTCGCTGGCGCCGAGGCCGTGCAAGCGGTCGTCCGGCTTGCCGACATGAGTCATGAGGGACAACTGGTCGGTCGCCTCGTCGAGCAGTACCGGGTAGTGCGAGGCAACCAGTTCGCCGGCGTTCTGGCTCACGATCATCGCCCACGGATTGGCTGCGATGAGTTCGCGCACGACGTTTTCGTCGGTCCTGGCATGTTTCGGATTGTGTCTCATGACGTGCTGCCGTCTCCACGGTTGGCACGAGCCGCCGTACGAACGATCGTGTCGATATAGGTCGAATAGAGCTGTGGCGGCAGATCGTGTGCCATGCCGGCGATCTCGAGGTGTTCGGCGCCGGGTATCGCGTCTGCGGTGGCCTTGCCACCGGATCTGTGTACCAACGGATCGTTGAGACCATGGATCACGGCGACGGGCAGGTCGAGCTCGCGGAGCGCGCGGGTCCGATCGGTCTGGGTCAGCACGGCCAGCATCTGCCGGGTGACGCCGCTGGCGGTCCAGCCTCGGTCGTATGTCTCGTAGGCGCGATCGCGGGCGATCGTTTCGTCGGTCGGAAAGGCAGGGGAGCCGATGACCTTCGAGCCTCGCAGCGAGCGCTCGACGTAGGAGTCGCGGGTCCGTCCTGCGGACGACAACATGACCGGAAATATCTTGGGATGTTGGAATCCGACCATTCGTCTGCCGGTCGTCGACATGATCGACGTCATCGACAGTGCCCGCTTGGGATATTCGACCGCGAACGTCTGAGCGATCATGCCGCCCATCGAAACCCCCACCAGATGCACCTGGTCGAGCTCGAGATGGTCGATCAGACCGATGGCGTCCTCGGCCATATCGCTCAGACTGTAGGGCGCTTTGGCGCCGCCCAGGATCCGGAGACCCGCGAACGCCCGCAGGATCTCCAAGCGTCCCACCTTGTGCTGGCGGAGCTTGGTCGAGCGTCCCGTGTCGCGGTTGTCGTACCGGATGACGAAGAAGCCATGGGCGGCCAGCTTCTGGCAGAACTCCGCAGACCACCAGCCCATAGGCCCGCCCAATCCCATGATGAGCAGGACCGGCGGATCGTTCGGCTGACCGAACGTCTCGTAGCAGATATCGATGCCTGAGGGCAGCGAGGCGAAGAGTTCTCCGGACCGCGTCATGTTGAGCCCTGCGTCATATCAACCCCTGTGTCATCTCACGATCGTGTCACGACCTGGGGTGCCGCGTCATCGTTCGTAGTTGACCGACGAATAGGCCTGCAGCTTGGCGATCTGATGCTCGCTGGTGATCTTGCGGATCGTGCCGCTGCGCGAACGCATCACGATCGACTCGGTGTACGCCTTGCCGGCGCCGTAGCGGACGCCGTGCATCAGCTCACCGTCGGTGATGCCGGTGGCGACGAAGAAGCAGTCGTCGGCGTCGACCAGGTCATTGGTCGACAGGACCCGGCTGAGGTCGTGACCGGCGTCGATCGCGCGCTGGCGCTCGTCATCGTCAGTGGGCCACAGGCGACCCTGGATCACGCCGCCGATCGCCTTGATCGCACATGCCGTGATGATGCCCTCGGGGGTTCCGCCGACGCCGACCAGCAGGTCGACACCGGTGTCGGGACGGGCAGCGGTGATGCCACCGGCGACGTCGCCGTCGATGATGAACTTGATGCGGGCGCCCGCGGCACGGATCTCGTCGACGATTCCCTGGTGGCGGGGACGATCGAGCACGCACACCGTGACATCGCTGTTGGAGATCTTCTTGGCCTTGGCGACGCGGGCGATGTTCTCGGCGATCGGCAGCCGGATATCGACGTGATCGGCGGCCTCGGGGCCGGCGATGAGCTTCTCCATGTAGAACACGGCGGACGGATCGTACATCGCACCGCGCGGCGCGACGGCCATGACCGAGACGGCGTTGGGCAGGCTCTTGGCGGTCAGCGTCGTACCGTCGATGGGGTCGACCGCGACGTCGGTCTCGGCGCCGGTGCCGTCGCCGACGTGCTCTCCGTTGTAGAGCATCGGGGCTTCGTCCTTCTCGCCCTCGCCGATCACCACGATCCCGTTCATCTGCACGGTGTTGATCAGGGATCGCATCGCGTTGACCGCGACGCCATCTGCTCCGTTCTTGTCACCGCGGCCGACCCAACGGCCAGCGGCCATGGCTCCTGCCTCGGTCACGCGGACCAGGTCGAGGGCGAGATTGCGATCGGGCGCCTGGGCGGCGGGCTTGAGGCTTTCCACAGGCACATCCTAGCGGTCGCGGTGCGCCCTACTGCGCGGCTGTGTGGTGGGCTGGGCAGTTGTCCTCCAACGGGTGGGCACCACCGTCGTGATGTGATGCGAACTGCACCGACACGGCGAGGCCGCCACCGGGATTCGCCGCGAGTGTGAGCGAGCCGTCATGAGCCTGGACGATGCTCGACACGAGCGCGAGTCCGAGACCATGACCGGCAGCCTGACTTCGTACCCGACTGCCGCCGGTCGCGAACGGCTCTGCCAGGTGGTCGAGTTGCTCGGTCGGAACGGTCTCGCCGCTGTTGGATATCGACAGCTGAACGTCATCGGGATCGGCCCGAGTCGCGATGTGGATCCAGCCGTGGTCGATATTGTGCTGGACCGAGTTGTGGATCAGATTTCGCACAACTTGGCGCAAGAGCGCCGGATCCGCGGTGGTGCGTGCCGGATCGAGTGAGAGAGTCACGACCAGATGTCTGGCCTCGATGGAATCCGCGGCCGACTCGACGATCTCGGCGACCAGATCGGCCACGTCGATCGGTTCCTGCCGGACCGGCCGAGAACCCACGTCGGACAAGTCGAGAAGTGCCTCGACGATCTCGATGCTGCGCTCGTTGGTGGCATGGAGCCGCGAGGCCAGTTCGAGCAGAGCATCGCGGTCGAGTGACGGATCGGACCTTGCAACGTCCAGCATGGTTCGGGTGGTCGCAAGGGGAGTTCGCAATTCATGTGATGCGTTGGCGGCGAACTGCCGTTGCCGTTCGAATGATGTGTGCAGACGTTCGAGCATCCCGTCGAAGGTGTCCGCCAGATGTTTGATCTCGTCGTCCGGTCCGGAGAAGTCGACCCGGTGGTCGAATGATCCGGTTCCGGCCAAGATGGCCGCATCGTTGATCTCGGCGAGCGGTCTGACCATCCGGCCGGCGATGATCCAGCCCACGCCGGCACCGATCAGGACCAGCAGGACCAGCGCGACCGCGCCGACGATGAGCAATGTGTCCAGAATGTCGGCGGCGCTCGACAGATTGAGCGTGCTTGAAATCGCTGGCATGGATTCACCTGCGGCGTACGAATCGGTTTCTGCCTGGGTCAGGGGATATGCCCGGGTCACACCCGACGACCCCGACGTGTCCGCAGGCTCGGTGCTGCGGATCGAATAGGTCGGGACGAAGCGCATGAAGCCGTAGAGCAGGACCAGCATCGTGATGCCGACCGCGGTCAGAAGCGCCGAGTAGGTCAGAGCGAGTCGCCCGCGGAACGTCAGTCCTCGGTGCTTGGTCATCGCATTCATGGGCCCGCGATCTGATAGCCGACGCCCGGGACGGTGGAGATGATCCACGGTGGTCCGAGTTTCTTGCGCAAGGTCGAGACCGTGACCCTGATGGCATTCGTGAACGGGTCCGCGTTCTCGTCCCAGGCCTTTTCGAGCAGGGTTTCGGCGCTCACGACACCGCCGTCGGCCCTGAGCAGCACCTCGAGCACCGCGAACTCCTTGCGGCTGAGACGTACGTACCTGCCGTCGCGATAGACCTCACGGCGAAAGCTGTCGAGCCTGACACCGTTCTGCTCCAAGACAGGCGGTTTAGCCGCCGTGGAGCGCCTCGACAGGGCGCGTACTCGGGCGACGAGCTCGGGGAACTGGAACGGCTTGGCAAGGTAGTCGTCGGCACCGATCTCCAGGCCGCGGACGAGATCGTCCACGCGGCCGGCGGCCGTCAGCATCAGCACTCGGGTGTGTGGGTGATGGAGCACGATATGCCGGCAGACGTCGTCGCCGTGGAGGCCGGGCAGATCACGGTCGAGGATCACGACGTCGTAGTCGTACAGGGCGACCTGGTGCACCGCGTCGGCACCGTCGAGCACCACATCGGCGGCGATTGCCTCTTGCCGTAGACCGGACTGCACGGCCTCAGCCATGAAGACCACATCCTCGACGATGAGCACTCTCACGCTGTCTGTCCCTCCTGGAATGGCTGTCGGTGTGCACCGAGGTTATGGAACTCAACCACGAAGGGCATGTGATTTTCGTAAGGGTTTTCGCAGACAACGTCGCAACACGTCACAGAGTCGGATGGATCCCGATATCCATCGATGAAGGGACAACTCCGTGAATTCCATTCGTGTACGACATGCGTTCGTCGCCTTGCTGGCCCCGCTCATGCTGGGCGGACTTGCGGCCTGCGGCAGCGGAGCCGATGACGGCGACGGGAAGCCGAAAGCCTCCAGCGAGGAGAAGTTCTACGACTGGCAGCTCAGTTATGCCAAGTGCATGCGCGCCGAGGGTCTCGACGTGCCTGACCCGAATCCCAATCCGGAGGGGGGAACGGCCGCATTGCAGTTGGACGAAGAGCAGGCCACGGCCTTCGAAGCCGGCAACAAAATCTGCGTCAAGAAGCTCGGGGATCCCCCGTCGCCCGACGGCAAGAAGTACGACGAGGCCGAACAGCTCGAAGAGATGCTCAAGACGGCCAAATGCCTGCGTGACCGAGGCTATGACGTTTCGGATCCGGAGAAGGGCATGGCGATGGGCTTGCCGTCGGATGTCGATCCCAAGGACGCCGATGCGTGCTTCGGCGGCGGCGTGAGCGGTCGTACCACCGTTCAGGGCTCGTAACACGATGAAACTCATGAGTATCGGCGCGGCGGGGATTGCCTGCATCCTGGCTGCGGTGACGGCTGTGATCGTCACATCGGACGGCGGTGACGCGTCAGACGGGGACCGCAGCGGGTCGGGCGGCGGCACTCCCGAAACCGTCAAGATCGTGCGCGGCAATCTCACGGGTGAGACCCCACGGCCGGGAGTGCTGACCTATAAAGGCAGTCGTGCTGTCGTCTCGGCAAGCAATGGCACCGTGACCGAGCTTCGTGGCAATGGCAAGAAGCTCGCGATCGGCGATTGGCTCTATCGCGTCGACAACGCATCGATCATCCTGTTGCGCGGACGGCTTCCGGCGTGGCGCGACTTCGGACCCGGCATGAGTGACGGGCCCGACGTCCTGCAATTGGAGTCGAGCCTGCGTGAACTCGGCTTCTTCGTGCAAGAGCCGGATGAGAAGTTCACCTGGTGGACTGGCGATGCGATCCGACGGTGGCAGAAGTCGCTCGGCCGAAAGGAGACCCCGACCGTCCAACGGAGCTCGGTGGTGTTCCTGCCTGGACCGGTCAGAGTCGCCCAACGCCTGGTGGCGGTCGGCGACGCGCTGGCCGCCGGAGCGGCTGTCATGGACGTGACCGGATTGACCAAGAAGATCGACATCGAACTCAAGTCCGGCGACCAAGGGCTTGCCAAGGTCGGGCGCCACGTGCGGATCGAACTGCCCGGCGGCAAGACAGCCAAAGGGCGGATCACGTCGGTCGGCTCACCCACCGAGAAGGACATCAACGGAGTCAAGACGATGGTGCTCCCGGTCGTGGTGACCCTCGACAAGGCGAAGGCCGCGCGGGGACTCGAACGGGCCAGCGTGACGGTGAGTTTCCGCAGTGATTCACGCAAGGACGTCCTATTCGTCCCGGTCGACGCCTTGATCGCATTGCCGGGAGGCGGCACGGGTGTCGAAGTCGTCGCCTCTGGTGGGAAGGTGAGACGCCTGCCCGTGACCACCGGACTTTTCGCGGCGGGGAAGGTCGAGGTGTCCGGCAAGGAGCTCTCGGCAGGCCTCGATGTCGTGGTGCCGAAACTGTGAGCCCGATCATCGAACTGCGGGGCGTCACCCGCAGTTTCGGCCAGCCGATGGTCCACGCGCTGCGCGACGTCGATCTGTCGGTGGAGCACGGCGAATTCGTGACGGTTGTCGGACCCAGTGGTTCGGGCAAGTCGACCCTCCTGCAACTGATCGGGACGTTGGACCGTCCGTCGTCGGGGCAGGCGGTGATCGACGGGCGTGACGTCGAGTCGCTCAATGACGCGCAGCTGTCAGGTTTGCGTGCACACCGGATCGGGTTCGTCTTCCAGCAGTTCCATCTCAGCGACGGGACCAGCGCGCTCGACAACGTCGCCGACGGGCTGCTGTATTCGGGCGTTCCGCTGCGTGCTCGGCGACGGCGTGCCACCGAGGCACTGGAACGGGTCAAGCTCGCCGCGCGGGCCGCTCACAAGCCGAGTCAGCTCTCAGGCGGTGAGCGGCAGCGGGTCGCGATCGCCCGAGCTGTGGTCGGCCAGCCGACCTTGCTGCTGGCCGATGAGCCGACCGGCAACCTCGACTCCGCCGCCGGGGCGTCAGTCATGGATCTGCTCGACGAACTCCATGGCTCGGGGACGACGATCGTCATGATCACCCACGATCGTGAGCTGGCCGAGCGATCGCCGAGACAGATCCAGATCAAGGACGGCCGCATCGTCAAGGACTCGGGAGCCTCCGCATGATCGGCACGGGCGCTGCTCGCCAGACGCGGTCGAAGCTGTTGAAGCGCGATGTCTTGCGGCTGGGGACCACGGGCCTGCGCACTCGTCCCGCGCGGGCAGTGCTGTCGTCCCTGGGCATCGCGATCGGAATCGCGGCGATGGTGGCTGTCATCGGGGTGTCGTCGTCGAGCCAGGCCGGGCTCGATCGTGAGCTCGACGCACTGGGGACGAGCCTGCTGACCGCGCAACCCGGCGAGAGCATCTTCGGCGAGGACTCGAAGTTGCCGGAGAGCGCAGTGGCCAAAGTGCGCCGACTCGACGGCGTCCTGCGGGTCAGCGCGACCGGCACCCAGAACGATGTCTACGTCTATCGCAGCCATCGTGTGGATCCGTCCCAGACCAACGGGATCACGGTCCAGTCGACCGATCTCGGTCTGCTGGACGTCACGAGCGCCACGATCAGGCACGGCAGATGGTTCGACCAGACCCTGGCGACGTTGCCCACCGTCGTGCTGGGCGAGAAGGCAGCGCGCCGACTGGGCATCGTCGAAGCCGGAAGCCAGGTGTGGCTGGGCGGTCAGTACTTCACGGTCGTCGGCATTCTCGACCCGGTGGCACTGGCCCCGGAGCTGAACTCGGCGGCGTTGGTGACCCACGATGTGGCGAAGCGGCTGCTCGGATACAGCGGCGAGCCGACTCTGGTCTACGAGGTCTCGACCGATGAATCGGTCGCGGCGA
Organism: Aeromicrobium sp. P5_D10; assembly: GCF_054049535.1. Taxonomy (NCBI): domain Bacteria; kingdom Bacillati; phylum Actinomycetota; class Actinomycetes; order Propionibacteriales; family Nocardioidaceae; genus Aeromicrobium; species Aeromicrobium sp. P5_D10. The sequence continues at coordinate 580,710 of NZ_JBFUME010000002.1, forward strand.
TTCGGCGCCTTCTCGGAGCGACGATCAAGCCGGAAAGCCCCGAGGAAGTCGAGATCTCACGCCCTTCCGATGCTCTGGCGGCACGCAATGCCACCGGACAGGCCTTCACGGGCCTCATGGTCGGGATCGGATCGATCGCATTGCTGGTCGGCGGAATCGGCGTCGCGAACACCATGGTCATTTCGGTTCTCGAACGCAGACGGGAGATCGGGTTGCGGCGAGCCCTGGGAGCGACTCGGCGCCATGTGAGCTCACAGTTCCTGGCCGAAGCATTGTTGCTCTCGGCGATGGGTGGTCTGGCCGGGGCCATGCTCGGCGCTTTGGTCACCGTCGGATTCGCAGTGACCCGGGGCTGGCCGGTTGATCTGCCGCTGATCGTGCCGTTGGGAGCAACCGGTGCGACGTTGTTGATCGGAGCGCTGGCCGGCCTGTACCCGGCGGTGCGGGCGGCCCGTACCCCGCCGACGACAGCGCTGAGCGGCTAGGCCATCTGGACGGCCAGGACGTGCAGCCGTCACGTAACATGTCGGGGCGACGTCAGGTGGGCGTGGCGGCTGTGCAGAAGGGCACCGATGAGTTCGACCGGTTCAAGCCGTGGCAATCCGTCCATGGGCGATATCTTGCGGTCGATGGCGGTCATCGGCGTCATCATTTTGGCGCTGTGGGGCTTCGGGAAGTTCTTCACGAGCGGTTCTGACGAACCCGTGGTCAAGACCGTCGACTTCGCGCAGGTCGTGACGCAGGCACGGCCCGCGGCCAAGTTCGATCTGCTCGCACCGAAGGCTCTGCCGAAGGGCTGGCGTGCGACGTCGGCGCGCTTCGAGCCCCAGTCGTGGCATCTGGGCGTGCTGACAGCCGACGATGAATACCTCGGCATCGAGCAGCTGAGGGTCAGCGCGGATCGAGCCGTCGATCGCTTTGCCGAGGACAGCAAGAGCGCCGGCACCGCTGTTGTCGACGGGGAGACCTGGACGGTCCGCAAGGGGCCGAAGAAGTACTGGACGTATGTGCGTGAGGCCGACGGCAGGTCGATATTGGTCAACGGCACGACATCGCGCGCGGAACTCGAGAGCTACATCTCGTCGCTGTCGACGTCCTGACGGTTCTGGTTGGACGCCGCAGCCAGACGTGCCTTGGCACCGTCGAGCCAGTGCTGGCAGATGCCTGCGAGCTGTTCGCCGCGTTCCCACAGCGCAAGTGACTCGTCGAGGCTCGTGCCGCCGGCCTCCAGCTTCTGGACCAAGGCGATGAGCTCGTCGCGGGCCTGTTCGTAGCCGATCTCGGGGGTGTCGCTCGCGGGGACGTTGTCAGTCATGCGTGATCTCCTCAGTGGATCGGGTGCGGGCCATGATCGTGCCGTCGGCGACCCTGATCGTCAGGTCTCCGTCGACCGCGACCTGGTCGATTGATGTGATGACAGTGCCATCGGGCAGTTGTGCCACGGCGTAACCGCGTTCCAACGTCGCCAAGGGCGAGAGGCCCCGCACCCGGGCCAGATGGTGCCCGATCTCGTCGGAGGCGCGGTCGAGCCGGTGCCCGAGCGATCGACGGGCCCGGTCGCGGACGTCGTGCAGGCTGTTCTCCTCGGCTTCGACGAGGGTCGCCGGACGGGCCAGCACGGGACGGCTGCGCAATTCAGCCAGGCCCCGCAGCTCCCGGTCGACTATCGACCGGATGGCCAATGAGGCGCGTTCGCGCATCGACGCGACTCCGGCCAGCTCATCGCGGACGTCAGGCACGATGCGTTTGGCGGCGTCAGTGGGAGTCGACGCCCTCAGGTCGGCGACCAGGTCGAGCAGGGGGATGTCGGGTTCGTGTCCGATCGCGCTGACCACCGGCGTCACGCACCCGTGGACGGCCCGGATCAATGCCTCGTCCGAGAACGGCAGCAGGTCTTCGATGGATCCGCCGCCGCGGGCGATCACAATGAGGTCGACCGAGGTATCGCCGGACAGTTCGGCCAGGGCCTTCATGACGTCGCGCGCCGAGTCATTGCCCTGCATCAGGGCGTGACGGACCACGAAATGCACATCGGGCCAGCGCAGCCTGGCGTTTTGCAGCACATCTCGTTCGGCCGCGGAGTTCTTTCCGGTGATGAGCCCGATGCCGGCCGGCAACAGCGGTAGCCGCTTCTTCAGACGGGGATCGAACAGGCCCTCGGCAGCCAGCAACTGCTTGCGTCGCTCGAGTTGGGCCAGCAGTTCGCCCTCGCCCTGGGGCCGTATCTCCCGTAGATCGAGCGACAACGCGCCACGAGGTGCGTAGAAGCGGGGTTTGGCGTGAGTGACGATCCGCGAGCCCTCGGTGATGGGGGAGGGCGATGCGTCGAGCACGCTGAGGTGACACGTCGCGTCGATGGAGAGCTTCGCCTGCAGATCACGCAGTTTGAGGAAGCACATGCCTTGGCGGCGGGTCAGCGAAGCGATCTCCGCCTCGATCCACACCGCGCCCAGACGTCCGATGTAGCCGTCGAGGAGTTGGGAGATCTGGCGGAGGGGGGCAGGGGTTTCCGCGCTCGTCTCCAGGGCCATGTCGACCACCCTAGGCCCGACGTCGGACGTTGCGGGTGAGTGCCCGCACACCTGTGGATGGCGCTCGGCTCATGTGGCGTCGCCTAGACTGGGATCATGTCCTCTCAGGTCTCCCTTGGCATGCCTCCGGTCGGCGGCAGCGTGCTGCTCGCCGATCCTCGCGGCTACTGCGCGGGTGTCGATCGTGCCGTCATCACGGTCGAGAAGGCGCTCGACCTGTACGGCGCCCCGGTCTACGTCCGCAAGCAGATCGTGCACAACAAGCACGTCGTCAACAATTTGGCGGCCCGCGGCGCAATCTTCGTCGAGGAACTCGATGAGGTGCCTGAGGGTGCCACGGTCGTGTTCTCGGCTCACGGTGTCTCGCCGATGGTGCATGCCGAAGCCGCCGAACGCAGCCTCAAGACGATCGATGCGACCTGCCCGCTGGTGACGAAGGTGCACCACGAAGCCAAGCGATTCGCATCCGACGGGTACCGCATCCTGTTGATCGGCCACGAAGGGCACGAAGAGGTCGAGGGTACGGCGGGCGAGGCGCCTGAAGCCATCACGCTGGTCCAGACGCCCGACGATGTCGACGATCTCGAGTTCCCTGAAGGCACCCGACTCTCGTGGCTGTCACAGACGACGCTGAGCGTCGACGAGACCATGGAAACCGTGCGCAGGCTGCGTGAGAAGTTCCCGCAGCTGGAAGATCCGCCGAGCGATGACATCTGTTACGCGACGCAGAACCGCCAGGTCGCGGTCAAGGAGATCGCCAAGGACGCCGATCTGGTCATCGTCGTGGGTTCGGCCAACTCGTCGAACTCGGTGCGACTCGTCGAGGTCGCGCTGGAGGCCGGCGCCAAGGCGTCCTACCGGATCGATGACATCTCGGAGTTCGACGAGGCCTGGCTCGAAGGGGTCTCGAAGGTCGGCGTCACCTCCGGCGCGTCGGTGCCCGACAACCTGGTCCAGGACGTGCTGAAGTATCTGAGCGAGCACGGTCATCCAGACGCTGATGCGGTCCGCACTGCCGACGAGAGCCTGATCTTCGCCCTCCCGCCGGAGCTGCGCAAAGACATGAAGATCGCCGGCGTCCCGTACAAGTAGGCCCGGCTCACCCGCCCCTCTGTCTGGGCCCCGCTTCGCCTGGGGCGGTGCGTTAGCGTCCAAAAACCTGGCGCGCGTGGACGCCAGCGCACCGGCCACGCCGGGACGGTCGGGCGTTGGGACGGTCAGCGAGGCTGGGGGCGGACGACCATCGCGCTGCCACCTCCACGCCGCTTCGGTTCGGCGACGGCCGTGAGACGTCCGTGCCGGTCGACTTCGATCGCGGCAGCAGCACCGATCTCGGCCGCTGAGGTGAACTGGTCGCCTGACGGTGTGAGCTGCTGACCGTACGGTGCGAGCAGATCCTGATACGCCGTGATGAACTCCGGCTCAGCAGAGGTCGTCGCGGCATTGCGTTGGGACGCCCGCGGTGCCGCCACGGCCTCCGGCAGCGTCATGCCCAGATCGACTCGGTTGAGCAGGATCTGCAGCACAGTCGTGATGATCGTGGCTCCTCCGGGCGAGCCGAGGACGTACTTGACCTGCCCGTTCTTGGTCACGATCGTCGGTGACATCGACGAGCGGGGGCGTTTCCCAGGCTCGATGCGATTGGGGTCCGCGGGATCGTACGTCGTCGAGAAGTCGGTCAGCTCGTTGTTGAGCAGGAAGCCCCGGCCCGGCACGGTCATGCCGGATCCACCGGTCTGCTCGATCGTGAGGGTGTACGCCGCCGCATTGCCCCATTGGTCGACGACCGACAGGTGGGTCGTGGAGATGTTCTCGGTGTCCTCGCGCTCAGTTGTCGCCGTGGTCCTGCACGATCCGCCGACCAGCGCACCGGCCGTGACGGGTTTGGGCGACGCCGCACGTGGATCGATCGTGCAGCGTCGTGAGTCGGCGAACCGCTGGCTCAACAACGTCCGGGTCGGTACATCCACGAACGCCGGATCGCCGACGTACGCCGCCCGATCAGCGAAGGCCCGGGCCGAGGCTTCGAGGTACAGGTGCAGGCTCTGCGCTGTTCGCGAGCCGCCTCCCAGGCGGTAACCCTCCAGAATGTTGAGGGCTTCGCCCACCGAGGTGCCGCCAGAAGACGAGGGAGCCATGCCGTACACATTGAGGCCGCGGTAGGAGATGCGCGTCGGCTTCTGCTTGACGACGCTGTAGCGCGCCAGATCGCGCGTGGTGAGGCTTCCTGCCGGGGCCGGCAACGTCGATGCGGGATCCTTGCGGGGCGACTGGACGACCGATGCGATCTCTCGGGCCACCGGTCCGCGGTAGAACGCGTCGGGGCCGCGGCGGGCGATCGAACTCAGCGTGCGGGCGAGATCGGGGTTGCGGAACCGGGTGCCGACCTGCGGGGCGTCGCCGCCGGGCAGGAACAGCCTGGCCGTGTCGGGAAAGGCAGCGAACCGGGCAGCGTTGTCGAGCGTCTGGTTGCGGAACGTCTGATCGACGACGAATCCGCGCCTGGCCAGTTCGATCGAGGGCGCAAGGGACCGGGCCAGAGATCGGGTGCCGAATCGTTCGAGCGCTGCCTCCCACGTCGCAACAGTGCCCGGTACGCCGACGGCGACACCGGACGAGACGAGTTCGGGGGTGAACCGGTACGGCTCGCCGGTCGCCGGATCGATGAACGCGTCCGGCTTGATCGCGGCGGGGGCGGTCTCACGTCCGTCGATCGTGCTGACTTTGCCCGAACGGTGGTCGTAGTAGACGAAGTAGCCGCCGCCGCCGATTCCGGCGCTGTAGGGCTCGGCGACTCCGAGGGCAGAGGCCATCGCAACTGCGGCATCGGCCGCGTTCCCGCCTCTGGCCAGGACATCGCGACCGATCTTGCTCGCATTCGCATCGACGCTCGAAACCGCCCCGCCGGTGCCTCGAGCAGTGGCTCCCGATGACGTGGCCGCGGTCGCGCCGGGTGGGCTGGTGGTGAGCAGCGCAGCGCTGACAGCGACGGCAGAGAAGGCGGCGACGAGACGTCGTGAGCGGGCATGGACGACAAGCTTGGTCATGGCGAGCTTCCCCCCGGAAGTCGTTGTGGCTGAGCTTTCACGGTACGACTGAGTTCGTTCGAGTGCACGTGCTGCAGGCACGATCTGGACCCGGCTGAGATGATAGGCGGGTGGAAACCGCCCTGACGCTTGTGACCCTGCTGGCCATCGTCGTCGGGGTCAGCGCACTGGCCGATCGGCGCGGGGTCTCAGCGCCGCTGGTACTGATCGTCGTCGGCATCGTCGGCTCCTATCTGCCGTTCGTTCCCGACTATGAGCTGACGCCAGAGATCGTGCTGGTCGGGTTGCTGCCGCCCCTGCTGTACGCCGCGGCGATCCGGACGTCGCTCGTCGACTTCCGGGCGAATCTGCGTCCTATCGGCCTGTTGAGCGTCGGTCTGGTGCTGTTCACGACCGTCGTGGTCGGATTCCTGGTCTCGGCGCTGTTGGACATCCCGCTCGCGGCGGGCTTCGCGCTGGGTGCCGTGGTCGCACCTCCGGATGCGGTGGCTGCCACCGCTATCGCCCGGCGGATCGGTCTGCCGCGCCGCGTCGTCACGATCCTCGAAGGCGAGAGCCTGGTCAACGATGCGACGGCCATCGTCACATTGCGGACGTCGATCGCGGCGATCTCCGGAACTGTCAGTGTGTGGCAGGTCGGTGCGGGATTCGTGGTGTCGGCGGTCGGCGGTGTCGCGATCGGACTGATCGTCGCAGTCGTCATCGGCAAGCTGCGCCGCCGTATCGAGGACGAATTGACCGATGTCGCGGTATCGCTGCTGACTCCCTGGATCGCCTATCTTCCGGCCGAGGAGATCCACATCCCGGGCGTCGACGCTCAGCCGTCAGGCGTCCTCGCGGTGGTTGTGGCTGGGATCATCCTTGGTCATAAGTCGCCGGTCATCCAGTCAGGCGCATCGCGGCTGTTCGAGCGCACCAACTGGGCCACGATCTCGTATGTCCTGGAGAACTCGGTCTTCTTGCTGATCGGTCTGCAGATCCGCGACATCCTCGTCGATGTCCAGGACAGTGATCTCAGCGCGATGCGGATCACGCTGTCGTGCATCGCTGTGCTGGTCACCGTGATCGTCGTCCGCATGGTCTGGGTATTCCCGTCGACCTACTTGCCGCGGCTGATCCCCGGTGTCGCGGAAGGGGAGCCGCGGCCGACTCCGCAGTCCGCGTTCTTGGTGGCGTGGACGGGTATGCGTGGCGTGGTCACCCTGGCCGCGGTGTTCCTGCTGCCGCCCGAAACTCCGCAACGCGAGGTGCTGGTGCTGATCGCGTTCGTGGTCACGGTCGGCACGCTGATGATCCAGGGACTCTCGATCCCGTTGTTCGTGCGCTGGCTCAAGGTGCCCGGGCCCGACCGCCATGAGGACCACCTCCAGGAAGCGACGGTCTTCCAGGCTGTGACGGACGCCGGCATGAAGTTCCTCGACGACGAGGTCGCGGGAACTGTCTCCGATTCGGTGCTGGAGCGGCTGCGCAGCCGAGCCACCGACCGCACGAACGCGGTATGGGAACGCCTCGGTGGTGCCGAGACGCCCAGTGCCCAGTACTCGCGACTGCGTGCGGCGATGCTGCAACGCGAACGCGAGGAGTTGCTCAAGATCCGGGCGATCGGCACGGTCGACCAGTCGGTGCTCGCGCGCATCATGAATGCGCTCGACGTTGAGGAGTCAATTCTCGATCGGATGTGGGAAAGTGAGACAACTGCGAACCGGGAGGTTGACTTGCGCCCCACCTACGACCAGGACGGACCCTGCGAGCACCTTGCCAATGCCTGCACCGTGCCCGATCCGATCACCCCGGCCGGTTGCGAGGAGTGCCTCCGCGACGGCGACGAATGGGTGCACTTGCGGCTGTGTATGGAGTGCGGACACGTCGGATGTTGCGACTCGTCGCCGGGTAAGCACGGCACGAAGCACTTCCACGAGAGCGGGCATCCGGTAATGCGCAGCTTCGAACCGGGAGAAGCCTGGCGCTGGTGCTTCGTCGACGAAGTGACGGGCTAGCTCAGCGGTCGGGGTCGGTCAGGATGCGCCAGGCGATCAGGATCAGCGCGATACCGTGACCGACCAGCAGAGTCAGTCCGTGATCGATCGTCGCGGCGATGAGGCGCGCGATGGTTCCCGCGTCCTTGGCCATGCCGTCGACCTGGATCGCGGACGGCTCGACGACGCACACCGCGAACAAGGCAGCGATCAGCAGGATCGGCGGGAGCACACCTGCCGGGAACAGCGAGCGGACGTCGACGCTCATCGGCACCGTGATGACGATCAGTACGAAGCCGACCGAGAACAGTAAGTCGAGTCGGCCGTCGAGCAGATCGAGACCTGTGACGACGGCCATGGCCAGGCAGGCGGCAACGATCGCCTGGCGTGCGCTGAGATCGCGGCCCGCCATGGCTCCGGGAGTGCGCGACACCGCCTGGGTCATGACTACGACGTTAGTTCATCGACGAGCTCAGGTGCCGTCAATGAACGGGGTGTCGACTCGACGAGCCTGGGTGATGCCACGGGGGTGTCGGACACGTGCAAGGCGTTGAAACGCCGGGCCGTGACCAGGAAGCGGGACTCGATCGAGCTGACCGCCTCGTTATAGGAGCGGACCGTGCCCTCCAGGGAGCGGCCGAGTTTGTCGACGTGGCCCGCGACGGTGCCGATCCGCTCGTACATCTCCTTGGCGATGGTCTGGATCTCGCGGGCGTTGGCGGCCAGCTGTTCCTGCGTCCACGCGTAGGCGACGGTGCGCAGCAGGGCGATCAGGGTCGTCGGGGTTGCCAGCACGACCTTCTTGGCCGAGGCGTACTCCAACAGCGTCGGCTCCGCCTCGAGCGCTGCGGACAGGATCGACTCACCCGGGACAAACAGCACCACGAACTCCGGGGACTGGTCGAACTGCGACCAGTAGGACTTCGACGCGAGCTGGTCGATGTGCGTGCGCACTTGGCGGACGTGACGCCGCACGTGTTCGGCGCCTTCTGCTTCAGTCTCTGATTGTGCGGCGTCGAGATAGGCGTCGAGCGGGACCTTGGAATCGACCACGACCCGCTTGCCACCGGCCAGACGCACGACCATGTCGGGACGCAGGATCGAATCGCCGTCGCTCACGCTGACCTGCAGCTCGAAGTCGCAGCGGTCGAGCATTCCAGCCAGCTCGGCAGTGCGCTTGAGGTGCATCTCGCCCCAGCGTCCACGTACCTGCGGACGGCGCAGGGCCGTGGCCAGGGAAGCAGTCTCCTTGCGCAGCGAGTCACTCGTCAGGCGGACGGCGTCGACCTGTTCGCGTAATTGGGTATGCCACTCGATGCGGCTGGATTCGAGCTGGCGCAGACGTTCGCCGAATCGGTCAAGACTCTCGCGGACCGGCTCGACGGCCTGTGCGGTGGCCGCAGTCGACAGCGAGAGATCGTGGGCGGAGACGGCAGGTGCCTGTCGTCCGCCGATCACGTAGCCGAGGGAAAGGCCCGCGACGAGAGCGAGTATCGCGACCAGAAGGAGGGGAAGAAGGTCCATGTCCCCATGCTGACCCCCACCCCTGACAGTTCTCGCCCCCAAGCCGCGAGTGGTGCGGGTTGGACGTTTTGAGACGGCGAGTCTGTCCGATCCGCACCACTCGCGGCCTGGTTTGCACCACTCGGGGAGGGTCAGCTCGCGGAGCCGCCGGCGATCTCGTAGTTCCAGACCTCGCTGTGGGTCGAGACCGGCTTGGGCGCTTCGCCACCGGCGCGCTCGGCGGCCGAACGGTGCCCCTCTGCGAAGGACGGCGAACTGACCCACGCCTGGAACGACTCCTCGTCCTCCCAGCGCGAGAGCACGAGCCACTGCGTACGGTCGTCGGTCGGCTTGAGCAGTTCGAAGCCGATGAAGCCTGCAGCGCCGTCGACGGCACCCGCACGAGCGGCGAAGCGGTGGGCGAGCTCGTCACCGGAGTCGGCGGGAACGGTGATCGCATTGATCTTGATGACAGTCATGCGCTGAGCCTATCCAGGCACCGGGTGATAGGTATGGGCCATGGACGTCCTACTGACTGAGCGGCTCCGCCTTCGACCCTTCACCCCGGACGATGCTCCGGCGTTGTTCGAGCTGTTCCGGCTGCCTGACGTGGCGCGTTGGGGCGGGAGCAAGATACCGATGACCGACATCTCCGAGGCGTACGACCGGATCGAGGGCATGCCGAAACGTGCGGGGAATCATCCCGCCGCCGGAATCTTCGCGACGGAGCGGCTCGACACTGGCGCCTTCGTGGGTCAGTCGCTGCTGGTGCCGTTGCCTGCCAGCAGGGGAGTGGATCGTGACGACTTCGAGCTCGGCTGGCACCTGCATCCCGACGCCTGGGGTCACGGCTTCGCGACCGAGGCAGCGACGGCGTTGGCGGCACGAGGATTCGCCGCAGGCCTGACCGAGACATACGCCGTCACGACATTGGACAACGTCCGCTCACAAGCTGTTTGCAGACGGCTCGGGATGCAGGATCTCGGTCGGTCGTCCAATTGGTACGACCAAGAAGGCAGGGCCTTCCGGATGGACGCAGGCGTGATCGGCTGACTGCGTCGGGGCTTGGGGCGGGTAGCCCGTAGGATTGTCGATCGTGGCTCTCAGCATCGGAATCGTAGGACTCCCCAACGCGGGCAAGTCGACCCTCTTCAACGCCCTGACCAAGAACAATGTGCTCGCGGCGAACTACCCGTTCGCGACGATCGAGCCGAATGTCGGTGTCGTCGGCGTTCCTGATTCGCGGCTCGGCAAGCTCGCCGAGATCTTCGGATCCGAGAAGCAGCTGCCCGCGACGGTGCAGTTCGTCGACATCGCCGGAATCGTCCGCGGTGCCTCCGAGGGTGAGGGCATGGGCAATAAGTTCCTGTCGCACATCCGCGAGTCCGATGCGCTGTGCCAGGTCACGCGCGTGTTCCGCGACGAAGACGTCACGCACGTCGACGGCGACGTCAACCCCGCCAACGACATCGAGACCATCTCGATCGAGCTGGCGCTGGCCGACCTGCAGACCATCGACAACGCCTTGCCGCGGCTCGATAAGGAGTCCCGCAAGGACAAGTCGCTCGTCGCGCCGTTCGAAGAGGCCAAGAAGGCCAAGGACGCGCTCGAGGCTGGCACCGGCGTGCTGAAGGCCGGGCTCGACCTCGACCTGCTGCGCGATCTGCACCTCATGACGGCCAAGAAGTTCGTCTACGTCTTCAACTGTGATTCCGACGAGTTGGGCGACGAGGAACTCAAGGGACGCATGCGCGAGATCGTCGCGCCTTCCGAGGCGATCTTCCTGGACGCCAAGTCTGAGGCCGAACTCGTCGAACTGGGCGATGACGAGGACGCCGAGATCATGCGCGCCGAGATGCTCGCCGACATGGGTGTCGAGGAGCCCGGACTGGACGCCCTCGCGCGGGTTGGCTTCGACACGCTGGGCCTGCAGACCTACCTGACGGCTGGCCCCAAAGAGTCGCGCGCCTGGACGATCCCCAAGGGTGCCACGGCACCTCAGGCTGCAGGCGTCATCCACACCGACTTCGAACGTGGCTTCATCAAGGCCGAGATCGTCTCGTTCGACGACCTCGTCGAAGCAGGGTCGATGACTGCTGCCAAGAGTGCCGGCAAGGTCCGCATGGAGGGCAAGGAATACGTGATGGTCGACGGCGACGTGGTGGAGTTTCGGTTCAACGTATGACCCCACGTCTCGACGCCCGCTCCGGCACGTCCTGGAACTCGTAGCGTGCTGGGCCGCGGGAAGCTGGGCGCCGGAAAGGAAGCTTGCTTCCACTACTTCGAGCGCTCCCGCGTTCCGTACGGAGCCCGGTTCGTGCTCCGCGGCACTCCGGCGGACGCCGTCACGATCGGTGTGAGGGAGCTCGTCGCGCAGGGGTTTACGGCACGCGAGGACGACCTCGACGCTCGGCTGCGCCAGATGGGCTCGCCGTGGCGCGCCCACGCCGTAGAGATCGGTACCGCGGACGTGTCGTGGCGCAAGCAGTACCTTCAGGACGTCATCGAGGACACGCCGTTGATCTTCCTCAATCGCTTCCAGCGCAAGATCTCGCCCACGCTCGTGATGGCTGCGGCACAGCATCTGCCGGACGCGACGATCGAGCTGGTCCTCTACCCCCACATATCGCGTAAGGGTGACCCGGAGGGATCGTTCGGAGCCGCAACGCGCCTGCGCGATTCGGTCGAGGCGATCGCCGCTGCCAGCACTGCGAACGGGACCCTCGTGTCGCACGAGAAGCTCATCGGCATCCGCAATGACGGCTCGCCCGCATCGCAGCAGATGGTGCGAGAGCTCCTGGGTTGGCGCTGAGTCTGTCGACGAAGCTGTTCCGACAAGCTGGCGTGGCGGAGTTCCGCTTCAACGTCTGAATCGCCGCGTTTCCGCAGGTCAGACGCCTAAAGAGGGCCAGCGGTCCGCAAACAGTCCGCAAAGTTTTCCGAAGGAGCCGTCCTGATTCGGTCGTTTTCGACGGCAAACCCGCCCCAAATTGGCGTACGACGAAATGCCAATGCGCCGAAATGACGCGCGCTGGCTGGCGGACTCCGCACCGGAAATTTTCGCTTGTTATGTCCGGCAGATGAGTCTCTGCCGAGCCTTGGCGCACTAAGAGGCGGGCTAGATGACTCGCGGATCCCCGTCTTCGTCTGCCACGATGCGCCGCCTTCCCTGCTCGAGGTCATCGAGGAAGATTTCAACTTCGTGAACAATGACCTGATCGACGGGCTTGGGACCCCACACGAACACGTGGTGCTGCTTAAGGTCTTCGTCAAAGGTGTCGGCGGTGAGCCCAACAAACATCTGGTTCGGAGCCACACTGAAATCGAGCGACCAGCCAATAGACGCCCCGATCTCGCGAGCGCGCTGGTTGATGCGGAGGGTGTCCTCGGAGTTCAGTGCCATGATCGACAAGGTGCCACAAGCTGCCGTATTTCGCATCGCGCCGCTTCTCATGGCGCCGACCCGATCGCTAATGCCCTCAGGGGACGTACCAACGACACTTCGACCCCGCCCCAATTGCGCTGAAGGTCGCGCCTAGATGGCGCGAGAGTCCGAGGGCGAGTCCGGCGATTAATCGGGGCAACAACCTGGCGAGCGAGTTCGTCCATCTCGCCTGAGTGTGGCCGGGTATCTTGCCGACCATGCCAGATTTCCTCCCCGAGTATCCCTCTCTCAGCATCGCCGAGAGAGCTATGAAGTCATCCGTGCGCCTGAAGAAATCGCGACGCCATTTTGAGGGGACCAATCCGCTTGCCCCGAAGAATGAGCAGTGGCTCCTCGAGAGCATCGGCCCGGTTGGCGACTTCACCCACGCCTCCACTCGGGATATTCAGTCTTGGCTCGAGGGGTGGCGCATGCCGCACGAAGACTCAGGTGAGGGTGATCTTCACACTTCGGCGTCGGTCTTCGTGGGCGTGGTCGACTCCAGCGGAATGCCAGAGAGTAGCCGTCGCGGTCAGTCCAACCCTTTCGTAGTCATCCCCACCCATTTCGTTCAGATGTGCTCGAAAGTCGCCGATGTCTTCCCGACCTTCTCACTACTTGTTTCAGGTTCGCCCTCGGCCACTCAAGCATGGAACGCGCGAGAGCTGATCTTCGACTACCTGGGTCCTGCGACGCCTGCCGGAACCAAGAATGTTGCCCAAGTCCGCGCCTGTCGCGACGAACTCTTTACCGCACGCACAACAGCTTCTGCGGTCCGGTGGGCCATTGCACATGAGATGGCGCACGTTGTTGCCACCAAGCAACAACGTGCGGATGCATACAACCAAGTCGCTCAGCTATGGCCTGGCATGGCGAAAGAACAATGGGTGCGATTGAGGAATGATTTGGGTGACTACCGGGGCTCCCTTGAGGCCTACAAGAACGAGATTGCTTGTGACCTACTCGCAAACCAGTATGTTCTTGAGTCGGCTTTTGCCGCCGACGACCTGATGACGCAAGTGTCAGGCGCGCTGCTCGCTCTGCAGACCAGCATCTGGGAAGGCTGGCTCCAGGATCGTTCAGCGATCTCGCAGACGCACCCATCGCCGACGTTGAGGTACAAACTTGTCTACTTGGCTTGGCTCAATGCGCTCAGCAATCCTGCGACGTGGATCGGGCGTGAAGCACCGGGGCCTTTAGGTTTGGAAGATTTCGCCATGTGGAACGCGTTTCAACGATGGGTGGGAGGCGAATACGGGGATCATCGTGACGGTGCTCAATGGAACAGCGACATGCACCGCGTCCGAGCAGCCCTGCATGCGCAGGTTCCCACCGTGGCCGCGGAGCAAATCTACGGCCGACTTGGCTCTCGCCTGATCCGCATTCCAGAGGCGTTGTCTCGGGTTTAATGGCAACGATCCGAGTTGTGGCTACAACCTGCTGCAGTGCTCAACTTGTCGGGCATATTCGCGTATTTTCGCGAGGCTCCTTCGCTTCTAAGCGTCTGGTCTGTGGCCGTCCAAGAGATTCACCATCTCGGCCAGTTCGTTCAACTTCTTGTGACACTCGTCTACGATCTCGCAGTACTCCTGCGCGTCGTACCCAGGCTCAGCGCCGTAAATCTTCGGCCCATATTTTTGCCTTCGATAGCTCGCGTCAGAGAACTCTTGAATTAGGCGCTCGTGTACTGCGGGGTCATACTCGGTAGCCGTCATATTGGGAGCCTACTCACGCCAGAGACCCCAGTCGCGGAGGAATGGGGTAGGTCGGGTTGAAACTGAGCGGTGGCGCAGACCCGATGAGCTACTCACGGGGTGTACTACCGTGAAGGCGTGGACCATGACGACACCGAGACCCCCGGCTTACATCCCGTTCTGTTGGCAGGCGGGGCGGCTGTCATTGCTGCCATCGCCATCGCCCTGCGCGGTCGCGGCGCGGGACGGGCGATCGCGGAGACGGCCCCTGTTCTGGCCGAGTCTGCCGGGGCGGCTTCCGAAAGGGTCGCCCAGGAGTTCCAGGCTCTGGGCGACGCCTACAACATGGCCGCGATGGACCAGACCGTCGCCAAAGCTGTGAGTCGCTTCCAGCGGTGGACCCCAGAGGAGTTGGAGGTTTTGCGGGACGCGGGCAAGACCGCACTCGAAAAGGCGCTTGAGTTGGGGCGCACATACAACGGTGTCAGGGCGAAGGCGATCAGGATCGGGGCGATCAGCAAGGCCCCAAATGAGTTCCGCTGAGACCTGGCGAAATACACCAAAAACGCAGACGATCGGGGCGTCGCCACGCGGCGAAATGACGTACTCCCCGCCGCGCCACTGGGTCGGCCAGGTCGGCCGAACCCCCAACCTGCAGGTCCGAATTCCTAGGGATCTGTCCGTCTAGAGCGGCCTATCCGAGGAGATTGCGGTGGACGATATAGAAGGCGGGCCCGTTCGCTGAGTCTTCGAACCTAAATCCAAGGTCCAGAAGCCACGACTCGAGGGTTTCTGCCAGATTGTCCAGCCGCTCTGAAAGCTCACTGGCCGCAATCCGGGTAGTGGCACTTGGTACCTCATCGAGAATTGTGATTAGGGCATCCCAGTTGTCGTCCACGACGGTCTCCCACCCGGGGTCGTTGACGACGGCATCTGGCAGGGACTCTATCGCGCCATTTGATTGGCGGCGTTCCGTTGCAATGACGCCCAGAATCTTCCACAAAGTACCTACGTGGCGGGCCACCCCTTCCATTAGCGCTCGCGCATCCTCGGACTTCTGGTAGCCGTTGTCTACGGTTCGTAGGCTCTCGATGAGGTTGGCCGCGACTTCTGCACAGTCCCAGCCCTCCTCGGTCAGTGAGATCGACTGTGGAACGGCGGCTTCGGCGCGGTATTCGTTGATGATGTCGTGCGCGATTGCCGCGAACCAGCGCTTCGCGAACGGTAGGTGGGCGAAGTCGGCCGAGTCTTCACCTGCCTGTTTCATCACGACATGCTGGGCCTCGTGCGTCGTCGTATGAATCGCGATCTGTCGGAGACTGTCTAGTTCCTCCGATGTTCCTTCCACAGCGAATATGACTGCTTGGAGGATGACGTCGATCGTCCCATCTGTCCGATCCATGGTTTTCCCGCCGACAATGCCCTCGTTGCGTCCGACGTCGTATGCAGCGGCTTCTTCGGCGTTGGACATCCGGTCGCGCACTGACTGGACGAAGTTGCCAGTGATGACCATCCGAACGTGCTGCGGCTCCAGAGCAAGGTCGTGGAGGATGCCTGCGCATGTTGCGATCATGGAATCAGGCGCGATGCTCCCCGACTGGACTCCGAGTTCTTCTGGATCGACGTATTCGAGCGAGAGGATCAGCGTGGACTTCTCAGCATCATTTGCCGGCATCCTGAAACGATATGACAGGGTCAT
Source organism: Aeromicrobium sp. P5_D10 (assembly GCF_054049535.1). Taxonomy (NCBI): domain Bacteria; kingdom Bacillati; phylum Actinomycetota; class Actinomycetes; order Propionibacteriales; family Nocardioidaceae; genus Aeromicrobium; species Aeromicrobium sp. P5_D10. The sequence continues at coordinate 596,584 of NZ_JBFUME010000002.1, forward strand.
GTTGAACTAGACCGGAACGGGAGCCAGGACCCCGCAATCTACTTCTGGGCGCGAGCGCGGCGCTCGGCCGCGACTTCCGCTCGAATGCGGCGGAATCGCTCCTCAGCCGTCTCAGCATCCTCAAGGTCATCCGCATAGTCGCCCGAGGTCTCTAGCAGGGCTCTGTACTGCACGTCGCGCCGACGGGCGCGATATTCCAACAGATCGTGAAGCTTCACCATCCGGCGCCGCTTGCCCGGGGTGTCTGCTGGTAGCTCGCCAGCGTCTATTAGCTTCACCACCGTTGGCCTACTCACGCCAAGTAGATCGGCTGCCTGCTGGGTTGTGAGGAGTTGGCTTTGGGGTGCGACGGTGACGGCTTTGCCGGCCTCCATGGCCTCTAAAACCTGCAGAAGGACTTGATGAGCCGCGGCCGGCAACTCCACCTGATCATGCTCATCGGCCCCCGCGAGGAAGTAGCGAGGCTCGGGCCGCGCTCCAGCGCGGTCGTCATGCGCCTTGAGGAAACTCAGCACCGAAGATACCTGCTCGTTCGGCTCAGGTAGGTACGTGTGCTGTTCGAGTGGCTGTGTCGTCATTCTGTCCCAACTCCTTCTCTACGAAAGAAACATACGCGCTTTCGTTTCTTTCGTATTCCCGTACAGTGTGTCTTTGTACCTACCACCACTGGTTCGGAGAAGACATCCGTGCGAACGCACCTCTCCGACTGACTCAGAGAGGGTCCGCTCATGCGGCTGATCTCGTTCCACGTTAAGACCTTCCGCAACGTGATCGACTCGACCGAGGTCGCGGTCGACGAGGTGACCTGCCTCGTCGGGAAGAACGAGGCCGGCAAGTCCGCGGTACTCCAGGCACTCCACGCTCTCAACCCCGCCAAGCCGGACCAGCCGCTGACGCTCCTCGACGAGTACCCTCGCTGGCTGAAGAAGGAACACGAGGTCACCGGCGAGATCGAGTCAGCGGTACCGATCACCGCCACCTTCGAGCTCACCGATGACGAGGTGCGCGAGCTCACCGAGCGGTTTGGCGCGCCCGTCCTCAGCTCCTCGCAGTTCACCGCGTCGCGCTCCTACGCCAAGCACAACACGGTCCAGATCCAAGCGTCCATCGACTACAACGCGTTCCTCTCGGCCTTCATCGGCAGTCTGCCGCAGCGCGTGCAGGAGGCTGTCGGATCGAAGCTCACGAACTCCGATGAGCTCATCAAGGCGCTCACGCAGCTCGTCGCTGACCAGGGCAATGAAGACGCTGAGGTCGCGGCGCTTGCAACCGACGCTGGCGAGGCGCTGCAGCGCCTCTGGGTCATCACCGGCGCGGAGAACCGCGGGCTCAAGAGCGCCATCGATATCGCGCTCCGCAAGACGATGCCGCGGACGTTCTACTTCAGCACCTACTCACAGCTGGCTGGCCGCTACAACCTCGAGGAGGTCATCCAGGCTGTCACCGACGGTAGCGAGGACGACTCGATCCAGGCGGCAGCGGACTTCCTCAGGATCGCGCGGGCTGTGCCGGAGTCTATGGACGACGCGGACTACGAGCAGTCGAACTCCGAGCTCGAGGCCACCTCGAGCCTGCTGACCAAGCGGGTGCGGGAACACTGGAAGCAGAACGACCACCTCAAGCTCCGCGTCGCGATCGAGGCCCAGCCGTACACTGTGCAAGGCCACGAGCGGATCAGGCGGTGGCTGCAGTTCCGCGTAGAAGACCAGCGCCACGACTTCAGTAACCGGCTCGACCGCCGGTCGACCGGCTTCCAGTGGTTTGTCTCCTTCCTCGCCTCCTTCCTGGAATTCGAGGCCGACAAGAACCTCATCCTTCTGCTTGACGAGCCCGGCCTATCCCTCCACGCTCGTGCGCAGATGGACCTTCTCGCCGCCATCGAGGGAAAGCTCGCTCGCAACCGGCAGGTCATCTATTCCACGCACTCTCCCTTCATGGTCCGCTCCGAGCACCTCAACCAGGCCCGGGTCGTAGAGGACCGCGGACCTGACGTGGGCACAGTCGTTGACAACGACGCCGGCGCCGTGTCCGACCCCGACACACTGTTCCCGCTCGAGGCGGCTCTGGGCTACGACATCGCCCAGAATCTATTTGTCGGCCGCCGTAATGTGCTCGTCGAGGGAGTCTCCGACTTCATATACCTCACCGCGATCTCCGGCCACCTCACAGCCAACGGCCAGTCGGGCCTCCCCACCGACGGCCGGCTCATCCCCGCTGGTGGCGCGACCAACATCCCAACCTTCCTCGCGCTGCTGGGCACCCACCTCGACGTCGTAGTCCTCATCGACGGCAACACAAGCGACCAGCGCATCCAGAATTCGATTGCCGCAGGCCGGGTAAAGGAAGCCCGGATCCTGTCGATCGCGAACTACTGCACCGTCCCAGACGCCGACATCGAGGACCTCTTCGAGCCCCAGGAGTACCTCGACCTCTACAACGCCACCTACGGCAAGAAGGTCAAGATGACGGTCCTCAAGGGCACTGACCGCATAGTGAAGCGGATCGCGCGAGCCGAGGAAGAGTTCGACCACGGTGAGGTCGCCGCGCACTTCCTTCGCAACCTCGAACCCTCACTCGCCGCGCTCTCGCCAGGAACGCTCGATCGCTTCTCGTCGCTTATCGAGGCGATCTCGGACGCTCTCCCGGACGAAGGCTAATCGGCCGCCGATCGATCGTTGCTCTGGTGGCGTCACTGCTCGTGAATGCCGTCCATCTGGGCGCTATGCCCTACGTCAAAGTGGGCGCTATGACTCATCCTTGGCCCAAGGGTGAGCGGGGTCGCTGTGGCTGATGTCAATGGTCGCCTGTGTTCGGAGGATCGCCTAGCGAAGACTCCATGATCGACTGCGCGGCCGCACGCGTGCGGTCTTCGGCGGTCGGCCACAGGTGGGCGTAGGTGTTGAGAGTCGTGGTGGCCTTGGCGTGGCCGAGCGAGCGTTGGACCGTGACGACGTCGCAGCCGGCGGCGATGAGACCTGAGGCATAGAAGTGGCGTAGGTCGTGGAGCTTGATGCCGTTTAGTCCGGCGGCTTGCAGGGCCTTGCGCCACCAGTAGCCGACCGTGTTTTGGTGCGGTGGTTCACAGTCTTCGCCGAACAGCCACTGCTCATTGCCGACCGTGCCGAGGTCGGCCACGTGCTGCGCCAGGAGATCGATCAAGCTATCGGCGAGGTGCACGACCCGCTCCGACCCATACTTCGGAGCTCGGACGTCTATGGCGCCGCCGGTGACGCGTTGCACCTGTCGAGTGACGTTCAGTGTCTTCCGGACGAAGTTCACGTCAGTGAGTTGGACGGCGGCAGCTTCACCGAGGCGTAGCCCGGCGAACGCGCACAGCGCGATGAACGTTCGTGCCTGCTCCTCTGCGACGGCCATGAGCAGGCCGACTTCATCCGGGGTCGGAATCGACATTGCTGCGTCAGCTCGCCGGCGTCGAGGCAGACGAACAGTGTCGGTGGGGTCCATCCCGATGACGCGATCCCTGACGGCGGCGCGGAACACCGATCGCACGTTGACGTACCGGGTCTTGATCGTGCCGGGTGCCAGCCCTGCGGCGTCCATCGACTTGATCCACACCTCGACGTCCGAGCGACGAATCTGGCGCATCGGCCTGTCGCTGAACGGGACGGAGCGGGCTGCGAGTGACATCGCCACGACCGTGCCCGGCGCCCAGATCTGACGCGCCGACCACTCGCCGTAGAACGCGGCGAACGTGATCTGTCCCGCCTTCGGGTCGGCGTATGTCCCGGTGACGACGGACGCGGTGACCTGGTCCAGCCAGAACTGGGCGTCGACCTTGCGGTCGAAGTGTCGGGTACGTTCCTGGCCTGTCTCGTCGCGATAGCGCGCTCGCCATTTCCCATTCGGGCGTCGCGCGATGCTTCCAGCCATCACAGGCTCCTTTCCGGCGTAGTGCTCGGATGGTCCGCCAGATCACTGGCGAAGCGCACTGCTCAATCGTCGATCTGTGGATGACGGGACTGTTCGTCGAGCCAGTGGACAACGTCGCTGCGCCAGTAGCGGACCGATCGTCCAATGCGGAAACCGTGCGGTCCTGTGCCGAGGTGTCGCCAGTAGCGCAGCGTCGCTTCCGGGACGCGGACCAGGGCAGCGACCTCCTTCAACGTCATCAACTCGTCGTTGGCATGGGGGAGTTCGCGGTGCACGGAAACTGGTGTGGCGCTCATAGTGGTTCTCCTTGATCTGGGCCGGTTGGCCATGACTCTCGTTGGCTTTCAAACTGGGCGAGAGATGTCACGGGTTTTGTTCCCCCGAGCTCGAATTCCGAGGGGGAACGTTGGGGAGCGAGCTGTGTTCTCGCAGGTCAGGGGAACGTTCCCCCGAAAGTTGCGGATTCTTCGGAGGTCGGAGGACTTCAGAGCCAGATTGAGCGCGATAAGGTTTCCTTATGACTCTGCTGGCCGAGTATCGCGATGCGCGCCGCGACGAGGATCTCGCGCGGCTGCGTCGTGTCATGGCGTTGCGCGCCATGGTCGCCACGGCTACGAGTCAGCGCCAGGTCGCCGATGCGTTGGGCATCTCGCAGCCTGCTGTGAGTCAGCAGCTTCGACATGCGCCTGACCTCGATGGCGCCCATCCGGGGAACTGCTCAAGGCAGCGGCGCCCGTCCTCACGACGCTGGCAGCGGAGCGAGGTTACGAACGCCTGGCGATGTTCGGCTCGGTCGCGCGTGGAGAGGCTCGTCAGGACTCCGACATAGACCTCATCGTGGAAGCGCCGGCCGGTACGTCGTCGTTCGAGTTCGTCAGGTTCAAGCAGCTGATCGAGCAGGTCCTCGGCCGTGAGGTTGACCTGATCTCATACGGGGGACTGACGCCGACGAAGGACGACGACATCCGGCGCGATGCGGTGCTGCTGTGAGTCAGAAGCCGATGCCCGGGCCGGACCCGGGACCGCGGGACATGGTGGGAGCGGGTTCGGGTCGTCGATGTGTTCCGCGTGCTGCTTGGTCACGCTCGGCGAGGCGCTTAGGATCGAGGTATGGCTCGTACTTGGCGGCTTCTTCGGCGGCGAGTCGGCCGGCGTGCGCGGGGCCAAGGTCGGCACGGTTGCGGGCGAATGTGAGGAGCCATTGCTGGCGACCATCGTCGAGGTTCTCGGCGACGAGGTGTGCAGTGTTGGCGTCTCGGCCGCGGGTCATGGCGACGTAGGCCGATGCTGCGCCGGTGTGTTCGCCCAGCACCAGGTGGGCAGTGCGCGTGGTTTCGCCCTGGGCGCCGTAGACGGTTGAGGCGTAGGCGAGCTCGACGTTCTGGCGCGCATATCCAACGGGGATCTCGCGAGCGCCCACCTTCCCCATGAGATGGACGGTGCCGTCGTCACGCAACGCGGTGACGGTCCAGGTGTCGCGGTTGGCCACGCCGAACTCGGATGCGTTGCGCCGGGTCGCCACCCGGTCGCCGACCCCGATCCGCTCGCCGTCGTGGGTGACGAGTGCGCGGGAGTCGTCGACCTGCCCAAAGGTGACGAGGCGTTCGCGGACTGCTTGGTTGAGGTCGGCTACTTGCTCGCGGGTGTCAGCGACGACGAGCGCGCCTGTGGTTGCCGCGTCATCGGCGAGCGCAGCGGTGCGCGATGCTTCGTCGGCGTACAGGACGACCTGACCGCGCTGCACGAGCTGGTCGAACACTGCCTCTGGCTGCTCGCCGGAACGCATGGCGAGGCTGAGTGCCGCGTAGTCGGGGTCGGCGAACCTGTGAACGCCGTCCAACGTCACGCTCGCGTCTGGATCGACCCACCGCGCCGCAAGATCGAGCACGCCGCCGCGTCCGACGGCAGGCAGCTGGTGACGGTCGCCGACCAGGGCGAGCCGTGCGCCGGTCTCGTCAGCGATGACCGTCAGCGCTCGAGCCGTGTCCTGATCGAGCATCCCTGCCTCGTCGATCAGCAGGAGGTCGCCACGACGCAGGCGAGCATCGTCGGACGGGATCGAGGGCTTGCGACTCCAGCGACCGTCGTCGTCCCACGAGAAGCCGTGCTGATGGGCAAGCCACGCTGCGGAGTACGCCCGGGATCCGACCTCCGCTGCGGCTACGTGTGCCGCCTTCAGAGTCGGCGTGACAACCATCATTCGCTCGCCGGCATGAGTGATGGCGGCCCCGGCGGCCGCGAGAGTCGCCGTCTTGCCGGCGCCAGCCGCCCCCTCGATCACGACGAGCCGGTAGGTCCCGGCCAGACGGGCAACTGCTTGCGTCTGCGCTTCATCGAGGTTCCCGGCGTCGACCGGCTCAGGCAAGCCCGGCAGCGAGGCCCGTGAAGCAAAGGATCCGCTCAGGTCGGCCTCCACGGCGAGCACGTCGCGGGAGGTGAGGGACCGGATGTGTTCGGGTACGCCATCATCCTCGAGCAGCAACACACTTGCAGCGACAGCTCGCGCGGTCACGTCCTCGGCCAGCTCGATCCGCACGGCAGGGTCAGCGACGACCCCCTCGCTGGAGATGAGCTGCTCGACCAAGCCGCGCGCGTCTGCGGCGTTCCACGCCGATCGCTTCGTGCCGAGTCGCGACAGGACCGTGGCGACGGCTTCGTCACGGTCGAGTGCACCCGTACGCGTCGCGGGCAGTCGCGCTGAGCGTGTGGGGGAGCGGAACCCGAGCTGGTGCAACTCATCGACCCACCGGTCAGTCAGCGTCGCGCCATCGGTCGGGATGACCTTGTCGGGGCGAGCCTCCGATCAGGCGCGCCGGTCCCACGAGCGCACGAGGTCCCGGCTAGGCTCAGCGCCAGGGTGCGTGTCACGCCACGCGGCCTCATACCGCTCGATGTTCCTTCCGATCTGACGAGCTCGAGCCGAGAACGGCCCGGCGAAACCGGCCAGCTCATTCACCTCGCCCGACTTGTTGTCGACGGAGAAACCGCGTTCGGCGAGCGCCTGTCGGAACTGCGGATCGCACATCACGGCCGCGTGGCCGATGCCGTTGATCGCGTCGATCATGTCGCGGACGCCGACGGTGTGGAGGCCTCGCCACTTGCCGGCGGCCCAGACGCGGGCGTTCACCTGCAGGTGCAGATGACGATGCGGGTCGCCAGCACGGGACGTGTAGTGGCGCACGGTCGCGGCCTCGATCCGCTCGACCGGCACCTGCACCTGCCGGCCGCGTGGGCCGACGCGCGTCGTCGCGTGCTGTGCCAGCCACCCGATGATCTGCCGGGCGGCTCGGTCCTGAGCTGCGTCGTACGCCTCGGCGATCTTCGGGTCCAGAGCCGCAGCCAGCGACCAGGTCTTCGGACCGTTCACGACCACCTCGACGAATCGCACCGCGGAGGTGTCCTGGCGCAGTCGGCCACGCGGTTCGCCGCTCAGCGGATCGCGGCCGGCCACCCACGCCTCGTACATGTCACCGTCGAGCGCACCGATGGCCTCGACCCCATCGGGTGTGGCGACGAAACGCTCGGCGAGCCCAGTTCCCTCCGCGAGGTAGTAGTCGTCCACACGGGCATGGTCAGTCTCGACATAGGTGCGGGCCGCAGCCGGGTTGCCGCGGTAGACCTTCACACCACCATGCACGACTCATCACCCCCAACGACGTTCAACGACAGGCCCGAAATGCGTCGTGGGCCGCCCGTTGTCGGGCGACCCATCTACGTCCTTCGTAGCATGCGTGCCGGACGATTTGAAGGCTTCGAAGAGGCGGTTTTGGGCTGAAATTTCAGCGGTTGTTTGGAAAGCGCTGGTGGTGATTGGAGGTGATGGGTGATGTGGTTGCAGCCGATTACAGCGAATCGACACGTCCGCGGATCACCGTCAGTGCTGCCGCTCGCTCGCGGGCGTCGGCGGACGTCGACAGGTCGACCGCCGTCAGCAGGTCTGCATCTTTGTCTGCGATCTCTTGCGCCTTGTCGAGGTGTTGGGTGCCGCGGATGGCAATACTTCCGATGCTCGTGGCTCGTAGGTGAAAGCGGTGGACCAGGTCGGCGAGGTCGTCCTCGTCGAGGTATCCGTCGACGCCGTGCTCGGCCGTCAGGTCGCCGATCAAGCCGGACCCGCGCACCAACTCGGCGGCGATTCTGCTGACTACCGAGCGATGGCCATCGAAACGATGCGCGGTCGCACGGTTCCGCACCCTCGACGCCAGTTCGGCGGCGTCGATGCCCGTGAGCTGTTTCCGAAGGCGAGAGACCTGTGACGCCCCCAGCCGCGAGACATCAATACCGGCGAGCAAGCCGATCGCGGCCCAAGCGGTCCCTTCGCTCCACACCCGCCGCGTGACGAGACCGCGGTTCTGCAGGAATGCCGACAGCGAGTCGGCGTCGACAACGCCGCGGGCGACCAGCACGATGTCCCCGGCCGCGGCGAGGTTCCGCACCTGGCGTTGGGACACGCCGATGTGGTCGGCAGCCTCGGCGAGGGAAAGGAAATCCATGACCGATAGTTTCCGAGTTCGGAAGCTATCGGTCAAACGAGAACCTCCCGTCAGACGCCTGGATCGAGTCTGGCGAGACCGGGTGGTGAGGAAGCCGATAGGCTTGGGGAGACGTGAGGTGGGTGTTAGGAGTTCGGTACGCCAAGACCTCGGACGGCCTGAGAGACTGTCGCTCGTGACTTCGAGCAAAGAGACCGAGCGGGCCGAGCTGCACAAGACCATCTGGCGCATCGCCAACGACTTGCGCGGAAGTGTCGACGGGTGGGACTTCAAGTCGTACGTGCTCGGCATGCTGTTCTACCGCTTCATCTCTGAGAACCTCGTCGCCTACCTCAACGAGGCAGAGCGCAAGGCAGGCAACGAAGGCTTCGACTATGTGCTTCTTGCCGACTCGGATGCGGAGTTCGGGCGGGCCGAGACGGTCGCCGAGAAGGGCTTCTACATCCTGCCGTCTGATCTGTTCGCCAATGTGCGCGCTCGTGCGAGGCGTGACGAGAACTTGAACGAGACGCTGGCTGGCGTCTTCAAGGGGATCGAGGGCTCGGCTGTCGGCGCCGACAGTGAGGACGACCTCAAGGGATTGTTCGACGACCTCGACGTCAACAGCAGCAAGCTCGGCGCCACTGTGGCCAGGCGCAACGAGACGCTGGTCAAGCTGCTCGACGCCGTCGGCGACCTCAAGCTCGGCAGCTACGCCAACAACACGATTGACGCGTTCGGCGACGCCTATGAGTATTTGATGCAGATGTATGCCTCGAGCGCCGGCAAGTCAGGTGGGGAGTACTACACGCCGCAGGAGGTCTCCGAGCTATTGGCGCGCATCACGGTGGTCGGCAAGACGGAGGTCAACCGTGTCTACGATCCGGCCTGCGGGTCGGGCTCGCTGCTGCTCAAGTTCGCCAAAGTGCTGCCCAACGGTGTGCGCCAGGGTTTCTTCGGCCAGGAGATCAACCTGACGACCTACAACCTGTGTCGCATCAACATGTTCCTGCACGACGTCAACTACGAGAAGTTCGACATCGCTCACGGCGACACCCTGACCGACCCGGCGCACTGGGATGACGAGCCGTTCGAAGCGATCGTGTCCAACCCGCCCTACTCGATCAAGTGGGAGGGGGATGCGAACCCGTTGCTAATCAACGACCCGCGGTTTGCACCGGCAGGCGTGCTCGCCCCCAAGAGCAGGGCCGACCTCGCGTTCACGATGCACATCCTCAACTGGCTCGCAGTCGACGGCACGGCCGCGATCGTCGAGTTTCCCGGGGTGCTCTACCGCGGGGGAGCGGAAGGCAAGATCCGCAAATACCTGATCGACAACAACTTCGTCGACGCCGTCATCCAGCTGCCGCCGGACCTGTTCTTCGGCACGGGCATTGCCACCTGCATCGTCGTGCTCAAGAAGTCAAAGAGCGACAACAAGACGCTGTTCATCGACGCCTCGGCGGAGTTCCTGCGCGGCGGCAGCAAGAACAAGCTCACCGAAGACCACCAGGCCAAGATCCTCAACGCGTTCACGGCCCGCGAAGACGTCGACTTTTTCGCCAGACTCGTCGACAACAGCGAGATTGCCGATAACAGTTACAACATCTCGGTCACCTCGTACGTGGAGGCGAAGGACACCCGGGTCGCCACCGACATCAGAGCCCTGAACGCCGAGATCGCCGAGATCGTCGCGCGGCAGGCTGAGCTGCGCACGCATATCGACGCAATCGTCGCGGATCTTGAGGGGAGCGAAGCATGAGCGATATCAAGCTTTACCGCGTCGGAGGCGCCGAACCTGTCGCGATGCTTGAACGTTCTGCGTCAAAGTTGGAGAAAGATCTTCAGAAGGTAATCGAGACGAACATGGAACTGATGTTCGGTGTCCGCCTTCTTGCGTCCGAGTTCTCGACCGGGCCAGTCCACGGTGGGCGCATGGACTCCATCGGCATCGATGACGCCGGGACGCCAGTCATCTTCGAGTACAAGAGAACTATCGGCGAGAACGTGATGAATCAAGGCCTGTTCTATCTTGACTGGCTTCTCGACCACCAGGGCGACTTCACGGTTCTGGTGATCGAAAAGTTCGGCGCAGAGGCTGCTGCAACCATCGACTTCTCCAGGCCCCGACTGATCTGTGTGGCGAACTCGTTCACGAAGTATGACGAGCACGCGATTCGTCAAATGGGCCGAGCCATCGAGCTGATCCGGTACCAGCAGTTCGAGGGTGACCTCCTCGCACTCGAACTGTTCGCGTCGTCGACGACAGGGCCATCTTCAGTGTTGCCCGCGGCGACCCCCAATCAGGGTGAATCGGGTGCGACTAACCCTGGTGTTGGTTCCAAGTACTCGACGTTCGAGGAGCAACTGGCGAAGTCGCCGCAGCACATCCGTGACCTCTACGCTGACCTGACCGAAAAGATCGAATCCCTCGGTGATGACGTCTCGGCCAAGGCGACGAAGTACTACATGAATTTCCGTCGCATCAAGAGTTTCGCCTCCGTCGAGATCTACTCCCAGCGGCAGAAGATTCTCGTGTTCGTACGCGTCGATCCGGCTACCGTGAACCTCGAGGCCGGATTCAGTCGCGACGTTACCAACATCGGACACCTCGGCAACGGGGAGCTTGAGCTCACGGTGACGTCCGCCGACACGCTCGCTAGGGCGCTCCCGCTCATTCAGTCCAGCTACGAGGCAAACTGATGAGCCGCATCGACGAGTTGATCACTGCACTTTGCCCGGACGGGGTGGAGTACCGACGGCTGGGTGAGCTTGGTGAGTTCATTCGTGGCAGACGATTTACCAAGGCCGACTACGTTCCGTCGGGGCTCGGCTCGATTCACTACGGAGAGATCTACACGAGTTATGGAAGTACTGCCGCGTCGGTACTCAAGTTCGTCCGCCCAGAGTTGGCAAGCCGTCTTCGGCTCGCGCGGTACGGCGACCTTGTGATCGCGGCAACCGGCGAGAACGTGCAAGAGGTCTGCAAGGCGGTCGCGTGGCTCGGCGACGCGGAAGTGGCCATCCATGACGACTGCTTCATCTACCGACACGGGCTGGATCCGACCTTCGTCGCATACTTCTTCCAGACCGCAGAGTTTCACGAACAGAAGATTCGCATGACTTCTGAATCCAAGCTTGTCCGCGTCTCGGCGGCAAACTTGGCCAGAGTCGTGGTGCCGACCCCTCCAATTGCGGTGCAGCGAGAGATTGTCCGTATTTTAAATAGCTTCAGCGCCCTCGACGCGGAGTTAGAAGCGGAATTGGAAGCGCGGCGGTGTCAGTTCGAGCACTACCGAGACTCACTCCTTACTTTCACGCCCGACGAAGTTCGGTGGTCGGATTTCGGGGACGTCGCGACGATCGTCCGAGGTGGATCGCCTCGTCCGATCCAAGCCTTCTTTACCGAGTCCGACGACGGAATCAACTGGATCAAGATCGGCGACGTTTCACCGGCCGGGAAGTACATCACTGGAACGTCGCAGCGCATCAAGCCGGAAGGCGCTGCCAGATCGAGAACGGTCGCGCCAGGCGACTTCGTGCTTTCGAACTCCATGAGTTTCGGGCGACCTTACATCGTGCAAATCGATGGATGCATTCACGATGGATGGCTCGCCATCAAGGACTTCGATGATGCATACCTGCCCGACTTCCTCTACCACCTACTGCGGTCCGGGCCGGTCTATCGCGAGATGTCGATGCGGGCATCCAGCGGGACTGTACAAAACCTCAACGCTGAAATTGTGAAGTCTCTGACGCTGCCAGTGCCAAGCCTCGAGACTCAGCAAGAACTAGTTGACGTTCTCGACTCCTTCGACTCCCTCGTGAACGACATCACGGTCGGCCTTCCCGCCGAGATCGCGGCTCGCCGCCGGCAGTACGGGTACTACCGCGACAAGCTGCTGACGTTCGACAAAGCCGTTTGAATGTCTGACATGCGTAGTACATTGGATGTATGAAGACCATCACGAAGCGTGAGCTGAACCAGCAGACCGCGCAGGTTCTTGCGGCGGTGGATGCTGGCGAGTCCGTTGTGGTCACTGAGCGAGGTGTCCCACGCTGGCGCATCGACGCGTTCGACGCTGAGGCGGACACCGACCCGATCGAGCGGCTGCGGGCGCAGGGTCGGATCACCCCTGCCAAGAAGAACCCGATGCCGTGGCCTGAGCCCGAGGACAATCCTCGCTACTCGCCCGCTGATGTCGACAGGATCTATGCCGAGATGCGCGAAGACCGTTGAGGCATTGGTACCTCGACTCGTCGATTGCACTACACGTGATCCTGCCGGGAGGGGACGAGCGAGCGCGCACCTGGCTCGACGGGGTTCTGGCCTCTGACGAGCAGATCTACTCATCGGTCCTGTTGCACCTTGAGTTGACCCGGGTGCTCCGGCGTGAGCGGCTCGACGTGGCGCTTGCTGACTTGGTCCTCGATCGGGTCGACGCGATCAGCATCAACGACGCGGTGTTGCAGTCCGCCGCCGCGATCGAGACCCACGTGAAGTCGCTGGATGCGATTCACCTCGCCAGCTGCATGCTGCTCGGATCCGACGTCACTGTGGTCACCCACGACCTGGCCATGAGCCAGGTGGCGCAGAGCCTCGGCTTCGGCGCGACCGACCCGATCGCGAGCACCGCATGACCGAGACACCCAGCGACTTCGATGTCATCGCCGTCAGCGACGAGAGCACAGTGGTCGCCGAGTTCGTCCCCGAGCTGACCTCTCCCGAGTCATACCAGAGCGAAGCCGGCCTCGAGCGAGAGCTGATTGCGCAGCTGCAGAAGCAGGCGTATGAGTACCTGCCCATCACCAGCGAGGCTGCGCTCGTCACCAATCTGCGGACGCAACTCGAAGCGCTGAACGGCATCTCGTTCTCCGATGCCGAGTGGCAGCGGCTGTTCACCGAAAAGATCGCTGGCAAGAACGACGGAATCGTCGAGAAGACGACCCGTATGCAGACCGACCATGTCCAGGTCTTCACCCGCGATGACGGCAGCGTCAAGAACGTCTACCTGCTCGACAAGACCAACATCCACAACAACAGGCTCCAAGTCATCAATCAGTACGAAGTCGAGGGTGTGCGATCGAACCGGTATGACGTGACGGTCTTGGTCAATGGGCTTCCGCTGGTGCACGTCGAGATCAAGCGGCGCGGGGTCGACATCCGCGAGGCGTTCAACCAGATCAACCGTTACCAGCGCGACAGCTTCTGGGCTGATTCCGGCCTGTTCGGCTACGTGCAGCTGTTCGTCATCAGCAACGGAACGCTGACGAAGTACTACAGCAACACCACTCGCGACGCCCACATCGGCGAGATGACCTCCAAGAAGCGGGCGAAGAAGCAGACCTCCAACAGCTTCGAGTTCACCAGCTGGTGGACCGACTCGAGCAACACGCGCATCGCCGACCTCACCGGCTTCACCAAGACATTCTTCGCCAAGCACACCCTGCTCAACCTGCTGACCAAGTACTGCGTGTTCGATGTTGACCGCAGGTTGTTGGTGATGCGGCCTTATCAGATCGTCGCCGCCGAGCAGATCCTTCGTCGGGTCGAGGCCTCGACGACGTACAAGAAGAAGCTCGGCACGATCGCCGCCGGCGGCTACGTCTGGCACACGACAGGTTCCGGCAAAACGCTCACGAGCTTCAAGGCAGCGCAGCTGGCCAGCCGCATGCCCGAGGTCGACAAAGTGCTGTTCGTCGTCGATCGCAAGGATCTGGACTATCAGACGATGCGTGAGTACGACCGGTTCGAGAAGGGCGCGGTCGATGGCACCAGAAACACCGCCGAGCTCAAGCGCCGGCTCGAAGACCCGTCGTCCCGGATCTTGGTGACCACGATTCAGAAGCTCGGCCGATTCGTGACACAACATCAGCAGCACGACGTCTTCGGTCAGCACGTCGTGATCATCTTCGACGAGTGTCACCGCAGTCAGTTCGGTGACATGCACACCGCGATCACCAAGTCGTTCAGCCGATACCACCTGTTCGGCTTCACTGGCACGCCGATCTTTGCCGAGAACTCAGGCACGGCTGGCAGCCCCGCACTCCGCACAACGGAGCAGGCCTTCGGGGACAAGCTGCACACCTACACGATCGTCGACGCGATCAACGACAAGAACGTCCTGCCGTTCCGCATCGACTACGTCAACACGGTCAAAGTCTCTACGGACGTCGTCGACAAGCAGGTATCGGCGATCGACACCGAGCGCGCTCTTCTCTCGACCCAGCGGATCAGCGGCGTCGTCGACTACGTGCTCGACCACTTCGACCAGAAGACGAAGCGCGCCCAGCACTACCGGCACGGCGACAAGCGGGTGTTCGGGTTCAACTCGCTGTTCGCCACCGCATCGATCGATGCAGCGAAGTCCTACTACAACATTTTCGAAGCCGAGCAGCGTCAGCGAGAGGAAGCTGATCCCCGCTACCAGCGGCTCAAGATTGGCCTGATCTTCAGCTACGCGGCCAATGAGGACATCGACGGTGGACTCCTGGCCGACGAGGAGTTCGAGCCCGACCAGCTCGACGGAGACTCGCGCACATTTCTGGACGCCGCGATCTCGGACTACAACGACATGTTCGGCACGTCGTACGACACGTCGGCCGAGAAGTTCCAGAACTACTACAAGGACCTGTCGCAGCGGCTCAAGGATCGAGAGCTCGACATGGTCATCGTCGTGAACATGTTCCTGACCGGGTTCGACGCGACCACGCTCAACACCTTGTGGGTCGACAAGAACCTGCGCCAGCACGGCCTGATCCAGGCCTACTCGCGGACCAACCGCATCCTCAACTCTGTGAAGACCTACGGCAACATCGTCTGCTTCCGCGATCTCGAGGACGCGACCAATGACGCGCTCGCGTTGTTCGGCAACAAGGATGCTCGCGGCATCGTGCTGCTGAAGCCGTACGCCGACTACTACGGCGAGTACGAGGCCAAAGTCGCCGACCTCACGTCGCTGTTTCCACTTGGGACATCGATCGTCGGCGAAGAGCAGCAGAAAGCGTTCATCGCGCTGTTCGGGGCCATCCTGCGGCTTCGCAACATCCTGACGGCGTTCGACGATTTCTCCGACCAGGAAATTCTCGCCTCCCGGCAGCTCCAGGATTACCAGAGCATCTACCTCGACCTCTTTGCCGAGTTTCGAAAAGAGAGCGAGGCGGAGAAGGAGTCGATCAACGACGACGTGGTGTTCGAGATCGAGCTGATCAAGCAGGTCGAGGTCAACGTCGACTACGTCCTGATGCTGGTACGCAGGTATCTCGACGAGCGAGGACCGGCCGAGGATGTGGAGATCCGTGCGGCCATCGGCCGCGCGATCGACTCGAGCCCCAGTCTCCGCAACAAGAAGGATCTTATCGAGCAGTTCGTCGACTCCCTCACCGTCGACGCCGAGGTCGACAAGGAGTGGCAGGAGTTTGTAGCGGCCAAGCGCGCGACTGAGTTGGACCAGATCATTGCGGAAGAGGGTCTCCACGCGCAGGAGACCAAAGCATTCGTCGAGGCTGCCTTCCGGGACGGCGCTCTGACCTCAGCCGGCACCGCGGTGACTCGCATCCTGCCGCCGGTGTCGAGGTTCTCGCCGGGCAGCGCGCATGCCTCAAAGAAGCAGAGAGTGCTGACCCGGTTGGCCGAATTCTTCGACCGCTACTTCGGTCTGGCCTGATCGAGGGCTGGTCCGAGGCACTCTTCGGGGGTCGCGAACTCCCTCAGACGGCCGGCGGAGGCGGAACTGGCCCCTTCGCCTCATTGATGGCACGAGCTCGGGCATCAATATCGGGACCGACGAAGAGCGCATGAAACGCTTCGTTGAGGAACTCGACTCCATCGAGCACCTCGGTGATCGTCAGAGTGGAGAGGCTGTGCGTGCCAGCGTTGCCTATCCATTTCACGGCGAGCAACAGACCGGCGACTCGGCTTCTGTCGGATGCCGCCGCCTGCCAGGTCTTGATGCGTTCGTCGGCGTTGATGTAGCCGCCTGCCTGTCGTCTGTCTGGGATGCCTTGGGTCGTCAAGAATTGTTCGACTACTAGGCGTAGGGCGGTGGCGGCCAGACCGGGGTCGACGAATAAGACAGCTGCTGCGCGATCGACGCCGTCCTGGACCTGGCTAGGCGTGGAGTTCGGGAGACGCATGAGGGCAAGGGGCGGGCTGAAGTTCTGAAACGTGAAGTACGAGGCGTAGGAGGAGCCCTGCCACTCGTTGCCGGCACCTTCTTTGGCGTAGGAGACCACGTAGGTGCCTGATGCGGCGATCTTGTGTCCACACGGGGTGTTCTCGCAGGTTCCTGTTGTGGTGAACGCTCCCCTTAGCCAGTTGGGTTCCCATGCATCTTCATCCCACGCTGCCTTAGATGCCCCATGTTCCGTCTCGGTGGGCGCCTCAAAGCTGATGTGCCCCTCGCCGCATTCGCGGCATATGGGGCGCGGAATCGGTGTTCCGTCCTCAATCGGGGCGCCAAACCTTGAGAGGGCTGAGTCTTGCGACATGGGTTCATCATAGGAGTCGGTGCCGAGTCTGGTCGGAGAGTGCCGGATGATCGGAAAGGTCGTGCGATCGAGTAGCCGGGCGCACGCGTTGGACCGCCGTGACTCGCAGGCTCCAAGTTCTCGCACTCTCGATGTGAACACCCAACCGATGGTTAATCGCCTAGTCCTAACCCGGTCTCGCGGTCCGCAAACAGTCCGCAAGAAGTCCCAAAACGCCCCGATCGGCCAACGGTGTCCAACTGAAGGAAAGCAACGTTTCCGCAGGTCAGAGGCACTTTTCAAGGGTTTCCAGCAGCCGTCAAAAACCCCAACTTCTGTTCCGCTTCAACGTCTGAGGCCGTCGACGTCATGCGTGGAGAATCGAGCCCTCTCGTCCGGCTCGGGTGCTGATCTTGGGTAGGCGAGGCAATGGGACCAGCACGGTGACTTCACCTTGCGCTGATCAAGTTCCAGCGCCACAAACGGGGGAGTACGCCAACAACCTCGAGCTCGATACCGCGGCAGGAATCCTCACTCCGTCGGCGGCGAGAGCAGCGCATGCAATGCCGCAGTCGACATGGTCTTTACCAGAGTCTTCGTGTCCAGACCTCGGTTGAGGGTCGCCACGGAGTTCAGCATCGAGAACACCGCCTGCGTGAGTACGCGCACCTCAGGGTCGGAAAGATCCGGACGCAGGGGTGACACAACCGAGATCCACTCCTCCGCGTAGAGGCTCATCGCTCGGCGAATGCGACGCCGATCAGCTTCGGGAAATGCGAGCTCGTTCTTGAGGAATATGAGTGTCGTGGGGGGCGCGGACACGACCGACCCGACATGGAACTCGACCATGGTGCGCATCGCGGCTCGCGGATCCGGTTCGGCGTCTGCCGCTGACCGCGCGAATCTCTGAAGCTGCTCCAACGGATCCTCGACCACCGCGATGAGGAGAGCCTGCTTGTTTCGAAAGTGGCGGTAGAGACCGGGACCGGAGATGCCGGCCTTCGCACAGATCATCTCGACGGTGACCAGGTCGTACGGGTTGCGGAGGAACAGCTCGGCTGCGGCCGTCAGCAGCAGCTCTCGCCGCGGCGGACCGGCTGTGGGCGGGCGCAACACGGCTCGATCGCCAGTCATCGGTCACTGCCGTGACTGGCCGGCCGTAGGCGACCGCCGAGGTGCGCGTTGTGAAGCATCATTGCTCTGAATGTTAATCCAAAATCACTCCTGAGAGCAAGAGGCATCCGGCCATCAGCACTCCGATTTGATCGCAAATTCTTTGACAGACCAGAACTTTCACGTATTCCAGTACTTTCTGCCGCGAGGTGTTGACAACGTCACATTCCGACCCTACGTTAATCCAAATTAACACGAGCGAAGGGTTGGATGATGCGGTTCATCTTCATGAGCGAGGGCGAGACGGCTCCGGGGCACACCCATGAGTTCCGTTACCGAGAGCTCATCGACGAGGTGCTTCTTGCCGAGGAGGTGGGGTTCGATGCGTTCGGCACCTCGGAGCAGCACGTAGCGATTGGTACGGCGACGACGTCGGCTCCCGAGGTCCTCTATCCGTACATGATGGCGCTGACCAGCCGCATCCGGTTCATGCATCTGGTGACGTTGCTGCCGACGCGTATCAATCACGCGCTTCGGGTCGCCGAGCGGCTGGCGACTGAGGACATCTTGTCCAACGGTCGGGTGGAGTTGGGCGTCGGTCGAGGCAACACGACGTTGGCACTGCGGGCATTCGAGGTCTCGCCGACGGAGAACAAGGCGCAGATGCTCGAAGGGCTCGAGGTCATCCGCCGCGCGCTGCACAACGATGTGTTCTCCTTCGTGGGGGAGCACTACAAGATTCCCCCTCGCGGACTGGTGCCCAAAGGAATCCAGGCTCCGTACCCGCCGATCTCCATGGCCACCGGAAGCCCTGAGTCGGTTCGCATGGCGGGAGAGCTCGGTGTCGGCGCCATTGTCGGCGGCTTCTACCTCGGTTTCGACTTCGTCGAGAACATGCTCGGCATCTACGACGAGGCTCTCGCCGGCGCGACGCACACCTTCCCGGTCCAGGCTGAGAAGCTCGTCGCAGTCGGCGGCGGGATGCATTGCGCCGAGACCCGGGACGAAGCAATGACGTGGGCCCGGCACCTCAGCGAGACCGTGGCGCTGTCGACGGATGCGTACCAGCGTCTCTCGAAGTTGTCCTCGGACTACTCCTACATGGGAGCGGTCAAGGACGTCGACTTCAGCGATGAGCGCTACATGATCGAGGACTCGACCGGCTTCATCGTCGGCGATCCGGACGATTGCGTCGCCCAGGTGCAGCGCTTCGCCGACGCCGGCGCGGATGCACTCGTCATGCGCATCGACGGGCTTCCTCACAAAGAGCTGATGAAGTCGATCGAATTGTTCGGCAAATACGTGATTCCCAAGTTCAAGAATCCCCGCGCCGTGGTGCGAACCTCCGAAGCCATTTTGGACGACATCCGCACCGCCCGACCGGCCCACTACGCCGAGCTCGAGGCATTCGAAGCGGCTGCAGCAGACAAACAAGCGACCGAGATCCCGGCCCAAGTAGGAGAAACGCGATGAGCACCCTGACCTCAGATGACATCTTCAGCCGATACCCGAAGGAGATCTTGATCGAGCGCAAGCCGAACGGGGTTCTCCTCATCACGTTGAACCGACCCGAGCAGCTGAACTCGCTCACGATGCCGATGTTCGACTACATGACCGAAATCTGGGTCGACGTCGATCGCGACCCCGAGACGAAGGTCGCCGTCATCACCGGCGCCGGCCGTGGCTTCTGCACCGGCATGGACGTGCGTCAGCCGGATCCCACCCTGGACGAGGCAATCGCCTTGATGGAGGGGGAGCGTCGCAGGATCCTCAATCTCCTGAACATGGACAAGCCGCTCATCTCGGCCATCAATGGCCCGGCGGTTGGCTGGGGGCTCTCGATGGGGCTGCTCGCGGACATCAGCGTGGCTGCCGATGACGCGCTGTTGCGCGACGGTCACACCCGCGTCGGTGTGGTCGCAGGCGACCACTCGTCCCTGATCTGGCCGCTCCTGGTCGGCATGGCAAAGGCCAAGTACTACCAGCTGACCTCCGCCAGCCTGACCGGCGCCGAGGCCGAACGGATCGGCTTGGTCAGCCTGGTTGCCCCCAAGGAGACCGTCCTCGAGCGAGCGCTTGAGATCGCGGACGACCTCGCGCAGGGCTCGCAACAGGCCATCCGGTGGACCAAGCGCTCGCTGAACTCGGGATGGCTGACCAATGCCCTTCCGCAACAGGAGCTGTCTGCGGCTCTGGAAACCCTCGGGTTCGCCAGTGCGGACTACCTCGAAGCCCGCCAAGCATTCCGCGAGCGTCGCCCGGCCGAGTTTCCCTCCGCCCGTGGCCAGGGACGCTCCGTCCTGGTCTCGCAGTCGAGCTAGCGAGTTGACGGGCAGATCATGATCACACTCAGGTTTCCTCAGAGCACGAGATTCAGTGCTGCGGGGTGGGCGGCAGCTCTGGTCCCGCGCAGCGGTTGTCGACCCCAGCACCTGGTCGGCCCATGTTGACCGCGGTCGTGGCAGGCCTCATCAGCGGTTCCGTCCTGTTGCTGGCGACGGTGGGGTTCGAACTTGTGCGCCGGGTGGAGGGTTTTCTCAACATTGCGCACCCCCAGCTCATCGTGCTCAGTGGGTTCAGTGCCTACGGATTCAACGTGCAGCTCGGGATGCATTGGATCCTCTCCTGCATCGCGGCGATTGCGGTCACTACACTGGTGGGCGTTGTCTCAGCTCGCATGATCTTCTGGCCGATGCGCGGACGTCCGCACCACATCCCCTTGATCGCATCGGTCGGTCTGGCGTTCTTCCTGCACTCGATGATCGAGTTGTTCACGGGGTACGGGGTGAAGACGCTCGACGTCCCGCTGCAGGAAACGTTGCGTATTGGCGGGACCGCGGTGGCCGGAATCGACCAGATCGCCGTCATCCTTGTGGCTGCTGTGGTCGCTGTCGCGCTGCACCTCTGGCTGTCCAAGTCCTACAGCGGTCGAGCCATGCGCGCGATGGCGAACAACCAGGTGCTGGCTGAAGTGCGCGGCGTCAACACGTCACATCTCCAGTACGTCACGTGGGCTGTTTCGAGCGCATTGGCCGCGCTTGCGGGAACGCTCATCGCGTTGACGGGTCGAATCTACCCAGAGCTCGGCTGGGACCAGGTGCTGCTGATCTCAGCCGCCGCCATCATCGGCGGGCTCGGGAGCATCTACGGCGTGATGTTCGCTGCTGTGCTGGTCGGCCTCACCTCAAGCCTCACGACTCTCGTGATGCCGTCCCAGTACACCCAGATGGTCGTGTTCGCGGTCATCGGCCTGGTCGTCTTCTTCCGGCCCGAAGGCCTTTTCAGCGGTCCAAAGGAGCGTGTCGCATGAGCACCCTGCTCATTATTGCCGGGCTGGCCACCTTGATGGCCATCTACGGGGTTGCCGCCCTGGCGCTGAATCTTCAGTTCGGCGCCGGCGGAATGGTCAACTTCGGTGTCGCGGCGTTCTTCGGTGTCGGCGCCTACGGCTATGCGCTCGCCGTGATGCCGGCTCCCTCCGGGTCGTACACCTACATCCTCGGGCTCGGTCTGCCGTGGGGAGTGGGTGCCATATTCGGTGGTCTGGTGTCGGCGTTGCTCGCAGTGATCGTCGGAGTGGCGTTGCTGAGAGTCGGGGGCGACTATCTCGCTGTCGTGACGCTCGCGCTGGCCGAGATGACCCGCCAGCTGTTCATGAACCAGCCGTCGATCGCCAACGGGGCGCGCGGACTTCTCGACGCCCCGGTGCCGTATGTCGAATCGATCCCAGGTCGTATGCAGTCTGTTTTCATCGCCGGAATCACACTGGTAGTCCTGGCGGTCACCTTCCTGCTGTTCCGGCGCGTGACGCGGTCGGCGTTCGGCCGCAGTCTGCTCGCGGTGAAGCAGAACGAAGCAGTCGCTCGCTCTCTCGGCGTGAACGTGTACTCCGTGAAGCTCAAGGCGTTCGTTTTCGCCGCCTTCTTCATGGGTCTGGCCGGAGTCATGTACGTCTGGTATCTGTCGATCCTCACCCCGACCTTCTTCAGCGTGAACATCACCTTCACGATCTTCATCGCGCTGATCATCGGAGGGACCGGGAGCAATGTGGGCGCCGTGGTCGGTGCCATCGCGCTGCTGGGCATGCGTGAAGGTCTGACCTACATCCAGGTCGACTTCATCACTTCAGAACGGATGACCAGTCTCCAGGATGCGCTGCAAGGGGTCGTGCTGATCGTGATCCTGCTGTTCTGGCCCGGTGGGCTCTCCCGCCCCCGGCTCGCGGTCTATCCACCGCCGACCGAAGTCGCTCCGGCGCCTCGCGTTCTGGCCACGACTGCCGCGGGTGGTCGTCCATGAATTCAGCGAACCCGCTCCTCGAGATCAACGGACTCGTCAAAGCGTTCGGTCAGCTCCGCGCTCTGGACGGCGTCAACATGGTGGTCGAACAAGGTCAGGTCACCGGCCTGATCGGGCCGAATGGCTCCGGCAAGACGACACTGTTCAATGCGGTCTCAGGCTTCCTCAAGCCCGATGACGGGACGGTCGTGTTCGACGGGCGTGACGTCACCGGTATGTCAGCACACAGGCTTGCCCGGGCTGGTCTCAAACGCACGTTTCAGAACATCGCCGACTTCACGGACATGTCTGTCTTGCAGAACCTGCTCACCTCGGTGCGGTCGGTTCCAGGCGAGAGTCTGGGGCGCTTGTTCACATCGCCGACGAGGGTTTGGAGAAGCGAGCGCCAACTGGTCGACCGTGCCTGGACACTTCTCGAGCGCATGGGTATGTCCGAATTGGCCAATACCCGCGCGGGTGACCTCTCGATCGGCCGTGGGCGCCTACTACAGATCGCCCGCTTGCTGATGGACCCGCCGTCGTTGCTGATGCTCGACGAACCATCGTCCGGCCTCAACCCTGAGGACCAGCACCGACTGTCGACGACTGTGCGTCAGCTGCGCGACGAAGAAGGCGTGACGGTGCTCGTCATCGAGCACAACATGTCATTCATCAACACGATCTCCGATGCGCTGTACGTGATGCACGAGGGGCACGTCATCGCCAGCGGCCGGCCGGCCGAGGTCGTCCGCGATCCGCTTGTGATCGAAACCTATTTGGGAGTGCGACATGTCCCTGCTTGAAGTCGAAGACCTCACCAGCGGCTACGGCAAGACCACCATCATCCGGAACACCACGTTTGCGGTCGAAGAAGAAGCCATCACGGCAATCATCGGACCCAACGGCGCTGGCAAGACAACCCTGGTACAGACCATCGCCGGGGTGGTCGAGTCGCGCGGCGGAAGTGTCAGCCTCGGAGGCGAAGTTCTCGATGGCATGTCCGCGCGCGAGCGGGCGCGTCGCGGACTCGGATACACGCCGCAACTGCGCAATGTGTTCGGCGCGCTGTCAGTCGAGGACAACCTGGAGGTCGTCACCCGCGCGATGCGCCTGCCTCACGATCGAGTGGACGAGATCTTCGAATTGTTCCCGATCCTCGCCGACCGTCGGAAGCAGCGAGCGGGAACGCTCTCAGGCGGCCAACGCCAGCAGCTCGCGATCGGCTCGTCATTGCTGATGAAGCCGAGGCTTCTGATTCTCGATGAGCCCACGACCGGGCTCGCGCCTCAGATCGTCGACTCTCTGATCGAGCAGATCTGTGTCATCGAGCGAAGTGGCACCGGGGTCCTCTGGGTCATCGAAGAGCATCCGAGCCAGATTCTCCCTCTCTGTGGCCGAGTGTTCCTCATGGACTCCGGTCAGATTCGTCACGAGGCGACGGGCCCGGAGCTGCTCGCGGATCCCGGCTTCGCAGAGATGTTCCTGGGTGCCCGGGTTCCCCAGGGATAGATGCCGCGCAGATTTATCACTGCACGGAAGGCACAGCACACCGCTCCTGGCAACGCCAAGGAGTTCGAGTCCATCGGAACGGTTCTAGCAGGAGGTTCGAGACATGAAGAGTTTCAGAGCAACGGCGTTCAAGGCTTCGCTCGGGTTCGTCGCCCTCACATCCGGGGCAGCGCTGGCAGGGTGCGGCGCGGCCGCGGACGGAAGCGCCGTCATCGGCGTCGCCGCGCCTCTGTCGGGAGAAGCGGCTGCCTACGGCAAGCCCGTTGACCAGATCACCAGAGCAGTCGTGAATCACGTCAACGAGCGGGGCGGTGTGGGCGGCACCAAGCTGAAGGTCGTCAGCGAGGACGAGAAGTTCAACGCCGAGGACGGAGTCCGCGTCGTCACGAAGCTCATCAACAAAGACGGTGCGCAGTTCATCGTCGGACCGTCGTCGTCGACGTTCATGGCCACCCTCGCTCAGGCCAAACGCAATGAGGTCGCCATCGCGTCTCCCTATGCCGGCATCGTCGAGTACGACGACAAGGCCAATCCTTATACCTTCCGCACGGTTGGACCCGACACGTTCGACGGCCTGGCAGTTGCCAAGAACCTCATCGATCGAGGATTCAAGACCCTCTCCATCCTCTACGAGAACGCTGACTCGTCGAAGAGCACCTCCACGCATCTGGAGAAGTTCTACACACAGCTCGGAGGCAAAGTGGTGGCCAAGGTCGCGTTCAACGGTGGCCAGAGCTCGTATCTGCCGGAGGTCCGCAAGGCCTTCGGGCCCAAGCCCGACATCGTCTTCCTGGCAGGTTCGGTGGAGGCTGCAGTGCCGATCGTTCGCGAGTGGGCGCGGCAGGGGATACCCGGAACATGGTCGTTCATCGCAGAACTGACCTACCCCGTACTGCTCAAGGAGGTCGGCGGCGATTATCTCGAGGGCGCCTATGGCCAGCTTCCGGCAGCGTCGGAGTCGCCGGCGGTTGACGGCATGCGCGATCTGCTGATCGCAGAATACGGAGAGAAGAAGGGCGCTGCTATCGCCAAGGAACCGTCGGCGGCGACGGCTTACGACGCCGTGGTCTCGGGTGTCCTCGCGATGGCGGCCGGCGGCAAGGCCGACGGCGCTGCGATCGCCGACAATCTCCACAAGGTCACTGATCCCGGTGGCACTCCCGTGTTCACCCTGGACGAGGCCTTGGATCTTCTGGCCGAAAAGAAGAAGATCGATTACCAGGGCGCTACCGGTCCGGTCGATTTCAGCAAGTCGAATACGTCTGCCCCGGATTACGGTATCTACCAAGTTGTTGACGGGAAATGGTCTCTCACCAAGCGTTACACGGGCGTCGAGATCAACAAGCTCTCCGAAGGACTGGACTGATCATGAGCCAAGAGCAAGTGGTGGCAGCGAATTCATCCGGCGATGGCTCGGAGGGCGGACCTGTCCTGAGGACGTTGTCGGGATTCCAAGCCGTGGACCGCACCTTTGCGCAGATGTTGTGCGACCGCGCTGAGCACGAACCGAACGGTGTCGCCTTCTGCAGTTGGGAAGACGGCTCGGCGCGGGCGACCAGTTGGCGTGACTACGTGAGCATGGTGCGGGAGGGTGCGCTGGGATTGCATGAGCTCGGCGTGGTTCCGGGCGACCGGGTTGCCATCATGTCGTCCACACGTCCTGAATGGGTTGTGGCGGCTCTCGCGATCCTGAGCGTCGGTGGCGTTCCGGTCGGGGTGTATCCCACGAGTGCGGGCCCCGAGGTCGAGTACGTCCTGAAGGACAGCGGTGCAACGGTTGTCTTCGTCGAATCGGACGCAGATGCTGCCAAAGTGGCCGGTGTCGTTTCGCGATTGCCGGACGTGCGGGCGGTTGTGGGGTTCGAATCGGAGCCGGCGGGGCTGCCGGACACGGTCGTCACGGTGCGGTGGGACCGGCTGTGCACGGCCGGTGGCGCCCAGGCGGCGGCGCACCCTGACTTGTTCTCTGCGCTTGTCGACGCAGGTGAGGTCGATCAGCTTGCCGCGTTGTTCTACACATCTGGATCTACCGGTGCCCCGAAGGGCGTGATGCACACACATCGCACCCTCCAGTACTCCGTGCTCGGTTTTGCCATGTCCTACCCCGAGATGGGCAACACCCGGCACGATCTCGTCGCATTCCTCGGGCTTTCCCACGTGGCGCCCGCGCTGCTGGGCGTCTTCGCTCCGATCATGTCTCGACTCGTCAACACCTACTGCACGATGGAACAGCGTGCCGAGGCGCTTGCGGGGGTTCGCCCGACAGCGGTCCTGTGGCCGCCGCGCATGCACGAAAAGCTCGCGAGCGAGGTACTGGAAGCGCTGGGAGAGTCTGGGAGAGCGTTTCGTTTCGCCTACGCCGTGGCGATGAAGGTCGCGCGAAAGGCCAGCGCATTGCGATGGCAGGGCCGCCCGTTGCCGAGACATCTTCAGGTCCTCGACCGCCTCAGCACGAAGTTCGTGTTCGTCCCGCTACGGGCCAAAGTCGGTATGGACCGCATCAGCGTCAGTTGGACCGCCTCGGGGAGCATGACTCCCGACGTGGCCGCGTTGTGGCATATGTGGGGTGTCGATCTGCGCGAACTCTTCGGCACGACGGAGACGTGCGGATCGGTCCTTGCTCAGTGGGACCGGGCATTTCCCGCACCTGGGACGATTGGCAAGTCTCTACCCGACCCGCGGTGGGATCTTCGCGTGTCCGACAAAGGGGAGCTGCAGCTGCGTTCGCCCTGTCTTTTCACGGGCTACTGGCGCGATCAGGCGGCGACAACTGCGGCCATGGACGGTGAGTGGTACGGGACAGGGGACCTGGTCGAGCTGGATTCGTCTGGCGAGGTGAAGATCATCGGGCGACTGAAGGACGTCCTGAAGACAACCGGCGGCAAGATGGTCAGTCCACAGCCGATAGAGGTGCGTCTCAAGGTGAGTCCGCTGATCGATGAGGCGATCGTCGTCGGAGAGGGCCGCAAATACCTGACCGTCCTGCTCAGCGTCAGCGAGGAGGCGCGGGGGATGGGCTCGGCCGAGCGAGATGTCGCCCTTCGAGCCTGGATCGACGAAGTGAATGCCGAGCTCGCCCGCCCTCTGCAGTTGAAGAAGTTTCAGGTCCTGCCGCGAGCGCTGTCGGCGGCAGACGGCGAGTTGACGGCCAAGGCAACCATTCGACGGTCCAACATCCTCGCTGCCTTCTCTGATCTGGTGGATGACATGTATGACTCCGGGGAGGAAAAGCAGATCGCTCGTCAGGCTCGCCTTGCACGAACGGATCGTGCTTGAGCGCAGTCACATCAGCTGGGCCGATCGTAATCGGGCCGGGGTGAGACCAATGCCTGGATTGCAGCGGTAGACATCGTCTCCACGATGGCCCGCTTGTCCAGCCCCCTGTTCAGGACGGCGACCGAATTCAGCATCGAGAAGATGGTCTGCGTGAGGAGGCGCACCTCGGGATCGGACAGCTCGGGCCGCTGCGGCGAGACGACGGAGATCCATTCCTCGGCGTACAGGTTCATCGCCCGACGGATACGGCGACGATCAGGTTCGGGGACCGCGAGTTCGTTGCGCAGGAAGATCAGTGTTGTCGGGGCCCCGGAGATGACTGACGTGATGTGAAACCTGACCATCGCCTCCAGGGCTGCCCGAGGATCCGGCTCGGCCTCGGCGATGCTCCGTGCGGTCTGGTGGAGGTGCTCGAGCGGGGCCTCGACGACGGCGATCAGCAGGGCCTGTTTGTTCTGGAAGTGGCGGTAGAGGCCGGGACCGGAGATGCCGGCCTTCGCGCACACCATCTCGACCGTCACCAAGTCGTACGGGTGTTGAAGGAAAAGCTCCGCCGCGACGTGCAGCAACCGTTCACGGCGAGAGAGGGAGGCTGGGGGTGCGCTGTCCAGCACGGGATCAGAGGTCACTCCTCGCACGCTACCTGACTGGCAGCTGCTGGAGGCGTCTACGCGGCTCCCTCTCGCCTGGCATGTTAATTAAGATTCACATCTGGTTGTGGTGGGTGGGGCCGGGTTCGGAAGGGTGGGGGCAGGTCGCTTTCGCCGGACATCCGGTTTTCCATAGAGGACAAAGGGATTTCTCATCGGACTGAGGGGGCTCGTTGACAAACGTCCACGAGAGTCATATGTTAATTCCAATTAACATATGAGAAGGGCCGGGACGAATGCAGCCGATCTGTTCGACCTCGGCCGTCCAAGACGGGGGTAGGTGGGACATGTCCCAGGAAGAGGCAAGAATGACCGCTGGCCTCAGCATGGTGGACCGTGATGGCGTTGTCGTCGTCACGATGGATCGACCACCGGCGAATGCGTTGAACGGTGCGCTCATCCATGACCTCGCTGAGCTGTTCACCGAGCTCGCCACGAAATCGGATGCGCCCCCGCTGGTCCTCACTGGCCGAGGTGAGCGCTTCTTCAGCGCCGGAGGCGACATCAAGGAGCTGGACGGAGCGCGGCCTCAGGACATCGAGGTGCGCATGCGGGAGTTTCACGCACTCCTCGTCGCCATGGAACGATATCCGCGGCCAGTCGTCGCTGCGGTCAACGGTCACTGTGTGGGCGGTGGCATGGAAATCGCACTGTTCGCGGATGCGGTGTTCGCAGTTGCCAGCGCACGATTCGGGTTCCCGGAGATAAACCACGGCCTGTTGCCCGCCGACAAGGGCGTCCAGCGCGCAACCCGCTTGCTGGGAATGCGGGCGACCCGGCAAATACTGTTGTCCGGCGACCTGTTCGATGCCGGGCATGCACTCGACATCCAGCTTGTCGAGGAGCTGGTTCCCGCGGTCGATCTCCTCGACACGGCCATTGAGGCGGCGCGGACAGCTGGAGCGAAGGCTCCTGTCTTGTACGCGGCGCTCAAACGAAGTGTCAACGGCCCCGACCAGGCTCGCGACGCGGCCTCCTTGAATCAGACGCTTGCTTGCGCTGCGGACTATTTCGACGATTCGGTTGCACGCCGTCTAAGGGATGGCTGGAGCGGAGATCGGCCTCGGCGCGACGAGGAGAACGGTGCAGCGAGCCACACCCGTTCCGCGGGGGCCGATCACTCATGAAAACCTTGCGGCTCGAGAACCGAGTGGAGCACCTGACGAGCGCGGAGATCGCCGATGCCGTCGCGAACGGGTCTCGCACGGCGATACTTCCCCTCGCCGCCGTCGAACAGCATGGTGCACATCTGCCGCTCTCCATGGACGCTGATCATGCCGACGAACTCGCCGTTCGAGTCGCCCAAGGCCTCGGAGGCGCCCTCGTCCTGCCGACGGTCAGAGTCGGTTACTCGCCGCACCACCTGGCATTCCCAGGCACACTTTCGCTGCGGGCGAGCACCCTTGAAGCGATCTGCGAGGACTACGGGTCGAACCTCGTCAGAACCGGTTTCGAGCGGCTGGTGATCTTCTCCGGCCACATCGGGAACTACCCCGTCATGCAGGAGTTCGAGCTGCGTCTGGCACGCAAACTTGCTCCGTTGTCAGTCATCGTGTTCACCGACGGCCGCGCGATTCTCGAAGCCTGGCGCCTGGCTGCCGAGAATGTGGCGTCCCTGGGACGGAACGTGCGTGGGCATGCAGACGTGGCGGAAACGTCGGTGATGTTGGCGCTCGCGCCGGACAAGGTTCGAGTCGAATACCTCGACCGCGGGTTCATGGGGCCAGTTGACGACGAGCTCCTCGCCCACGTCTTCCGGCAAGGACTTGACTCGGTCGCCCCCAATGGCGTCCTGGGCGACCCGACAGGTGCGTCCCCGTCAATCGGACAGGCGTGCCTGGAAGCCGTGACCTCACTCATCGTCGAGCACGCACGAACCCGAGGAGCCTGATATGCGTCGTCCCGAAGCACTCGTCATCCCAAGGAACAGCCACGTTTCATCTCTGCCGGGGAGGCGCACCACGATGAACTTCGATCCAGTGAAGACCGGTCAAGCAGATATCGACGCGGCCAGACTGCGCACGCTGTACGGCCGGTATCCCACGGGTGTGGCGGCTGTGTGCGCTCTCAAGGACGGCCGTCCCGTCGGGATGGTGGCCACATCGTTCACTCCAGTTTCCATGGAGCCTGCTTTGGTGTCGATCTGCGTGCAGCACACATCGAACACCTGGCCGATTCTGTCTGAAGACGGTCGCCTCGGCGTATCCGTGCTGTCCTCGAGTCAGGAGGCAGCAGTCCTGCAGATCGCCGCCAAGAACGTCGACCGGTTCGCCGGGATCTCGTGGTTCGCCAACGAGTCCAACGGAGTCTTCCTTGCTGACGCCGCGGCGTGGTTCGACTGCACCATCTCAGCGTCCATCCCGGCAGGAGACCACGACGTCGTCCTACTGGAGGTCAATGGCACTGCGGTCAACAAGGAAGCACCCCCGCTGGTGTTCCACGACAGCCGCTTCCGCACCTTGGTATCGGCCGACGACTGACGGCGTCCGGTTCAAATCGAAAACCGCCCCACCCGACGATCTTTCGCACCAGCGAGAAATGGCTTCAACAGGAGGACATGTGACCGGTCTTGATATCCCTCTGACACCAGTACGATTCCTTGAGCGCGCAGCCGAGGTCATGCCCGACAAGATCGCCATCATCGACGGGCAACGGCAGTGGACCTACCGCGAATTCGCCGAATCGGCGCAGACGCTGGCGAAGGCTCTGCGCGCGTCGGGCGTCTCCGACGGCGAGCGGGTGGCCTTCGTTGCGACCAACTCGGCCGAGCTCCTGATCGCCCACTTCGCGGTGCCGTTGGCACGGGGCGTCCTGGTCGCGATCAACACGCGCCTGTCGCCCGCCGAGATCAGCTACATCTGCGAGCACTCGGGAGCCCGGATGCTGTGCGGGGACCTCGAACTACTGCAACCGCTTCGCGCGAGTGGTGCCGAGTTTCCGACGATCGGCGAGTGGGTGGGGCTGCCCGCGGTCGACGGCCGCCTCGCTGGTGACGGCGACTTCACTCGCTATGACGAGTTGCTGGCTCGCGGCCAGGGCGACGACCTGCGTTGGGAGGTGGACGACGAGACCCGAACACTCGCCATCAACTACACATCCGGGACCACTGGGCGCCCCAAGGGAGTCATGTACTCGCACCGCGGTGCCTACCTGAATGCCCTTGGCGGCATCCACCACTCATCGTTCGACCAGGAGACCACCTACCTGTGGACGCTGCCGATGTTCCATTGCAACGGGTGGTGCACGACCTGGGCTGTCGCTGCGGCCCTGGGGACTCAAGTGTGTTACCGAGCGGTGCGCGCCGAGACCATGTGGTCCCTGATTGACGAGCATCAGGTCTCCCACCTCAACGGTGCGCCGACGATCCTGACGACCTTGGTCACCGCAGAGCAAGCCCACCCACTCGGGACGCCGCTGACCATCAGCAACGGTGGTGCGCCGCCAAGTCCCACGATCATCTCCGCGGTACGCGCCCTCGGTGCGTCGATCGTCCACATCTACGGGCTCACCGAGACATACGGGCCGTACTCCGTGTGCGAACCCAAGCCCGAGTGGAACGAGCTGACCGCCGACGACCACGCACGACTCACGGCCCGTCAAGGCGTGGGGATGATCACCGCCGAAAGGCTCCGGGTTGTACGCGCCGAGCTTTCGCCGGACGGCGAACTGGTCGACGTTGCCGCTGACGGTGTTGAAATGGGCGAGATCGTCATGCGCGGTAACACGGTGATGAAGGGCTATTACCGCGATGAGGACGCGACACGGAAAGCGACTGTGGGCGGGTGGTTCCATTCCGGCGACCTGGGCGTCATGCATGAGGACGGGTACGTCCAACTGCTCGACCGCGCGAAGGACGTCGTGATCTCAGGTGGGGAGAACATCTCGACGATCGAAGTGGAGCAAGCCCTGCTCTCCCACCCGGCGATCCTGGAAGTTGCCGTCGTGGGCGTGCCCGATGACAAATGGGGCGAGACGCCGAAGGCGTTTGTCGTGACCACCGGCAAGGTGGACATCGACGAAGCCGAGGCCATTGCGCACGTCAAGTCGCAGATCGCGTCATACAAGGCGCCACGAGCAGTTGAGTTCGTGACAGACCTTCCGAAGACCTCCACCGGGAAGATCCGCAAGAACGAACTGCGCGAGATCGAGTGGAGCTCGCATTCAGCCAGGATCAATGGCTGATCTGCTGCTGGAGCCGGGGACGGCCGGGACGGGTCGAAGCGAGAAAGTGGGGAACCATGGCAGTCCGCAAAGGTGCGAGCCAAGAGCATTTCATCAGTTGCCAGCAATTCGCTGCGGGTGCCACGAGTCGCCGGGAGCCACGGGGGACGCAACATCTGCGCCGTCTCGGCGACACAGGGACCGCATGCGGGCAGTGGGCCGTGAACTGGCCGATGTATTTCGACCGTCAGGTCGATGTTCGCAATCCCGACCTGTGCCACGAATGTGCCCGGAGCATCGGGCTCCGGCCCTGAATGCCACCTCACGCCCAAGCAACGTCGCGGTCCACTTGCTCGGTGACCTGGATCCGCGCTACCTGACCACTCTTCGGTCCAGGGGCGGGCTGCAGTCGTACCCCCAGTCGGCGGAAGGACCCCGACACGGTCGACTACCTGTGATCCGTGATGCCGGGACACTTTCGGTCACGGCCCTCGCGATGCGGATCGCGGACGTCGCGGAGCGGACGCGCACCAGCTCGATCGGCGTCGACGAGTTCACGGGCGGCACCTTCACGATCACGAACACGGGCAGCCGCGGAGCGCTTATGGACACGCCGATCATCAATCAGCCGCAGGTGGCGATTTTGGGCGCCGGCGTCGTGGCCAGGCGTCCTGTCGTGATCGGGCGGGAAGGGCAGGACGAGGGGATTGCGATCCGCAGCAGGGTCTTCCTGTCGCTGACCTATGACCATCGCGTCGTCGATGGGGCGGACGCTGCGCGCTATCTCACGGCCGTCAAGGAACGCCTCGAACAGGGCTCGTTCGATCTCACATAACGGCACGGGCGGCGACGGCGGCCCACCGCGAAGCCCGGGTCAACTTCGCGCCCATCGCTCCCGTGGGGGCACCGCACTCCACGCCGAGTGATCGATCTCGCTCCTGTCCGCATGTCGGAGGATCGGGTTCCCGCGGATACAGAGCCCCCAGAACAGCACCTGCCCGCAATCGAGGCACTCCAGGAAGCTGACGATCGTGTACTTCAGGTCTGACTCGAGAAGAGCCGTCATGTCCCCGAGTGGAACGTCACCGCGCAACTCGCGCATCCGGCCGGTGCTGACCCTCTGGATCAAGGCCTCGGTCGTCGCATCGATATCCCAGGGGATCGCGCCGCTGCCCCGCACCCCGGCGGTGTCACAGGTATCGCAGTCATCCACGGGTTCAGTCTGGTCGATGAGGGCCTCAGTCCTCCGCAGCAGCGTGTCGAGCCGTGCCGGTTGGCTGCCCCGCGAAGGGTTCAGCGATCCTGCGAGAGTCCGTGGTCGAGCCAGAGCCCGAGTGAGTCGTCGATGCTGAATGCCCCGGTGTCGAACCGCTCCGCGAGCGACGTGAGCCAAGCCCCGTATGAGGTCAAATCCGGCGCCGGGGTGGGACCGTCGAACGGCAGCTGGAGGATCTGACCTGGTTCTCCGGCTGGCAGCGGATCGAGGTCGAGGGCGTAGCCGTCGCCTTCGGCGTCGGTGAACTGAAGCCAGCCACGACAGTTGGGGATCGTCCGGACCTTGTCGGGTTCCATCCAGGCGTAGTCATCGCTGTCGAGATCGGTGCCGAGGGCACTGGCCCGCATGTCAGAGGTCTCGATCATCGCCTCGACGCTGAGGAGGGTTTGGTGGTCGAAGACGTCCAGCAGTCGGGTGGGATTGTCCTGACCGTCGTGCCGCCGCAGGCTCGCCACGAAGTCGGACGGGAGCTCCTTGCCGATGGTGCGGGCAAGAGACTCGAGGTCATCGTCGTGGGCGGGGCTGCGCAGGGTCGCCGCAACAGTCGGGAGCCGGTCATGCAGCACGCGTTCGATGATGTCCCAGGCAGTGTCCACGTCCATGCGCCGAGTTTAGGACCGACCGTGAACCCGGCAACGGCTACGGTCTGACCCATGAGCGACGAGCCATCAGCGGACGAGAAGCGCATGCGACTCCGGTTCGCTGGCACGTGCCGCGTATGTGGGACCGAACTCCCGGCCAGGGTCGAGGCAGTATATGAGCGGGCCACAAGGACTGTTCGGTGCCTCAGCCATGTCGAAGCTGGCGGCGCTGAGGTCGCTGCAGAGGCGATCGATATCGGGACGCCCGGTGCTTCTGCTCGTCGGGAGTTCGAGCGTCGCAAGGACGGCCGCGAGCGACGAGTCCGCGCAAGGTATCCCAGGATCGGCGGGCTGCTCCATGTGCTGTCGGACGAACCGCAGTCGACCACGTCCTGGGACACCGGGGCGATCGGTGAGGAGCGGCTCGGTAGTCGTCTCAATGAACTCGCCTCTGACCACCTCCGCGTTCTGCACGACCGTCGTATTCCTGGATCCCGCACGAACATCGATCACCTCGCCGTGACCCGGACCGGGGTCTACGTGATCGACGCGAAGAAGTACGTCGGGCGTCCCCGTCTCAAGGTGCAGGGAGGCCTGCTGCGTCCCCGTACCGAGAAGTTGCTCGTTGGCAACCATGACCGCACGAAGCTCGTGGACGGCGTCCTCAAGCAGATGGGCATTGTCGTCGACGCGATCGGTGCGGGCATCCCTGTGCACGGGATCCTCTGCTTCGTCGAGGCCGACTGGCCATTGATCGGCGGCTCGTTCACGACGCGTGGGGTCTCGGTGCTGTGGCCGAAGAAGCTCTACCCGGGTCTTGGGCTCGACGGGCCTATGACGAGCGAAGAGATTGCCGAGATCCACCGACATCTCGCAATGGCCCTGCCGCTAGCTTGAGTGAGTAGCGCAGTGGTGCGCGAGGTCAGCGGTCGAACCGTTCGTCAGTCTGCGGATCGTAGAGGCGTCCGCCGCCAACGTCGGTGCCAACGTCGATGATGGTGTTCATCTGGTCACCGGTGTAGCGGCCCCTGGCAGTGACGATCAGGTGCTGAGGCGACCAACTGAACTCGAAGACAGTCGCCCCAGAGGGGGCTTCCCAGGTTGCCGAGCCGGTTGCCGTGGTCGGCGAAGGCTTCAACCCCGGCAACTTCTCGGCGAGGGCGTCGAGCGTCGCCGCGGCGTTGAAGGGCCCGATTCCCTCAACGGCTCGGCCCGCAAGCAACTCGGCATAGATAGTGTTCGGCTCCGGTCGTTCGGTGCGGGTATCGGTCCAGAAAGCCAGGTCATACGCCATGGAGTCGAGTGTGCCAGTACGACCTGGGCGGAATTCATCGGCGTAGCCGCGCGGACTGCGGCACGAGCTGGATTGCGGCTGTACAGGGCTACCAACGGCTGGCAGAGCCGCACGAGAACTGCTGCGCATCGGTTGACAGCTCAACCGCTATCAATACTGATATCACTCAAAGGAGGTGTCGGGAGTGGCATCTATCGTCGTTCGAGGGCTCGATGAGTCCGTGAAGAACCAGCTCGCAGCACAGGCAAAAGAACACGGTCGATCCATGGAGGCAGAGTGCGGGAGATAATCACTCGATCCGCTCAGCGCCCCCACATCGGCTTGGCGCTCATGCAGGCGGCCAGCGAAGTTGGCGGCATCGACGATCTTCCGATTCCGAGGCGCATCGACGAGGCGCGAGCAGTGGACTTCGAGTGATCGTCCTCGACACCAACGTCATCTCGGAGATCTTCCGGCCTCAGCCGGAGCCGCAAGTCGTCTCGTGGCTGGAATCCCTCAGCGGCGACGTCGCCATCACGGCATTCACGCTCGCGGAGCTGCTGACCGGTGTTCGTCGACTGCCCCGCGGTAAGCGCAGGTCAGAGCTGACCTCCAAGATCGAGACGGCGCTTCAGCCTTATCGCAACACCCGCGCAGTGCTGTCGTTCGACGACCAGGCGGCCGAGCACTTCGCGGACGTCCTCGTCTCCCGTGACAAGGCCGGATTGCCGATCAGCATGGCGGACGCTCAGATTGCCGCGATCTGTCGGGCGAATTCTGCAGCCTGTGCGACTCGCAACACGAAGGACTTCACCCACACCGGGGTCGAGCTGGTCGATCCATGGAATGCCTGACCCTGCAACCCCTACGAAGACGATGAGTTCCTGATGAACTGTGAGACGGCTTCGGCGCTGTAGAACTCGGCGATGGACTTCGACAGGTTCGGCTCGACCCGATCCGGATCTGCACCATGAGCAAGAAGCAGATCGAAGACGCGGGTGAGATCGTCCACGAGCTCTGGGTTGAGCGGCTTCGGGTCCACCCAGTCGGGATCGTTGTAGCGGCGGGTGGGAAGAATCTGCCGTGCGTCGAGCACCGCGCGACCCAGCGCGGAGTTGCCGGAGGAATCGACGGCGTGGATATCGGCTCCGGATTCCATGAGCAGCTGCAAAGCGGCGTACGCCTCGTCGGCCCGTTCGGCAGTGTTTCTCATCTGCCACACCTCTTCGGTGCTCTCCTTGGCAAAACGCGTGGGCCGCAGCCATCGGGAGCGCATCACGGCGGCTTTGATCGCGTGATGGAGCGCAGGCATCACGAATGTGTGAGGGCTGTCAGCCTCTATAAAGTTCGGGTCGGCGCCGTGCTCGAGAAGCAGCGCCGCGATCGCGAATTCCCCGTTGCGGTACGCGACCTGGAGAGGCGACTGCTGGGCGTACTGCTTCGGCGGTGCCGTCGCGACAAGGGCGGTCAATCCCGGGTCCTTGACCAGACGCTGGCGGACGGCGCCGATGTCACCATCGACGATCTCTTTGAAAAGCGCCTGCATGAACTTCGTCCGATCCTCAGGGTTGATCCTGCCGAAGACTCTATCGAGCGAGGCGGAATAGGGCGTCAGAGCTCTTGGCGCGCGCCAGCGAGTTGACAGGCGTTACTGAAAGGTCGGCCTTGATCCGCATCGAGAGCGCCAGGCGACTTGCCAAGCTGGGCGGCACCGATGGTGCGGCGACTTCCGCCCCTCGCCGGCGAGGCGATGCTGCGTGATCCTGGTCGATACTTCGATCTGGATCGACCACCTGCATGAACGGGACCCCGAGCTGGTCGCGCTTCTGTCTGACGACGAGGTCGGCTGTCACCCGTGTGTCATCGAAGAATTGGCTCTCGGCTCGATCAAGCAGCGCAATGTCATGTTGGACTTGTCGCAGAGTCTGCGCCAGTTTCCGGTGCTCGACCACGTCGAGGTGATGACGCTCGTCCACGGACGGCAGTTGTGGGGCCGTGGCCTCAGCGCGGTCGATTGCCACCTGCTCGGGGCTGTCGCTTTGGTCGCCGGATCCGAGCTGTGGACGCGCGACAAGCGCCTGATTGCCACGTGTGAGGACATCGGCATCGCGTGCCGCGACGAGCTATGAGAAGTTGAACGCATGATCGAGAGTCCGCAGACAATCCGAGTCAGCCGTGACGGCGATGTACACGATGCGACGATCGCGTGGTGGACTGAAGATCGGCTTCGGGTGGTCGCGATCACCTCTTCGGAGTTCGAACCAGTTGAGGCGGGAGCGAACGACGCCTTCGAGGCTCTCTGCCTCGTGCGTGAAGAACTCGAACCGCTGGGGTGGCGAATCGGCGTCACGGGTGCGCAGGCAGACGTCTGGCCGAGCGGCATGGCCCGCGATCAAGGTGGGGGCCTGGTGGCCTATCGGATGACGGACGAGCAGGTCGGCGGCGTTGTCCCCACGTTCGAGCCCGTCGACCCCGCGACGGTCACTACCGTCACGGAGCAGAGGGCCGAGGTCGAACGACGGTTCGAAGGGTACCGGCGCAAGACCTAGGACTGCCCAGACGTCACGTCAGCGCGCCCGCAGCATAGGCCGCTTGCCCGACGTGCTGAGCGGCGTCGTCGATGATCGACACCAGCCGCGCGCCCCGCGTCACGGGTGGTTCCCAGTTCTGGTCGATGATTTCGTCGAATCCAGACTCGGGCAGCGCGGAGACGTAGTCGACGAGCGCGGTGAGCGTCGCATCGAGGTAGTCGACCAACAGGTTTTGATCGTCGACCTTGATGTGAGCGGCCTGCTCGGGGCTGTGGCCATAGCCGATGGACTCTCCGAGCTCGCCGAGATCGAATCGGTCGCGGTAGGCCTCCCATTGCTGTGATCCGCCGGAAAGATGGGCGAGCTGCACGTCGACTTCTCGGCCGGTATGCCACAGGAGCCAGGCGACCGAGTTGGGATGCCTCGCAGGATGCGCATTGAGCTCATCGGGGGTCAGATCAGGAAGGTTCCTGGCTGCCTCGATGGGACGGCGGGCGAATCCTGCGAAGACGTCGGAGATGTCCATGGGTCCCATTCTGCAACCTGGAGAAGTATCCGCTAGCGGCGTGCCATCGCGACCCGCCTGCGCCGTGCGCTGGAGGCGAGCTCGTACCACACCGTGATCAACGTGAGCAGCTCGTCGACGTTGGAAACGCGCTGGCGGACTGTCAGCTCACTCAAGCGCTGGCTACCCGGAACGAATGCGAGCAGCTCAGCGGACTCGGGGATCTGGAGATCGACCTCGGCCACGAGTTCATCGGGCACCGCGATCAACTGATGCGAGCCGATCCGTTCAACCGCGAGCGCGGACGCCTGCCGGATGAGCTTCTGTGCGGCAGATGGGCTGAGCGAGTTGGTGGCGCTCCAACCCTCCGCGGTCTTGACCGTGGCTGTCCCCACGCCGGGCAGAATCTGTGCTGCCAGAGCGCACACCTGATCGTCGCCGGTGATCAATCCGACCGGGACACCCCGACTTGCGGCATAGAGCGCGTTGACCTCGGCTTCGGAGACCTCATGACCGTTGATCCGTATACGAACGAACTCGGAGGAGAAGGTGTGCGCCAGCACACCGTGGGCGCCGCCCGGGGCGTGGTAGCCCACGAAGAGCGCGACGTCGTGCTCTTCGTCGATGCCATGTGCCATGCACTGAGCACGCGGAGCGCCGAACACGAGCCGTGCTCGTGGATCGAGTTCAGCGTGCAGCAGATTGTTCATCTTGCCGTGGCTGTCACTGACGGTCACCGCCGAGGCGCCGGCCTCATACGCGCCCTCGATGGCGGCATTGGTTTCGGCCGTCATCAGGCTCTGCGCACTGCGATAGCCGGACTGGCCGCTGACCGTCTGGTCGAGCGTGGCGATCCCGGCGATACCTTCCATGTCCACTGAGATGTAGACCTTCATCGTCATCACTTGACCTTTCGAGCGGCGCGCCCGGAGTTGTGGAGATAGCGTTCTCCGTCTGCAGTGGAGTAGAAAGACACAGCCGACCACGGGGCGGACTGTTCGAACCGTGCCAGGAAGTAGTCCTGGTGCAGAGGCACCAAGGTCGCCTCCGCGTGCTCGTCCGGCAGCTCATCGGACAGCGGAGCGGTGACCAATCTCGTCACCCGCAGATCGTCGCCTTTCTCGTCTATCTCCAACCGCTCACCGAGTCTCTCGTAGATTCCGACGTAGTCAGCGTTGTTCACCGCGACGCGTGCGGCCGGCGGCGCGGGAAACCCCGGAACCGTCACGTCGCAGAGCTGGTCCAGCAGCTCTGCGAAGAACTGCTGGTAGAGCTGCAGTGTGCGGCCACCGTTGGTCAGCAGGCACACCACGACCTTGGAATCGGAGACGATGCGCAGGAACGATTCCTGGCCGATCGTCCCGCCGTCATGGCCGTAGACGAGCTGATCGTTCCAATTGTTGAGGAGCCAAGCCAGTCCGACCTGACGCGGGCTCTCGCCGGACTGGTCAGGGATGCTTGTCTGCGGCACAAGCATCTCGGCCTTGCGGGCTTCGGGCAGAATCGATTGCCCCTGGAGTCCCGGGCCGGGGAGGTGCGCGGCCGCGAACTTCACGACGTCCGAAGCCGTGGCGGTGATCCCACCGGCCGGACCGACAGATCGAGGCAGCGCCCACATGGGTGCCAGGTGGACCGTGCCGTCATCGCTCACGCCATGCCCGTACGCGACGCGGAACCGCAGCGCTTCCTCAGGCAGCGTGACGGTCTGCTCGAGGCCCAGCGGTTCGATGATTCGTTGACGCAGCGCGCTGTCCCACGTCGTGGAGGTGACCTGTTCGATGATCGCACCGAGCAGGGAGAATGCGCTGTTGCAATAGGACATCGTGGCCCCGACCGGATGGGTCAGACCGATGCGGTCGCACGATGCGACGAAACGTCGCAGGGCATCGTCGCCACGTCCACCGTCGAAGAAGTGGTCGCCGTCGATGCCGCTGGTGTGCGTCATCAGGTGTCGGACGGTCACCGCGTCGATCAAGCCGGGCGTGGAGAGCCTCAGCTCGGGCAGGTAGCGCAGGACCGGGGCGTCGAGTTCGACCAGTCCCTCGTCCACCAGCTGCATCACCATCGTGGCGGTGTAGATCTTGCTGATCGAGCCGATCTGGAACACGCTGAGCGGGTCTGTTTCGACGCGGGTCTCGCAATTGAGTACGCCGGTGGCGCCGGTATGAACGGCGCCGTCGACCAGCACCGCGAATGAAGCGCCGGGAACCTGGCAGTCAGCTGCCAGCGTGTGCAGCCGTCCCTGCCAGTAGTCTAGGTCGAAGGCCATGTTCGACTCCTTACGTCGTGTGGGGATGTGTGGGAGCTTGCGAGCGCGGGCTCATTGTGTGGCGCATTCGATCGCCGTGCATCGTGCAGACCGACGAAGTCGTCCGGGCCAAACGGGCCACAGCGACGACACGCGTGCCGCGGTGCGATCGGCCTAGTCCTGCTCGGCACATTCGGACGAATCCACGAGAGTTCGGCGCCGGTCAAGTGTGACGGTGGCGGCTACCCGCAACCACAGGAGGCACCTGGATGAGTTCGACAGACCAGATCCGTACCGCGACCACATCTGCATTGGCAGATCAACAGGCGCGCTGGCAGCAGCGCCTCATAGAACTGATGGACGTCAACAAAGTCCCCGGTGCGCAGGTCGGCGTTCTGCGAGTCGGCCAAGATGAAACCGACGAGCTGCTTCAGCTGAGCCACGGTGTGCTCAGTTTGGACACCCGCGTCGACGTCACGAACGACTCAGTCTTTCAGATCGGTTCGATCAGCAAGGTGTGGACGACTTCTCTGGTCATGCGCCTCGTTGACGACGGGCTGATCGATTTGGACGCACCCGTCGCCACTGTGCTCCCGGGGTTGCGACTGGCCGATCTCGACGCGCAGACCAAACTGACGATGCGTCACCTCTTGACCCATACGAGCGGTATCGACGGTGACCTCTTCACCGACACCGGCCGCGGCGACGATGTCCTCGAACGGTTCGTCGAGCTGCTCCCAGACCTCGAGCAGCTCTTCCCTCCGGGGGAGTGCTGGTCCTACTGCAACTCGGGCTTCGTGCTCGCCGGTCGGGTCATCGAAGCCGTCACCGGACTCACCTGGGACCAAGCGATGCGCACGATGGTGTTCGAGCCGTTGGGGTTGCCGAACACCGTGACCCTTCCAGAAGATGCGCTGTTGCGTCGAGCTGCTGTGGGGCACGTCGCAGGTCCCGACGGCCTGCCGGCGCCCATCTCGACGTGGAACGTCTCGAGATCTCTCGGCCCCGCCGGGGGCATCATGTCCACCGCCGCCGACGTGCTGTCTTTCGCGCGGATGCACATGTCGGAAGGCGCTGCGGCCGACGGCACCCGGTTGCTTCGACCGGAAACCGTACAGACCATGCAGGCCAAACATGCCAGCCTTCCGGCCGGCACCGGTGGTGGGGAAATGGAGGGCGCCTCTTGGGGCCTCGGCTGGCTCCGCTTCAAGTGGGGCAGCGTTGATCTCATCGGCCACAACGGCGGGACGTGGGGACAAGCGTCGGCGCTGCGGGTGCTTCCGGCCCACGGGCTGGCCATGGTCATCTTGACCAATGGCGGCGACCACGAGGCATTGGTCGAAGCTCTTTCAACAGAGCTACTCGCCGATCTCGCGGGCATCGAAAAGCCCGGTTGGCCGACCGAGCCCCCCACCATGTCGGTCCCCGTCGACCTGCACAGGTACGTCGGCGAATATGCCAACGTGGCGATGCGCGGCGAGGTGGTCCGGCACGAGGAGGAACTGAGATTGCGACTGTCGGCAGCCCCGAGTGGCGACGGGACGGAAGCCGAAACCCTCGAGGTCCCGCTGCTGCCCGCCGGAGGCGACCTGTTCTGGATCAATGTGCCGCCGGATCCCAGCTATGTGCCCGTGCAGTTGGGGTCCCTCGCCTCCGGCCGCCGTTTCCTGCACCTCGGCGGCCGGATGTTGGTTCAGGACGCTGGCTGAGGGGCCCGGCCGGACCGTTCGACCTCATCGGCCGACCGGCCGACCACGGTCTGATAGTTCGCCGGATCGGTGACGCCTTCGGTGCTGAGTATCAGCACCGAAGCGTCGGCCGGCACCGTGAGTTTCGTCCGCGTCGGCGCATCGGCAGCGCGCAGGGCGATGAGGGCACCCAAGGCCGCCGCGCCGGTCTCTCCGACGGAGATACCTTGCTGGGCCAATCGACGCATTGCGTCGTGCATCGGATCATCGCTGATCACGATGCTGCCCCGCAGCCGGGCTTGCAGCGAGGGCCACGTGCCAAATGATGGTGTCCCGCAGTTCAAACCCACCATCTCTGAGTTCTGAGGTCCAGGCACCGTCACTCGCCGGCCGGCCTTCAAGGATCCGGTGACGCAATCGCCGCCGACAGGCTCAACGGCGACAACTTGAGTGGGTAGGTGAGCCAGGTGCTGGATCGCCGCTGCGGCCAGGGCTCCGACGCCGACCGGGACGAACACGAAGTCCGGCGCAGGTGCACCGGCAGTGGCCAACGAATCGAAGACCTCGTGGAACATCGTTGAATAGCCCTCGGAGATCCAGGCCGGTACCTGCTCGTAGCCGGGCCATGAGGTGTCGGACAGGACGAGCCGGTTCTCGGTTGCTGTGCTGGCAGCGAGTTGCACGGTCGCGTCGTAGCTCAGCTCAGTTTCCTCGACCCGGGCACCTTCGTCGCGGATAGCCTGGACGCGCGCGGGGGCGGTTGCGTGCGGAACGTAGATGTGAGCTGACATTCCGAACAGGGCAGCGAATCTGGCTACCGCGCGACCGTGATTGCCGTCCGTGGCGGTGACCAGCGTCAGCCCGGAATGCTCGGACAACAAGGCTCGCAACTCGTCCAGGGTCGACCATTCATCGCGGAGGTCCCGGCCGATTCTCTGTTCGACGAGACGATATGCCGCCCACGATGCACCCAGCCCCTTGAATGACGGTAGACCGAACCGGCTGGCCTCATGTTTGACCCAGAGCCGCTTCACGGCCAAGTCGGCTGCCAGCTCCGGCAGCTCGTACAAGGCGGTTGGTCGATAACCCGGCAGCCGTTGGTGATACCAACGCGGATCCGAGACGGCATCGCCGATTATGCGGGGCTGTACCGGGCTGGCTCGTGACCACATCTGTTCAATCATGCGGGCGAGGATAGGGCGAAATCGTGCTCGCGATTTCGTCAGCCTCCAACAAAGCCGCCGGACGAACCTGTTGAAATCGCCGACACCGTACTCGTCGTTCTGGCTGAAATACGACCAGATACTTGGTCCGGATCGACGGGTCTGACGTGATGTGTGCTTGTTACCGTGCCCGCCGTGTGCCTATTCCGGCCGCAATTTCAGTGATGGAGGAGAAGTGTTCTTACAAAGCGTCGTTCGCGTGACGACGGTTGCGGCATTGGCCGTCATGGCAACTACTGCGGGACCTGCCAGTCCGGCCAGTGCGGGCTCAGCAAGCAAGCCCGTATTCGGCTCGTCAGGTGCTGGTGACCCGTACCTTCCACAAGCCGGCAACGGGGGCTACGAGGTCAAGCACTACG
Organism: Aeromicrobium sp. P5_D10; assembly: GCF_054049535.1. Taxonomy (NCBI): domain Bacteria; kingdom Bacillati; phylum Actinomycetota; class Actinomycetes; order Propionibacteriales; family Nocardioidaceae; genus Aeromicrobium; species Aeromicrobium sp. P5_D10. The sequence continues at coordinate 640,087 of NZ_JBFUME010000002.1, forward strand.
ACATCAGCGTGCGATATGACCCTGTCACGCACCGGCTGCGTGGCGTGGCCCGTATCACCGCGAAGGCCACGAAGAATCTCAAGGGATTCAACCTCGACCTGCTCGGCTACAAAGTGAGCGCGGTCCGGGTCGACTCGGCGCGGGCGCGCCACTATCGACGTGGCGTCCATGAGCTGGTGATCCGACCGCGCGCAGTCCTGAAGCGAGGTGAACGGTTCACCGTGACAGTGAAGTATCGCGGGAAGCCCGACCCCGGCGGTTCCTGGTACTACAGCCCGAGCGGCGGCGCGTACGCGGTCGGCGAACCCGAGGCGGCGTCGAGCTGGTTCCCGGTCAACGAGACGACCCGGGACAAGGCGACGTTCACGCTGCACGCCACGGTGCCTCATGGCTGGTCGGTCGTGTCCAACGGCGTGCGTGGCAAGAGGTCGAGCCGGCACGGTTGGAAGACGTTCAACTGGCGCGAGCGCACCCCGATCACCGGATACCTCACAACGATCGCGATCGATCGCTTCACCTACAAGTCTCAGCGACGACTCAACGGGATGCGGATCCTGAGCGCATTCGCGCCCGGGACCCACGCGAACAGGCGAGTCGAGGCGTTGCTCCCGAAGATCTTGAATTTCGGCGAATCTCTCTTCGGCAAGTACCCGATCGACACCGCCGGCGGCATCTACGAGACCGGTCCATTCACGGGGGCACTGGAAACACAGGGACGCTCGTTCTACATGCTCGCAGAGGGCCAGCCAGCGGTTGCCACGGCTCTCAACGTCGTCCATGAAACTGTCCATCAGTGGTGGGGAAATTCGGTCTCACTGCACAGTCGGTCTGACATCTGCCTGAAAGAGTGTGTCGCGGCGTACAGCGAAGACCTGTGGAGCGAGGCAAAAGACGGGCTCGACCTCGATGCGAAATATCGCAGTGTCGTCGAGGAGAATCGGACCAACACCGACTTCTGGAGCGCGAAGCTGCGCCGTGGGGGGCCGGAGAGTGAGATGTTCAATGCCGTGTACTACCGCGGTCCGTTGTTCATGCATGCCTTGCGCCGTCAGATCGGGGACTCGGCCTTCTTTGCGACGTTGAAGGCCTTCCCGCGGGCGCACCGAGACTCCACGGCGACCTTGGGACAGCTGATCCGCATGTTCGAGAACAAATCGGGCCAGAACCTGTCCGCATTCATGCATGCTTGGCTGGACGGCACGACAATTCCTGCCGATACGTTCCTCTGGCCCGGAACGTTGGATCCCGGCGCGTAACACCGGAGCCTGGCAGAGAACAACGAAGCCACTGAGTCGCTGAGCGGCCCAGTGGCTTCGTTGTTCCCGGCGGACGTCGGGTGTTACCGCGGCGTCAGCTCGTCATGCGGATCGACCACGGGAACTGCGCCCGAGCGAACGTGGTGCCCTTTCCGAACATGGGCGTCGGCAACAGGTAGAACGGGACGATGTCGACTCGCTTGATCAGTTCGACTTCTGCCTGGTTCCAGATCGCGCAACCCTTGGTGCCGGGAATCGCGGAAGCCTTCTTGACCAGCGCGTCGTACACCGGGTTGTGCACGTCGCCCAAGTTCTTGCCGCCTTCTGCGAACGTCGGTCCGGAGAACATCGGGGCGAACTGACTCGGCAGTTCCTGGCCAGCACCGACCAGCGCCATGTCCCAGGAGCCTGCGACCACGGTGTGGTTGAACGCGACACCGTCGCCGGCCTTGTCCAGAACCCGCACACCGATCTGCTTCAGTTGCTCCTGAATGAGCTCCACCGCGTTGGTCTGATTTCCCGGAGTCGTGAAGTGCGCGAGCCTGAAGGTCAGTTGCTTGCCTTGCTTGGTTCGATAGCCGTCGCTGCCCATCTTCCAGCCGGCAGCGTCGAGAGCGGCCTCGGCCGCGGCGACGTCAGGTGCTGGGATGTTGCCCTCCACGTTGTTGCCGGGGCAGGGTTGGGGATCATTGCTGGCCAGCATCTGGTCGGCAGGTTTACCGGCGCCGCTGGTGAGTACCTTGCCGATTCGCGGCAGGTCGAGTGCCTGGATGATCGCCCGGCGGATGGCAAGATCGGCGCCGGGGTGTCCGCTCGCCTCGTGGAACCAGATCTCGCCCTCGACGGAGTAGCTGTCGATGCGGAACAGATCGGCCGCGCGGAGACGCTTTTCGTCCGGGCCCTCCACTACAGCGAAATTGAGCTGGCCCGACATCAGCAAGTTGGCCGCGGTCGTAGGGTTGGCCACTACTTTCGCCACGACTTTGTCGGGGAGACCCGGCTGATTGTTCTTCCAGTCGCCAGGTCCCCAGGAGTAGTCCTTGCGGCGATTGAGCGTGTAGTGGTCGCCAGGCACCGAGTCACCGGGCGTGAACAGTCCGGTGCCTCCCTTGCCCACGGAGAGGAGCTTGGTGTCCTCCAAGGCGTTGCGACACACCATGGCGACACCACCCAGGTTCAGCAGCAAGAAGGCATCCGGTTTGCCACTGCGCACCGTCAACGTGTTGGTGCTCTCGTCGGCGGTTGCCTTCGTCCCGGGCTGTACCGTCTGGCCGAGAACTGAGGCCTTGTTCGCCGGATCGGCGATCCAATTGATGGTTGCCGCTGCGTCCGCGGCATTGAACGGCTGCCCGTCCGAACATGTCACGCCCTTGCGAATCGTGAAGGTCGCAGTGGTGAGGTCGGCGCTGAACTTCGACGCCAGGGACGCGACGACGTTCCCGTCGGCGTCTTGTTCGATCAGCCCTTGGTAGAGGAACTCATCGAACATGCTGGTATCGCTCAAGACTGTCGTGAACGGGTTCAGGTTGCCCAGATCGTTCTGGACGGACATCGTGAAGGTGCGGCCGTCGACCAGCTTGCCGTCCTTGCCGTCCCCCGAGGGGGTGTCCTTCGATGCGGAACACGCTGACAGACTCAAAGCTATGGCAGCTGATGCCGCGATCCATCCGGTGCGTTTCATTCTTCCTCCTGTGCTGTGGGGAACATGATGCGGCCAATGACTTCAGGTGTTGCGTGACCGCTGGAGGCACCATGGGTGCCGGGGACCCGACATTCAATGAGCATCCGGACCAAAAGCCATGCCGTGATTGATCGCAACTGACGATGCAACCGGGGCGTCGAGCAGCAACTCTGCATGTGACCGGCGACGGGCCGGTCGCTGTGGCAGCTGTTGAACGATAGGAGGGTCCCATGCTGGTCGAGCACTCCGTGGCTCCGGTGGCGAGTACCTGGTGTTCCGCTCTCGGAATCCTGGGCGGAATGGGACCCATGGCCACCGCGCACTTCTACGAGAAGCTGATCGCTCTCACCTCGGTGAAGCAGGATCAGGATCACCTGCCGGTCGTCCTGTGGGCCGATCCGAGAGTGGCCGATCGTACCGAGGCGCTTCTCGGTCGTGGACCTTCGCCGGCGCCTGCCATGGTGCAAGGCGTGCGCTGGTTGCAGGCCGCGGGCGCTGATCTCATCGCGGTGCCGTGCAACACCGCGCATGCATTTTTCGACCAGATCGTCGCGCAGACCGATGCTCGGATGATCGACATGGTGCACGAGTCGGTCCGCGCCGCCGTACTGGAGCATCCCTCGGTCGACAGGATCGGAGTGCTCTGCACGGAGGGCACCAGAGTTGCTCGCCTTTACGAGCAAGCAGCCCGCTCCTTGGATGTGGAGCTGGTTCAGGTCGATGCCGTGACCCAGCGTGGGTCCGTCGATGTCGCGATTGCTCTGGTCAAGGCTCGCGCCGCCGATCATGATTCGTTGGCTGTCGCATCAGAGCATGTCACCAGCGCCACGGCGCGATTGGTCGACTTGGGCGCGGAAGTTGTCATCGCTGCGTGCACCGAGATCCCGCTGGTAATGGCCGGCGCCAGTGGCATCGTCCCGATGATCGATTCGGCCAGGTGCCTGGCTGAAGCTGCCCTGAAAGCGCTTCGACAGTAGCCGGCATCAACCCTCGTCCGTCATGAGGCGCAGCTCCAACATCGCCGCGAAACGCGTGTCCGCATCGCCGAGATCGATGTTGGCAACCTCGGCGAGTCGGCGCAGCCTGTACCGGAAGGTATTCGCGTGCACCTCGACAGCGGCCGCTGCGCCGCTCACATCCCCGAACAGGTCGAGCCAGGCTTTCAGCGTCTCGACCATGCACGTCCGGTGCTTCTCGTCGTACTCGGCCAGCCGGTACACCGGTCCGCGAACCAGGTCGCCCCGGACGTCGATCTGTTCGCGCAGTTCCAGGAGCAAGGCCTGGATGTGCACCTCGCTGATGCTGGCCACCCTGGCCCGGGACTCCGGGAGCTGGAGCACGCGCAGTGTGCGCTCTGCCGAAAGCCGCGAACTGGCCAGATCGGCGGTTCGTTCCGCCAACAGGCCCACGCCGATATAGGCATGGACGCGGCCGCTCGTACGTTGCAAGAACTCTTCGGACAACCGCATCGCTCGACGTTGTGCGGCGTCGTTGGCCGCCGAGACGGGCAAGATCCCATAGACGGTGTCGCCGATCAGCGAAGCCACGGCTTGTGGATGGGCAGCGGTCAACCGCACGGCGAAGGCATCGGCCAGGAGATGACGTTCCGCGGTCCTCGACGGTTCTGGGCCGTTGGTGGTGTCGGGCACGGCGAGGGCCAGCACGATGGCGGGCTGGTCGAGCAGGCCCAAGCGGTGCGCGACGTCGCGAGAGCCCGGGCCGCCGGCCAGCAAGACCTCAAGCTGCTCGGCACGCAGCCGACGTCGAGCGTCTGCCCCGGCGCGCTCACTCAACATGTGCAGGGCCACGACCTTGGCCATGTCGTGGAAGTCCTTGATGCGACGAGGGGTCAGCTCTTCGGCCGTGGCAGCCCACAGCGAGCCCAGCACTTCCTTGCCGGCGCGGACGGCAATGGCGACCCTCGGCACGGTGAGACCATCGATCGGGATGTAGGGCGGCCCGACATGCACGGGCCCGGTGGAGCGGTACAGCTGCTCGAAGACGCCGTGTGTCTCAAGCACCTGCAGGTTCTCGACCGAGACCTGACGGCCCAGGATCGTCGACACTCGCGACTGATCTGCTTCGTCCTGGCGGCCGGAGAAGGCCAGCAGCCGCGAACTGCGATCCTCGATCGTGATCGGAGCGTTCAGTAGTGCTGCGACCACGTTCGCCAGCGCGAACAGGTCTCCGCTGGGGATCGCGGAAAACGCGTCGTCGTGCATCGGCGTGCTCGTCTCGTCCGAGATCAGACCTTCGAGCACGGAGTTCAACTGCAGCCAGGACTCGCCGTTGGCCAAGGCGAGAATCGCAATACCACTGTGGTCGACGGCGGCGGAGATGGCAGGAAAGCGCGGGAACGGTTCGCGCAACACCAGCGCGCCCGCGCCCCCGCGGCTGCTGAGATGGTGCAACGCCTGGGTGACTTGGTCACGGGTGCGGAGGCCGACACCGAGGACGATCGAGTTGCCGGTGCAGGCCGGTTGGTCCAGACCGTCATAGACGCTGACCGCGCGGACGTCGACCAGGGCATCGAGGTTGCCGTAGCCCAAGGTCAGCGTTCCCTCGAGGCGGGACAGCACTGTGTCGATGCTTATTCCGAGCGGAGAACTGCTCACGGCGACGGACATCATCAGGGACCTCATCCTCGCGGGTTAGCAAACCAGTATTCCAATACTCTGGTATCCATCGGGGTGTAAGTCAAGTACGATCGAGGCGTGCCCAGCGACGACGAAATCAGCAGAGTTCTGGCAGCAGCGGCCGCTCTCGACGACCCGACGCAGCCTGCGCCGCGTGGTGGCCTGTTGCGAGACCGCGTCTACTCACGCCTCCTGGAGTGGATCGTCGACGGTCGGTTGCCTCCGGGAACCCGCATGCGAGATCGCGATATCGCCGCGCTGATCCAAGTGAGTCGGACGCCGGTACGGGAAGCGATTCGCCGCCTCGAGGATGAGGGCTTCGTGGTGGCCGAGGCCAGCCGGTGGACTCGAGTGACTGACCTGGACGTGGCCCAAGCCGAACAGATCTATCCGATCATCTGGACGCTCGAGAGTCTTGCCATGACGTCGGGCGGCCCATGGAGCCGCGAGCAGATCGCCGAGCTGCAAGCAGCTAACGAACAGCTCGCCGCAGCGGTGGAGGACGGCGACGCGACAGGCGCGGCCAGAGCCGACAGCGCCTTTCACGACATCATCGTCTCGTTCGCCGACAACACTCGCTTGGCATCGATCGTCGGTGAGCTGAAGACACACCTGCGCCGACTCGAGGTGGCCTACTTCGCCGGTGCGCCAGCAGCGAGCCGCTCGGTGCACGAGCATCAGCAGGCGATCTCGGCGTTGGAACGCGGAGACCTGGCTGCCGCCACCCAGGCGATCACCGAGAACTGGCAACGCAGCCTGGACCGTATGCGACACCACGCATCCTCGGGGCACGCGGACAAAGTTTGAACGTGCCGACAACAACGGTCGGCAAGTTCGGGTCGTTCTCACGAACATCGTGGTCTCCGGTACGTGCAATATCGCCCAAGCCCGACCTGGGAACGGAAGCGGAGGACCAGCATGGCAACGGTGGCGGTATCTCATCCCTCGATCCGTGAACGGATGACAAGCAGCAGATGGCCGGCGTATCTCGTGGGGAGGATGGGCCGACTGGCTGTGTCGCTGTGGGTTCTCGTCACTGCGTCGTTCTTCATGATCCATCTGATCCCCGGCGATCCGATCCGCGCCGCGATGGGACTGAAGGCGTCTGCCGAGGCCGTTGAGGCTCGGCGAGAAGCGCTGGGGCTCGACGATCCGATCTGGTTGCAATACATCCACTACCTGGGCAATACGATGAGCGGCGATTTCGGGACGTCGATCGTCACAAACGTCCCGGTGGCGGAGACCATCTCTCAGCGGCTGCCGGCCACCGTGGTGATCTCGGTGCTCGCGTTCCTCGTGGTCCTCGCGATCGCGGTGCCACTCGGTCTGATGATGGCGATTCTGACCAGGGGCGGCCGACGCGGCAGGCTCCAGCTGGGCTTCGCGGGATCCAATGTCATCATCGCCGCCATTCCCGATTTCCTGCTCGCCGTCGTACTGGTCTACGTGTTCGCGGTACAGCTCGAATGGTTTCCAGTGGCGGGCCGGTCGGACGCTTCGTCCTACGTGTTGCCCGTCATCGCTCTGGCGGCCGGTCCGATCGGCATTCTGTCCAGGATCGTGCGGGTCGAGACCTTGTCGGTGCTCGGTGCGGATTTCATCCGGACCGCTCGGTCGAAGCGGCTTCCCGCCCGGCTGATCTACCTCCGACACGCCATGCCGAATGCGCTCACCGCCACCCTCACCTTCGGCGGGATGCTGCTGAGCGGCTTGATGGCCGGAACGGTACTGGTGGAGAGCGTCTTCGCCTGGCCCGGTCTCGGCACCATGATCGTCGGGTCGATCCAGCAGAAGGACTATCCGACCGCTCAAGCGCTGGTCTTGGTCTACGGCGGCCTGGTGCTGTTCATCAATCTGCTTGTCGACCTGCTGATCGCCGTCCTCAACCCTCGATCCACCTTGAAAGAGGTCTAGTCCGTGGCCAGACGTCGTAGTTCAGTGTGGTTGCAGATCTTCCGCAGTCCAGTGGGGGCGGCAGCGGCGGTCCTGCTGCTCGCGGTGCTGCTCACCGCGGTCTTCGCGCCCATCTTGTGGGGTGCCCGCGCGGCCGAGATCGATACCGACATGATCGCGCAAGGGCCCAGCGGCACACATCTGCTCGGTACCGACGGACTCGGCCGGGACATCTTCTTTCGGCTGTTGGTCGCGACCCGGCTCTCTGTCGTGCTCGCCCTCGAGGCGACGATCCTCGGCGCGGTGATCGGAGTCGTCGTGGGCACCGTTCCCACAGTTCTGGGCAAGGCAGCCGGCCGATTCGTCACGGCAGTGGTCAACATCGCGGTGGCATTCCCAGGGCTGCTGTTGATCCTGTTCTTCGCGGTGGTGTTCGGTGCCTCGACCCGTGGCGCGGTCCTCGCGTTGGCATTGGCGATGGCTCCGTACTACGCGCGCCTCACTCAGACGCTCGCCGCCTCGGTGGCCAGTCAGGACTTCGTCTCCGCGGCCAGAGCTGCTGGAGTACCGCGAATCCGCATCCTGACCCGACACATCCTGCCCAACATCGGCGAACAGCTGATCATCAACGCGATGATCGGAGCAGGCGGCACGCTGCTGGCCTTCGCCGGACTGTCGTTCCTCGGCATCGGAATCCAGGCACCCCAATACGACTGGGGCCGCATTCTCAACGACGGTGTCGCGAGCATCTACGTCAATCCGGCTGCGGCCCTCGGACCGGCTGTGCTGATCATCCTGGCCGGTCTGTCGTTCAACCTGTTCGGGGAGGCCGCCGCTGGAACCATCAGCGGGGACAAGGCGGTGTCGCTGCGTGGCTCCGGTCGACCGGACCGGACACAGAGCCCAGACCGTGGCCATGACAGCACGGAGACCCCGGTACTGGTCGTGAACAATCTGCAGGTCTCCTACCCGAAGAGCGGCGGCTGGACCACGCCGGTCCGCGGCGTGAGCTTCCGTCTGGCAGAAGGTGAGGCCCTTGCCATCGTGGGCGAATCCGGCTCGGGCAAGAGCCAGACGGCGTTGGCAATCGCCCAACTGATCGAGAGTCCAGGCGAGGTCATCGCTGATGAGCTCATCTTCATGGATGAACCGCTGACCGAGCCGGCCAACCGCCGGACCAATCGAGTTCTCGGCACGTCGTTGGCGATGATCTTCCAGGACCCGATGACGTCGATGAATCCGACCTTGAAGGTCGGACGGCAGTTGGCCGAAGTGGCCGAGCAGCATCAGGGGATGGGACGCAAGGATGCACTGGCCAAGGCGGTTGACCGTCTGCGATCGGTACGCATCCCATCCGCCGTCCGACGGGCGCAGCAGTATCCCCACGAATACTCCGGTGGGATGCGCCAGCGAGCGATGATCGCGATGGGCTTGATGGGAGAGCCTCGACTGATCATCGCCGACGAGCCCACCACGGCACTCGACGTGACGGTCCAGAGTCAGGTCTTACGGCTGCTCGAGGATGTACGCAACAGCTCCAACACGGCCGTGTTGCTCATTTCGCACGATCTCGGCGTCGTGCGCAGATTCTGCGATCGGGTGCTGGTCATGTATGCCGGCCGGGTTGTGGAGGATATTCGAAGTAGCGATCTGCTCACCGAAGCGGGACACCCCTACACCCGGGCGCTGCTTGCAGCCGTCCCGGACATGGCGACCGACCGCACCCTGCCGCTGGCAGCGATCCCGGGCCGCCCGCCCCATCCGGACGAATTGCCTGCGGGGTGTGCCTACGCGGCCCGCTGTCCGCTTGCCGATGAACGCTGCCGCACGGACGATCCGGCCTTGGCCTCCGTCGGTGAGGAACACCGCATCGCCTGCTGGCACCCGCAACAGACCGTGCCGATCCATGGCGCCGGTCAGCTCGAGACCATATCGCTGAACGCTACCAAGGAGCGCCCGAATGAGTGATCTTCGCTTTGATCAGGTCTCGGTGAGGTACGGCCGAGGACGACACGCGATGACCGCGGTGAACGAGGTGAACCTGCTGGTGCCGTCCGGCAAAGTGGTCGGGCTGGTGGGGGAGTCGGGTTCGGGGAAGTCGACACTGGCACGTTCTGCCTTCGGGCTGTCTCCCGTCAGTTCGGGCGCGGTGACCTTCGGCGGGACAGAGCTCGGCGCCCTTCGGCGTCGGGGTGAGCACCCGTTGCAGATGATCTTTCAAGACCCCTACGGCTCGTTGAATCCCAGGATGACGGTGGGGGAGTGCATCGCCGAGACGATGCCGCGAGGGCGCCGGTCCAGCAGGGGAGATCGCCGCGCCGAAGCGCGTCGGCTTCTTGGACTTGTCAACCTCGATCCGGTCCTTGCCGATTCGTTGCCTGGCAGGCTGTCCGGGGGACAGCGTCAGCGAATCGCCCTGGCGCGAGCGATAGCCGGAAAACCCAGCATCATCGTCGCGGACGAGATCACGTCGGCGCTCGACGTGTCGGTCCAGGGCAGCGTTCTGAACACGGTGCGGGACCTGCAGCAAGAGCTGTCGCTCGGCATGCTCTTCATCTCTCACAACCTCGCCGTCGTGCGCTACGTCAGCGACTTCATCGCGGTGATGTATCTCGGGCGGGTGGTGGAGGCTGGGCCGGCGGAGCAGATTCTGACCGATCCGCGTCACCCGTACACCCAAGAACTGCTGCTGTCCGCCGCGCAGCAGGACTCCGTGCTGGGAGATGTTTCGTCCGCGCCGATCGCCGCGGTGGAACCGGCCGACCCGCATCGCCCACCGGCGGGCTGCCGTTTTCATCCCAGATGCCCCATCGGGCCGGCCATGCGTTCGGATCGCGAGATCTGCAAAACGGTCGAGCCGTTGCTGCAGGTCTCGGCCGGCCCGGCAGCAGCCTGCCACTTCGCGGCAGAGCTCCTGTCGGTCCGGGCCGGGGACGTGTCCTGCGGCTGAGCGTCAGACCTCGCCGACTCGGGGCGTGGCGCGCAATCCCATGTGCATGAGGTGGCGTCCGGATCGAGTCTGGTAGAAGGCGATGTGGCCGATATCGCGACCGTCCACGTCACGGGCCTGGAACAGGCCGCTCGCGATGTGCTCCAGGTGATATTCGCCCATCTCGCCCATCAGCTGTTTGATCAGGGGAACTGTCGAAGTGACGTGCACCCGCAGTCCGTTTCCGTCCGGGCTCACCTCGATGACCTTGCCTTCTCGCAGGTATCGACCCGAATAGATGGCGAGCTCGGCGTCGGTGGCAGGGATCGACGACAACGGCTCCGGTTCCGGCAGCCTGCTGAGGCCGGTCAGCTGGCCGGCAATCGTGTCGAAGAGCTGACCGAACAGGGCGCGGGCGTTGCCGCCGTTGGCAAGCAGGACGACCGCAAGATCCTCACCGGGTACCAGCCGCAGGAAACTGGATTGGCCGATCATGGCCCCGTCATGGCCATGAACTGGCCGGTCGTAGCCGAAGACCGACGTCAGTCCCATGCCCCAGGAGTCTGCTGCCGGGAAGATCTCAGGGATGCGGACGTGCTCGCGGTACAGCTCGGTGATGCTCTGCGAACTGAGCACCTGCTGGCCGTGTACGTCGCGGCCGTCGGACAGAAGCATCCGGGCGAAGACCAGAACATCGGCCGCACTGGAGTTGATGACGCCGGCCGGCGCGAGCGATCTGGGCAATCCCCAGACCGGGGCGACGCCGAATGCCTGACCAGGCACCTGGATATGTCCGACCGCGGTCTCGAGCAGCAGCGCATCCTCTGGGAACGACACCGTCGACGTCAGTCCGAGTCGGTCGATCAGCCGGCTGCGAAGGGCGGCATCCCACGACTGGCCGGTGAGCTGTTCTATGAGATGAGCCGCGACGACATATCCGGTGTTGCCGTAGGACCAGGTCTCGCCGGGCGTGAACAGCTGCGGCACGTCGCGGAGCCGATCGACCAGACGGCTGATGCTCTCCGCGCCCCGACCGGTGTCGAAGTACAGATCGCCGTCGAGTCCGCTGGTGTGAGTCAGCAGGTGCCGAGGCGTCAACTGCGCCGGCAGGTCGGGCTCGGACAGGACGAGGTCGGGCAGCAACTCGGCCAGAGTGGAATCCAGGTCGAGGCGGCCTTCATCTTGCAACTGGAGAACCATCGCGGCGGTCCAGGCCTTGGTCATGGAACCGATCTGGAATACCGAGTTCGGCGTGACGGGGGCGCCGGTGTCGATGCTGAGCACCCCGGTCGCCAACGTGGTCACAGCTTCGCCGGCTGGCGTTGTGCGCAACACCCCGAGGACGGCGCCCGGCACCCCGTGCTGGTCCGCCAGCTGAATCAGCAACCGCTGCCACCGCTCGCTCTCTGCCGCTTGCGGATCCACAGCCCATGACTGAGCGGCGTGATCTGACACCCATGCCATGGTGCGGCGGATGACGTCGAGGCGATGCGAGGGGACGTTGGACAAATCGTGGCTCTCGCCCGGATAGCGCACCAGCTCAACAGGTACGCCCCCCTGGCGTAGCGCGGTGAACCATTGTTGGGATTGCCCGATGGGACAACGAACGTCGGCGGTGCCGTGCAGCAGCAGTGTCGGTGTGCGGACCCGATCGACGTTGGCTATGGGCGACAGCCGACGGAGGACGGCATCGGTTGCCGGGGCAGGAGTGGAGAACTCCCGCCCTGCGATGTATCCGCCGAGATCCGAGGTGCCGATCAGGCTTCGCAGGTCGGTGACGGGCGCACCGATGACGGCAGCAGCGAAGCGGCTGTCGTGCCCGGTCAGGTAGCAGGCCAGATACCCGCCATAGCTGTGACCGGTCACCGCGAGGCGGCCGGGATCGGCGATACGGTCGGCGATCAAGGCATCGACTGGCTCCAGCACGTCGGCGATGTCAGCCTCGCCCCACTTCCCGAGCGCGCCGCGCAGGAACGCCTCGCCGTACCCGTCGCTGGCCCGCGGGTTGACGGTGAGCACTGCCCAGCCTTGCGCGACCAACAGCTGGCGGTAGACGGTCAGCCGGTCGGCGTAGGCTCCCCAGGCGTTGTGCGGCCCGCCATGCAGGTCCAGCAGCAGCGGCTTGGGTCCCGTCGTCGTGGGATCGCTCAACAGCCATCCCTCGACGCTTCCTCCGTCGGAGATGGCGAAATGACGTTCGACCGATGGGTACAGCTCGACGCCGGGCAGCGAGTCTTGCTGCAGGGAGGTGAGCAGCTCGGTGCTGCCGGAGACAAGATCCACGGTGGTCACCTCGCCGAACAGACTGTTCGTGGCAAGGATCACCGCGGCGCAGGCAGTGGCAGCTGTCGTGTGGTTCGGTGCTGACAGACCAAGGATCGACGCGCCCGGCTCAGTGAGCCGATCGACCCGTCCCGAAGCAAGTTCGAGCACGTGCAGGGGGGTGTCCCCGCCGTCCCGGATGGCGTAGACGATGCGTTGACCACCGGCCGTCCATTGGGGCTTCCCGCCAGGCAGGCCCTCACCGCCCCAGGCCACCGAACGGTCGACATCGGTGAGCTGTTCGGCGTGGCCGTCGGCGATCCGGATGCGGAACAGGTGTGCCAGTCCCACCTCCGTGTCCAGCCGTCCGACCGCGAGCAGGAATTCGCCATCCGGATGCCAGCTCGCACCGCCGAGCCGAACGGCCGGTGAGCCCAGCAGTCGGGGCGTGGCGGCCGGCGCATCCGCATCGATCAGGTACAGACTCGTCCAGTACTTGAGGTCGGCATCCGGTTCGGCGTTACCGGTAAAGGCCAAGGTCGTACCGTCCGGCGACCAGGCCGGGTCGGAAGCATCCCAGTCCCCGTGGGTGAGCTGACGCACCTCACCGGTCTGCACCTCGATGATGTGGATGTGTGAACGGGTGTTCTTGGTCGGCGACTCGCCGTCGCGCTGGTAGTCGACCCGTCGGGCGACGATGCCCGGCCCGTCGGCCTGGTCGGCGACGGGTGCGCACACCGCGATCCGCTGGCCGTCCGGACTCCACACTGCTGCACCGGCGCCGAGCGCGAGCTGAGTCAACTGGCGGGGCTGTTCCCGCGGGTCAAGGGAAAGCAGCCAGAGCTGGCTCGCCGTTGCGTCGATGCCCTCACGCAAGAATGCCAGCTGCTGCCCGTCCGGGGCCCAGCTCGGCCGGCGATCGTTGCGACCGAAGCTCAGTTGGGTGGCCGCGTTGGTGGATGCGGACCGATCAATCAGCCACAGGCTGCGCAGGTCGCGGTCGGCGTGCTGGTCGACGGAGTGCTGGACGAAGCAGATCAGCTGGCCGCTGGGATCGAGTGCGACGTCCTCCGGCCACATCTGATCGTTGAGGTCGCTGAGGTGAAGCCGTCTGCCCATGGTGCTTCCGTCCTGTCGGTGTCGTTGCGGATCGACAAGCATGTCCCGCCGGATGACACTGGCGTTTGTCGGTTGGGCCAAATCCATTTCCACACACTGGCACGATCGACCCGAAATGTTGGTTGCGACGGCTGCCTGGGCTCGCTTTCGTCCTGATAGACGAGGTCGAGCCGGCTTTCTGCCAATAGCGTGCGGCCCATGATCGAACTGACACGGGAGAACCTGGCCGATGGCGAGGGAGCACAGTGACGACATTGGATGACGCGCAGACATGTCTGCCCGCGATGCTCGCCGATCTCGAACAACTGGTGCGCTGCGAATCGCCGTCGGAGGATCTGGCTGCAGTCGCGCGCAGCGCGGCGCTGGTGGCCGAGATGGGCGAACGGTACCTGGGACAGCCGGCCGAGACGATCGTGCTGGAGGGCCGAACCCACCTGAGGTGGGAGCTGCCCGGCGCAGGGCCGCGAGTTCTGCTGGTCGGCCACCACGACACGGTCTGGCCCATCGGCACACTGCAGACTCATCCGTGGATGGTCGAGGCCACTCCTGCTGGACTGACCGTCCGAGGTCCGGGCTGCTTCGACATGAAGGCCGGGATCGTCCAGCTGTTCCACGCGATTTCCCTGCTGAACGAGCGTCACTCGATCACGGTGCTCATCACCGGTGACGAGGAGATCGGTTCGCCGACATCGCGGGGGCTGATCGAAACCGAAGCCAGGGCCGCAGCAGCAGCCCTGATCCTCGAACCCAGTGGTGAGGGCGGTGCGTTCAAGACCGAACGTAAGGGGATCGCGCAGTATCAGGTCGCCGTTCGTGGTTTGGCCGCCCATGCCGGACTGGAACCTGAGCGGGGCATCAACGCCAGCATCGAACTGGCTGCCCAGGTATTGCGCATCGCCGATTTCGGCGACCCAGCTGCCGGAACGACCGTGACGCCGACTGCGATGTCAGCCGGCACGACCGGCAACACGGTTCCAGCGGCGGCCCACCTCATGGTGGACGTGCGAGCTGCCGACGTCGATGAGCTGAGCCGGGTCGACCGCCTGATGAACTCGTTGTGCTCGACCGTGCCCGGAAGTGTCGTCACGACGACCGGTGGCGTGAACAGGCCGCCGCTGTCACGCGCGATGTCGGCCGGGCTGTTCACTGCCGCAAACCGGATCAGCATGGAATGGGACCTCGGCCGGCTCACCGAGTGCTCAGTGGGTGGTGGCTCGGACGGCAACTTCACTGCCGGCGTCGGGACGCCGACGCTGGACGGCCTGGGCGCGATCGGTGGAGGCGCGCACGCCGATCACGAACACTTGCTGGTCGACGACCTGCCCACGAGGACACTGCTTCTGGTGGCCTTGATCAATGAGCTCCGGGAGAACATCTCGAACAGCGGGGCGCAGTGAACCCGGTCGGGACGGTCTCCGACGAGGCGGTCGCGAAGGCCCGCATAGTCGCCAGTTCGGCCGCTGAGCAGTCCGGGCTCCGGGTCGAGGTGGTGCGTGAGCTCGACAAGCTCGAGAGTGTCCGGCATGTGGTCGATGAGGTGTGGCAGCCGGACCAGAAGGACCCTCCGATTACTCGCAACATGCTGCGGGCGATGACCCATGCGGGCAATTACTGCGCGCTTGCCTACTTGGGCGAGCAGGCAGTGGGTGCCTGCGTGGCGTTCCTCGGTGTCGAGCCGGTCGATACTCTCCACTCCCACATTGCCGGGGTGACCCCGGCGGGAGCCGGTCGACACGTCGGCTTCGCGCTCAAGCTCGATCAGAGGGCGTGGGCCCTCGAACGGGGGATCCCGGCAATCGTCTGGACGTTCGACCCCTTGGTGCGGCGCAACGCGTACTTCAACGTGCACAAGCTCGGTGCCGTCTCGCACGAGTATGCCCCTGATTTCTACGGCGACATGTCGGATGCCATCAACGCCGGACAGCGCACTGATCGGCTTGTTGTGACGTGGAACCTGGCGGCCGATTCGACAGCTCGCGCCTGCGCTGGCGAGGCGGCCCCGGTCGACGTCACTCAGCTGCTGTCAGCCGGCGCCGAGATCATTCTCGATGACGTCGACGGGCGACCGACCGCGATGCGTGGCGCCGCGGTAGCTGACATCTGTCTGGTCCGCATCCCGCCCGATATCGAGGGACTGCGAGTCAGCGATCCGGAACTCGCGATCGAGTGGCGGTACGCCGTGCGGGAGACCCTCGGCGGACTGCTGTCCGCGGGCTGGTCGGTCACGAGCGTCTCGCGGGACGGCTTCTACGTGCTGGTACCCGGTCCGCAGTCCACACCACCTATGCAACGTGCGGCAAACGAACCGATGGGAAGTGATGTGTCATGAAGGTCGAAGGTTTCGAGCTGCGGCGTCTGGAGCTGCCGTTGAAGGCTCCGTTCGAGACGTCTTTTGGAGTACAGAACTCGCGTGAGGTCCTTTTGGTGCGGGCGGTGACCTCGGTCGGAGAGGGGTGGGGCGAGTGCGTCGCGATGAGGGAGCCGTTGTACTCACCGGAGTTCAACGACTCGGTGGAGCTGGTCATGCGGCAGTGCCTGATGCCTGCGCTGAGCCGCGAGCCGGACATCGGTGCCAGCCAGGTCGGAGGCGTCCTGCTGCCGTTCAAGGGGCATCGGATGGCCAAGGCCGCGCTGGAGATGGCGCTCTTGGACGCCGAGCTTCGCCACGCCGATATGTCGTTCGGTTCTTACCTCGGCGCGGAGAAGACGTCTGTGCCGGCCGGCGTCTCGGTCGGCATCCAGCCCGATATCGACACTCTGCTGCGGATCGTGGGGGAATTCGTCGAAGAGGGCTACCTTCGAATCAAGCTCAAGATCAAGCCGGGATGGGATCTCGAGCCGGTTCGGGCGGTGCGGGAGGCCTTCGGTGACGAGCTTGCTCTTCAGGTCGATGCGAACACCGCGTACACATTGGCCGATGCTCGGTTGCTGGCGCGGCTCGATGAATTCGACCTGCTCCTGATCGAACAGCCTTTGGGCGAGGAAGACCTCACCGAGCACGCCCAGCTCGCTCAGCTGCTCCGGACCCCCATCTGTCTCGATGAGTCGATCGACAGTGCGAAAGCGGCTGCAGATGCGATCCGGCTGGGTGCCTGCTCGATCGTGAACATCAAGCCGGGACGGGTCGGCGGTTACCTCGAAGCCAAGCGCATCCATGATGTGTGTGTGGCGAACGGGGTTGCGGTCTGGTGCGGCGGGATGCTCGAAACGGGGCTCGGCCGCGCTGCGAACATCGCTCTCGCCGCGCTGCCCGGCTTCGTGCTGCCCGGCGACACATCGGCGTCCGATCGGTTCTACGCTCGCGACATCACCGTGCCCTTCGTCCTGAGTGACGGCCATGTCACGGTGCCGACCGGACCTGGTCTCGGCGTCGACGTGCTGCCTGATGTTGTGGCCGAGATGACCGTCTCGACCGAGTGGATCTCGGCGGTGGGACGCTGATGAAGACGCTGTTGCGTGGCGGCCGGGTCATCGATCCGCGGTCGGATTTCGACGCATTGGCCGATGTGCTGCTCGAAGACGGCAAAGTCAGTGCGGTGGGCACTGACTTGCTCGCCGACGCGCCCGACGCTGCCGTCGTCGACGTGACCGGGTTGATAGTGGGGCCGGGGTTCATCGATCTGCACAGCCACGTGCACTCGATTGCGGGACACCGGTTGCAGGCTTTCGACGGAGTCACGACCGCTCTGGACCTGGAAGCCGGCGTGATGCCCGTGGGCGAGGGATACAAGGAAGCCGCGCAGGCCGGACGACCGCTGAACTATGGGTTCTCCGCTTCCTGGGCCGGTGCCCGTGGAAAGGTTCTTGCCGGCATCGAGCCGGACACGAAGTTGACCACATCCTTGGAGATGCTGGGCGTCCGCGAATGGCAGCGCTCATCGTCTCCCCGCGAGCTCGCCGCGTGGCTCGCCCTGCTCGAGGGCGAGCTCAACGACGGAGCGCTCGGCATCGGAGTCCTGCTGGGCTACGCGCCGCTCACCGATCCTGCCGAGTTCCTGGCAGTAGCCCAGTTGGCCGGTCGGACCGCCGTGCCGACGTTCACTCACGTCCGCGAACTCGTCGAGGCCGATCCCACGACTCCGATCGACGGCTCGGAGGAGATTGCCATCGCCGCCGCCGAAACCGGCGCAGCGATGCACCACTGTCACGTCAACTCCACGTCACGGCGGCATGTGGATCGAGTACTGGACACCTTGGAACGCTCGCGGACCGCTGGTTCTCGGGTGACGATGGAGGCCTATCCCTACGGTGCCGGCAGTACCGGGATCGGTGCGTTCTTCCTCGATCCGGACCGGCTGAAGATCTGGGGGATCGAGCCGTCGAACCTGGTCCTGCTCAAGACCGGCGAGAGACTGGCCGACGCGGCGCGATTGCGAGAGGTGCGGGCCACCGATCCCGGAGCGGCCTGCATCGTGGAGTACCTCGATGAGCGCGATGCCGGGGATCGGGATCTGCTGAACCGCGCGCTGGCCTTTCCGGACTCGATTGTGGCCAGTGACGCGATGCCGGTGTGCTGGCCGGACGGAAGCATGGACACTCGCGAGTGGCCGCTTCCGGACGGGGCCACGACCCATCCGCGAACCGCGGGGACGTTTGCGAAGGCGTTGCGGCTGATGGTCCGGGAGACCGGGTCGTGGACATGGCATGAGGCGTTCCGGCGTTGCTCATATCTCCCGGCCAAGGTGCTGCACGACGTCGCGCCAGACGCTCGGGCCAAAGGTTGGCTCGCGGCGGGGGCGGACGCCGATCTCGTTGTCCTCGACCCTAAGGAAGTCACGGACAACGCGACCTATGTCGATCCGGTCCGGCTGTCATCCGGCGTCCGGCATCTGCTCGTGAACGGCGTGTTCGTGGTACGTGATGGCGAGCTGCAGCTTGACGCCTATCCGGGCCAGTCGGTCCGTGGCGAGCCGCGTTGATCGGACCGGCCGTGATCACGTCGCCGGCATGGAGGACGGTCCAGTCCCCGGTGGGCCGTCCAGCACCGTCGGCACGAACTCCATCATCTGCAGCCGGCCGTCGAATGTGCGGTGCTCGACAGTCTCCAGCGCAACGTCGGGCCATCCGGCATAGAACGGATCCTGGCCCGACGCGCCGTTGACGACCGGGAAGACCACGACCCGCAACCGGTCGACCAGGCCCGCGATCACGAGCGACCGGCAAAGGCTCGCGCTCCCGATCGTGCGTAGCGGGGCTTCACCACGCTCCTTCAGCGCGCGGACGGCTTCGACGGCGTCGTCTGAGATGAGACGTGTGTTCGCCCAGGCCAGAGGCGGCTCCAGCGTCGAGGAGAACACGATCTTGTCCATCGCGGTCAGCGGCCCCATGTCCTCCTCGCCGGACTCGGCGAAACTGGCGAACAGGCGGTAGGTCGTGGCGCCCATCAACGAGATGTACGTGTCGGCGGCACCCTCTTCGAGCCAGGCGAAGTAGTCGGGTCCTCCCATGCCCCACAAGCCGGGCCAGCCGTCTGCGGACGAGAAGCCGTCCAAGGAGGTGATGACGTCGATCATGAGCTCGGGCATGGGTCTGGTCCTCTCTGGTTGTCCTTCTACTGTGAACCTGAAGTCCGCCGGATGCCACCGTCACCCCGTTCGTCGGTAACGTGGAACGCGATGACGAGAGGAGGGTGGAGTCTTGCGCGAGACCGTCTTTGCCCGCTATGGCTGGATTCCGAATGTGGTCCGAGATGACGACGGGCTCAAGATCGAGCTAGGCGCGGGAGCAGACGCCCTCCACCAACCCCGCACGTTCAGCTTCCCGATCTCCGAGGCGCACCTCGAGGTGATCAAGAACGACCTCACCAGGCACGTACTGCTGTGGGCAGCGATCCTCCCGCTGTGCAATGCTGCCGGCATCGGACGTCCACTGGATGAAGAAGCAGCAGTCGCGCTGCTGGATCCGATCCTGCTCGGCTCACGTGACGAGGTCGAATCGTTCATGCGAGAGATTCCGGGATACAAGGCGATGCTCGTCGGCTACGGCGCTGACATCCAACTGCTCGAACGCGGCCAGATCTTCGACTCGATGCATTCCGCTACCGAGGAATCCGACTCCGAACGCGTCAAGAAGTACGTCGCCGACAGCAGGCGGGCGCAGCGTGGGGTTCGTCTTACTCCGCTCGACGCGGCGGTCCTGAAGTACACGGGCCACTACTTTCACGGAGCAAAGATCCCGACGCGAGATCCCGACGCCGTCGATCCCGAGCTCCTGCCCGAGGTCATGCAGGTCATTGCCACCGCGGAGCAGGCCTGTGCGGGGATGAGCATTTCCGGCGAGCGGCAAGGCCGCGAGGACACGTCCTCGACGAAGAAGCGTGAGTGGAAGCGGATAGAGAAGGCGGTACACCGCTCAGTGCGCCGCGCCTACCCGAGGCTCGCCGATGATGCGGTGCGGTCCGTGACCTTCTTGATGTGCTCCGAGGCCGGCCGCCGGAACCGAGATGTGGACCTCAGCGAAGCCATTGTGCTGCGTCTGAAGCGCTATCCCAGCAAGAACGAGGAAGAATACCGGTCGAGAGTCGACAGCGAGGCGATACGTGATGCCGTGCGGTCGATCCTCGACGAGACCATGAGGATTCACATCGACTGGGGCGACAAGTCGCTCGCCGAGATCGGCGATGAAGTCGTGTCGGTCATGCGCGAACGGCGTCCTGAGCTGTCGGACGCAGCGCTCCACAAGCTTGGCAATTACTTCACATATCTCGTGAAGTGAACGCCGACGGCCCCGGACCTGGGAGTCCGGGGCGCCGCCGGCGATGGCATTGAGCGTCTGCGGCGAGGCGTCATCGTAGACCTCGTCGACGAAGCACGTCACGACCTTCTCCAGGATGTTCCCGGGAAGCTTGGTCTCGCCCATGAGGTCTCCCACGAGCTTGGTGTAGCCGTCGACGACCTCGTCCTTGGACGGCTTGTCGCCGCTGTCGTCGGTCTTGGGCTCTTCGGTCTTCTCAGTCGCGTCGGGCGTCTTGGTGGCCTCCGACGTGGTGTCCTTGGCGTTGGCGTCATCGCTGCCGCCATCGGAGCCGCCGCACGCTGCGAGGCCGAAAGTTGAGAGTGTGAGCACCAAAGCGGTGCCGGTCAAGCGTGAGCGAAGCTTCATCGCGTCCCCTGTCATCGATTGCGGTCGGCCGTTGCTCGGCCGACCGTGCACGAAGAACAATATCGAGCGGCAATCGGAGGCGAGAAAGGGCGTCGCACTTTTGCCATGGCTTGCACGCAAAGTCGGAGCGCGGCTGCTGGGGCGCGGGGTGCCTTGTTATTGTCGCCACACACAGCTGAAGGGGTGACAGATGGCCGACGATGACTTCCTCAAGGTGATCGAGACCGAAGTGAGCCGCGATCCGCAGAACCTCGCGCTGCGAGAGGATTTCATCGCTCTGCTGCTGCAGGCCGATCCGGATCGCGCCGCAGATGAGCTGGACACGTTCGAGGCCGATGGCGGCGATCCTGCCCGGGTGCGAGTGCTGCGAGCTCGCCTCATGGCGGCCCGGCTCCGAGGCGGCATGTCGACACCGGCTCCGAGCGAGCTGAGGCCGATCCCCGTCCCGGCAGCTGCCGACCTCGACGATGTGGACGACGACGAAGCAGTGCCCGGTGTCTGGGAAGCCGAACGACCGGCTGTGACGCTGGCAGATGTGGCCGGCCTGGCCGAGGTCAAGAAGCACCTCGATGCGACGTTCCTCGCCCCGCTGCGCAATCCCGAGATGGCAGCAGCGTTCGGCCAGACGGCGGGCGGCTCCCTGCTGATGTACGGGCCGCCGGGTTGTGGAAAGACGTTCATCGCGCGGGCGATAGCTGGTGATCTCGGAGCATCGTTCATCCATGTCACCCTCGCGGAGCTGATCAGCAAGTACATCGGTGACAGCGAGAAGGCGATCCGGAGCGTGTTCCGCAATGCGCGAGCCGCCGCACCCTGCGTGATCTTCTTCGATGAGTTCGACGCACTCGGCGGACGGCGTACATCCGGCGGCGGCGGATCGCAGTCGATGCGGATGATCGTGACGCAACTGCTCGAAGAGCTCGACGGCGTGTCGAGTGCCAACGATGGTGTGTACTTCCTGGCCGCGACGAATCGCCCGTGGGACATCGATCCGGCGCTCCGGCGCCCCGGCCGCATCGACAAGACGGTTCTCGTACTGCCGCCCGACAAGATCGCGCGCGCCGCGATCCTCGAAGGCGACCTCGAGGACAAGCCGACTGACGGAGTCGACCTCGCGCAGGTGGCGGCAGCAACAGTGGGATTCTCCGGTGCCGACATCGCGCACGTAGCGAAGGTCGCCCTTCAGCAGGCGCTCTCCGCGTCGATGGAGGCAGGCAGCGTCGTACCGGTGACGACCGAGGCGTTGCTCTCCGTCGCGAGTGGGGTCAAGCCGTCGACAGCGTCGTGGTTCGACCAGGTGGCGTCGGTGCTGGAGTACGGCGTCGACGACGGCACGTTCGACCAACTGCGGGCCTACCGGGTCAAGCGAGGCATGCGATGAGTGGCGATGGTCTCGAGCCGGATGTCGATCCGATCGAGCGAGACGTCGACCTGGCCTGGGAACTGTACGACGTCCAGCCCACTCACCCCGAGATCGGGCGACTCGCGAGGCGCGTGCTCGCGCAGCAGCCGGGACGCAACGGCATCCGGATCCTGCTCGCGAACCACTGTCGTAAATGCGGAGATGTCGACGAGGCACGTCAATTGCTGGTCGACGTCATCGGTCAGCGCGACAAGTACTTCGTGGACGCCGCGCGTACGTTGCGCGGCCTCGAACAGTATGAGTACAACTATGTCGAGGCGCAGCGGTGGGCCGAGATGGTTCTGAGAGAGGACCAGGAGAGCTGGCACGACCGGATGGAACTGGGTGCCGCGACCGCCATGGTCGGCGACCTGGACACCGGCTGGCAGATCCTTGACGACGCCGTGGCTCAGTGCGCACGCACCGATGCCGACGACCTGCGCTACGCGCTCGCTGCCCGCGCGATCTACTTGTTCCAGAGCTTCGCGCCGTCGGAGCGCTACATTCCGGCGGCTGAGGAAGCGATCCGGGCCGATCCGTCGAGCGACTTCGTCGGAGGTCCGCTCATCTGGGCCTATGTGCACCAAGGTCGCTTCGAGGACGCGGAGGAACTGGCGCTGCGTCAGCTACGTCTCGACCCGACCGATGGTCTGGCGGAAGGCGCGCTCACGATGATCCGAGACACTCGGACAGCGCTGGAGAAGGAACAGTTGACGTTCGCGGACTACCACGCTGCCGGCGTGGTCGAGATGGCCTGGTCGCAGATGCGCGACCAGGTCCTTGGCACCGATCTGGCCTCCGCTCTGGTCGCGCTGGAGCAGGTGCTGTCTCCTGAGCTCCGCGCTGTGTTGCGCCCGCCCATGGACGATGAGGCCGATCGCTCGCTGCTGGGGGAACTGGAGGTCGCCGAATGGCACGACGGCCAGGAGCCGGGCACCGGCGCGCTGTGGGGCGTCGACGGCGACTTCCGGCTGATGTCGAGCGCAGAAATCGTCGCGATGGATGAGGCGATCGAGGCGGAGCCCGAGACCTATCCTGACTGGCAACAGGAGGGACTCAGCGACTACTACTCACAGGTCATGACCGACGACAAGGGCGGCTATCTCATCGTGACCCTGGAGAATGTGGTGATCCGTCGGGCGGGCGCCGACGATGTCGTGGTCGCGCCGAGTCTGGCTTCGTGGTTCTGGGACCGGGTGGCTGCGTTCGGCGGTCGCGACCCGCGTCCACTGGCGCCGCAAGACGCTGTGCCTACGGCTGTCGCCGGCGAAGGCCGATAGGCACGGGACTCAGTCGCTGTGACCCGTTCGGGTTACGGCCAGCCCCAGCGCCACGGCTGTCCCGCTGACCAGCGCGAGGAACGGCGGGATCCAGTAGAGCGGATTCTCGACCTCGTCCGACCGGATCAGCATGCAGACGAGAGCCAGCGTCGCGAACAGTGCTGTTCCGGCTGCGGTGCCGATAGCGCGACGCGCGAGGCGTCCGCCATCGTGCCGTCCCAGCGACCATTGCTCGGCCATGTTGACGACGGCGAGGCTGTAGCAGAGCGCCACGACGGGGAGCCCCGACGATGCGTCGAAGATGAATTCGCCGATCTGATCGGTGCTGACCCCGATCTTGAAAGTGTCGGCGCGGGTATAGGTGAAGGGGGAGATCCACAGCCAACCGAGGGCGGTCGTGATCCACGCGACAACCATGAGCACGCCGGTGAGGCCCATCGTGCGATAGGCCGCGAACAGACTCGGCTTCGGCCGGGCCCGTTCGGCCTCGGCTCGTGCTGTGCGTGCGGCCCGCCGGGCTGTCAGCTGGTCGCGCAGGCACTGACACATGTAGTCGAACGCTTCGGAGTCGGTGGCGAACGAACGCCGAGTCGCCTCGATCGGCGCTGCCGCCACGTCGGTCGCATAGACCGTCCAAGCTCCGTCGAGCGGCGTGAACACCACTGCATCGGCCCGGACTTCGTCTCCTTCGTCGAGGAACAGCGCATTGCCGTACCCAGATGCCGCGATTCCCTTGGACTTCAACTGCTTCCGGTCCACCGGCAGACTCCTTCTCGTCGGTGTGATGTCTGATGTGTGGCCATCAACGTCGCGTCTTCCACTTCCACCAGGTGTAGTGGTATTCGCCTTCCTCCACCTCGAACCGCTTGCCACAATCCGTGCACTCACAGATGCGCTTGGGCCGGTCGGGGCTTCCGTTGAAGAACACCGGGATCTCCTCGACTATCCGGATGTGCCCATACGCCTCTTCCTTTGCGGGCTCGTAGAACATGTGGTCGGAGTAAGCACCGCAGAGACACTGATGCTTGCCGAAGAGGCGAATCCGATCGAGTGCGTGGTCAACGTGCCGGGCATTCGAGGCGAGCATCCCGCCGAAATCGATGTTGTCGGTCGCCCGGTCGATTCTGGGCAGAGCTTTGACCAGCGGCGCGAACACCTCGGGATCGCGCGTCGCGAAGACCTCCCACACTGCATGCAGGATCCTGCGGCTGTCCTTCGACAGGAAGTCGTCGAGCAGGGAGGGCTGCAGCGGCTCCTGCTTGTGGCGCTTAGCGTTCATGCCGCAATCTGTTCAACCCCCGATGTCGTGCTGCATCACAACCGCCATCTTGAGCGCGTTTCCGTCGAAGTCGAACTGCACGAAACCGGCATCTACTTCGTAGAGGATGTAGGTGTCGGTGGCCCGCTTCGGTGCGCCAAGCGCCCGCACGACGTCATCGGGCGATGAGGCGGCAGTGATCCCGTCGACAAGCGTCGTCCAGCCGCGGTAGATGCTCTGCTCATCGGACTCTGTGGCATAGACGAAGACTGTGTCGAGCACACCGTCATTCAGCAGGAAGTCGACACCTCGCTCTGACATGACCAGATACTTGGCTTCGACCTCGCTGTCGTCGAACGTCTCTGTCTCGTGCTCGCCGCCGACGAAGGCCATGGCCTGCTCCAGACTCGGATCACCTTCTCGAGCTCCGAGCGCTTTCAGGAATATGAAGACATCGCCCGTCATCGTGTTCCCCTGGATCGGTTCGAAGACTCAGCTCTAGGCCGTGAATCGTTGGTCACACACTATCGATCTGGTCCCACCCGGGTCGGACCTAGACGTTCTGGGTGCCCACGACGTGTGGCGCCCGGCCGTGCAGGCGAATGAAATGGGCGATCAGTTCGGCCTCGGTCACGACTTCGCCCTCAAGGATTCTCTGCAGGTAGGGGCGCAGCCAACTCGCCTCGGCCCGGTTGAAATGCTCCGCCCATTCCTCGCCGAGCGCCTCTTTCGGGCTGATAGTCGCGGCCACTGCGCCGTGCGCGACACCTTCCCCGACCGTCACCTTCGCCGGTGCGGGCTCGACACTGAGGTCGACGAACCACGGATAGACGAAGGGGTCCCCGAGTTCCCAGAAGAGCCGATTCGATGCGAGTTGGAGGTAGCGGCGACCCATGGTGTCAGAGTATTGGAGTCTGCGTCAGCCGGTCTGCTCGAACAGCGACACGATGATCCCCTCAGGCCCGCGCACGTAGGCCATCCGCACGCTGCCTTCGTACTCGCCGATGCCGGCAACGAGACCGTAACCGGCCTCGGCCACGGCATCGAGGGCTGCCTGAAGATCGCCGACCTCGAACGACACATTGCGCAGTCCGACCTCATTGGCCATCGCCGTGGGCGATCCGGGCACGTGATCGGGCGTGACGAAGCTCGAGAGCTCCAATCGGGTTCCACCGTCTGGCGGCTTCAGCATCGCGATCTGACACTGCGCGCCGGGGATGCCGCAGACGGTCTCGACGAAGTCGCCCTCCACGAACCCGGTGCCCTCGACTTCGAGACCCAGTCCGACAAAGAACGCTGTCGCCCGATCGAGATCCTCGACGGTGATGCCGATGTGGTCGAAACGCTGTATGTGTGACACGGGTTGGTCCTCCAATGAATGCCGCGCGAGCCTTGATCGGCCGGTGATCCGACCTTAGCCTCGATCCACCGGTCGAATTCCGGTACGGATGGTAGAGGCGTTGCGAACTTCGCAGCAGTGGGAGCCCCAGCCGCTGTGTTCGAGGAGAATGACGAGCATGTATTAGCAATGACGACGCGCCCTATAGTCCTTCCGAGCCATTTGCAGGCGTTCCTCCACGCGGTTGCCGAAATTTCGATCTAATCCGACTGTCGTAACTGACAGCAAGTTCCTGCGCATCAACGCAGGTGACGAGGACTAGTCCGCTTACGAACGTCGTTTCTGCTCAGGGAATCCCGACAGCTCTCAGTCCATTTGCAACACGCCAGCACTCAAGCCCATCCTCGAGGTGACCTACTTGCCGAATGATGCGGAGGAGTCCAATGAGGAGAACGACTTCGGCGGCGTGGATCTGGATCCAACTGTAAAGGCGCAATCGTTCGATTCGGGCTCGCCGACAGATGGCGCATGGGGTCTCGGAGACGAAGAGCCAATCGGCGCGGCAGCTCCTGCGTATCCTGATGTGACCGTCGCTAGCGCAGCGCCGCGAGGAACGCTGACTAACTACTTCGGCGACTACACGGACATAACATGGAACGCTTGTCCCTCGTACACCACGACCAACAACAAGGATAAAAAAGTCAGGGCATTTTACAGGACCCCGTTTGCGGGAGGACCGTCCGAACTGATGACTGCGAATCTACGGTGTGGAAACACTAAGTACGGGTATCGGCATCTGATCGCTGGGGCAAAGGACGATCGCTTCCAGTCGTACGCGGGTGCGCGCAACTGGAGGACGATGGCTGGATGGTCGATGGGCTGGGTGCTGCATGATCCATGGAAGGTTACCTACGACAGCTCCGAGGAGAAATGGTGTTACGCGCGGCCATTCAACTTTGGACGCACCGCGCGGCGCATCATTGCGGCATACCCAACGAAGAGCAAGAATTCGTGTAAAGGCAACATGATCCAAAACTGGATCAATCCGTAGAATGCGCATGCCGGCAAAGCACCGCGGAGAAGGATGGGTGAGCTACTTCGCCCTGTGGGTCGATGCTCTCGCATCTGAACACGGTACGGCTGTGGTGATCGACCTTGAGTCATATACGTTTCGATTCACTTCGTACGCAGGGGACTCCCTAGGAGCCGCACCCGTTGAAATCGTCGTGCGTCCTGAAGACCTCCAGGCATACGTCGAGGGGCTGATCGGGCGCGATGGCACGGTGTACGGCAAGGGCTCCCCTGACGAGCCTGAGGAACGGAATCCGCAACGGGAGGCGTTTTCTCTCTTTTTGATCCACGTAGACGAATTCTTCGCGGACGCCGACGAGTTGGCTGGCACCCGATGGCAACTTGTCCCCGAGCGATTTATCCTGCGAAACGGCTGACGGTTGCGTGCATGGTTGCCTTCAACATCGACCGGCCAACGGCCGCCCGCTTCAGATGGGAAATCGGGGTGCACCACCCGCCCAACTCACACTCGAACCAGTGACTTAAAGGTATTGGGCTTAGCCTCGATCCACCGATTGAGTTGGGGTCTGTTCGGCGTGTGAAATAGGAAATACCCTCGTGTCGCAGGAAAAGTGGGACTGTCTAAGGAACTAAATTCTGCCACACGAAGGGCATCTCGTAGATGCAGTTTCCCCACCCGAAAAGCCATGTCAGCCAGGTTCGACGACCCAAATCTCATGTCGTCAACCGGACTGGCAGAGCTGGCGCACAAGGTCGTAGGGATGGTCGCCGGCGCCGACTCGATCGACGCCATGGCCTCGCTGCGCCATGGCGGGCTGGGCCGGATCTTCGACCGCACCTATGCGCCCTCAACCCCGGGATCGTTCGTACGGGCGTTCACCTTCGGCCACGTCCGTCAACTCGATGCCGTCGCTTCCAGGTTCCCGACCCGGCTCCGCGCTCGGGCACCGATGATCGTGCCACCAACCGGCGGCGGGCGCGTGATGGTCGATGTTGACGACACCATCATTGAGGTCCACGGCTATTCCAAACAGGGATCGGGTTACGGCTACTCCGGTATCCGAGGCCTCAACGCCCTGATCGCCACGGCCTCGACCACTGGCTCGGCACCGGTCATCGTGGCTCAACGCCTCCGCAAAGGCGCTTCTGGGTCGCCACGGCACCAAGAGGCTGATCGCGGACGCGTCGAAAGCCACCAGCACGCTGACCATCCCAGCGCGCATCGCCTGATCAGCCCGACGACTCCACCTGCACCTGCCCCGTGACTGGCCCTGGGAAACAGCCTGGAAGCTGCTGTTCGAGCGAGCCCTCAGCCCGCCAGCACTGCTTTCTTACTCACCACCAACCGCAACAGCACAACCCACGTGGACAAGCCTGACGATCGAGGTCAGACGAACAGCCCTGCCTAGAGCGTGTCAACCATACCTTGACGGCTTCCACCCGGCGCCATCAGCAACTTTGGTGGATCCGACCTTAGTGATGAGTTTGTTCGCCCGCACCCGTCATACCTATCAAGAGACACACCACGGCGAAGGGATGATGTGATGAGTACGGACATGCGACTGGAGGAACTGGGCATGAGCAGTCTGGACGCGGTAGACGAGCCGACCTTCGCGGGGATGGCGGAACGACATCGCCGCGAGCTGCACGTGCACTGCTATCGGATACTCGGCTCGTTCGAGGACGCCGAGGACACCGTGCAGGAGACCTTGCTGCGCGCCTGGCGGCGGCGCGGGACGTTCGAGGGACGCTCGACGTTCCGTGCTTGGCTCTACAAGATCGCCACCAATGCCAGTCTCGACTTGCTCGCGAAGCGTCGCCCGAAGCCTGCGACCGGAGGTGAAGTGCTGTGGTTGCAGCCCTACCCGGATCGACTGCTCGATGAGCTGGCGGCAGACGACACGGACGGACCGGAGACCTCCGCGGTCGCGCGGGAGACGATCGAGCTGGCGTACTTGATCGCCGTCCAACATCTTGCTCCGCGCCCGCGTGCCGTGCTGATACTGCGTGACGTGCTGGGCTGGCCGGCCAACGACGTCGCCGAGATGCTTGGAGATTCGGTCAACTCGGTCAACAGTGCGTTGCAGCGGGCCCGGGCGGGTATGCGGGAGCACCTGCCGGCCGAGCGACAAGACTGGACGGGCGGCGATGAGGATGCCGGCACCCGCGAGCTGGTGCGCCGTTTCACGGATGCGAGCGTGGCCAAGGACGTCGACGCTCTCGCGTCCGTGCTGCGAGAAGACGTCCGTTGCTCCATGCCGCCCACGCCGGGCTTGTGCATCGGGCGTGACTCGGTGGTCGGCGACTGGATCGCAGACGGCTTCGAGAGCCTCGGTCGCCTGCGGGCCGTCCCCACGTCGGTGAATCGGCAGCCTGCCATCGGCTTCTACCTCTGGCAGGACGGCGAGGACGCGTATCTGCCGCTGACGGTCGACGTGCTGCGTATCTCGGACGGGGCGATCACCGAGATCGTCACATTCCATGACGATCAGTTCCCACGGCTGGGTCTGCCGGAGCGTCTGCCGTCGGAAGATGTGAACTGATTGGCGGTATGGGACGGGCGTACCACGTCAGTGGGCTGGTTTCCCGAACGTGCCACACGGCCGATGCTCGGCACGTAGCCTGGCGAGTCGCTGTCACGCCTCGTGACGGCCGAAGGAGCCGTATCAATGAGTTTCACCGTGCGTGCCAGAGGTCTGGCGATCGGCGTGCTGCTGGCCATGTCCTGTCTGGTCGCCTGGTCGGTACCTGCGGACGCGCATCGCGATGGCTGCCACAGGTGGCACTCGTGCCCGTCGGACACGGGAAGCTACGTGTGTGGCGACACCGGCCACTTCTCCGAGTGCGGTTACACCTCGCTCCCCGAGGAACCGGTCACTGACTACGACGCCCCCCGCCGTCCGGCGCTCTTCAAGTCCACGAGCCGGCCCCACGGGCAGGTCGCTGTCACGGTCTCTGCAGAACGTGGGGCGAAGCTGGTGGTCAAGTCCGGTCGCAAGACCGTGTTCAAGACGAAGGCGACGGGAGGCCGTCAGACCCTGACGTTCAAGGGTCTGAACGGCGTGCGGGGCTACTCCGTGCGCGCCACCGACCCATCTG
The DNA here is from genome assembly GCF_054049535.1 of Aeromicrobium sp. P5_D10. Taxonomy (NCBI): domain Bacteria; kingdom Bacillati; phylum Actinomycetota; class Actinomycetes; order Propionibacteriales; family Nocardioidaceae; genus Aeromicrobium; species Aeromicrobium sp. P5_D10. Next base: position 670,374 of record NZ_JBFUME010000002.1, read on the forward strand.
GCAACACCAGCTCGGTGGCAAAGTTCAAAGCGACCGCAGACGCCCTGGCACCCTCACTCAAGGGCGCGACGATTGTGGCCGGCACGCCCGAGAATGCTTTCACCAGACTGACCTTCTCGCCGGGCGAGGCAGCCAGGTATGTCGTCACTGTCGATGGCAAACGAGTTGCGGCTGGCCGTACCTCCGGCGATGCCAAGGAGATCGGCTTCCCTGTCGATAACGGCCGCCACCGCTTCGTCGTCAAGCTCACGGATGCCGTCGGTAACGTCAGTGCGCTCAAGCGGCGGGTTGTCGTCAAGGCGCCTCACCTCGCGCCGGTCCTCGAAACACTGACCGAACCGAATGAGGCCACCCAACGATTCAGCCTGGTCGGCACGCCGGGTTCACGCGGGACTTTGAAGATCGCAGGCAAGGTCGTGCCAGTGCGGTTCGAGGGCGAAACGACCGAGATCTCGGTAGATCTCCCAGACGGGCGGTATCAGGGCGGCACGCTGAATGTCCACGATCAACTCGGCCGCACAGGCAAGGTCGTGGTTCCCGCCTTCACGATCGACACCGCGGCACCGACACTCGAGGCCGTGCGAACCGACCGGCGCTCCACCACGGGACGTCTCGTCGCCCGGGTCACTGCAGAAGCTGGTGCCCAAGTCGTCTGGCGGGTGCTTGACGAGGGAGGTCAGGTCGTCGAGAAGGCGAAGTACGTCGCAACAGGGAAGCCCCGAACCGTCGATGTGAACGTCGAGGAAGGCACTGCGAAACTCGAAGTCGAAGCCAGCGACGAAGCCGGCAACGGCACGACTGACGGATTCACGGCCGAAATCGAAGCCGATCCGCTCACAGCGACCGGGTGGGTGGTCATCCTGATTCTTCTCGGGCTGTTGTTCGGGATCGGCGCGTTGGTTTGGCGTAGGCGAGACCGTATCAAGGTCTGGGGGGCCAGGCAGCGGTTCGGATGGCAGGTACGCAGGGCTCGGGCAGCACACCATGCTGCTCTGCAGCGTCACTCGGCGGACCTGAAGGAGCACGCCAAGGCTGTTTCGGACCACCAACGTCGGCTTGCCGGTTGGACTGCCCGTCGCCAGGACCTCGCGAACCTCCACGATGAGGCGTTGAGCGCCCATGGCATCGAATCTGCCGGAAGCGAGATTCTCGGCGTCAAGGCCAAGACGGGCGAGCGACTCTTCTCCATTGTCGGCGGGCGTCTGCTGGAGGAGCGCAGTCGTGACAACGTCCCGACGCTTGTCGAAGTGGAGCACGGCCAAGTCGCAGTGACCAACTTGCGCGTCCTGTTCCGCGGTCGCTCCAAGCGGCGTGAATGGGCGTACGACAAAGTCGAGAGCATCACCGAGGTCGGCCTCGATGCGACTCTCCTCAAGGTCAGCAACCGCAAGTCGCTTTCGGGAGTGGGTTACGACGATCCAGAACGAACCCGTCTCCACCTGTCGGTGGCGCTCAATCCCGGGGCCGTGGACCGTCAGCAACTCGCCGACATGATCTCAACGGTGCTCCGAGACCATGAAGCGGCGCTTCCCGCAGCGCCTGCGGCCGCTCCACGGGCTCCGCATCCGCCAGCCATCCTGCTGCAAGAAGCCGAAGACATCGGTGCGCCCGCGCACTGAAAGCGTCTCATGCGCGCGCGGTCTCGCCTCCGTCGATAACGAAGGTGCTGCCGAGGATGAACTCGCTGTGATCGGAGCACAGGTAGGCGACCAGGGCAGCTACTTCGGCTGGATCTCCCAGTCGCCCGGCCGGGATACGAGCGGCCCGACGTGATCTGCTTGCCTCATCGGACAAGTCGTACGGCTGGGCATCTGTCGCGAATGCACCCGGGGCGATCGCGTTGACCCGGACGCCGGTGTCGGCCCATTCGACGGCGAGGGACTCCGTCATGCGGACCATCGCAGCCTTCGTGGCGGAGTAGGCCACGAGCCCTGGAGCGCCGACCAGGCCGGCAGTCGAAGCGATGTTGACGATGCGACCTCGACCTTGCGGGATGAGGATACGGCCCGCCGCCCGGATGATCGCGAAGGGTGCGAAGACATTCACCGCGAACATGTCGGCGAGATCGTGCGGCGTGGTGTCGAGAAAGGGAGCGCGCGGCACGATCCCGGCGTTGTTGACCACGATGTCGAGCGATCCGAAGGCCTCCACGGCTTGATCGGGAAGAGTCTGAGCGGTCGCCGAATCGCGCAAATCGCACGCGACGGTGACGATCGGCGACGGGCATTGCGCGGCCAGTGCCTCCAGTTTGTGCCGATCCCGGCCGGTGGCAAGCACCCGCACGCCCTCGCGGGACAAGGCGAGAGTTATCGCCGCGCCGAGACCGCGAGTCGCGCCGGTGACAAGGGCGACCCGGTCCCCGAGGCCCAGTTCCATCAGCGGTCGCCCACGTGCTTCTGCCTGGACAGGGTGAACTCCTGCGAGGCGAACACACCGCCCTGAGGTTCCAGCGGCTCGCCGTCGATGCTGTCGGCGAACCTCATGGCGTCGTCCTGAGGCACGAATCCGATCGCGTGGCCGGCGCTGAGATCCCACCAGGTCTGAGCATTGGCCGACACAGCGTAAAACGTCGTGAACCTGTAGTCGCCGTCGATCGCGGCCTGAAAGGCTGCGGTGCAGTCGACCGGGCTCAGCCAGGTGTGCAGCTCTCGGGGAGTCGTCGGCGCGGTCTCGAAGCTGCCGATGCGCAAGCAGGCCACGTCGATCCCGAACTTGTCGGAGTAGAGGCGTCCGAGTGCCTCGGTCGCGGCTTTCGTGACTCCGTAGAGACCGTCGGGTCGGACCGGTTCGTCCGGACTGACGACGTGCGTCGTCGGGTAGAAGCCCGTGGCGCGATTGCTGCTGGCGTAGACGACTCTTCCCACGCCTCCCATCCGAGCGGCCTCGAGCAGGTGGTACGTGCCGATGATGTTGACGTCGGCCAGATCGTGGAAGTCGGCCTCGTCAGCGAGTCCGCCCAAGTGGATGACGCCGTCGAGCCCGTCGACGACTTCGCGGATCGCGTCGAAATCGCGCAGGTCGACGCGTTGGCTGCGCTCGTGCGGTGCGAGATCGTCGATATCCACGATATCGAGCAGCAGGAGTTCGTCGAAGGCGTCGGCGAGGGTGTTCCGGAGGTGACGCCCGACATTGCCTGCTGCGCCGGTCATGGCCCAGCGACGACCGGATGGTGAGGTGTTCGCAGTCATGGATGTCCTCTTTCAGGAGCGGTGTGCTCGAACGGGAAAGGTGATGAACTTCTGCTCCAGGAACTCGTCTATGCCGCCGAGCCCGCCCTCGCGACCGATTCCGGATTCCTTGATACCGCCGAAGGGGATCGACGGATTCGAGACGATGCCGGAGTTGAGTCCGACCATGCCGAGTTTGAGGGACTCGCACGTGCGGAAGGCGCGTTCCAGATCCTGCGTGAAGACGTACCCCGACAGCCCCCACGGCGTGTCATTGGCGATCCTGATCGCTTCGTCCTCGCTGTCGAATGTCTGGATCGCGGCGACGGGTCCGAAAATCTCCTCACGTGTGATGAGACTGTCGCCCGGAACGTCGACCAGGACGGTCGGTGAGTAGAAATAGCCGGCTCCTTCGGGTCGGGAGCCTCCCACCAGCATCGTGGCGCCCTTCTCGCGGGCATCTGTGACGAGTCGATCGACCTTGTCCTGACCTTGCCGGTCGATGAGCGGCCCGACCTCGGTGCCTTCATGGAGTCCGTCGCCGACTCGAAGCCGTCCCATCCGCTCGGCCAACCGCTCAGCGAAGTCCGTCGCGATGTCGCGGGCTACCAGGAAGCGGTTGGCCGCAGTGCAGGCCTCGCCCATATTGCGCATCTTGGCATCGATCGCGCCGTCGATGGCTTGCTCCATGTCGGCATCGCCGAAGACGATGAAAGGTGCGTTGCCGCCCAGTTCGAGCGAAGTCCGCACGATATGTGCCCCGCTCTGTTCGAGCAGGATCCGGCCGACCGCGGTGGACCCGGTGAATGACATCTTCCTGATGTCGCCGCCCTGCAACAGGGGCTGGACGACGGCGGCCGCCGAACTGGTCGGTACGACATTGAGGACGCCGGCAGGCAGCCCGGCCTGCATCAGGATGTTCGCCAGGGCGAGGCTGGACAGCGGCGTCTGCGGAGCCGGTTTGAGCACGACGGTGCATCCGGCCGCCAGCGCCGGGCCGATCTTGCGAGCAGCCATCGCGATGGGGAAGTTCCACGGCGTGATCAAGAGGGCAGGTCCGACCGGCTCTTTGCGAACCAGCCAACGCTGGGTGCCGTCATTGCTGTCGCGGAACTCCCCGTTGATACGTACTGTCGCTTCGGAGAACCAACGCAGGAAGTTCGCGGCGTACATGACTTCGCCACGTGCCTCTGCCAGGGGTTTGCCCATTTCGAGGGTCACGATGTGCGCGAGGCGCTCGGCCTGCTGGATCACCAGCTCATACGCGCGTCGCAAGATGTCGGATCGCTCCTGCGCAGGTGTGCGTGACCAGGCGTTCTGAGCACCGACGGCGGCCTGCACGGCGGCGAGGCCGTCTTCGGGCGCAGCGTCGGCCACGTGGGTGAGGACCGATTGGGTGGCCGGATTCTCGACCTCCAGCAATGCCCCGGAGGTCGATTCGCGCCATCTTCCGTCGATCAACAGCAGTCGATCCACGCTGTCGATGAGATCTGTGGTCGGGGGTGTGGGGCCGGTCATGGCAGGTGTCCTCTCGTCGTTTGATTCTCTTTGAGAATTCTCTAGACAATGTGCAGCGTACTATATATTGTTTTGGCCATGACAACTCAGATGAACTCGACAACGGAGGGCACCGGACGGCATATGCGCCGTACCGGCAGCTATTTCAATGCGGCGCGATGCGCCAGTGAATTCGCGGCGGTCAACGTCGATGGTGTGGTAGCCACCACGGTCGAGAACATCGTCTATCTCACGGGTTATGACCACTGGCCGCTGCGGACGTTCCGTGACCACGGCGTCTTCGCCTTCGTCAATGCCGACGGCAAACGTGGTCTGGTTGCGCCTCGCAACGCGGGGGAGTATCTCGCTGTCGCGGAACTGGAGGACTGTGTCCTTTACACGCACGGTGACTTCTTCGTGACCGAGGCGCCCCGTGACGAGTTCACCGATATGGATCGCCGGTGGGAGGCCGTGCGCGCCGAAACGCCGTCATTCCCCGACGCCGTCAGTGCTGTCACGGCGATGCTGACTGAGCTGGGTTTCAGCTGGTCGAGTCGACTTGCCCTTGACGATCACGCCATTGGGTTCGCGACTCGGGCCGCTATCACCTCGCAGTTTCCGTTCGATGACGCGATCGACGGCAATGCGCTCTTGCGATCTGTCAGGAGAGTCAAGACGCCCGACGAGGTCGCGGGACTCACCGACGTCGCGCTCCGCACCGAGCAGGCCATGAACGCGGTGTTCAGGTCGGTCGAGGTGGGCACCAGCGAGACCGAGCTGTGGACGCGCTACCAGCACGAAGCCGTGCACGCGGGCATGATCCCGGGTCATTGCGAGGTCAATATCGCCAAGCGGGCGAGTGGGTGCTTCCCGCCCGACCCGGACGTGCGTGCGCAGCTCGGAGATGTGATCCGCATCGATTGCGGCGGGCGTCTGAACGGATTCAGCTCCGACACCGGACGCAATGCCCACCTCGGCCCGATGCCTCCCCGACTCAAACTGGCAGAGCAGGCGATCCATGCCGCGATCACGGCGATGTTCGATTTCGCTGCACCGGGCGTCCGGGTCGTGGATCTGGCTGATCTCGCGATCGCCACGGTGCGAGACAACGGCATACCTGGCTACAACAGGCACCACGTGGGCCACGGCATCGGCTTGGAGATGTACGAGTTCCCCGTGTTGAGCCCCACGCAGGGTCCCGATGTCGTGTTGCTGGAAGGCGAGGTCCTGAACTTCGAGGTCCCCTTCTACGAGCTCGGCACGGGCGGTCTGCAGATCGAGGACACCGTCCTCGTCACGAACTCGGGGGTCGAGATCATCACGACCAACAGTAGGTCCGCCCTTTCCATCGACACACAGAAATGAGTGCAGCATGAAGCAACTCAAGATTGCCGCCGCCATGGCGGTAACCGGTTCGATCCTCCTGGCCGCGTGCGGTGGTTCGGGCGGCTCGAGCGATGCCGCCGATGGTCTGAAGGGTCAGACGATCGCGGTCGCCTTCGATGCCGATGCCCCACCCTTTGCTTTCGTGGACAACGGAAAGCCCGCCGGCTTCGACGTCGACCTCATCACGGAGGTATCCAAGCGCGCCGGGTTCAAGCTCAAGACGAGTTCGCTGCCCTTCGACGGCATCCTTCCTGCGCTGCAGGCGAAACAAGTGCAGATCGGCGCTGCATCGATCTCGATCACAGCGGCGCGGGAGAAGGTCGTGTCATTCTCGACCCCGTATTTCCAGACGGGTATCGCGCTGGCGACCACACCCGACAACACCGAGGTCAAGACGATTGAGGATCTGAAGGGACGCAGCGTCGCGGTACGTACCGGATCGAGCAACTCGCTCTACGTCGAAGCCCTGCCGTTCGCGAAGAAGATCGACATCCACCGGTACAACAACACCAACGACCAGGTCCAGGCTGTGCTGGGCGGCATCGACGATGCGGCAGTCAACGACGGAGTGATCTTCGACTACTACATCGCGACGAAGGGCAAGGGCAAGCTCGAAGTACGTCCGCCGTTGCTCAACACCGACAATTACGGGTACGCCGTGCCGAAGAATCGCCCCGACCTCAAGAAGGCCATCGACGAGGCTCTGATCGCGATGGCGGCCGACGGGACCTACACGAAGATCTACCAGGAGTACTTCGCGAAGGATCCCGACAAACTGCCCGGCGATATCGGATAGGGGCCGGTCATGGGTGGAACTCTCGAGCTCTGGCAGGACTCGTTACCTGATCTCCTCAATGGGGCGAAGATCACGATCATCATCACCTTGTTCGGCAGCCTGCTGGCGCTGGTCATCGGAGGCATCGGCGGAACGCTGCTGGCCTTCAAGGTACCCGTCGCGCGGCAGATCGTTCGGGCATACGTCGAGATCATCCGCGGCACTCCGCTGATCGTCCAGATCTTCTTCCTGTTCTTCGGTCTGCCGGTTGTCACCGGAAGCCCGCTGTCGGCGACAACCGCAGGACTCATCACGATCGGCGTCCACCACGGAGCGTATTTCAGCGAGCTCGTCCGTGGTGCGATCCAGGCCGTCCCGCTGTCCCAGATCGAGAGCTCGCGCTCATTGGGCATGTCCTGGGCGCAATCGCTGCGATTCGTCGTGGCACCGCAAGCGTTGCTGCAGGCTCTGCCGAGTCTGGGGAACCAGTTGGTGATCTGTTTGAAGGACACATCGCTCTTGGCGGTCATCGGCGTCAACGAGGTGACCCGCCAGGGCCAGATCGTGATCGCCAACACCTTCATGGCGTTCGAGATCTGGATACTCGTCGCGGTCCTCTACTTCGTCATGACCAGTCTGTTGAGCCTCGTGATTCGTCGCGCGGAACGCAGCCTGGGCAAGTTCCTCCCAGAAAGCACGATGCAATGACACGCGCCCATGAGATCGAACTTCCCCGTGAGGAAGTCGCGGTGAACATCAGCAACCTCAGCAAGGCCTACGGCGGCAATCACGTCCTGAGAGGTATCGACCTGCAGGTCAACGCCGGCCAGGTCATGTGTCTCATCGGCCGATCGGGATGCGGGAAGTCGACGCTGTTGCGATGTATGAACGGTCTGGTGACTCCCGAGTCTGGGAGCGTCAACATCCTGGGACGTGAACTGGGTCAGACGAACCTGAACGAACTGCGAACCAGCGTCGGGATGGTGTTCCAGAGCTACAACCTCTTTCCCCATATGCGGGTTGTCGACAACGTCGCAGCAGGGCCACGCAAGATCCTGAAGCTCGGCAAAGAAGAGTCGATCCGGATTGCCCGGGAGAAGCTGGAGCATGTCGGGCTTGCCGAGAAGGCCGATCATTGGCCGTCCCAGCTGTCCGGTGGGCAACAGCAGCGGGTCGCCATCGCACGTTCGTTGGCGATGAATCCCAAGGTGCTCCTCCTCGACGAGGTGACTGCGGCGCTGGATCCGGAGACGGTCGGCAGCGTGCTCGCGGTCATCCGCAATCTCGCGAGTGAGGGTATGACGATGGTGCTCGTCACCCACGAGATGTCATTCGCCTATGAGGTCAGCGACCTGGTCGCGTACATGGAGGAAGGCAAAGTCGTGGAGGTCGGAAAGGCGAAAGAGATCCTTTCGAATCCCTCCGATCCTCGGACCCGCACGTTCTTGTCGCGAACCCTCCCGTCGACGGCGATCCCGACGTTCGACGTCGGCGGTGACGAGCAATGACGGCATCGACCGTCTTGGTGGTCGGTGCCGGTGTGATGGGCGCGTGGACCGCGGCAAGCCTGGCCGCGGACGGCTTCGACGTGACATTGGCCGATGCCCTCCCACCCGGAAATGCGCGGGGCTCGTCTGGCGGTGAGAGCCGGACCATGAGGTTCGCGCACGGTTCGGATGATCTACTCACCGAGTGGGCGATCCGATCGTCGCAGATGTGGTCCCACCTCGATCAGGGATGGCACGAGTCGTTGACCGCCAGGGCAGGCGCGAGCTGGCTCGTGCCCGACGACGCGGATGCGTCGTGGGAATCGACCAGTGCGAGCACGATGGCCGGCCTGGGTGTCGACTGCAGGTGGCTGAGCAAGGACGAGCTCTCACAGATGTACCAGGGCACGGGGATCCGCGGATTCGAGCGTGCGCTGTACGAGCCCGCGGCCGGCCTGCTCTACGCGCGCAGATCGGTCCGCGCTGTCGTCGCGCTGGCGCGTGAGCGCGGTGTGAAGCTGATCCAGACGCGGGTCACACCCGCGCCTGACGGCGGCCTGAGGTTCAGCGACGGCGATGCCCCTCGACCCGACCAGGTCGTGTGGGCCTGCGGTCCGTGGCTCGAAGGGCTGTTCGATGAGGTGTCGATCACCGCACTGCGACAAGACATCTTCTACCTGGGCGGCACTGCCCTGACGATCGACGGCTCGCCATTGTGGCTGGATCGTCTCGGCATGGTCTACGGCAGCGGGGATCTCACGGGTCGTGGCATCAAGGTCAACACCGACCGCGCCTTCGTCGAAATAGACCCCGATCGCATGGAACGGATGGCCGACCAACAGGGTCTGGCCGAGCTACGGGCCTACCTGCAGCGACACTTCCCGGGCCTCGCCGACCGTCCGGTCACCGGTTCGGAGACCAATCAGTACGAAATGTCCGTCAACGGAGACTTCATCATCGGCCGGCTTCCCGGCCGCGAATCGTGGTGGATCGTCGGCGGCGGCTCCGGTCAGGCTTTCAAACACGGACCGATGATCGGCCGCGAGGTGGCCAGGCAGATGACCGGTCAACCGGCGACGACACCTCGGTTCTCGCTGAGCGCAGCCCGGGTCAGCTCCGGAACAGCCAGCGTCTTCGGCTGAACAGCCGCTCGTTCTTTCACCCTTACTTCTAGGAGTTCCACTCATGCAGACGCAGCTCGCAGCTGGCCTGTCCACCCACGCCGTCAACCTCGGCTCCGACACCCAGACCCGTCCATCGCGTGCGATGCGCGAGTTCATGCTCGACGCCGAGGTCGGTGACGAGCAGGCTTTCGATGATCCGACCACCCGGGCATTGGAGGAACGTGTCGCCGAGCTACTCGGTCATGAAGCGGGCGTCTTCATGCCCTCAGGCACGATGTGCAATGAGATCGCCGTGCGCCTGCACACCGGCGGTGGTGGCGATGAGGTGCTCGCTGAGGCCACCTCGCATCTGATCAACGCGGAAGCAGGGGGACCAGCGGTGCTCTCGGGGGTCGTCGTCACCTCGATCCGCGGCGAAAGAGGTGTGTTCTCGGCAGACCAGGTCACGTCAGCCGTCAGGGGCGCCAGTCGCTACGCGCCGAGGACGAAACTGCTGTGCGTCGAGCAGACCGCCAACGCAGGCGGAGGCCGGGTGTGGACGCTCGACCAGATCACCTCGGTTGTCGATGCCGCGAAGGATCGGGGTCTTGCGACCCATCTGGACGGGGCCCGACTGCTGAACGCCTCAGTGGCAAGTGGTGTGTCGGCCGCTGACTTCGCGTCGATCTTCGACTCGGCATGGCTCGACTTCTCCAAGGGTCTGGGCGCCCCCGTCGGCGCAGTTCTGGTGGGATCTCAGGAACTCGTCACCGAGGCTTGGCGGTACAAGCAGATGTGGGGCGGGGCGATGCGGCAGTCCGGCATCATCGCGGCGGCCGGTCTCTACGCGCTCGACCACAACGTCGAACGTCTCGCAGAGGATCATGAGAACGCCAAGGTCTTGGCACGTGGTCTCGCGACGATCGACGGTGTCGACATCGATCCTGAACTGATCGAGTCGAACATCGTGTACTTCGAGGTCGCCGACGCCCCGGCGTTCGAGGCGGGACTCGCGCAGCACGGAGTCGTCATGAACGCCAAGGGACCGCGACGGGTGCGAGCCGTGACCCATCTCGACGTATCTGCGGCGCAGATCCAAGAAGCCATCGAGGCGGCGAAGGCCGTACTCGGTTCATCCTGACACTTGCGTCATCACTCCCGGGGGGTAGATATGAGCACGACAGCATCGCAGCACCATCAGGACGCCGACTTCATACGGACACGTCGTAGGGCCATCACGGCCAGTGCGATCGGTACGGCGCTGGAGTGGTTCGACTTCAGCGTGTTCGCAGCGCTCGCCACGATCATCGGGGCGCAGTTCTTCGCAAGCGATGATCCTGTGCACTCGTTCTTGTCGGCCGTTGCGGTCTTCGGAGTCGGATTCCTGTTCCGCCCGTTGGGAGCGTTGTTCTTCGGTCACATCGGCGATGTCTACGGACGTCACAAGGCGTTGGCGCTGACGATCATGGTGATGGGTGCATCGACGCTGCTCCTCGCGGTATCGCCCAACCGGGAGACTGCCGGAATCCTCGGCCCGGTGCTGCTGGTGTTGGCGCGGATCGGCCAGGGATTCTCTGCGGGCGGTGAGTTCGCCGGTGGCGCGGCGTTCATCGTCGAATACGCGCCGCCGGAGAAGCGGGGGCTCTTCGGCAGCATCCACTACATGGCGCTGATCTTCGGCAACCTGATCGGCGCGGTCATGGTGGCCGTCTTGCTGCGCGTGCTGTCGGAGGACCAGATGGCGCAGTTCGGCTGGCGGATACCGTTCGCGTCCGGGCTGATCGTGGCTGTCCTCGGCTTCTGGATGCGCAGGAAACTGGCCGACACGCCGGCATTCGCGATGGAGAGCGACGCCCGCGAAACGCGTCCGCTCGCGTCGGTCGCGCGCAAGCAGAAGATGCAGATCCTCCGGGGCGCCGGGTTGGTGGTCGGGTTCACGATCGCGAACTACACGTACATCAACATGCAGGGCTTCGTCGTGACCTTCGGCGATCTCAGTCCGATCGACGTCAGCTTGATGTACAGCCTCTCGCTCCTCGTGCAGATCCCGCTGATCGGCGTGTTCGGCGCCATCTCCGATCGTGTCGGACGGCGTCCTGTCATGTTGGCCGGCATCATCGCGATCGGACTCTCGGTGTTTCCGACCTTTGCACTCGTCACCAGTGGGAGCGTGTGGCTGGGCTTCCTGGGGCTGGCGTTGATGGCCGCGTCGATCGGGATGTACGCCGGTCCGTTCACGGCCGCGATCACCGAGATGATGCCGATCGCCACCCGGTACAGCTCGATCTCCATCTCCTACGGCTTGGCCGTGGCGATCTTCGGCGGCACCGCGGGCTACATCGTGGCATTCCTGCGCGAACAGACCGGTGACACCGTCGCACCCGCGCTGTTCTGCATCGCCGCAGTGGGCGTGACGCTCGGTACCGTGTTGCGCATGCGTGAAACCGCTCCGTCGCTCAGCCGCGAGAATCAGGATGTCTAGATGATCATGTCGGTCACGGGTCCGGTCGGCCCCGACCAGCTCGGTCTCACGCTGATGCACGAGCACCTGCTGATCAACCAGGTCAGGGAGCAGCGGCGGACCGGTCTGGTCAATGACCACGAGGCTCTCGTGGCCGAACTCAAGGCATTCCATGCGGCGGGAGGTCGCACGCTCGTCGATCTGACGTCCGGTGAGCTGTCGGCCGGGGCTGCTCCCGATCCGGCGTTGCACTATTCGGGCGGAGGTGACGGCGGGGGTGCCAGATCGCACACACGTGGTCCGGCACATGTCGAGGAGCTTCGTCGATTGTCCGAGGAGTCCCAGGTACAGATCATCGCCGGAACAGGCCACTATCGGGACCCGTACCTCGACAAACGCTGGTTCGACGAGCATTCCGTCGACCAGATCGCCGATCTGCTCGTCCAGGACCTCGTGGACGGATTCCCCGGCACCTCGGTCCGCGCCGGCGTGATCGGTGAGATCGGATCGGACAAGTGGTTCATCTCCGCGGCGGAGGAGCGGTCGTTCCGGGCCGCGGCGAGGGCCAATGTGCGAACCGGCGCGGTGATCTCGACGCACGCTGCGCGGTGGCCGGTGGGTCTTGACCAACTCGCGATCCTGACGTCAGAAGGCGTCGATCCCAGTCACGTCATCATCGGGCACTGCGACTCGGTGCCGATCCCGGAATATCACCGCGACGTGGCGCGGTCGGGAGCGTGGCTGCAATTCGACGGAATCCGGTCGGCGCAGGGACTCGACTTCACCCGTCGTGTCGGGTGGGTCATCGACCTGTGCCGCGAGGGATTCATCTCGCGGCTGCTCCTCAGCCACGATGTCTGCACGACAGAAGACCTCAGCCACAACGGCGGGTGCGGATTCACTCTCGTGCCCGGCGCATTCCGCGCTGCGCTGGTGGCCGGCGGCTTGTCGGAGGACGAATGCGATCAGCTGCTCATCCGCAATCCCGCGGCCGCTCTGCTGGGCTCACACCACGTGTGAGCGCTAGTCCTCTTCCGAGGGGCTGCGACGTTCGAAGTTCTTGGCCGTCGCGGCGGCGGCGCGGTCGGCGTCCTTGTCGTGCAGTGCCTCGATGATGGCAGCATGCTCACGGCTGGAGTTCTGATCCGGTCCGCGGTTGCGCATGTAGAGGCTGTTGGCGCGGGTGAACAAGGTCTGGAGATTGTCGATCTCGGCGATCAGGAATCGGTTGTCGGTCCGGCTCACGAGCACGCCGTGGAATTCCATGTCGGCCAGCGCCGCTTCGGCCCAGTCATTGTTCTCCGCGGCGGCCAACAGACGCTGGTTGAGCGTCTCCATGTGGTCGATGTCATCGGGCGTGATGACCGGCGTTGCCGCGCGGGCCGCCAAGGTCTGCAGCGCCCCGAGGGGGGCCAGGATCTGTTCGATGTCGTCACCGCTGCTGGAGGCGACTGACGGCCGACGGCGGGGCGGCGCGTTCACGAGCCCGACCTTCTCGAGCTGGATCAGGGCCTCTCGGACGGGCGTGCGGCTGATACCGCACAGCTGGGCGATCGCGGCGTCGTCGATGATCTCTCCCGGCGTCAGTTCGCCCGACACGATGGAGGACTTGAGGTAGTCGTAGGCCGTCTCACGGGCGGACTTGACGACAGGAGGAGTGCGCATGTGTCTAATATATAGTATGGTGACGACGTCTTCGGGTAGGATCGCAGACACATAACTTCATCACGCTGATCGAACCGGAGCGGGAGAGCCCATCAGGGCGCCGAAGGAGCAACTCTCCCCAGAATCTCTCAGGCCACCGAACCGCTCCGGCCAGGCACCTCTGAAAAGTCAGGTCAATACCTGCGCCCACGGTGAAAGACGTTCACAGCGTCGAATCTCTCAGGCACCACGACAGAGCGGGGAGGCCGCGACGCGCACCGGGCGCGTCGAGTAGACGAAGGCCTCTCATGACCGACGATCGCGCGACTTCCGTTATTGCAGCCCGCAACACCGCCTTGTATGCCCAGCACGAGATGCTGGGTGCCTCGTTCACGACGTTCGCCGGCTGGAACATGCCGATCCGATACACCTCGGACCTCGAAGAACATCACGCAGTGCGCCGGACGGCGGGTCTGTTCGATCTGTCGCACATGGGCCAGATCGAACTGGCCGGCCAGGGAGCGGCTGAAGCGCTGGACGCCTCACTCGTCGGCTGGATCTCGACGGTCATGGTCGGTCGGGCGAAGTACAGCATGATGTGTGACGAAGCGGGCGGGGTGATCGACGATCTCGTCGTGTACCGGTTGGGGGAGGAACGTTTCCTCGTCGTCGCCAATGCGAGCAATCACACGACGGTTCTGACCCAGCTCGTGAGTCGTTGCGCGCCGTTCGACGTCACGGTCGTGGACCGGTCGGAGACCGATGCGTTGATCGCCGTTCAGGGCCCGGCGTCCCTCGAGATCCTCCAGAGGGTGACCACTGCCGCCGTCGACGCGCTCAAGTACTACGCGATCATCAGCGGCGAGATCCGGCACGTGCCGGTGAAGATCGCCCGTACCGGATACACCGGCGAGGACGGTTTCGAGATCTACGTCAACCAGCACGAGGCGCCCGGTATCTGGGCGGCGCTGAGCGAGGCGGGTGTCGCGAGCGGCCTCCGGCCTGCCGGACTTTCCTGCCGGGACACGCTCCGCCTCGAGGCGGGGATGCCCCTGTACGGGCATGAGCTCGACCTGACCAGGACGCCGTTCGATGCGGGGCTGGGACGGGTCGTGGCCTTCGACAAACCGGGTGGCTTCGTCGGACGTGATGCGCTCCAGAAGACTTCGGAGCAATCCGTCCACCACGTCCTGGTGGGCCTCGAGCTGGAAGGACGTCGCGTCGCACGGGACGGTCAGACGGTTTTGATCAGGGGCACCGACGAGCCCGTGGGCCGCGTCACGAGCGGTGCGCCCTCTCCGACGCTCGAGCACCCCATCGCGATGGCCTACGTCGATGTCCACGTCAGCGAGGTGGGGACGCAGCTCGCAGTGGATGTGCGCGGCCGACGCGAACCCGCCCGAGTAGTGCCCTTGCCGTTCTACCGCCGTCCTCGCTGATCACCACCACACCAGGAGAATTTCATGAGCATTCCCGCTGACCTGAAGTACACGGCCGATCACGAATGGGTCCGGCTCGACGGCGACACGGCGATCGTCGGAATCACCGCCTACGCTGCCGAAGCGCTGGGCGACGTCGTCTATCTCGAACTTCCCGAGATCGGCGCCAGCATCACACACGGTGTTGCCTGCGGGGAGATCGAATCGACCAAGTCGGTCAGTGATCTCCTTGCGCCTGCAGACGGCGAGGTCGTGGGGATCAATGCCGATATCGTCGACGACCCGGGCGCCGTCAACACCGACCCGTACGGCGCAGGCTGGCTGATCAGCATCCGCGTCACAGGTGCGCTCGAACTGTTGAGTCCCGAGCAGTACGCATCCCTGACTGGCGCAGGGGCATGAGCATCCTCGATGAGCAGCTCGAGACGTTCGACCCCGACGTCTACGCGGCTATCGAGGCCGAGCGGGGGCGCCAGCAGGACACGCTCGAAATGATCGCGTCGGAGAATTTCGCGCCGGTGGCGGTCATGCAGGCTCAAGGGTCGGTGCTGACCAACAAGTACGCCGAGGGATATCCGGGCCGCAGGTACTACGGCGGTTGTGAGCATGTCGATGTCGTCGAGACGTTGGCGATCGACCGGGTCAAGGCGTTGTTCGGTGCGAGCTTCGCGAATGTGCAGCCGCACTCGGGTGCGCAGGCGAATGCGGCGACGATGGCCGCACTGCTCACGCCCGGGGACACCATCATGGGACTCGCCCTGGCGCACGGCGGCCATTTGACCCACGGCATGCGGATCAACTTCTCCGGAAAGCTCTACCGCGTCGCGCCCTACTACGTGGGTGCTGACGGACGGGTCGACATGGCCGAGGTCGCGCGCTTGGCCGAGGAGCAGCGACCGCGTCTGATCATCGCCGGATGGTCGGCCTATCCGCGCCATCAGGACTTCGCAGAGTTCCGGCGCATCGCCGATTCGATTGACGCGTTCCTCATGGTGGACATGTCGCACTTCGCGGGTCTTGTCGCGGCGGGTCTCCACCCGAACCCGGTGCCTCATGCTCATGTCGTCACCACGACGACTCACAAGACGTTGGGTGGACCGCGCGGCGGTGTGATCTTGACCGATGATGCCGATATCGCCAAGAAGATCAACAGCGCGGTGTTCCCCGGTCAGCAAGGTGGGCCGTTGGAGCATGTGATCGCCGCGAAGGCGGTGGGTTTCAAACTGGCTGCGTCCGCGGAGTTCCGCGAGCGTCAGGAGCGGACGATCGAGGGCGCCAAGATCCTTGCTCGCCGGTTGTCGAACGCCGACGTGACGGCCGCCGGAGTGCGGGTGCTGACGGGAGGCACGGACGTCCATCTCGTTCTGGTGGATCTGCGCGAGTCGGATCTCGATGGGCAGCAGGCTGAGGACAGGCTTCACGAGGTGGGGATCACGGTGAACCGAAATGCTGTGCCAGACGATCCCAGGCCGCCGATGGTGACGTCGGGCCTCCGCATCGGGACGTCCGCACTCGCGAGCCGGGGCTTCGGTCCGCAGGCATTCGAAGAGGTGGCTGACGTCATCGCTGAGAGCTTGACGGCCTCGGCAGGAGGTACGGATGAGACCTTGCGCCGACGGGTGGCTGCGCTTGTTTCGGCTCACCCGCTCTACCCGGGCCTGTCGTGACTATCGAGCCTTCGGGCCGCAAGTTGTTGCGTATCGAGGCCCGTAATGCTGAGACTCCGATCGAGAAGAAGCCTGAGTGGATCAAGACTCGGGCCAAGATGGGGCCGGAGTACAACGAGTTGATGAAGCTCGTTAAGGGTGAGGGTTTGCATACGGTCTGTC